>CAYWMD010000002.1:67924-225168 GCA_964458575.1 uncultured Bifidobacteriaceae bacterium | reverse complement strand
GCAACTGTTCATGGGCACGGGCGTGGGCCGCACGAGTTACAGCATCATGGCCCAGGGCCACATCACGCAGATCCTTTCGAGCAAGCCGGAAGATCGCCGGTTGATTTTCGAGGAAGCCGCCGGCATCACAAAGTTTAAGAGCCAGAAACGCGAGTCGCTCCGCAAACTGGAATACACCGAACAGAATCTCCTGCGCGTCGCCGACCTCATCCGCGAAGTGAAGCGTCAGATCGGTTCGTTGCAACGCCAGGCCGGCAAGGCGCGGCGCTACAAACAGATTTCGCAGGAGTTGCAGCATCTCGACACCCAACTCGCGCGGCATCAGTTCGACGTGTTGCAGGCGGAGATCCGCGACAAGCAGGCCACGGCGGAAAGGATTCGGGGTGAAATTGAGGTCAGTTCCGCGAACGTGCTGCGGTGCGAGGAGGAAATCACCCAGTTGCGCTCGCGGCTCGCGGAAGTCGAACACCAAATCGCCGGGATGCAGCAGCGCGGCCTGGAGTTGAAGAGCGAAAGCGACCGGCACGAAGGGCGGATTCAATTCAACGAAGAACGGCTGCGCGAATTCGCCGCGCAGAACGCGAAAGCCGCCGCCGACATCACGGAGGCCGAGGAGCGTCGCCGCATCGCGGAACAGGAGTTGACCGGTTTGAACGAACGACTGGCCGCGTCGGAAGTGACGCTGTCGAAACACAAGCAGGCGTTGCAGGAGCGGCAGGCCGCGTTGCAGCGGGTCGAAGGCGAAATTCGCGACGGACAGGAAGCGCTTCGCCAGGCGCAGGCCGACGCCTTCGCCGCCGCGCAGGATTTGACCCGCCTGCGTAACGAGATCAACACGCTCGATCTGCAAAAGCAGGGCAACGTCGTCCGCCTCGAAAAACTTTCCGCCGAGAAGTTGCAGCTCGAAGAAGAGCGCGCGCGGCTCGACGTGCGCCTGCACGAATTCGCCGCCAACGTGGAAAGCGACAAACTCAGTGTCCAAACCAAGCGCGGCACGGTGGAGCAACGCCAGGAACGGCTGAAGCAATTGCAGGTGGAACTGCAAAATTCGTCCGAAGCGCAGGATCAATTCCTGCAGGCGCAGGCGGAGAAACGTTCGCGCCTCGCTGTACTCGAACAACTGGAAACGGCGCGCGAAGGCTTTGACAGCGGCGCCGTGGCGGCGCTGCGATCCCGCAATGCAGGACGCGGCGTCATGGGCTCGCTGGTGGATCGCATCCGGGTGCCGGAAGAATTTGTCGTGGCAATTGAGAACGCGCTCGGCCATCACCTGCAACTCGTGCTCACGGAACAACCCGAATCCGCGCAACAAATCCTTGCCGAACTCGCCGAAACCAAGGCCGGCCGCGCCAGTGTGGCCGCGCTGTCCATCGAACAAAGAGACGCGCATCAACTGGCGTTTGCCACCGATGTGATTCCGCGTCATGACAACCGCGGCGTGCGGGATCGCCTGGCCAAAGGCGACGTGGTGCCGGCCCTGACCGTGATCCAGGCCGAGCCCGCGGTGGACAAACTCGTGAAATCCCTGTTGGGACGCACGTTCCTGACCTCCGATCTCGCCAGCGCCACGGAGCAAATTCAGAACGGCCATGCGGGGTGCGATTTTGTGACCCTGAACGGCGATCTCCTGAGCCGGCACGGCGTTTACACGGGCGGTTACCTGAACGGCCATGGCAACCCGAAAGCCCCGGCGTCCATCCTCGGCCGCAAAAATCAAATCGCCGAACTGCAAGGCGAAGTGGAGGAAATCAAACGGCGCGTCGCGGAAGCCAGCCGCCAGCGCGGCGCGTTGTTGAGCGAGCAGACCGAGATTCAAGCGAGCCTGCAACAGGCGCAGACCGAATTGCGCGAACAGGAAGTCGCCATCGCCACCCGCGAGGGCGAATTGAACGCGCTGGAGAATTCGCAACGCCTCTTGCAACAAAAGATTGAGACGGTGATTTACGAGATCCAGAGCCTCGCCGCGCAGGAACAGGAAGGGAACGACAAGCGCGCCGCGCTCGCCGCGAACGCCGTGGAGTTGGAGTCCCATGAGCAAGCCCGGCAACAGCAGGTGAGCGAACTGACGGCCCGGTTGGAGGACTTGCGGTCGCAACGCGACGCCGCCACGGCCGCGTTGACCGAGTGCAAGGTCGCCCTCGCGACCGAGGAACAATTGTGCGTTTCGGCCCGCCAGCAGCAACAGGCACTCCAACAGCGCATCGCCGAACTGGCGCAGATCATCGAGCAACGGCGCGGCGAGGTTTCCTCCTTCATCAACCGCCAGGCGCAGGCCGAGGCGGAGATTGCGGAATCACGCCGCCAGATCGAACGGCTCGCCCACGACCGCGAGCAGGTGAACACGCAAACGGCCAGTCTAGTGGGGCAGAAACAAACGCAGGAAGCCGACCTCGGCACACACGAGGAAGGCCTGCGGGAACAACGTCGCGGCCTCACGCAACTGCAGGAACAGCGCGGTTCACTGGACGTGGAACTCGCGCAGAAGAACATGACCGTGGACAACCTGCGCGAGCGCATCCAGCAGAAATACCACGTGAACCTCGACGACGTGCGTGGCGAATGCATCACCATCACCTTTGCCGACGAAGGCGCGGCCAAGGTCCACGTCATGTCGCCCGAGGAAATGGCGGCGGCTGGCGCGGCCACGGATTGGGACGTTGTGGCGAAACAAATCGAAGCGCTGCAACGGCGACTGGACGAAATCGGCCCGGTGAACCTCGTGGCCATCGAGGAATATGAGGAAACCGAGCAGCGTCACCAGTTTTTGACCCAGCAACACGACGATTTGGTCAACGCCAAGACCCAGCTGATCGAAGTGATCAACCGCATCAACACGCAGACGAAGCAGATGTTCACGGAAACGTTCCACAAGATCCGCGACAACTTCCGGACGATGTTTGTTGAGGTCTTCGGTGGCGGCAAGGCCGACCTGATTCTGCTGGATGAAAACGACGTGTTGGAAAGCGGCATTGACATCGTCGCCCGCCCGCCGGGCAAGCAACTGCAAACGATCTCGCTCCTGTCCGGCGGCGAACAGACCATGACCGCGGTGGCGTTGCTGTTCTCGATTTACCAGGTCAAGCCCAGCCCGTTCTGCGTGCTGGACGAATTGGACGCGCCGCTGGATGAATCGAACATCAACCGTTTCATCCGCGTGCTCCAACGCTTCCTGGCCCATTCGCAATTCATCATCATCACCCACAACAAGCGCACCATCGGCATGGGCGACGTGCTGTACGGTGTGACGATGGAAGAACACGGCGTCAGCAAGATCGTGAGCGTGAAGTTCCACAAGTCGGGCGACCAGACGACACAAACGGCCACCGGCGGCTTGAGCATTGAAACCCCGGTGCAAGGCCGGCGCGTCGAGGAAGAAGAGGACGAACCGCGGCGCAGGGATGAGACATTGGAAATAGCACCGCGGGACGCGGCAGCGAACTTAAGCGAAACCCAATAAAACGGGGACTCGGGCGGCGGTTGGCTCGCTAAACCCTGGCAGTTACGCGTTTTCCGGCTTCACCAGCGAGATGACCAGCGCATCCGGCCGCAGGTATTTTTGCGCGGCGGCTTTCACCTGCTCGAGCGTCACAGCTTCGAATTGTGCATCCTCGGTGTCGGTGTTCGCGTAACCCAGCCCGTAAAGCTCATCGAGCGCCGTCGTCATCGCGAAACTGCCAAGATCCTGCCGCGCGATTTTCTTCTGCCCGATGACCTTGGCCTTGGCGCGTTTGAGCTCCTCGGCGGTCACACCCTCCGCGCGCAATAGTTCGGCTTCCTTGAGCAATTCCTGCTCGACCAGGTCCGCCTGCTCCGGCGCGGTCCCGACATAGAACGAGAAGTAGCCCGGCACGAGACCGGGAAAATGTTGCGCGCCGACGTAATACGCCAGCCCGAGCTTTTCGCGAATGCGCAGGAACAGCCGTGACCCCAGGTCGCTGCAACATTCCTGCAACAACTCCAGCGCATAGCGGTCTTCGCTGCGCAAGGTCGTGCCGGCGTACCCAATCACCAGCACCGCCTGCTTCTTGTCCCGCGTTTCGGTGACGCGCTGGAGTCCGCGCTGGGGCGCGTTTGCGGGACTGGCCACTGCTTGAACGCCCGCCGCACCCGCTTTCCATTTGGCGAATACTTTCGCCACGGCCGCTTTCACGGCGGAAGTTTTCACGTCCCCGTAGATAGCCAGGACGCAGTTGTCCGGCGTGATGAGCCGCGCGTGAAACACCTTGAGATCGGTTGCCTTGAGTTTCTGAACGCTCTGCTCCGTGCCAAGCACGTCGAGCCCGTAACCGCATTCCCCAAACAGCGCGCGGCGCATCGCCTTGCCCGCGCTCTTGAGCAATTCATCCCGTTGCGCCCGAATCCCCGCGATTTGAATTTCCTGTTCGCGCTGGAGCGCCGGCGCCGGGAAGGTCGAGTGCAGCAAAACGTCCGCCAGCAAGTCCAGACCCACGCGGAAGTCGTCGCTCAAAACCTCCACGTTCACCCCCAGGCTGTTGTTGCCGCCATAGCTGTCCATGCTGCCGCCGACGGATTCGATTTCCCGGGCGATGGCCTCGGCGTCACGCCGCTTCGTGCCTTTGAGCAGCAGTTTGGCCAGCAACTGCGTGATCCCGTTGTTGAGCGGGGTTTCCGCGAGCACGCCACCCTGAAAGACCGCCCGGAACTCCACGAAGGGCAGCCGATGATCTTCCTTCACGAGCAACCTCAGCCCGTTGGGAAATTCAATTTTTTGGACGGGATGCTCCGTGCTCGCTTCCACGTGTGCTTTTGATTCGGGCGACGAACCGTTGGGGAGCAACGCGTAGAGGGTGCGGTTGCCGGGCGTGAGATACTGGCGCGCGACCCGCCGCACATCGGCGGTCGTCACGCCTTTCACGGCGGCCAGATAGCGTTCCGAAAAATTCAAATCATTCGCGGCCAGCCAGCTGCCGCCCAGATCGCTGGCCTGGCCCTGCATCGTTTTGCGCGTGGCGAGCGTCGCGGAGATGAACTGCTTCACCGCCTTGTTCACCTCCCGGCTCTGGACCGGCGTCGTTTTCAGTTTCTCGATTTCGGCCAGCAGGGCGGCGCGCGCCGCCTCGAATTTGCCGGCGTCCACGACCGCGCTCATGCCGAACAGGCCGGGATTGCCCGGGTTGTAAGTCCAGGCGTCCGCGTGGTGGACCACGCCCTGGCGCTCGCGCACCTCTTGAAAAAGCCGCGAGCTCCGACCGCTGCCGAGCAACACCGCCAGCACGTCGAGCGCCGGCACGTCGGGGTGCCGCAGTTCGGGAATGTGCCAGGCAAAATGCAGATGACCGAGTTCGATCGGCGCTTCCTCGACAATCTCGCGCGCCGCAGTTTGCCGGGGTTCTTCCGGCAGGACCACCGGCGGCAGCGCCCTGGCCTTGGTTTTCGCATGGGCGGCCTTGATCTGGGCCACGACGTCATCGCCCCGCACATCCCCCGTGACGACGTAAAAGACGTTGTTCGGCGCGTATCGTTCCGTGTAATAACCGCGGATGTCCTCGGGCTTGAGTTCGTTGAAGATGTCGAGATAGCCGATGATGGTGTAGCGATACGGACTCCGCGTGTACGCGGTTTCAAACAGCCGGCGACCGGAGCGACGCGCGGGATCATCCTGCCCCATGTCCATCTCGCGGCGAATGACGTCCAGTTCCTTGGCGAGTTCATCCGGCGGGAGCGACGCGTTCTGCATGATGTCGCACAGAATATCAATGGCCGTCCGGGCGCCGGTGTTGGGCACGTCAATGTGATACACCGTGCGGTCGAAGCTGGTGTAGGCGTTCATGTAACCGCCCGCATCCTGGACTTCCTGGTCAATGCGGCTGCCCGGCCGCGTCGTGGTGCCCTTGAACAACATGTGCTCCAGCACGTGGGAGAGGCCCGCGCCCAACCAGCGGCCTTCATGCACGCTGCCGGTCATGGCCCACGCCTGCGCCGAAACGACCGGCGCGCTGTGATCCTCCCGCACGATGATCGTCAGTCCGTTTTCGAGCGTGGTGAGTTTGACGCCGCCGGGCACGGGCGGGATTTCACCGCGTCTGGCCGCGGCGCGGACGGAAGCGTTGGTCATAGGGCTGCGCTGCGGCACGGAAATGAAACGGAAAACATGGCCACGTGGGAAATGGCGCTAAACCCTCGCGGGTCGGGGTTCGGGAGCAGCGACGCCTTCTTTGGCCGACGGGCGAAACGGCTTTTGAAACGCGTCCTTGAAATCATAACCGCCCTCAAAATCGGCTCGTGAGTCTTGCGCCGTCTTTGCCAGGAGGCCGGTCTCGAGCATGTTGAACACAATTTCGCCAAAGTCGCCACAGGTACGCACTCCCCATTCCTCGAACACGGTGATCACCATCGGGCCAAACTGCTCGAGCGCGAATCGCCGGATGCCATCCAGCAATTCCTGGCCCGTGACATGCCGGACCCGTCCGCCGTTTTCCTTGCCGACCAGTTTCTGGGTGTAGTCGAGCGCCTCGCGCAAAAAGAGATAGGCGTCGCGCTGGTAGCGCGCGTCCCGGGCCAGAATTTTTTCCAGCGATTCCTCGAAAGAGACTTCTTGCATCTTAATTATCCACCGCCCCGGCCAGGGGTTGCGCCGGGTGCGCGGTGCGATACGTCTTCACCGCCCAGCCCGTCAACAGCAGCCCAAGAACAATACAGAGAACCAATTGTTCCTGCCTCGTCAAGCAGTTCATGGACCTGAAGATAGGAAGATCCCGCCCCGAATGCAACTGCGACCATGCACCCGGACGCATGACGTTTCGACCGTCCGCAACGTCCACGCACGATTTGCGATTGACGAGCCGGGCGCGCGCCCGGAAGCTCCCGCGTCGTGCAAATCGTAAATCGGCAATCGTAAATTGGAAACCTGTTCATGCGCTGGACTCAAACGTTGATCCCCACGCTCCGCGAAGCTCCCGCGGACGCGGAAATCGTTTCCCACAAACTCCTGCTGCGCGCCGGACTGCTCCGCAAGCTGGCCGGCGGCGTCTATACGTTCCTGCCGCTGGGTCTGCGGGCCTTGCGCAAGGTCGAACAAATCGTCCGCGAGGAGATGGACCGCGCCGGCGGCATCGAAGTCCTCATGCCCGCCTTGCAACCGCCGGAGATCTGGCAGCAAAGCGGTCGCTACGAAACCGCCGCCGAGGTGCTTTACAAGGTCCGCGACCGGTCCAAAAAGGAATGGGTGCTCGGCCCGACCCATGAAGAGGTCATCACCCTGCTCGTCGCCGCGGAGATCAATTCCTACCGCCAGTTGCCCAAGAACTTTTATCAAATTCAGGTGAAATTCCGGGACGAAATCCGCCCACGGTTCGGCCTGATGCGCGCCCGCGAATTCATCATGAAGGACGCCTACAGCTTCGACGTGAGCGACGCCGCCGCACAGGCCAGTTACCAGAAGATGTACGACGCCTACACGCGCATCTTTGCGCGCTGCGGTTTGAAGGCGTTCCCGGTTGAAGCCGATACCGGCGTCATCGGCGGCAGCCACTCGCACGAATTCATGATTCCCGCCGAAACCGGCGAGAACGAAGTCGCTTACTGCGAAGCCTGTGGCTACGCGGCGAACGTTGAGAAAGCAACCAGCGGCCTTCCCAAAACGGCCGCCCGCGAAATTGGCGCCCCCGTGGAAAGGTTTGCCACACCCGGGGTCGTGACCATCGAGGCGTTGAGCAAGGCGCCTTACAGCGTGCCGGCCAATCGCCAGATCAAGACGCTCGTTTACCTTGCCGACTCGAAGCCCATTTTGATTCTTGTGCGCGGCGACGATCAGTTGAACGAGACCAAACTCATGGCCCGGACGGGCGCGGTGGCCGCGCGCCCGGCAACACCCGAGGAATGTGCCGCAACCCTCGGTGCGAAGCCCGGTTCGCTGGGCGCGGTGGCGAATGTTCCGGCCGACGTGAAGGTTTACGCGGACGAACGCTTGCGGGGGGCGAACGACATGACCACCGGTGCGAACGAAGACGGCTTCCACCTTCGCAACGTCTCCATCGAACGCGATATCCGGGTGACCCAGTGGTTTGACTTGCGAACCGTCACGGCCGGGGAGCCCTGTGTCAAATGCGCCAAGCCGTTGAAGATTCGACGGGCCATCGAGGTCGGCCATGTGTTCAAACTCGGCACAAAGTACAGCGAGAAACTCGGCGCGCATTATCTGGACGAGACCGGCGCGCGCCAGCCGGCGGTCATGGGCTGTTACGGCATCGGCGTCACGCGCACGTTGCAGGCGGTCATCGAGCAGTGCAACGACAAGGACGGCATCATCTGGCCGATGAGCGTTGCGCCCTACCAAGTTTGCATCACGCCGTTGAACGTCGCGCCGGACAACGCCGGCATGAAACTCGCCGAACGCTATTACGCCGAACTAACGGCCCAGGGCGTGGAGGTCATGCTGGACGACCGCGACGACCGGCCGGGGGTGAAGTTCAAGGATGCCGACCTGGTCGGGTTTCCCGTCCGCATCAGCATCGGGGAGAAATCGCTCGCCAAAGGTGAGGTGGAGGTCAAACCGCGCGGCGGGGCCGTCCTGCCGTTGCAGATTGACGAGGCTGTAGCCCGCGTGCTGGCGCTGGTGCGAAGCCCTGCCGGTTAGGATGCTGATCCGTTTGTCGCCGCTTGTTTGTCCAGCGCCTGTCGGACCGTACGGGCCAGATGTTTTCGGGTGTAAGGTTTTTGCAGAAACCGCGCGTTGCGGCGGGCGAGAAATACATCGCCCATTTCATCCACCGTGTAGCCGCTGGTGAAGATGACCTTCAAGTCCGGTTTTTGGGCCAGAAGTTTCTCGGCCAGTTCCACCCCGGACATTTTTTCCGGCATGACCATGTCCGTAAGCAGGAGGTCAATCTGGCCGGCCCGTTGTTCCCAAACCGCCAGTGCTTCCCGGCCGTTGGACGCGTCCAGGATGCGGTAGCCCAACTCCTCCAGAATCAGGTGGGCCATGTCACGCAGGACCGGTTCGTCCTCCACAACCAGAATCGTCTCCGTTCCGCCGCGCAGGAATGCAGTCGGATCCGTTCCCGTCGAGCCCGTCGGCACGCTTTCTTCCCGCGCTGGCAGAAAGACGTTGAAGGTGCTGCCCTTGCCAACCTGGCTGAGGACCTCGATCCAGCCTTCGTGTTGTTTGACGATGCCATAGACGGTCGCCAACCCGAGTCCGGTGCCCTTGCCGACTTCCTTCGTGGTGAAGAACGGTTCGAAAATGCGATTGATGACCGCAGTGTCCATGCCCACACCGGTGTCCGTGACCCGCAGGCAGACAAAGTTCCCTTCGCGCGCTTCGGGGTGCGTTTGCAGGTAGGCGTCGGTGATTTGCACCGGGTTGACGCTGATGGTTAGTGTCCCCCCGCCCGGCATGGCATCGCGGGCATTGACGGAAAGATTCATGACGACCTGTTCCAGCATGCCGGTGTCGCCGTGAACCTGGGGAAGATTTGCGGGCGGGACGAACTCCAGCTCGATGGTTTCGCCCAGCAGCCGCTTGAGCATCTTGGTCATGTTGCCCACGACCTCGCGCACATCCAGCGGCTTCGGCTGCATGACGTTTCGCCGGCTGAACATCAGCAACTGGCGCGTCAGCCCGGCGGCGCGTTCGGACGCGAAGTACACCGCCTGGGCGGAGTCGAACATCTCGGGCGGCAGGTTCGGCTTCGCCATCAAGATGCCCGAGTGCCCCTGGATGATCGTGAGCATGTTGTTGAAGTCGTGGGCCACGCCCGCGGCAAGCTGGCCGATGGATTCCATTTTCTGCGACTGGCGCAACTGCTCCTCCAGATTGAGACGCTCGGTGATGTCTTCCACGTAGCAATGCACCACCTGGCTCGCCGTGACCGGGTGGAAGGCCCAAGAGAGGGTCCGGCGCTCCACCCTGGATTCGACCCGGGCGCGGCTCTCCCTGGTCGCGAGGGTGTTCTGGACGATGTCCACGATGTTCGGGGGCAGAATCGCGCGCGGATGTTCCTTGTGCACCGACAGAGCCAGCTTGAGCGCAGCATCGTTGAAGTAGGTGATCGTGCCATCGGGCGAAAGTTCGAGCGCCGCGTTGGGGTTCAACTGGGTAAACGCCGCCAGCTTTTGCATTTCGGCTTCCGCGCGCATGCGTTCAGCCGCCATGGCCAGTGCCGTGGCGACGGACAACATGAAATGAACCTCGTCGCCGGTAAAATTCCTCGGCTGCGCCGTGTAGGCCCCGAGCACCCCGAACGGCTGCTGCCGCGTGGCGATGGCGACGCTGACGCCGCTGACGACCCCGTGCTCGACCAGCAAGGACGGGGCTTGGAACCGGGTCTCAGTGCGGAAGTCCGCGATGACGACGGGCTCGCCGCTGTTCAACGTAAAACCCGCCTGCGAATCGCGCCGGGCGTCGAGCGTGGCCGCGCCCACGTTGCCCGGTTTCCAGCCCACCCCGGCGCGCAGGAGAAAGGTCTGGCCATCGGGCCGGAGTTCGAGAATGTGCGAGAACTCAACCCCCAACGTTTGCGCGACCAGCATACCGGCCTGTTCCAGCAGGCCTTTGAAATCGTTGGTGATGAGCGCGAACTGGCCGATCGCCGCCACGACGGTTTGTTGCAGGGCGCGGTTCAACAACGTCCGCTCGGCTTCGTCGGATTGCCTGGCGCGGAGTTGGAGTGACTCCGCCATGTGGTCCACCGCCCGCGCCAGTTCGCCGAGTTCCCCTTCGGCGGTTCCCATTTGCGTCCGGCTGGCCAGATCGCCGCGGGCAAGTTTCTTCGTGGTGTCCAGGATGACGCGGATCTGGCGCAGGATAAACCGTTCGCCGCCAAACCACGCCGCAATCAGGGCCAGCAGCCCCATCAGAAAGGCGAGCCAATCCTTGTTCAACTCCGTGAAGAACATCAGCGCGAGCACCGGGATAATCGCCACGAGGACGGTGCTCACCAGTCGAATCCGCAAACTGGAAAAAGGGTTCATCGCCGGTCAACGAGTTGTCGTGTGCCTTGATGATGCCGCGTTGTGGAGCGGTTGAAAGCCCAAATTTCGCGCCGCGGAACCGGCCGAAGCCCGGAACTCAAGTTGCAAGCCCCAAGGAATCATCAAGCCTCAGAACCCAGGTCTCCGGAACTAGGAACGCGGCGGCTCGCCGACTTGGGTCGCCGTGCGAACATCTTCCGGTTGAGCGATAAAGCCTTCCTCGGGTTTGGAACCGCGGGCTTCTGTGCCTCGTCTTTGCCGCTTGCCAAACGCGGTCGCTTCTTTAGATTGAGCGCCCATTTATCGAAATATGGACTTGAATTACGCGCACACGATGCTTGCGCTGGGAGCGCCGCCCGCGCCCGGCACCCAGGCCGACCCGAAAGCTCAAATGTTCAGCACGTTCGGCATGCTGGCGCTCATGGGCGTCATGTTTTACTTTTTGCTGTTCCGCCCGCAGCAGAAGAAGGCCAAGGAACACGCCGCCCTGCTCAAGACCGTGGCGCCCGGCGACAAGATCCTTACCAACGGCGGCATCCTCGGCGTCGTGCTGACCGTGCGGGAAAAAACCCTCACCCTTCGCTCGGCGGACGCCAAACTGGAAATCGCCAAGTCCGCCATCGCGGAAATCACCGAACGCGCCGGCAAACCCGCCGCCGATTGAATTCACCCATGAAACAGCAATTCTTCTGGCGGTTCGTTTTCTTTGTCTGCCTGCCCCTGGGCTTGGCGCTTTACTTCATGTATCCGCCCACCTCGCGCGATCTGGTGCAGGTGTTTCAGGAGCGCGCCCGGGGGGCCGACGCCACTTTTTCCAACATCGTTTACCAGGCCCGGGAGTTGCAGAAAGCGCATCCGGACCGGGCTTACCGCAATCTCCAGACGGCCATCGGGACCAATGACATCAGCAGGTATTTCCTGATGTTCCCAGCGAAGAATGAACTGTATCCTACCACCTACATTCTCAACCGGCTGCAACGCGAAGCCTCCGGACGCATCAAGCTGGGCATTGACCTCCAGGGCGGAACGATGTTCGTCGTGGAGATGCAAACCAACCAACTGGCGAACGTGCAGGACGCCAGCAGCGCGCTGTCCCAGGCCGTCGAGGTGTTGCGCCGCCGCGTGGACCGCTTCGGCGTGGCCGAACCGATCATCCAACCGGAGGGCGACAACCGCATCATGATCCAGTTGCCCGGCCTGTCCGAGTCCGACAAGGAAAGCGCGCAAAAACAGATTCAGCGCGCCGCGTTTCTCGAATTCCGGCTGGTGCATGAAAACAGCGACGAACTGATCAAGAACGGGGAAATCCCGCCCGGCTATGAATTGCTCAAGCGCAAGGAGCGCGGCGTGGGCGGACGCGAGGAACTCACCGAGGTCATCGTCAAAAAGAAGGCGGAGCGCGGCCTGACCGGCAGCATCATCAAGCACGCGATGGTGGTCCGCGGCAATCTGGGCGAGCCGGAAATTGATTTCACGCTCAACTCGGAGGGCACCACGCTCTTCGGCGAGGTGACCCGTGACAACGTGGGCCGCCGGCTCGCCATCGTGCTGGACGGCGAGCTGTATTCCGCCCCGCGCATCAACAGCCCCATCGAAACCGGCCGCGGACAAATCACCGGCAGCTTTGATCTGCGCGAAGCCTTCGAACTGGCGAACGTCCTCGAAAACCCGCTGCGCGCTCCGTTGAGCTTGGTTTATCAGAACGACGTGGACCCGACCTTGGGCAAAGATTCGATCCGCAGCGGCATCCAGGCCGCGATTTACGGCGTCATCGCCGTCGCGGGCTTCATGCTGGTCTATTATTTGTTCGCGGGCGCCGTGGCCAATGTCGCGCTGGTGTTGAACATCATCATCCTGCTCGGCGTGATGTGCTCGATCAATACCACCCTCACCCTGCCGGGCATCGCCGGCATTGTGCTCACCATCGGCATGGCGGTGGACGCCAACGTGCTCATCTTCGAGCGCATCCGGGAGGAACTCGCCGCCGGCAAATCCTTGCGCGGCGCGTTGAATGCCGGCTACGACAAGGCCTTTGGCACGATCTTCGACACGAACCTGACGACCCTGATCTCGTCGGTCATCCTCATCTTCATGGGCACCGGCCCGGTGAAGGGATTCGGCGTGACCCTGACCATCGGCGTGAGCGTGAGCATGTTCACGGCCTTGGTGGTGACGCGGCTCATGTTCGACTGGTTGCTGGCGAAGAACTGGCTGAAGAGCCTTAGGATGCTGCACATCATCCGCGACACCAAAATAAATTTTCTCCGCTGGGCCATTCCCGCGTTCGCGTGTTCGTGGCTCCTGATCTTCATTGGCAACGGCTACGGCATCTTCGGCCGCGGCATGGATGTGCTGGGCGTGGAGTTCACGGGTGGCGATTCCATCCGCCTGAGCTTCGACCAGTCGCAGGACATCGGCGTGGACAAAATCCGCGCGGCGGTGGAGAAGGCGGCGGGAGCCGGGCCGCTCGTGGGTTACCAGCGGGAACTGAACACCGGCGTCCGCACGCTGGGGGTCACGATCCGCGCCCTGCCCGGCGCCACCGGCGACGCCGGCGCGGACCAGGCATCGGCGCGGGTGATCGCGCAACTCAAGTCAGAGTTTCCCGACGCTCGCTTCGAGGTGTTGAGCATCAACCATGTCGGCCCCACGGTGGGTCGGGAAATCCAGCGCACGGCCATCCTGGCGGCAATCCTCGCGATGTTCGGCATCCTGGTGTATGTCGCGTTCCGTTACGAGTTCTCCTTCGCGGTGGGCGCGGTGATTGCCATCCTCCACGACATTTTGATGACCTCGGGCTGGTATTTCCTGGCCGGCCATCAGTTCAACGCCACCACCGTGGCGGCCTTCCTCACCATCATCGGCTTTTCCATCAACGACACCATCGTCATCTTCGATCGTATTCGCGAGGATTTGAAACTGGGTGTGCGGGGCACGTTCCGCGAACTGATGAACTACGCCATGAACCAGACGTTGAGCCGCACCATCATCACCTCCGGCACGGTGTTCCTGGCCACGCTGTCCCTGTACATTTTCGGCGGCGGCGCGATCAACGATTTCGCCTTCGCGTTTCTGGTCGGCATTCTGACCGGCACGTATTCGAGCATCTACATCGCCAGTGCGATTGTGCTGTGGTGGCACAAGGGCCAGCGGCCGGCGATCGGCTCGCAGGTGACCGTGGAAACGGCCGGTGCGGCGCCGGTGAAGGTTTGATTGCCGCCCCGACCGTGGGTCGGCTTGCGACCGCCTGATCAAGCATGACCTGAATGCCGTTTTAAGCCTGACCCCTCGGACCCATGTTCGGCCTCATTACCATCACGGCGTGGCACTGGGCGGGCTTCATTCTCTGCGTCCTTTTCTTTCTCGCGCTCGACCTGGGCGTGTTCCATCGCCGCGCCCACGTGGTCAAGTTCAAGGAAGCCCTGGCGTGGACCACCCTCTGGGTGACGCTCTCAATGCTGTTCGCCGCCGCGCTCGTTCCCTTGCGCGGTCACCAGGAGGCCGTTCAATTCGTCACCGGCTACCTCATCGAACTTTCGCTTTCGATGGACAATGTTTTCGTCATCGCCCTCATCTTCGCCTACTTCCGCGTGCCCCCCCAATACCAGCATCGCGTGCTGTTCTGGGGCATCCTCGGCGCGCTGGTCATGCGCGGCGTGATGATCGCCGGCGGCGCGGCGCTCATCCAGCGCTTCAACTGGATGCTCTACCTTTTCGGCGCGTTCCTCCTGTTCACCGGCTTCAAAATGATGTTCTTCGGCGACGAAGGCGTGCGTCCGGAAAAAAATCCCGTCCTCCGCCTGGCGCGCAAATTCTGTCCCGTGACGAATGATTTCGACGGCCAGAAGTTTTTTTCGCATCTGAACGGCCGGCGCGCGCTCACGCCGCTGGCGCTGGTGCTGTTGATGGTGGAAACCACCGACCTCGTTTTCGCGGTGGATTCCATCCCCGCCATCTTCGCGATCACAACCAAGCCATTCATCATTTTCACCTCCAACGTCTTTGCCATTCTCGGCCTGCGCTCCCTGTATTTCGTGCTGGCCGGGATGATCGAGTATTTCCGTTACCTGAAGATCGGGCTGTCCGTGGTGCTCGTATTCATCGGCGTAAAAATGCTGCTCGACCCGCACGAGCAACCGGAGCGGTGGTTTCAGGTGGAAATCCCCACCAGCGTCTCCCTGCTCGTGGTCGGCGTGATCATCCTGACCTCGATCCTGCTCTCCGTGAGCGTCGCGCGCCGCGAAAAGCGGCGTGCGTCCGAAAAGCCGCGCGCCCCGCATTGACTCCGGCGGCCGGTTGCGGGAAGCTGCCCGCCGATGCCGCCGGCTGAATCGAGCACCGCTCCCGAACCCCTGTCGCTAACCCTTGCGCGCATCCTCGCGGCCGACCGTGACCGCGCGTCCTTTACGGCCAACCAACTGATCGCCCGCACCGACGGGCGCGGGTTGTATCTCGTTTTCATTCTGCTTGGCCTGCCGTTCGTGGCCTGGGTGTCCGTGCCGGGCATGAGCACGGTACTCGGACCGATGATCGGTGTGCTGGCGCTTCGGCTCGCTCTGGGCCAGCCACCACGCCTGCCCGCCAGACTGGGCGACCGCGAAATTCCCCCCCGGGTCCGCCAGGCCATCGAGGGCGGCGGGTTGAAATTCCTGCGCTTCCTCGAAAAGGGCGTGCGCCCGCGCCGCACCACGTGGCTCACCTGGCCCGTTCCGCGGCTGGTCAACGCGTTGCTTATTCTGTTCATGGCGGTCCTGCTCGCCCTGCCCCTGCCCTCACCGCCGTTCTTTGGGTCGAACACCCTGCCCAGCTACGCCATCATCCTGCTCGCAGTAAGCATGATGGAGGAAGACGGTGTGATGATCTGGGTGGGCTACGCCGCGACCGCCGTCGCCACGGCGTATTTCGTGATCTTCGGCGCCTTGATCACGAAGCATCTCGCCGGCTGGTTCCATTCGTTGCCGCGCCTGCTGGAGAAGTCGCCATGAAATACCACTGGCACCTCGCCCCGCCGCAACCGCTCCTGGCCGCACGGCTGGCCGCCGCCGCAACCGGCACTCCCCCGGCGAACGGCCCGCAACTGAAACCTTCCCCGCTCCTCGCGCAATGTCTCATCAATCGCGGCTTCTCGAGTCCGGACACCATCCAGACCTTCCTCCAACCACGCCTCCGGCAACTGGCCGACCCGTTCCGGTTGCCCGCCATGGACGCGGCGGTCACCCGCCTCTTGCAGGCGCGCGAACTCGGCGAACCGCTCGTCATCTTTGGCGATTACGATGTGGACGGCGTGACTTCCACCGCGTTGTTGCTCGAGGTTTTGGGCCGGCTCGGTTGGTCGGCCAATTACTATTTGCCCCATCGGCTGGACGAGGGCTACGGCCTGAGTCAGGACGCCGTGGAGAACTGCCTGAAGAAATTCCCGGCGAAACTGCTGCTCGCGGTGGATTGCGGCTCGACGGCGGTGTCCACCATCGCCTGGCTCCAGGAACGCGGCGTGGACGTCATCGTGCTCGACCACCATCAAGTATCGTCGCCGCCGCCCGCCGCCGTCGCCCTCGTCAATCCGCAACTGACTCCCGCCTCTGCTCCGCCGACTTCAGACTCCCGACTTGAGACTCCCGACTTCCGTGAACTTTGTTCCGTCGGCCTCGCTTTCAAGCTCGCGCACGCGATTCTCAAGCGCGGGCGCGAAACCCGCCTGCCCGGGGCGGCGGAATTCGACCTGAAACCGCTGCTCGATCTCGTCGCCCTCGGCACCATCGCCGACATTGTGCCGTTGACCGGTGAGAACCGGATTTTCGTGACCGCCGGACTGGAGCGCTTGAGCACCACGCCACGGCCCGGACTCGTCGCCCTCAAGCAAGTGGCTCAATGTCCCGCACAACTCGGCGCGTACGAGGTCGGCTTCCAACTCGGCCCGCGCCTCAACGCCGCCGGCCGCCTGGAAACCGCCGAACAATCCCTCGAACTCCTCCTCGCCGCCGGCGAAGCAACCGCGTTGCCCATCGCCCGGGCGCTCGACGCGCAGAATCGGGAACGCCAGAAAATCGAACGCAGCATCGTGGAAGAAGTGTCCGGCGCCGTCCGCGCCCGGTTCAATCCGCAGACCGACTACGTCATCGTGGAAGGCCAGCTCCACTGGCACATCGGCGTCGTGGGCATTGTCGCCTCCCGCGTGCTCCAGGAATTCTACCGGCCCACTCTCATCGTCGGCGGCGAAGGCAAGGAATGGCGCGGGTCGGGCCGGAGCATTGCCGGGTTCGACCTCGCGGCGGCCTTGCGCGAATGTGACGACCTGCTTGTGCGGCACGGCGGCCACGCCATGGCGGCGGGCCTCACGATCCGGCCGGAAAAACTCGACGCGCTGCGCCAGCGATTGAACGACCTCGCCCGCCGCGCGGTCAAGCCGGACGATCTGCAACCGCCGCTGCGACTCGATGCGGAAGTGGGGCTGGATGAAATCACGCTCGCATCGCTCGCCGAACTGGACCGGTTGCGTCCGTTCGGACCGGGAAATGCCGCCGTGCAACTCCTCGCGCGCAACCTCGCGCATCACCGTCCGCTTCAGCGCATCGGCAACGCGAAACAACACGTCAAACTCTGGGTCACGGACGGCAATGTCACCCACGAAGCGGTGTGGTGGAATGCGGGAACTGAATCGTTGCCCGTGGGCCGGTTCGATCTCGCCTTTGCGCCGCAGATCAACGAATTCAACGGCCGCCGAGCGGTCCAGTTGAAGGTCCTCGACTGGCGCGCGGCTTGAGCCGCGGCCTTCGGCGAACGGGTGTGGGAGGGTGAGACTGAGTTTTTTGTTGCCCCGCCATTCGTCGCGGGGCAGCCTTGAATCATGCTAACTGCGGCCCATACGGCTCGGTCGCTCCTGTCCGACCGTTCCGGCGCTTGAAGCACGTTGTGTGAAACTAACCCCATCGCTCGAGGAACGGTTTCGCCGGGTGGCGGAAGCCTGCTTTGCGCTGGTGGCGATTTTCAGCCTGTTGGTGCTGGTGGCCTGGCGGCTGGGATTACCGCGGGAAGGGGTGTTTGATCTGGCGCCCAGCACGCTCGTCATGTTGCTGGGGTTTTCCACTGCGGCGTGGCTGTGTCAGCACCGTTCAACCTCCGCCGCGGGCCGCTGGCTGGGCCGGTTGGTGGGGCTGGGCGCAGTGGGGTTGAGCGGATTGGTTTGCGCCCGGTTTATTCTCGGTTACCAATGGGCCGGGGAGGAATGGCTGGCCCGCAAACTGGGAACGTCGGATCTGGTTCCCCGGGTGCACATGTCCAAGACGGCGGCATTTTGCTTCCTGCTGACCGGTCTGGCGTGGCTGCTGCAATTCCCTTTGTTTTGTCGTCGGCGCGCCGTGCGGCAGGTGGCAGCGGTGCTGGCGCTGACCGTGTTGCTGTCGGGAGCGGTGATGCTGCTGTGCTATTTGCTACAGTCCACGTATTACGCGCAAACGGCATTTCTGGCGGCGGCGGGCTGGGTATGCCTCGGGCTGGGGTGGTTGATCACGGCCGGGCTGGATAACTGGCCACTGAACCTTTGTTTCCTGCCGGCGGATGAAACACAATCGGGGCGCCGATTTGGCTGGGGAGTGCTGAGCCTGGTGGTGTTGCTGGTGGTGACCGTGCTCGCATTGGGCGAGTTCTATTTCTTGAGCCAGGAAGTCAACGCGCGTCGGGCTGCGTGGCGTTCGCTGGTCACCGTGGTGGACCTCAAAGCGGCCCAGGCGGCGGATTGGCGTCGCGAGCGGCTGGCGGACGCGCGCATTTTGCGGCGGACGCCTTATGTGGCGCGGCGCGCGCTGGATGCCTTGGAGCTTACGCTGCCCCTGAAAACGATGGGGTCTTTCCAAAACTGGCTGAAGAGTTTGTTTGCGGACCAGCCGTTTGACCAGTTGCTGCTCTTGGATGAGAAACTGAAGATCAGGTTGGCCTATCCGCACCCGGAAACCGGCGAACTGAGCGAAGTGGTGGGCCGTGCGGCCGCGGAGGCGTTAAGCTCGAAGGAAATCGTGGTCGCGGACCTGGAACGGGCGGCACCGGGCGGAGAGGTGCAACTGAACATTTTGGTGCCGCTGTTGGATCAGAAGGAGGTCTTCGATGCGGAGACGAAGGACACCACGGAGGTGCGGACGGTTCTCCGCCGTGGCCTGTTCCTGTTGCAGGTGAACGCGCGGGAACGACTTTATCCCATTTTGGGACGCTGGCCAGCATCGAGCGCGACGGCCGAGACGCTGTTGTTGCGCCAGGAAGGCGACGCGGTGGTGATTTTGAACGACGTGCAGCAAAGCACGAATGCGGCGCTGACGTTGCGCCTGCCGATGGGCAGCCGGACCGTCGAGGTGCGTTCCATCCTCGGCGAAGGCAAGGATGAAACGGGCCAGTTGTTGGGGCCGGATTATCGCGGCGTCCCGGTCCTCGGGGTATGGCGCAAGGTGCCCGACAGTCCGTGGGTCTTGCTGGTGAAGCTGGATTCCGAGGAGGTCTATGCCCCGATTGCGCGCCAGGCCTGGACGACCGCCGGACTGGCGGGCTTGCTGATTGGAGTGGCGATTCTGGGCGTCGCGCTGCTCGGGCGGCAGCGGAACCTCGTTGCGATCCAGCGCGAACTGCTCATGGAGCGACGCCAGCGGGAGAGCGAAATGGTTTTCCGCAGTCTGGCCCAGGTCTCGCCCGTGGGCATTTTTCGCACGGACGCCGCGGGCAACTGTCTCTTCGTGAATGCCCGCTGGTGCGAGATCACCGGTCTGTCCGCGGCAACGGTTCGCGAACAGGGATGGGAGGAGGCGGTTCACCCGGACGACCGCCTGCGCGTCTCGGCCAAATGGCATCAGGCGATCGTGGAGAACTCGCCGTTCTCGCTGGAGTTTCGCTTCCAACGTCCGGACGGCACGATTCGCTGGGTGCTGGGACAGGATGCCGCCATGCCCGGGATGGCGGGCGAGCCGGCCGGCCGCATCGGCACGCTGACCGACATTACGGCGAGCAAACGCGCGGAGGTGGCGTTGCTGGAAATCAGCGACCGGGAACAGGCGCGCATCGGACAGGATTTGCACGACGGCCTGTGCCAGGACATGGTCGTGATGGCGTTTTCGGTGGAGTCCTTGGAACGAAAACTGGCCGCCGGCGAAACCCCGAAGGCGGAGGAAATCCGGAAGATCAACGCGATGTTGAACGATACGATCACGCACGCCCGCCACATGGCGCGGGGCTTGTTCCCGGTGGAAATGGAATCCGAGGGGCTGGCAACGGCCCTGCAAAGCCTGGCCAATCGGATCGAGATGCGCTTTGGGCTGCGGTGCGAAATGGATTATCCGCTGCCCGTGTTCCTGCACGACAACGCCGCCGCCACGCAACTTTATCGCATCGCCCAGGAAGCCGTGAACAATGCCGTCAAACATGCGCGACCGGGACGGATTGAAATCCGCCTGGCCTCCAACCGCGGGCAGATCGAACTCACCGTTCTGGACGACGGAGTGGGCATCTCCGACCCACCGCCGGGCAATGGCGGCATGGGCCTCGACATCATGGCCTATCGCGCGAAGACCATTGGCGGCACGCTCAAAATCTACCGGCGCGAACGCGGCGGCACGGGCGTTTCTTGCTTCGTTTATGAATCGCCGGCCTCCCGACCGGGGCAAAACGGTGAGGAAGCAGCCGGCCAGGAAAACGCAAAGCGAGTTTAAACCGAGAATGGCCGAGAATGGGCCTTGCGCTTTTGGATTTTGCGGGCAGTATATCGCCCGGTCTTGGATCGCGGGGTGGAGCAGCCTGGTAGCTCGCAAGGCTCATAACCTTGAGGTCGCTGGTTCAAATCCAGCCCCCGCAACCAATTTCTCCCGCTTGGGCGGCAGGAATTTACGGCTGCGTGGGACAGCAGCGGACACCAAAACGGACACCAAATTCAGTGCTCCGTCAGTGCTCCACAACCACTGCCGCGTACTCTTCCACTATACCTTCACGCGATGGACCTCTTCTCCGTCACCGTTCATTACCTATGAAAAACCGGTTCCGACTCATCCAGCGTGGACTGCGCGGTAGCACCTTCTACTGCGTGGATTCGCCAGGCACATGCGCGATGCGCTGCCCAAGGCGTCGTTCATCGGCTTCACCGGCACGCCGATTGAAAGCGGCGACAAGAACACGCAGGCCGTGTTCGGCGATTACATTGACGTTTACGACATCCTGCAATCGAAGGAAGACAAGGCCACCGTGCCGATCTATTACGAGGCGCGGCTGGCGAAGATTGATTTGAAGCCGGAGGAACGCCCAAAGATTGACCCGAACTTTGAAGAAGTGACGGAAGACGCGGAGGAAGCCACGAAGGAAAGTCTGCGGCGGAAGTGGGCGCAATTGGAAGCAATGGTCGGAACGGACAAGCGCATCGCGCTCGTGGCCGAGGATTTGGTGAAGCATTGGGAAGCGCGTTACGCGGCGATGGAAGGAAAGGCAATGGTGGTCTGCATGAGCCGCCGCATTTGCGTGGAGCTTTACAAGGCCATCCAGAAACTGCGCCCGGACTGGCATCACGACGACGATGACAAAGGCACAATGAAGATCGTCATGTCCGGCTCGGCTTCGGACACATTGGACTGGCAGAAGCACATCCGCAGCAAGGCGCGGCGCGAGGAACTGGCAAAGGCGTTCAAGAATCCGAAGAAACCGTTCCGCATCGTCATCGTGCGCGACATGTGGCTGACCGGCTTTGATGCGCCGAGTCTGCACACGATGTATGTGGACAAGCCGATGCGCGGTCATGGTCTCATGCAGGCCATTGCGCGGGTGAACCGCGTTTTCAAAGACAAGCCCGGCGGGCTGGTGGTGGATTATCTCGGACTGGCGGAGGAACTGAAACAGGCGCTGGCGGATTACACGAACAGCAAAGGCAAAGGCGACATCACGCTAGATCAGGAAGAAGCCGTAGCCGTGATGTTGGAGAAATACGAGCAAGTCTGCGCCATCCTGCACGGGTTTGAATTTCACGCTGCCGCAAAAGCCACTGCGGCGAAGCGATTGCCACTCATCGCGCAGGCTGCCGAGCATGTATTGCAGCAGAAAGACGGCAAGCAACGGTATCTGCAAGCCGTGTCGGATTTGTCGAAGGCGTTTGCGTTGGCCGTGCCGCATGATTCGGCCTTGGAGATTCGCGACGAAGTCGGATTCTTTCAGGAAGTCCGGGCCGTGCTGGCCAAGAGCATCAGCGAAGGCGGCGGGAAATCGCCGGAGGAATTGGAGTTGGCCGTCCGGCAAATCGTTTCCCGCGCGATTTCCTCGGACAAGGTCATAGACATCTTCGACGCGGCCGGTTTGAAGAAACCGGACATTTCGATTTTGTCCGATGAGTTTCTGGCGGAAGTGAAACATCTGCCCCAGCGCAATCTCGCCGTGGAGTTGTTGCAAAAATTGCTCAACAACGAACTCAAAATCCGCTCGAAGAAGTATCTCGTCCAATCGCGCTCGTTTGCCGAGATGCTGGAAGCCACCATCCGCCGTTACCAAAACCGCACCATTGAAGCCGCGCAGGTCATTGCTGAATTGATCGAACTCGCGAAGAAGATGCGAGACGATGACAAGCGTGGCATTGCTCTCGGATTAACTGAAGATGAACGGGCTTTTTACGACGCGTTGGAAGTGAACGACAGCGCCGTGAAAGTCCTCGGTGAACCGACGCTGAAAGACATCGCCCGCGAGTTGGTCGCCCATGTCCGCAAGAGTGTGACGATTGACTGGACGCTTCGCGAATCCGCCCAAGCGCAAATCCGCGTCCTCGTCCGCCGTATCCTCCGCAAATACGGCTATCCACCTGATAAACAGGAAAAGGCAACCCAAACCGTATTGGAGCAGGCGAAATTGCTCTGCGCGGAGTGGGCAGCGTAAGGATCACGCCTTGGCCAAATCCGGCAGGGGCTGTTCGATCTTGAGGGTGGGAATCTGGAGCAACGGCAGCAGGATGGGCGGTTATCCAGTGCAGTGCTGGGTTGCGTGCGGGCGTCCACCTGCGTTTGCACCGTGTCTCCCTTGGTGGCAGCCGCTAGTTTGGCGCTGGCTAGTTGTCACCGGTTGGGCACGGCCTTCCCGTCGTCGAGAGTTGTCGGCATGAGCCACCCCCGTTAGCCGCCCTGAAAGGGCGACAAGAAAATAGCCCGGGGTAAACGCGCCAGCGTGCCACCCCGGGAAAGGCCGCGGTTGCCGTGGTGGCTGGTGGCCCTCCGCAAGGAGCGTTCGTCTGGCACTACTTGCACATCACCGGTTGGCTGCGGGCGTCACGTCGCCGTGAGCGGGCAGTGTGAGCCGCTTCGCGGAAGTTCGCACTAATCCAGCCGGCGACGCTGCGCCCGACTCAAGGTCGCGAGCCAAGCGCGCGGTGTGAGGATCGCAATGCCGAAGGGTTTCTCCAAAATCGTCAGGTCCGGGTCGCGTGCGATCACGGTACGCGCGTCGCCGGCCAGCGCCGCGCCAATGAACTTGTCATCGCTCACGTCTCGGCAAACCGGCTCGTTCAATGTGACCGGCTCAACCCACAGGGTATGATTTCGCAAGGTTTTCAACCAGGAGGACAAATCGGTTGTGAAGCCCTCACGGTCGCGTGTGCGCACCAGCACACGCTCATATTCCTCGAAAATTTCCTCGCTCACTACCGGGACAATCAGTCCGCGCACCCACGCACGAACCACACGATGCGATTCTGAACCCCAGAACACCCCGGCCACCAGCACGCTGGTGTCAATGACGACGTTCATCGCCCGGCGCGCACTTCGCGCAAGACCTCGTTTACCACTTTCATCGCGTGACGGCCCGTGCCCCGGCCCGGCGGCTTGTGCGACAAGAGCTTTTCCACCAACTCGCGCGACGGCGGTTGAACCGCCCGCACCAGCAGGTTTCCCCCGCCAAGATCGAACACGTTCACCGGACCGCCCTGCTCCAGTCCGTGTCGTTTGCACCATTCCAACGGGAACACGGTTTGCCGTTTCCTCGTGAGCGTCATCGTCGTTGTCTTCATGGGTAGTAAACTACTACCACTTCGACGACTTTGGCAAGCGGCTTCCAAAGCGAAAGTCTGCTCGCGGGCAATTCAACGCCCCACATGGCAGGTGTGGCTCACACCGCTTCGTTCGGGTGCGGGCGCGCAGCGTCAGCGCCAGGCACGCCCATGATGGCCGTGCGCAAGCACCCCGCTCGTGCCTGTCACTGCCGCTGCTTTGTGCGCCCGCACCCTGCCACTACGCGAAAGACCAAAGACAATTATGGTGTTTACGAACCTTCGGGCCATCGGAGGTCTGCGTCTCACGTGGCCTCCAGCGCTGCCTCCAGGCGTTGGCATTCACTGGTCGGCATGATCGGTCCCGCTCAGCGGGGTTGGTTGCGGTGGCAGGGTTGGGTTTCCTCACTCTACCATCAGCGCGTCACACAGCCTTTGCAGTTCTGGCGCGCGTTGGGTTGTCCGTCCTCGTGGCGTCCACAGTTGCCGTGGTGGCTGGTGGCCCTCCGCAAGGAGCGTTCGTCTGGCATTACTTGCACATCACCGGTTGGGTGCGGGCATCGCGCCGGCCCGAGTGGCTCGTCTGAGCCGCTTGCTCGCCTGTGCGGCTCGCACCGGCTCACCGCGCCTAGCGGCGCGGCAAAAACAACGCGGCTCGCCGACTTGCGTCAGCGAGCCACTCTTAAGTCCTGCGTCGCGCGTCAGGCCACTTCCAACAGCACGCGCGGATGCCGTGAGGCAATCTTCAGCAACACTTTCGCCGGCCCGGTTGGCTCGCGCCGACCTTGTTCCCAGTTTTGCAACGTGTCCTGACTGATGCCGAGCAAGGATGCAAACTTCGACTGTGACAGCCCCAGTTTGCCGCGCGTCTTCACCACGGTGTTCTTGGGATTAACGTGAAACACCCGGCTCGGCTTCATCTCGCCGCGCTCGATGGCCTTGGCCTGTTTTACGCTTTCCAACAATTCTTCAAACAATTCTTTTCTCATGGCATCAGTTGATTTTTCAATTGTTTCACTTGATCTGCCGTCAGGTCATCCTGCTCGTTCTTCGGATAGGCCAGCAGCAGCGAAATCCGGTCTTTCGCCACCCACCAATAGTAAATCACCCGCAACCCGCCGCGCTTTCCGCGACCACTGCCCGCCCAGCGCAATTTGCGCATCCCACCTGTGCCTTTGATCAATTTCCCCGCCTCGGGACGCTGCGTCAGGAACGCCTGCATTTGCCCGTATTCCTCATCGTCCATGTATTCCTGGACGCGCCGCGTAAAGTTGGGTGTCTCAACAAAGACCACCGGAGCAAGATACGCCATTGGCGGATATAGTCAACATCTCCTTTCCTTGCTGGTTTCCACCTTGATTCAAGATTCAACCGTCTCGCCCATCCGCACATCCCTTGGCGTTCGAAACACACGCCGCCAGGTGAAGTCGTAAGTCTTGCCCGATTTCAATCCGCTTTGGACCTCGTTCGCCCTTCATCAAAGTCAGCTCGCTTCGCTCGAAATAAAGTCAGTTCGCGCTGCACTCCGCTCGCGTGCTCAACCAACCACGATGCGCGCAACCATTGTCAGACCCTCCATTTTCCAACGTCAGCGCCGCGCGCGCGATGCCTGACGCTCGCCGTCGCCGCAAGCGGCGCGGGCGGGCCGCCTCCCTTGGTGTCCGGATGTCATCCACGGCGGCCCTCTCCCCCGCGCGTTCATGTCCCACCACATTCCAACGTCTCACGGCAATCCAACGTCGCTTGTTGTTCAAAGGTCTTTGCGCGCGCGGGTCAGGCATCAATGTTTGCCGCTATGCGGGCAGGAATTTGGCAACGCCGCTGTCGCGGCTGCTTGCGCCCGCGCTTCGCGCGGGCAAAGAAAACGTCCGGCGTGGTTCGCCAAGGAGGTGGGATGGGGAATCCCGAAAGACGAGTCCGCACCGGACAAGCTCCACTTAACACGCTTTCACCGATCCTGCCAAGCCCTCATTCCAAAAACCCGCCTCACAGCGCCTACGCAGACCGCTGCCACTCCGTTCCGACGGTCGCAAACAGTCGAGACAGTCAAGAACAGCTCGTGCGCTTGACGACCCTATCTATTCCCGCAGTCAGTGGTATTGTGGGGTATGACTTTAACAGTCACTCCCTTGATGCCGCAGGTCCTGCTGCGGTCACTACCCGTCGAGCTTCTCCTGCCGGAGCATTGCCTGACCAGCACCATCCAGACCGCACACCAACTGCTCCTCAAATCCATCCTCGCCCCAAAACTCACGGTCGAGACCCTATACAACTTCAAAGATCGCGGTCACGCCCACGGCGGAATCAACGACTGACACCGCAATTGGCCGCGAGGCTTCGCCCGGCCAGCACATCCGCATCAGCCGTGAGCACGGTTTCGTTTGCTGCGACTTCACGCTCGGGGGGGCAAGTGTGGCTCACACCTCGCGTCTGAGTCTCCGCAAACAAACCCGACCTCACTGCGCAAACCAATTTAGTCTGAGACTTCGCCGCCACGCTTCACGCCGAACTGCCGATCGCGCCCCCGAGGTGGCCAGTGCGGCTCGCACCCCTGCGCGTCGCAGTTCCTGCGTTCCGCTCTGTCGTCGAAGACTCAGAACAAACTTTGGCGCGTGCTTCGCAACGCGCCTCACGATTTTAAGGCCACCAACGCGGCAGACTGCGCAACTTGCTTCGCACCGCGTTCGAGGCGCACGGATCTCGAACGCTAGTTGCGCAGACTGCCGCTGGAAAATTAGCGCCCATGTCGCGCCGCAACCTGTGGAGGCGGACGTCTGCCAATCGGAATCCAAGCCGCCAATTCCGATTCGCAGACCGGCGCACACCCAGCAGACTTGGCTCAAAGGTCATGGCTTCGCGGCGGTTGTCACGAAGGATTGCTTCCCGGCCGGCGCACAAGAGCGTGTTATATTCAATGCCGCCTCAATGCCGTATCCCGCTGACGCGTGAACCCTCGGCATTGAGTCTCCGCCGTCTCATCGCATACGCCTCCTCCTCCGTCGTCGGCCTTCGACGGCCCGGTTCATCGAATATGACAGCGTCTTGTGCGCCCTCGCCGGCTGCTTCACTGTCAC
Source organism: uncultured Bifidobacteriaceae bacterium (assembly GCA_964458575.1). Taxonomy (GTDB): domain Bacteria; phylum Verrucomicrobiota; class Verrucomicrobiia; order Limisphaerales; family JADLHS01; genus CAYWMD01. Next base: position 198,186 of record CAYWMD010000002.1, on the reverse strand, counting down.
GCTCACTGCTCGCTCATCCCCGCGCCCCGTTATTCGCGCAGTGCGCGCGCCAGTTCGCAGGCATCCTTCGCGCCAACTCGCCGCTCCGCCGGAAAATGTGCAACCGGGTCTGCTCGCCCCAATCCCCCGCCCCTCCCAATGCTAGACCCTCCCATCCCCGAGGGTCGTCGCTCACGGAAGCTCAGGCCGATGTGTTCCGCAATGCCAGCATTTCATGAACTGCCCCAGGAGATTTTCACCGCACCGCGGACAAACCCATTCCGGGCCAGCCGTCCGCGTCGGTTCATACCATTCACGCACCAGCGCGGTTGCTGACTCGTAATTCTCGTCACTGGTTACCCACAACTCAGGTTGGAACGGCCCGCCTGGAATCAGTTGCCCGATCTCCGCATTCCGCTCTTCGCAATCAATTCCCGCTTTCCGCAAAATGTTCTTCAGCAGTCCAATCTCGGCCCTGTTCGTTGCTGTGAATACGCATTTCATAATCACGCTCCTGCCTGCTTCACTCTACCACACTTCCCGTTCGCTCGCTCCACTCGAATTGAATTTCGCGTTGCTCGGCTGATCAACGCATAGCTTTCCGCCGCTGCGACAATTGGGCGCGGAAGAAAAACAAGATGCTCCGCCGCAGGCCGGCGTCGCGGCACAGCCACAAAACGTTCCAGCTTGACCAGCAGTTTTCACGGGCCTACGGTCATTGCGTGAACAGTGGAAACGATTTCCCGGTTTGGCCTCCATTATCCGATCACAGGGAAATGGTTCCCGAACGGTAAACTTCTTAGGAACCACACGAATATGCGATACCTCACCACACTCTTACTTTGCAGCCTTTTGCTCGGCTGCGGGCGGGGCGTTCCTGTGACACCACAGCAGCGCCATCAGCTTGCAATAAAGGAGCTGGATGCGGCTAAGACGCCAGAGGAGAAATTCTATGCGTTGAACGACGCAGCGAAGGAAAGTTTTGTGGTTGGCAAGATCGAGGACGCGCAGAAATACGCAAATGAATTGCAGACCCTCTTGCCACAGTTCCAAGGAAATTGGAACTACGGGAACGCGGTGCAGGACGCCAATTTGGTTCTCGGGCGCATCGCGGTCCGTGAGGGGCGTATTGACGAGGCCAAGAAATATTTGCTTCAGGCAGGCAAGAGTCCTGGCTCGCCCCAGATGGATACTTTTGGACCGAACATGAGTTTGGCGAAAGACCTTCTTGAGAAGGGCGAGCGGCAGACCGTCTTGGATTATTTCGAGTTGTGCCGCAAGTTTTGGCAGATGCATGACGGACGCTTGGATACGTGGAGTCAGCAAGTCAAAGACGGGAAGATTCCAAACTTCGGTGCGAATTTGGTTTATTGAAATGACCCCAACTATGCAGATGGCCCGCTCCCATTCGTAACTCTCTGCTTCCCCTCCGCTACCTCCATTCCTTCATAATCAAGTTTGCCCACGGTAACTTCAAACGCCGCTGGGCTTGGTAGTGGTTGGCTCGCTTCGACAGTTGGGCGCGGAAGAAAACCAAGACGCTCCGCCGCAGGCCGGCGTCGCGGCATGGCCACAATAGTCCTTGAAAGAAATCCTCCACCTAGCTTTCATAGCCCCAAGATTAGGGCCGCCCATGCCGCTGTTTGGCCTAAACATAATGTTAGCCCAATGAACACCAAATTTTGTTTCCTCACGATTGCTTTGTCGGTTGCCTGCCCAGTGACAGTTTCTACCGGCATGGCTCAACTTTGGACGGCAACCAGTGCTCCCAGTAACAACTGGCACTCGGTTGCAGTATCACATGACGGCTCAAAGTTGATCGCCGGTGGCAGCCGTTATGTCTACACGTCCACCAACTACGGTGTGAGTTGGAAATCAAACAGTCTCCCGGAATTGACCTGGCAAAGTGTTGCCTGTTCAGCGGACGGCAGCCTGCTCGCCGCTGCCGCCTCCGATGCTCCTGGCGGTATCTACTGCTCGACGAATGCGGCGGTTGATTGGTGGCATACCAGCGCTCCTAACTCGGCATGGCTTGGTCTGGCTACATCAACCGACGGCAGCAAGCTGGTCGCAGTGAGCGCGGTTGGTCCGATTTACACTTCGTCCGACTTCGGAATGACCTGGCGATCGAACAGCGCCCCCATCGCTCATTGGTATTCCGTGGCCTCTTCAGCGGACGGGAACAAGCTCGCTGCTGTTTCAAGATCCGTTGGCATTTACAGTTCCACCAATTCAGGAACGAATTGGACTCAGACGAGCGCTCCTTTCGGGACCTGGAATTCAATTGCATCATCCACCGACGGCTCGAAGCTCATCGCTGTCATTTTCGGAGGCAAGACTTACACTTCCACTAACTCCGGGTTGACATGGAACACCAACGCTGTTCCCCCCAACAGCAGTTGGTGCGCGGTTGCCTCTTCAAGCGATGGTGCGCGACTGACCGTCGCGGGCCAGAAAGGCCCGATGCAGTCCTCGACTAATTCTGGCCTGGATTGGTCATCAAAGAATCCGCCAAACAAATATTGGTCTTCAATCGCCACCTCAGCTGATGGCAGCATGTTGGTGGCAGCCCCGGGTAACGGTCCGATATACACTTGGCAGGAAATCCCATCTCTGAGCATTGCTCGTTCGTCTTCCGAAGTTTCGGTGTCATGGGCCGCTTCGGCAGTCGCTACACGATTCGGTTTGCAGCAGAATTCTGATCTGACTTCGACAGCGTGGACCAACGTGCTCGCTGGAGCAACCGTCACAAATGGCCAGAATCAATTGGTGCTTCCAGTTGCACTTGACACAATGTTTTACCGCTTGTTTTCACAACAATGATCGCACGATGTTCAAGTCAGGGGCTACACGCATATCGGTCGCAACCCACGGCGCTCAGAGCATTGACAGAAATGATGCGGTGATGCGGGGCGCGGGCTTTTCGTGTTTTCGGCGAGGCTTTGGCGAGGGAGCATGCCCGCAGCGGCCTGTGACCGAGTCGAAACGAAGCCCAAAACCCCAAAAGCACCGATTCCGCGCGCCGCAGTATTGAGGGAAATGCTCCCCTTCCCCCCTCCTTGATTCAACCGTTGCTCTCACTCGTCTCCGGGCGGAAATCTAAGCGGACACCAAAACGGACACCAGAATGGGGGACTTTCAGTTCCGTGCGGTGGTTGGTTTCCGACCGGTCACACGACGGACACCAAAACGGACACCAAACGGCTTCCCGTCAGCCAATCCTCACCTCCAATCCACCTCCGCCGGCACATCATCTCCACACCGTCAAAGCGTATCCGGCAGGCAAGGCTCTTGGTTTGGCTGGCGGATGTCGGCCAACGCGCATTGATGAAGGGGAAGCGGGTTGCGACTTGCGAACATTTTGGACGTGCCCCTCGCAGTCGAATCCACAAGCCGGGAGCATTCGATGGGAAATCCTGCTCCTGTTCACCCGCTCGTAATGTTACGAATCCGTTGGCGGTTCAGTCTCGGCACGCCGTCGTCGCCCTCCACGCTGGTTGACACAAAAAACCGGTTAAGTTCCCGGCGCATTCGCCGATGAGAGGGGCGTCCCGCAATGTGGGACAAGGCGGTCGGCAGCCTCGAAGAGCCGGCGGGATAAACGGTGTGCCGCCCTCAACTGGTGCACCCGCGACACGGACGTCGTGCTAAATCAATGCCTTGCTCCCGTTGGAGTGAGGCGACTCACGGAAAGAGTTATGGTCATCAATACAAACATGTCGGCCCAGAGCAGCGCTCGCTTGCTCATGGAATCATCCAGTCTGCTCAGCAAATCCCTCTCCCGCCTTTCCTCCGGCTCGAAATTGGTTTCGCCGGAAGACGACGTGGCAGGCCAGGCGGTTTCCGCCCGGTTCGATGCGCAAATCAGTCGCATCAACGCGGCCAAGGGGAACGTTGCGAACGCAGTCTCGTTCAGTCAAACCCAGGACGGCTTTCTCAAGAAAGTCGGCTCCGCCCTCGATCGCATGAGCGAACTCTCGATCCTCTCCCAGGACGTCACCAAGACGGACGCGGATCGCAGCCTCTACGATCTGGAGTTCACCACGCTGGCCAATTACGTCAAAGACCTGGCCACCAAGGATTACAACGGCGTGAGCCTGTTCAACGGGAACACGCTCAACGTCACGATTGACAGCGAAGGCAACACGTTCGGCATGAACGGCGTCAACCTGTCCAACACCAACTACGACGCCGTGGTCAACGGTGCGTCGGTCGCCACCACCACCACCGCGGCGACGGCCTTGACGCTCGTCAAGGCGGCCATCACCCAGCTGGCCACAGACCGCGCGGGTGTCGGAGCGAACGTCTCCCGGTTGAATTCCACCGTGGATCAATTGGGCGTGTTGAAGGACAACCTCTCATCGGCCAACAGCCGCATCAAGGACGTGGACGTGGCCGAGGAAAGCACGCAATTCGCGCGCTACAACATTCTGGTCCAGGCCGGCACGGCGATGCTGGCCCAGGCGAACGCGCTGCCGCAGAACGTGCTGCGGTTGCTCTCGTAAGGTTTGGTCAAGGCGGGTGGGCAAGCCCGGACGGCCCACAAGGCGTCCGGGCAACCCACCGGGACCGAATCTGGGGAAGGACCGCAACAGGCGGGTCAAACACCGAAAAAAACCAACCGGCGAAGACACCCAAACGCAAACGCGCTCGGAAAATTCGCCCAATTCACCAGTGAAAAACTCACGCGCCAGATCCAGCGGCCGGCAAAGCGAAAGCCCGGCGACCGCGTTCGCAATGCGGACCGCCTGCATGGTTTCTGGTCGCGCGGTGGCAATTGGTTTCGCCCCGCAGTGGGTGGTCCGCCCCGGCCTCGGGTTCGGCGGCGGCCACCGCTGCGCGGGCCAACGGCCCGTTCCGGACCATTTCACGACGATTTCATCGCTTAAGTCCCGGCGCCCCGCGCCGATACCTAAGTTGTTGGAAACCGGCGGCTGGCGGCCGTAAATGGCCAGCAGGGAAAAAACAGGTGGACGCCCAAGAAGGTTCGCCTCGCGGCAGGGATGTCGCGCAATAAAACTCCCCGCAAGGGGTGACTCAAGGAAGGAGTCAGCAGTTATGGTCATCAATACAAACGTATCGGCACAGAGCAGCGCCCGGTTGCTCTCGGAATCAAGCGCATTACTCAGCAAGTCGCTCGCGCGGCTCTCCTCAGGTTCGAAGCTCACTTCGCCTGAAGACGACGTCGCGGGTCTGGCTGTGTCCATGCGGTTCGATGCTCAAATCAACCGGATCACTGCCGCCACCAGCAACGTCAGCAACGCCATCTCGTTCAGCCAGACGCAGGACGGTTTCCTGAAAAAGGTTGCGAGCGCGTTGGATCGCATGAGCGAACTCTCGGTTCTGGCCCAGGATTCCACCAAAACCAGCGCCGACCTGGCATTGTACCAAAAGGAGTTCTCCACGCTCGGCTCATACATCAATGACCTGGCGACGAAGGACTTCAATGGCGTCAGCTTGTTCAGCGGCGTGGCGGCGAGCGTCACGACGGACAGCGACGGCAATACGTTCAGCATGACGGCGGTGTCGCTGAGCATCAGCGCCTACTCCACGGCGACGGCCAGCAACATCAGCACGACGGGCGGCGCGGTCACCGCGTTGACCAACGTGAAGGCCGCCATTTCGCAACTCGCGACGGATCGCGCCTCGGTCGGCTCGAACGTGGCCCGTTTGACGAAGTACAGCGAACAGCTCGGGGTGCTGAAGGACAACCTCACCGCTGCCAACAGCCGCATCAAAGATGTGGATGTGGCCGAAGAGAGCACGCAATTTGCCCGTTACAACATCCTCGTCCAGGCAGGCACGGCGATGTTGGCGCAGGCAAACGCCAATCCGCAATCCGCGCTCCGTCTCCTGCAATAAGGAACGGCCGGATTGATGAATCGGGTGAACCCCGGGCGGCGCGCAAGCGCCGTCCGGGAATTCGCCATAAAATGAACGGGCGCGCAGGGTCCGATCCGGGTGCTGTCACCGCGGATGGAACAGGAATAGCTGGAAAGAACAAACGAATATGGCCGGCATAGATTTATCGCTTTCAGGTCTGGCGTCCGGTTTCGACTGGAAAACGCTGGTGGACCAGCTTGCGGACGTTGAGCGCGCCCCCCAAGCCCGCCTGCTCAACGAGCAGGACCTCCTTCAACAGCGCAACAACGCCTATGGCTCGATCAAGACTGAACTGGGCATCCTCCAGTCCCGCGTGGACACACTCAAGGACGCCACGTTTTTCGACAGTCGCACGGTCCAGAGTTCCGATTCCAAGATTGCCACCGCCACGGTCAGCAACGGCACGGGCAATGGCGCGTATCTCCTGAACATCATCCAGCTTGCCACCGCCGCGAAGCGCACCGGAACGGGCAATGCCGGCAACGCCTTGAGCGCAACCGCGGATGTCTCGGCCCTGACCCTGGCCGACGCGGGTTTCGCCACGGCGGTTTCGGCCGGCACATTTTCGGTCAACGGCAAGCAGGTCACGATTGCCACCACGGATACGCTGCAACAGGTTTTCGACAAGCTCACCACCGCCACAAATAACGAGGTCACGGCCGCCTACGATCCGGTTCAGGACCGCATCACCCTTTCCAGCAGCGGCGAAATCCTGCTGGGCAGTGCCACGGACACCAGCAATTTCCTCCAGACGGCCAAATTGTTTAACAACGGCACCGGCAGCATCACCAGCGGCGCCGCGCTTGGCGGCGTCCGCCTGAACACCAGCCTCGCCGCCTCCAACCTGGCCACCGCCGTCACCGACGGCGGCAGCGGCGCGGGCGAGTTTAAGCTCAACGGCGTTGCCATCTCTTACAACGCCAGTACGGACAGCGTTGCCGCCATCCTCACGCGCATCAACAATTCCAGCGCGGGAGTGATCGCCGGTTATGATTCGATCAATGATCGTTTCGTGCTCACCAGCAAAGCGGCGGGCGACATGAACATCGCCATGGAAGACGTGACCGGCAATTTCCTGGCGGCGACCGGGCTGTCCGCCGGCACGCTCACCCGCGGAAACAATCTGCTCTACACGGTGAACGGCGGCGACCAGTTGGTCAGCCAGTCCAACACCATCACCGAGGCCAGTTCGGGCATCGCAGGTTTGTCGGTCACCGCCCTGGCGGAAGGCGAAACCACCATTTCGGTTGCGACGGACGCGGCTAAAATCAAATCTGCCATCAATGATTTTCTGAGCGCCTACAACCGTGTCCAATCGGTCATTGACACCCAAACCGCGAGTTCAACCGATGCGAAAGGCGTGGTAACCGCCGGTGTGCTGGCCTCGGATGGCGACGCGAGTGACATCGCCACCACGCTGCGGCGCACGGTTTTCTCGCAGCTCACCGGCTTGACCGGAGTGCTGGATCACCTCGCCGACCTGGGGATCAGCACCAGCGGCGACAACAACAACCTGACCTTGACGGATGAAAGCGCACTGGATGATGCGCTCACCGACAATCTGGAAAGCATCAAACAACTTTTCACCGATGACACCAAAGGCGTTGCCGTGTCACTGGTCGCATATCTCGACCGGACCATCGGTGAGGACGGCACGCTGGTCGCGAAACAGGATGGGTTGACCAAGCAGGCCAGCGACATTGACACGCAGATTGCAGACCTCGAAAAAATCGTCCAGGCGGATCGCGCGCGGATGACCGCGCAGTTCGTGGCGATGGAAACGGCCCAACAAAGGATCAATCAGCAATTGCAGTATTTGGTCCAGACGTTTGGCAGTTAACGGACCATGAACGCGCGTGCGACCATCGGGAATCTGCGGTGCTGGCTGTGCGCGATTGTCGGCGCGGGCGCGGTGATGGGTGCGTCGGAGGCTTTCGCCGGCAAACCGTACGGCGTACTGGCCAGCTACAAACCCGACAACGTGCATCGTGGCACGCCGCGCCTTGCTCCGTATCTGCGCCGGGTGGCGGTGTTGCCGCTCGCGTGCGCTTCCGACACCGTTTCGCTCGAAGCCGGCCGGGACGCGCTCCAACCGGTTCTCGAATCCGAACTGATCCGCACGAAGAACTTCGAGGTTGTCAAGGTCAGTCCGGAACGTTTGCGCGGGCGCACGGGCCGGACCTCTTGGACGGGCGCGGAGGCATTGCCGGCGGCTTTCTTCGAGTCCATGCGTGCAGAAACCGACTGCGACGCGGTGTTGTTCTGCCAATTGACCTTGTTTCGCGGCTACGCCCCCCTGGCGATTGGCTGGCGGATGCGCCTGGTGGATGTTCACACCCGGCAGACGTTGTGGGCGGTGGACGAGGTTTTCGATGCGACTGAGCCGGCGGTGGTTCGCGGGGCCAGACGATTTGACCAGGAGCCCGGAGATGGGTGGGCCATCCTGAATTCGCCCCGCCGATTCGGGACTTACGCGGTTTCGGCTGTGCTGGCCACCTTGCCCACCCCGTCGCAAAAAATCGGCTCAAGTGATATTAAAACGAACCGATAAATCAGATGATAGGCGTTGAAATCAAACTGAAAGCCTGCCGGAAATGAGTTAGAGGCTATGGAAATTAAAGTGAATCCTGGCGGCCTTGCGGAACCTGGCACGGGACAGCCCGTGGCCCGCCGGTCTCCGGCGCAGTCGGTTGGCGGTACGGAAACCTTTGTACGCACAGAATCTCTGGAGCGGGCGCTCCAGGATACTCCGAAGCTTCGTCCGGAGAAAGTCGAACGGGCGCGCGAACTGGTCGCGGACGTCAAGTATCCTCCGGATGAAATGCTTGACCGAATCGCCAACCTCTTGGCCATCCACGTCCATAAACACTAGACCCTTTTTGGGCCCATCGCCATCAGCCTGCCATGCACATCATTGATCCTCGGAAATCGTATCGTCAGATTGCCACCAACACTGCGTCGCCGGGACAACTGGTCCTGCTGCTTTACGAAGGTGCGATTCGCGCCCTCGAGCGGGCCCTCCCTGGCTTTAACCAGGAAGACCCCGCCGAGGCGAACACGACGGTTCATAACAACCTCCAGCGCGCACAGGAAATCATCCGCGAACTCAATCTCGCCCTGAACATGGAACAAGGCGGGAAATGCGCCGCGACCCTGCGTCCGCTTTACGACTATTTCGAACTCCGGCTCTGGCAGAGCAACCTCAAAAAGGACCGGGCCGGGGTGGAAGAGGTCATCCGCCATCTCAACGTGCTGCGCGACGCCTGGGCCGACATGCTGTCAAAACAGGAAACGCCGCTGCCCGCCAGCGCTCAGTTTTCGTCCACGCCCAACCTGGTGCCCGCTTGACGCCGCAAGCCGATGAACCCAGACCAAGCCCTGCATACCTGCGCGGAGTGGCAAAAATTGGCGGAGGCCGAAGGGGAAGCCATCCAGGCAAGCGATTGGGTTCGCCTCGCATCCTGCCAAAACGCCATCGCCCGGCTGCAAATGGAGATAGCGGGCCTGACGGACGGCGAACCGTTGCGGCCTGACCGCGTCCTCCCGCCGCAACCGGACGAGTTACGCCTCCGAGTTTCTGACCTCGTCAAACTGGAAACCCGCAACCGCGCATGGTTGGCGGACAAAATCAAACTCGCCCGGACGAAACTGCAGGACCTGAATCGCTGCACCAGCAATCTCAGGCGCGTGCAAAAATCCTACGCTCCGGGTCGTGCTCCCGGGTGGACTTCATATTCCTGAACCCGCTCCATCCAGCCCTCGGACCGGTTGCTGTCGCCTGATGAAAAATAGTTCTTGGCGGGATGACCCCGGTTCATTAGGGTGGGCACGACGGCTTCGGGCACCTGGCAACGCAACACAACGGACGGTGTTGCTGCCGGGAAATAGCCGGCAATTATTGCAATTATTCGTCCGCATAGACAACCGGGCAATAACATGAGTGGTCGTCATTGGGTTCATGTTGTCAAATCGGCGGGGATGCAAGGTCTCCCGCCCAGTCTCCCCATCCGTTGGTTAAGCCGGGGCGTGGTGGTACTCAATGAAAATGGGTACATCGTCGGCGCCAACGACGCGTTCGCCGCATGGATCGGCAAAAGCCCGCTGGAATTGCAGGGGGTAAAGCTGTCCCGTCTGCTTCGCCACCGGCACACCCAGTGGGCCGCAGCCATGGATGAGTTGCTTCGTCGTCAGACATCGTTTGCGGACGCGGAGCTGGCCGTCCCGCCCAACAAGGACCGGCAAGGAGAGAACTTGCGGGTCGAGATTTGCCGGGCTGGCGCGCATACTCTGGTGCGCATGGAGTCCACGCCGGCGGCCGACAGCGACCTCCGGAGCCGGGTAGCGCAACCCCCCGCGCCAGTGGACGACGGGCAACTAAAACGCGCCCAGGCGCAACTCAACAGCCTCATCCATCGGTGGCCGGGAATCATTTTCACGCAGCGACCCGATTTCAGTTTCGAGTTTATCAGTCCGCGCATCGAGGAGTTAACCGGCATCCCGGTCGAGGATTTGCGGGTGGATGGAAACCTTTTCTGGCGCGTGGTTCACGAAGCCGATGTAGAAGGACTGAAACGCCGCTTGCAGAAATCCGATCCGGCGCCGCGGGAAATCCTGGGCAATTACCGCCTCCGGCACATCAAGACCGGCCGCGTCACGTACATCAGCGAGCATCGTCAACCGCTGTGCAACGAGCAAGGGACGGTGCTCGGCTACGACGGCGTCTGGCAGGACATCACCCGGCAAACGCTGGCCGAACGGCGGCTGATCAACATGTCATGGAAGGAAAACCTGGGCACCATCGCGATGGGGCTGACCCATGATTTCTGCAACATCATGACCGGCATCGTTTCATTGAGCGAAACGTTTGAAGCCGAAGTGACCGAGAGCAGCCCTTTGCGCAACGGTCTGAACCTCATTCGCAGCACGGCCACACAGGCGGGCGAACTGGCCCGCCGCATCCGCCAGTTGCATCAGGGCGCTCCCGGCGAGAAGGACTATCAGGACTTGAATGAAACCGTCTCGAGCCTGGCGAACATCCTGCAAAAGGTCCTTTCCCGGCGCGTGCGCCTGCGGACGGTTCTGGCGGATGACGGGCCATTGCCGGTTTACCTGGATGGATTTGAATTACGGCAGGTGATTGTGAATCTGGCCCTGAATGCCGGGGACGCCATGCCCGAGGGCGGCGACCTGGTGTTGCGCACCTCGCGCCACGAGCAACCGCCGGTTTTGTCACCATGCACGGCGTCGGTTTGCGAGCAGTACACCAATCAAGCCAATGATCATGAGGAGGCAGAACTGTTGCGGATTTGCCACGGTGTGATGCCGCAGGCGCCGCTCGTCTGCCTCTCCGTGGAGGACTCCGGCAGCGGCATCTCCAGCCGGCATTTGAACTCGATCTTCGATCCGTTTTTCACCACGAAACCCCTGGGCAAAGGTTCCGGCCTCGGCCTGTACAACGTGCGTTTGTTCGCGGAAAAACACGGCGTTGCGATCACAGTCGAAACCCGTCTTAAAAAAGGCACGGCCTTCCATCTTTGGTTCTCCCAAGCCAACTTCACCGAAGCCCAAAAGGCGGATGTCAGTCTGCGCGGAAAACGGCATACCATTCTGGTGGTGGGTACCGCGGGAGAAGCGCTGGATGGTGTCGCCGGGTTGCTGCGCCAAAGTGGTTACTACGCCGTCACCGCCACCACCGAAGAGGAGGCGGTCGAATCGCTCCACTCTCCCGGACTGCAAATCACCGGCCTGCTGCTGTTGCACCTCGGCGAACAGCCGGAAGCCTTGTCGCTTTGCCGCCGCATCCGGGACGAAAAGCTGTCGCTCAAAACGTTCTTGAGCTTCGCCGAGGGCCAGCAGGAGGAAACCAACGCCACCTTGTTGCACGCGGTGGACGCCGTGGTGCCGTTCGATCTGCCGTCGAACGAGTTCCTGGCGCGCCTCAAGGCGGTGCTGGACAAACCCTGACCGTGAAAAGCGCAGCGCCCATGGCATCAACCAAACCGCTCAGTCCGCTCCTGGTGGTGGATGACGAGGAAATCGTCCTCGCCGCCCTGAAGGAATCGCTGTTGCGGGCGCAGTACGACGTGATCGCGGTGTCCAATCCCGTGGACGCGCTGGAACAAATCAAACAGCGCGATTTCTCCGTCATCATCACCGACCAGTCCATGCCCGACATGACCGGTTTGGAGTTGCTGGCCCGGGCCCGCCTCATTCAGCCTTACGCCACGCGCATCCTGGTCACCGCGGTGTTGAGCCTCGACATCGTCATCGAAGCCATCAACAGCGGCGAGATTTACCGGTTCATTGTCAAACCCTGGCTGCGCGAGGAATTCCTGGCCACCGTCAAAAACGCGGTCCAGCGTCACGAACTCATCTGCCAGAACGCCCAGCTCCAGGCGGCCACGCAATCCATGAACCAACAACTGCTCGAGCTGAACCGCTCGCTCGAACAGCAGGTCCAGTTGGTCGCCCAACAGAACCGGCAACTCGCCGAGGTGAACACCGAGTTGGAACGCAATCTGGGTCGCTGCCTGGAATTGTCCGTCCATACCCTGCAAACGTTCTATCCCTCGCTGGGCCTGCAGGCCCGGCGGACTCTCGAGCTGTGCGCGGCCATGGCGCGCGTGGTCGGACTCTCGATGCCGGACCGCTCCACGCTGGAAACCAGCGCCCTGCTCTACGACGTGGGACTGGTGGGCGTACCCCGGCAAATCATCCGCCGCTGGCAGGACGCTCCGGACGATCTGCGCCCGGCTGAACGCGCGCTGATCGAACAGCATCCGATTCTGGGCCAGGACCTCGCGCGCTCGGCCGGCGGACTCGAACGCGTGGGAGAAATCATCCGTTCCCATCACGAACGCTTCGACGGCTCCGGCTATCCGGATCAACTCGTGGGTGAACGCATCCCCTGGCTGGCGCGCCTGCTGGCGGTGGCGGCGGCCTGCGCTTCCGGCCGGCGGTCACCGGTGGACACCGTGGAAAAAATCCAGCTCGATGCCGGCACCGCCTTCGATCCCGAGGCCGTGCGCGTGTTGTTGCGGGCCTTGTCCGACCCTGGCGCGCGGACGGAACGTGAAACCGAGATTCCCGTGGCCGAATTACGCCCCGGCATGGTGCTGGCGCGGGGCATTTACTCCGCCAACGGTGTGCTGTTGGCACCCGAGGGCCAGCCGCTCAACGCCATCGTCATCGAAAAGTTGTTAAGTCATCATCGCATTCAGCCGATAACCCAATCACTGACAGTGTATGGTTGAAACTACCCGATTGGGGGCTGCATGGATGCTCTGCCCGTTGCACAGGAAGCTTCGGCGCGGGCACTGACCGGCCAATGGTGGACGGCTTTGTTCGACGCTTCGACGGAGGCGCAGATAGTCTGCGACGCCGAGGGTACCGCCGTGCAGATCAATCCCCGGGCCGCCCGGCTCTTCCATCTGCACCCGGAGATGGACCCCGGTTCGTTTTCCGTGCTCAACCTCTTTGCCGAACCTGCCCGCGCCAAACTTGAAGCCGCCTTGCGCCACGCGCATCCCCGCGGCGGCAATTTCCACTCCGTACCCGCCAGCGTGAACGGCATGCGGCGGCTCGTTGCCGATCTGGAACTCGTCGGGCTGGGCAACGGCTACACCCTTGTCACCTTCCGCGACGCCAGCCAGCGCCTCCGGCTCGAATCACACGTCCAGCGCCTCATCACGGCGATTGACGCGACCCCCGAGGTCTTTTTCATCACCGACCCGGAAATGCGGCTTACGTTTGCCAATCCCGCCTTCCAGGCCGTCACCGGCTACGGCATCGAGGAAGTGCTGGGCCGGCCCGATGAATTCCTGCGCGCGCCCGGCGAGCACAGCAAGGTCGCTGAATATCTGGAAACCGTCAGCCGGGGAAAGGAATGGATCGGCGAACTGGTGAACTTGCGCGCTGACGGCAGGCCCTATCACGTGGCCGCCACGCTGTCGCCGATTTCGGACCTGGCCGGGCGCTTCATGGGTTACGTCGCCTGCGAACGCGATCTGACGGTGCGCAAACAACTGGAGGACGAGCTGCGCAACGAGCGCGATTTTGTCCAGAGCATCCTGCGCTCGCTCGATGGCGCCATCTACACGCTCGACCGTGATTTCCACCTGACCCACGCCAATGGCGGCTGGCAACACCTGCCCGCCGACCACGGCGGCATTCACCTGGACGGGGCACCCGTCCTGGGCCGCTCGCTCCTGGATTGCGTTCCCGACGCCTCGCGCCGTGAAGAACTGCGCGCCACATTCCGTCACGTGCTCGAATGCGCCGAACCGCAGGAGAACCGTTTTCATTCCGCCGATGGCCGCCATTGGCTCATGAAAATCTCCCCGTGGAAAAACGAAGGTTGCGTGCGCGGCCTGATTTGCAGCGTGACCGACCAGTCGCATTACCACGAATTGCAGGACCAGCTGTTCCAGTCGCAAAAAATGGAAATCATCGGCACGCTCGCCGCCGGCGTCGCGCACGATTTCAACAATCTGCTCCAGGCCATCCGGGGGCACACCGGCCTCCTGCTCATGCAGGTGAACCACGAATCTTCGCTGCGGATGGGGCTGGAAAAAATTGACCTCGCCGCGGGCCGGGCCGCGGAGGTGACGAAACAACTGCTCTCCTTCAGCCGCCGCTCGGAGGAGAAGCAAACCGTGCTGGATTTGAATGAGATTATTCAGGAGGCAATACAACTCGCGCGCCGCACGCTGCGCCGCAACATCACCCTCCAGCTCCAGCCGGCGGTCGAACCCGTCCGGGTGAAGATTGACGCCACGCGCGCGAACCAGGCGCTCATCAACCTTTGCGTCAACGCGCAGGACGCGATGCCCAACGGCGGACGGCTCACGCTGACGACGGCGATGACCCGGCTCAACCCCGAAGTCGCCGAACGCCGGGGACGTTCGCCCGATGAGGTTTTTGCCTGTTGCCGCGTCGCGGACACCGGCACGGGCATTCCGCCCGAGATTTTGCCGAGCCTCTTCAAGCCGTTCTTCACCACCAAGGCCAAGGGCAAAGGCACGGGGCTGGGCTTGTCCATCGTTCAACGCATCGTGCAGGAAGCCCACGGTTTCATTGAAATCGAAAGCGCCCCGGGCGAGGGCACCACCTTCCACCTCTACTTCCCGCTGGCTTCTGAAAAACTCACCCCGCCCGTCCAACGCGGCACTTCCACGTTGAAACCCATCGCCGGCCGGGTGCTGGTGGTGGACGACGTGGATCTGGTGCGTGATTTCACCGTGAACTTTCTCAAGGCCGCCGGGCTGAGCGTGCTGGTGGCCGACAGCGGCGACCAGGCGCTCCAACTGCTTAATGCCTCACCCGAAGGCGTGGACCTGATGTTCACCGACTACAGCATGCCCGGTATGAACGGGCTGGAACTGATCGAAAAGGTGGCGGCGCACTGGCCCCGGGTCAGATTCCTCCTCGCCTCCGGCTACCTCGATGACGCCACCCGGAAGCGCATCGAACAACTCAAGGTCAGCATCCTGACCAAGCCTTACGAAATGCCCAACGCGGCCGAGGTCATCATGCGGTTGCTGGCGGGTTGAATCCGTCGGCCGGAGTCCAAAGTCCCGGCTCTTGCGACTCGGGACTCCGGACTCCGGACTTTTGAAAGGGACCTGGCTTCAAACCGCCGGCGCTTCAAGCTGGTCAGCCTCCGCCAACGCCGCTTCCAGAATCTTCGCGGCCGTCGGCAGCGCCCGCGCCAGTTTTTCCACCTGCTCATTCAACCGGCCAACGGTCGGGGCGTGCGTCTTGATCAGCTTTTGATACCAACCCACGAAGGCGCGGCTCACAATCGCTTCTTCCGTTCCTTCGGTTGGGGCGTGCGTCGTCGGCGCTTCAATCGCCTCGCACAAAATCAGCGCCGCCAGTGCCCCGGGCCGGCGTTCACTGTTCCAGACCCGTTCCCAAAGCTCGCTGGCGCCCGCAGTGTCGCCGCTCAACAACAGGGCTTCGGCGCGGTGCGAAGCAACGACCAGATCTTCCGCCGCATAGCGCATTGCCTCGCCGGTCCAGTCGCGTGCAAACTCGAGAAACTCCGGACGGCTCAGGGCGATCTGGCCGCCCAACCGCCAAGCGGCTGAATTTTGCGGGTCCTGCGCAACGATGGCATTCAACAGTTCCAATGCCTCCACCGGGCGATTGCGCTCGGCCCGGAACCGCGCGTAATCCAGCCGCAGCGGCGCCCCGTGACCGTTTTCCTGCAAGCCCGCCTGAAACGCCTGCTCCGCCGCCGTTGCATCGCCCAGCCGTGCCAGGCAAAGCGCAAGGCAATGATGTGGCGCGGCTGTGTTTATGTCCGGGTTGATCGGCGCCAGACAGCGCCGGCCGCGTTTCGCCAGGCACTGGCGCAGATGATCAGCAGCCTCTCCGAACTGCTTCAATTCAAGGTGCGCCAGGCCCAACGAGAAATGCAGCGACGCGGTCAGGCCGCCCTGCCCTTTGGCCAGCGGTGCGGTCAGGACGCGAACGACTTCGTCAAAGCGCTTGGCCGCCGTCAACCTCGCGCAGAACTGCGTGAGCAGCGTCTCGCGGAGTTCGGGAACAATTTCCACCTGCGGCTTCGCCGACAAGACATCGAACGCTTCGCCGTAACGTTCGAGCGCCTCGGCTTGGCGGCCCGCGCGGGCCAGTTCCAGCCCCAGATTCATCAACAGGTGCGGTTCACCGGGCAGTTCGATGATGGCCTGCTCAAGCAGGCGCAGGTTGCGCGCGACCTTGTTGCGGTCGCGCGTCATTGCGGCGGTATAGCCGTGATGAACGAGCGTCACGTCGCCGATGCGGTTTTCCAACCCCCACTCTTCGCGGCGCGCTTCGAGGCTGCTGAACACCTGCTCGTGAACGCGGCCGATGTAAAATAGGCCCGGCGCGTTGCGGAACAACCGCGGCACGTGGGAACAGCCCTCGGCCTCGCGGCCCACGTCCACGATCGGCAGCCGCCAGGCCATCACAGCGGCGCTGCTCATGGCCTGCCGGAGATTCTCGCGCCCGTCGGCGGACAACTCCTCGTCCGCGTCCAGGGCCAGCACCCAATCGCCGGTGACATGTTCCAACGCGGCATTGCGCGCCGCGCTGAAATCATCGCACCACGCAAACGCATGCACTTCCGCCCCACATTCCCGGGCAATCTCCACCGTGCGATCGGTCGAGCCGGTGTCCACAACGACGATTTGCGGCGCGAGACCGCGAACCGAGTTCAAACATTGCGCCAGAAACTTTTCCTCGTTCTTCACGATGAGGCAGACCGAGAGGCGACTGGCGAAGGCCGACGGGCGATGGCCGATTGATTCGGGAAGTTCAAGCCAGCCGGGACGCGCATCGCCTTTGAACCGCTGGTTCAGGAATTTCTTCGCGGGTTTGAAGCCGGGAGCGATGCGGCTGGCGTATTCCGCGCAACGTTTTGCGGCCTGACCATTGCCGGCGGCCAGCGCAATTTCGCCCAGCAGCAAATACGCCTCGGGATGAAACGGCCGTTTCGCGAGGGCCGCCACGGTAGCTGCCCAAGCACCCGACAGATTTTTCCGCCGAACAAGCTCGCGGGCTTCGGCAAGGTGACCGACGAGTGCACACGGCGGCAGGGTGATGGCGGCCGGCTTCGTTTGTTTCGTCGCTGAAGCACCTCCAACACCGCCCTCCGCCAGCGCAGCATGGGTTTCGACCCGCTTCGACACCAGCTCGCGAATTCGCTCCACGGCAACCGCCGCCGATTGCTTCCAGGTGAAGCGTTCGCGCGCGTGGCTGCACGCAACTTCGCCGCGGGTGCGCGTTGCGGCTGGATTTGCGAACGCCTCGCGCATGGCTTTACCCAGCGCCGCGAGGTCCGGCTCCAGCCACCAACCTGGTCCGGCGAGTTTCATGCCGCTGACTTCACGGCCAAACGCGCGGCGCTCGGCCGGAATCCTCCAGGCGAAGTCGTCGCGCACAAAATCGTCGGTCGCGCCACCGGCCGTGACGATGACCGGCAGGCCGCACGCCATCGCTTCGAGCACCGGCAGGCCGAAACCTTCTCCGCGATACGGCAGCACCAGGCAATTGGCGGCGGTGTAAAGCCCGGGCAGGGACTCCGCCGCCAGTTCTTCGTTCAGGTACAAAATCTCCGGCGCGCCGGGTCGGGCTTGCGCCGCGCGGATTTGTTGCTCGAACGTCTGGCCGGCATAAACGCCCTGGCCGCCGAAATCCTTGATGACGAGACAAACATCATCCGCCGCCGAGAAGTTCTCGAGATACGCCTTGAGCAACAGGTCCGGTCCCTTGCGATGAATCGTTCCGCCCACGAAGAGAAGCTTGAACTTCTTCTGCGTTGCCAGCGGCATCGGCGCGGCCTGGGGACGAAACTTTTCCGCGTCCACACCGTTCGGCACGACGGCGAGCTTGTTCGCCGGCACGCCGGATTCGATGTAAACGTTTCGCACATAACGTGAGGGCAGCCAGAATTCATCCACGTGCTCCGCGGCCCGCACCCAGTCCACCGGCAATGCGCCGAATTCCCACGGCTGAATGACCACGAGCTTGCCCTGCTTCGGCCGCGACCAGTTCGGCGGCCAGGCATGGCGCACGGTGATCGCGGCATCTGCGGAAGCTTTGGATGAAATGGCGGACGCCAGCTCGTGGAAAGCCGGCGAAGCCGCCGCGCCTTTGTTTACGCGCTGAAGCTGGATTTCCGCGGTGGGGGCCAACGCGCGCGTCAATTCCCGGTTCACATGCGAAAGGCTGCCGTGATCGAGAAACGATCCGATCCAATCCACCGAAACTTTTCCGGCCGCATCTGGGCCAGCCGCTGCCGACGGCGGGACGATTGCCAGCGGGCCCGGCGGTGTCGCCGCCGGGGGCGAGGAACGATGGATGTAACCGGTTTCCCGGGGCTTGAACTCAACGCCGACGAGTTTCGGGTTTCGTTTCGCGTTTTCAATGATGCCCGCAATCTGGCTCTGGCTGCCGCCGAACGTCTGGGACAGGAAATCCGTGATGTTGAGCCGCAACGACAACACGGCCACGTTGTGCCACGCAGCGGTGGACTGCGGGTCGTATTGCAAGGCCCGTTGGTAGCAGTTGATCGAGTAATCGTAGAAGGTGTGCGGCTGGTCAGACCACGGCACCGGGACGCTCGCGGCAAAATTGCCGAGCGCAATCCAGGCCCGGGCCAGGTCGCGCGGATTCTTCACGTTCACCGCAAAGATTTCCGACACATCCACCTCCTGCCGGTAGCGCTTCTTGATGGCGATATCCTCCTTGCCGGCGGTGGTGCCGCCAAAGGAAAGCCCCTCGCGATTGATGTAGAAACAACTGAGCTTGTCGGGCACCAGCAACGGCTTCATCCCCTGGCGCAGGAAGCGCAGCAGGATCTCGTAGTCGCCCACGCACTTGAGGCTCTCGTCAAAACCGCCGAGCTGCAGCAGCGCCGACTTTCGCCAGAACTGGAGACAGCCGGTGATGCAGTAAAACAGCAATTGGGCGGGATGGTAGGGGTCGTGGCAAACGTCCCGGAACACCGACGTGGGTGGAAACGGGTCGTTCGGGCGGCTCGTCATGTAATAGTGCGCGTACGCCAGATCCGCGTCCGGATGCGCTTCCATCCCCGCCAGCAGCACCTCGAAGGCGTCCGGACGGCGGGAATCGTCGGTGTTGGCGTTGACGACGTATTTGCCCCGCGCCATTCCGACGGCGCGATTCCAAGCCTTGTAAAGCGGTTCGCGCGCCGTCCGCACGTAACGGATGTTGGGATGCTTTTCCTGGTAACGCGCGACGATGGCCCGCTCGTTTTCCTGCGAGCCGCTGTCTATCACCAGAATCTCCAGCTGGTCCAAAATCGTTTGCGCGATCAGGTCCTCCATGCAGGCCGCCATGAAGCGCTCACTGTTGTAGGTCGAGACGATGGCCGTGACCAGCGGATCGGAGATGCCTTTGCCGATGATTTCGGTCTCGCACGCAGCGACCCGTTCGGTCGCCGGCTCGATGATCTCCACGTCGAGTTCCGGCAGCCACTCGCGCAGGTCCGGCAGCGGGGAGCATCCGTGGTCCGGCGGCAGGGCGGTAGCCGGCTGCACAAACAACCTGGGCCGGCGGGATGGCTTTTCCAGCGTCTGGCGGAGCGCTTCCGCGACGATCTCCGGCCGAACATCCTTGATGCAATGCGAGCGTTGATGGCAACAACTCCAGTTGCAACCGAAACAGTCCAGCGGCAGGACCACAGCCGAGGTCAGCGGGCTGTGAGGCATGAACCGGCCAAAATGTCCGCCGCCCAACAGCACGACGTTCGGCACACCGACCGCACACGCCAGGTGCGGCCCGCAGGAGTCGGACCCCAGCAGGATGCGGCAACGCCGGATGATCGCCGTCATCTCGCGCAGGCTCGTAAGACCGGCAAAATTCCAGACGCGGCCCGGGAGTTTTTTTGCAAGTTCCGCGCAGGACGGCTCCGTCCCCGCTCCGCCGAGGATCAGGAAGTTCCAGTCGGCAAATCCCTTCAAGACTTCGGCAAAGGCGGGGTAATCCTTGATGCCGTGTTGCGTGACAGGAAACAGCGCCATCGTCTTCAGCGGGTCCAGTTGGTGCAACTGGAACAACTCGTCGGCCAGACGCTCCTCGACCGGGCCGGTCCAGGCGACCGCTTGAAGCCGCCGCGCTTGAATTCCCAGTCCCGCCAGAAAATCCGCGTGTCGGGCAAGCTCGGTTCTGCGCTCGCCAGCGCTCGGGATGATCTGCTCATAACCGCGCAGTGACGACTCGTGATCTTCAGGGGAAATGTTGTTGAGGTCGCCTTCAATCGCGATATGCCGCGCGCCGGGGAAGGCTTGCGCCAGTTCGTTGGAGAGCCGGTCGCGGGAACGCACGGAATTCAGGACCACGTCCGGCTTGAACGCCGCAATCTCGGCGAATAGCTGCGACCGTTCCGCCGCGTCACTCAGCTTGGCCCGGTCGTAACAGATGATGGCATCCAAAAACGGAGAGGCGAGATAGAGGTCGGCCATGTGCGCCTGACAAAGCATCGCGATTCTGGCCCGCGGAAACCGGCGGCGAATCGGCTCGAGCATCGCCGACGCGAGCACCGCATCGCCGATGGAATCAGTTCGAACCAGGAGGATTCGTTCCGCGCCCTCCAGCGGACTGGCGGCCGGCGGTTTGCCCGTGGTCGGTTCGAACCAATCATCCGGCGCGAGGCGTTGAAGGCCGATCCGCTCGATCGAATCCACCGTGGCCTCGTCCTTCACCCAAGCAAAATGTTCCGCGAGACGTTGCGGGAAGTTTTCCGCGCGTTGAAGCTTGCGCCATTGCCGGGTGGCCCCGGCATATCCGTAATACGTTTCCTTGAAGCGGATCTGTTCCTCCGTCGCGTAGGCGTAGTGCTGAAACACGAGGCCCATGGCCTCCGTTTCCGCCTGACGGAAGGCATTGATGGACGCCACGTCCTGTTCGCCGCGATGCAGCCGCGGCGGCTCATGCGCCGCCCAGCGGTCGAGGGGTTCGTAACGCCAGACACGCAGCCACTCGAATTCGGAATGGTTGCCGTAGGTGTCACGGCTCGTGATGACGAGTTTGGGGCCGACAAAATACTCACAGTGGAAAAGCGCGGCGGTATTCTCCGGATGCGCGAGGAACAGGGAGCGGGTGCGGATGATCTGCGAGGTCGTCCACAACTCGTCCGCGTCCACCTGCCAGAGCAGGCACGGCTCGTGGATGTGCGCGAGCGGGGCGTTGACCATTTCCCGTTTGCCGTCCCAGAACCGGCCGGCGGCCGGGCGATAAATCGTGACGTGCTCCGGAAATTCCTTTTGCAGCGCGTCCAGGTATTCCGTGGTACCGTCGGCGCTCAAGCCGGCCCGATGCAGGCTGGCGGGAATCTTTCCGCCAGCGGCCTTGGACCAGGCGGTGTCATGGTTCAACTCCGCGACCCCCTCAACAATGTGCCAGTGCCAGCGGAACGGCAACTGGCGCAACTGCTCGATGTGATGGCGGATGAACGGCTGGCCATTCAGGACGATGGTGAAGAAGTGAACGGGCAAGGGATCGCGTTCGGCCACGGTCGGCTTGGGAGGTTCCGGGGCGGGCGGGGTTGTCGTCATGGGTTTCAGTCCGATTGCGGCGCTCAACTTGTCGAAGGGCGGACGAATGGCGACCGCCGTTCCCGCGCCCGATTTGTCGGTGAAGAACAGGTGGTCCGGGAAACGCCGGACAAAGCGGTTCCAAACGTCCAACAGATCGCAATGGGCCGGATTGTAGATGTCATCGAAGATCAGCGCGCCACCCGGCGCCAGATGGGCAAAGGCAATTTCCAAATCCTGCTCGGCACCGGCGGCGGTGTGATCACCATCCACGAGAATCAGATCGAACCACTGCGGGCTGGCCGGATCCTTGAAAAAGGCCGGCACGGTTGCATGGGAATCGCCTTTGGTCAGTTGCGGCAGCTTCTTGACGCCGAGGTTTTGAAGTTCCTGCCAGACAAATTCCGGGCCGGGATTTTCGGTCACGATCCCCTGCTCCGGCACGGAGCCATAACCCGGAATCCAAAGGTCAAACCCATGGGCCTGGGTGTGGGGCGATTCGACGAGAACCTGCGCCATCGAGCGGCCGCGCCGCACGCCGATCTCCAGATAATTCCGCGGCAAAAGATGGTGCGCGAACCAGTTCAGAAATGTGGCGGTATCGAACCAGTGGTTTTCCGTGTCCTGGTAACGAACGAGATTGCGTTCGAGCCAGTAGTCTTTGGTGAGCCCGCTGATGACCTTGTGAACGCGGCGTTTGTTGTCCGAATCGAGCAAAGCCAACAGAGTCAGCCCCCACAATTCGGACTGCCCGGCCACCGGTTTCGCCGGGATGGCGACGTAATTCTCGTAAAACGCGGAGGAGTCGGCGACCACTTCCGCCATCCGGCCGTCGGTCGTGATGGCGTGGCACTCGTAGCCGTGCGATGCGAGCAGGTCAAAAACCGGGCGGGCCGTGGTGTGCAGGCCTTCCAACATCTTGCGTGAGACTTCGAATTGCAGATGGCGGATCGCGCGGCGCGCGAGCAGGTCCTGCGCGCCCTTCAATGCTTTGAGTTCGGCACCCTCCACGTCGAGCTTCAGGTAATCAATTTCGTGGATGCCGTGTGCGCGGCAGAATTCATCGAGCGTCACGGTTTCGACCTCCACCGAGCCGACGATGGGAACGAACTCGCTGGGATTCTTCGGGTTCTCCATGGCCGGCCGGCCGAAACCATTCCAGGAGGAATACTCTTCGGGGAAGCGGTTCAACGTCGCCGTGCCGCTCGCGTCCGAAACAGCCGCGTTGACGACCGTGACGTTGGACAACGCGTCGCGTTCCACCAGGTGGCGCAAGCACTGCCCGGAGCCGGGGTCCGGCTCGAAAGCGAACACCCGACCCGACCCGCCCGCGAGCAGGCTGAAGAGCTTGGTGTATTTCCCGATGTTGGCGCCGACATCCAACACGGTCATGCCGGCCTTGACCAGCGAACGCACCAGCAATTGCTCCTTCCGCTCGGAGTCGAAGGCGTAATCATCCCGTTCCGAACGCAGCGGGCCGCCCAGAGACCGGCTCAACACCGAAACGTATTGGTCCGCCAAGGCTCGCTTGAAGTCCGCCGCCTCGCGAGCGATCGCCGCCAGATCGGATTTTTCCCAGTGCGCAAACGCTCGATTGAATTTTTCGCGGTCATTCACCCAGAGCGAATGCGGGAAGCCCTCCAACGTGTGCGTGTGGCGGTCCGTGTCGTTGATGATGATGCCCGGAATCCCGTGGCCGTTGGCGAACAAGCTGGAGTGCAGCCGCGTCGTCACCACCAGATCGTAGCGCGGATAAATCTGGTGCAGGTCCTGGTAGAACGACGAGAAGTTCACCGGGATGTCCGTGCCGCGCAGCAGCTTCAGAAAATGGAAATACTCGGTCTTGTGATGCGCGACAACTTCCACGGCGTATTGCCGCGCCAAATCCCGCAGCACGGCGACGGAAAGCTCATACTGTTCGCGGGCGCAGGAATGATTCACCAACCCTTCGCCGTGCGGGAGCTGGATGGAAAAGCCAATGCGCTCGATTTTGCTTCCGGCCGGAACCTTCTTCACCTCCGGCACCGACAAAATCGCCGGGCAGTTGATGTGGAAATACGGAATGCCGGCGGCCTGGATGAAAGCGGGCGTCTTGGCCGTGCGCCCGGTCACGAGGCGCGCCTTGCGGAAGATTGTGGCCTCCGGCTCGTGGGCAATGTGTCGGGCGACGTAATCATTCTCGTAACCGGCACCGATGAGATAAACCTTCTCCTCCAGTCCGTTGGCGATCACCCAGCGATACAAATCCTTGATCTCGTCCCCGGCGGACAGGCCGGCGATGATCACGGCATCCACGAAGTCCCGGTATTTCCCGAGGTCACCCGCGGCGACGTAATTGCCAATGCCCGCGAATTTATCCTGCGGAAAGAAGTCGGCATTGAAGTTGTAGAAAAGGAAGTTCAACGGTTCGTCCGGAAACACCCGCCGCAGGACGTGGATGATGCCGTCGCGAACGAAGTCGTCGCCGGGATTCCAGAAATTCGTTCCGGAAATGACGAGGTTCCGGCCCCGGGTCGGGCGCGGGAGGGTGGACGAACCTGAATCGGTTGACGTTTTCACTGGGGTGGCTGGGGGTGGTTGCAAATCGTTCATCCGTTAACTGCTTTGAGCCGCATCGCCGCCCGGGACTGAAAGCGGCCAGGGTATTTTTAAAGACCGGACGGACCGGGATAAACCGGCCCGCCCGGGGAAGGAGCCAGCGGTCTCCGTCGTCAATGGCGACCGACGAAAAGTCGCTGGACATCGTTTACTGCAACAACCGGAGGACGCTTTGCGGCAGGGAATTCGCCTGCGCCAGCATGGCCGTTCCGGACTGCACCAAAATGTTCTGCTTCGCGTACTCGGTGGCTTCTTCGGCCACATCCACGTCCTTGATGCGCGAGGACGCCGCCGTGAGGTTCTCCCGGCTGACCGTCAACTGATCCGCGGTGTAATTGAGCCGCGCCTGGTAGGCGCCGATGTTCGCGCGGTCACTGGAAAGCTGCCCGATGGCGCTTTTGACGGCCGCCAGTGCGGCAACCGCCGTGGTCGTCGTGCCGACATTCGCGCTCAGCGCATTGGTGTAGGCCGGGACGCCCAGGTTCACCCCGAGCATGTTGAAGGTGTTACCCTCGGAATCGAGCGTGACATCCAGGGCGTTGGCCGAAAACAGGCTCACGCCGTTGAAGTCTTTGGTGGCAACGTTGGCGATGTAGTCGCTCAACTGGCTGAATTCGCTCTGGTAAAGCACACGGTCGGCATCCGACTTGGTCACGTCCTGCGCCAGGATGGTCAGTTCGCTCATGCGATCGAGCGCCTTGGCCACCTTTTTGAGATAACCGTCCTGGGTTTGGGTGAAGGAGACGGCGTTGCCCACGTTGTCGTACGCGGCATGCGTGCGGGCGATCTGCGCGTCGAGCCGCGAGGCGACCGCCAGGCCGGCGGCGTCATCGGACGGATTGATGATCTTCGAGCCGGAACTGAGGCGCGCGAGCGATTTGCTCAACGAGGCCTGACTGGCCATCAGATTGTTGGCGGAGGTTTGAGCGGTGATGTTCGTGTTAATGACCATGATACAAGTGGGGTTGAGGGATTGGTTATCGTTGCGGATGCGGCTTGGGAGATCGGATTTTGGCGGACGGCAACAGGGGCACTCGGGGCAGCGACACGTTCGAGCGGGTCAACGCCTGCTGGTTGCTCATCTGAATTTCGTCATAGACTTCCTTGCGATGCACCGGCACGTCGGACGGCGCTTCGCAACCCAGCTTCACGACCTCGCCTTCGACCCGCACGATTTTCACGTGGATGCGACCGTCAATGACGATGCTTTCACCGGACTTGCGGGAGAGGATGAGCATGGCAGGAGGGGTCAATCGGTGGCGTTGGTCGCTACGGGCAAGGGATGACGCACGGAGTAATCCGTGGCGTTGGCCAGGACGACCTGCTTGCCGACCAGCGTGTGGCGGTTGATGACGATGGGGCCCTTCAAATTCACCGTGGCGCGGTTTGGTCCGTGGACGGTGACGATGTTCAGGAGGATGGCGTCATCCTGTTCTCTTAAATCCAGGAACTCCACCTCGGCCTCGGGGATGTCAGGATGATAATCGGGGACGACGAGAAAGGGGTTGATGACCACGAACGCGAGGTCATTGTCACCCTTCACCTGCAACCAGGCGAACGGCGCTTCTGCGGGGTTGGCGAGCAGGACGTAATCTTTTATCCGCTCGAAACCAAGCAGCCCCATCGGCAGCCGCAGTTCATTCGAATCGGGCGTCACCGCGGTTACTTCGAGTTCAGTTGGACATTCGCAATTCATGCTGCGGGCTGTTTAGCACCGCCGATGCCACGGGTGGAGAAGTTTGCCGGACACACACAAAACCCAACAAAATCGGGCAAAAATGAACTCACCTCACGCAAGCATGAAATCAGACGCCGCGATCACCCGGCAAAAAGCGCATGCAACAGGAGAAATTTGCCCTCTCGTCAGTTTAGAGTCTGGAGTCCGGAGTTTCGGGACTTTGGACTCGAAACTTGAGACTTTAGCGAGTCAGGAGTTCAGAAGAAAACATCCAACATCCAACATCCAACATCCAACGCCCAATGCGCAAACACGTGCTTCCTCCCATTGGATGTTGGAGGTTGGATGTTCGATGTTTACCCGACTCGAGACTTTAGACTCCAGACTCCAGACTTTGGATTAGAGATAATCGAGCAGCGACCGGCCCATGATGCCCGCGCCGCTCTGCAACGCGGCCTGGTAAGCGTACTGCGCCTGGTTCAACTGGACCAGGGTTTCCGTGATGTCGGCGTCGGCCTCCTTGGAAATCATCTGATCCAGCGAGAGAGAGCGGGAACCGGCGAACGTCGCGGCGGTTTCCAGCCGCGTCTGAACGGCGCCGAGGTTGCCGATGTGATAAAGGAAGTTTTCTTCATCGTTCAGCAGCGCCGCGCGATCGGTGTTGGCCACGGCCGTGGCATCGCCGGCCAGCAAGTTGTTTTGCAGTGAAATGAGGTGATTGAAGAAATCCGCGCCCGTCCGGCTGTCGCTTACCAATCCGCGCGGACCGCTGCCGGAACTATTCGCCCCCGGCACATCCACCGACAAGCCGACGCCGGATGCGATATCGGCCTCCGCCACGCTGGTGTTGCCGTTGTAGGTGACACTCGTGACGTTCCCGTTGGCATCGGTCGCCACAGAGAACGGCGGCTGGCCCGAAGCCGTGCCGCCAAACACGTAGTCACCGCGTTGTTTGCTGTTCAACAACTGCGCGGCCTGCTGGATGAGCTGCGTGATTTCAGTCGCGTAAATGCGCAGTTCCTCCGAGGATTTCGTGCCGTCGGCCAGCGTGGCAATTTCCCCGGCGCGATCCGAGATCGCCTTCACCGCTTTCAACGCATCGAAACTGCTCGTCGCCCGCTCCTGCAAGCGGGAAATGTTGTCGGTGTATTGCTGCAACGCCCCGGCCTCGTGGTTCAAGCCCAGCGTGCGTTGCACGGCGGCGGGATCGTCCTCGGGTGCAGAGATGCGCTGACCGGTGGCGGCCTGGCTTTGCAGCTTGTATTGCCGGCTGGCCAGAAGGTTCAACTGGTTGACCAGCGAGTTTGTGAAGGAATTGCCAGTGACGCGCATGATCGGGTTCAGAGTTTATCGGGCGTTCATCGTTTCATGTTCAGCAACGTCTCCAGCATCTCGTTCACCGTGGCAACCAGCTTGGCCGATGCCTCGTAGGCTTTTTGGAAACGGATCAGGTCCGTCATTTCCTCGTCCACCGACACGCCACTCACGGCATCGCGCTGGCGCGTGAGCAAGGTCTTCACGGCCTCGTGATCGGCCAGTTGCGTGTTCGCGTTCTGCAATGCGCCGCCGAAATCGCCGACGATCCGGCCATAGGCGTCGTTGAAGGTCTGGCTGCCCAGAGTCGCGATGGGGGAATCGGCCAGCCGCCCCAGCGCCAGCGCCACGGTGTTGTCGCCCACCGCCCCCGGGACGCCGGCCGCCTGGACCAGCGACGGGTCCGCGACCAGCGCGGAATTTACGGCGATGGTGGCGGCATCCGTGCCGGTGAAGAAATCCGCGCCGGTGCTGCCGCTCAAACTGAAACCCGCGGCGTGAGCGGTGTTGACCTGCGTGATGAGTTGGGCGGCCAGCGTGTTGAGGCTGCCGTTCAGGGCCGCGAGCGCACCATCGCGGGCTTCAATCGTACCCTGCATGGAACCGCCCGCCAGCGTGAGCGGCGTACCGGCGGTGACGGTGCGCACGAGCATCTGCCCGCCACCGGCATCGTAGGTCTCCAACGTGTCGAGCACCTGCCGGTCGGAGACGAGTTGCGTCCCGCCGATGCTGATGTTCACGGTGCCGTTGGCGTTCTCGCTTGTCTCGATGTTCACGACCCTGGCCAGTTCCTCGATCTTTTGCTGGCGCAAATCGCGCAAATCGTTCGCCGTGCCGCCCGTTGAAAATTCCGCGTCGGCAATCCGGTTGTTGAGCTTCGAAATCTCGGACAACAACTGGTTGGCGTTGCCGACGTCCGTTTGCAGTGACGCATCGAGCATGTCGCGCAAACCGCCGAGGCGTTCCGCGGTTTGATTCAAGCGCGTCGCCAGCGTCCCGGCCCGGCTCAACAACAATTGCCGGTCGGCCAGCGAGGTCGGGGACGCGGCCACGCCCTGAAAGGCGTTGAACAAACCGGTCAGTTCATCAGCAAGGCCTTGCGCCGTGCCGTCCGCCGTGGAACCCGTCCCGCCGGTGCGGTCAATGAATTCGCCAAGGCCGGCCTGGGCGTATTGCAGCGCGCTTTGCTGGGCGGTCCAATAACCGCCCACGCTCAATTCGCCCTGCATCTGTGCATCGAGCATCGCGCTGCGAATCTGAACGATCGCCACGGCGTCCGCGCCCGTGCCTTGCGGACCAAACCCGGTTTCCACCGTGGGGCTGGTCTGGATGGTGACGCGCTGGCGGGCGTAGGCAGGGTTGTTGACGTTGGCCAGATTCTGGCCCGCCACTTCCACCGCGGTTTGCTGCGTTTGCAGCGACCGCGTGCCCAGGTTCAAGGTGGCGAAAAGTCCGAACATGAATCACCCGATGGTTTCGTACAGCGAATGTTGGGGCACGACCGCGCCCTGTGTGCGGCCGGCGCCGTCGTAGGTGGTCTGCGCCGCGCCGGGGAAGAGCGTGCCGAGAAAACGCTGCATCAACTCGACCGCGCGGCTGAGCAGGATGTGATTCTGCCGCGCGCGTTGTTGCACCCGCACGAGCAACGCGTTGTTTTCGTCCACGAGCGCCTGCACGAGCGGGCGGTAATCCGCCGGCAGCCGCGGAACGATTTCAGTGAAGGCCGCCTCCTCCGCCAGCGCCAATTGCCGCGCGACATTGCGCTGGTATTGTTCGCGCTCGCGGCGGGCGGCATGGATGTTTTCGACCTGGCCGTTGACCTCGGCCACATTTTGCAGCAGGTCCGGCGTCCGCCGGTGCATGACGTGATCCTGTTGCGCGTCGAGCAATGCAAGCATCTCGCCGTACTGGGTCAATTCCTGGCGCAGGGCCTCAATCAGGTTTGGCAACTGTTCATTCATGGGTGTGGGAAACCGGTTTGACCGTGGCGTCTGGTCGCGGCGGGTTGGCGTCGTCCGTCCGGGGGACAAGTTGCTGTTCGAGCGTCCGGGCGATGCCGAAGCTGCCCGACTTGGAAATGCTGTCCGCGAGTTGTTCCACGACCATTCCGCGATAAATGTCCGCCGTGGTGGAGTTGTCCGCGTAACGCGAGGGGATGACGGTTTTTTGCGTCATCTGCAAAATCTGGCGCAGCAACAGGGCTTCAAACTGCCGGCTGGCTTCCGCGATCTTTTCCGCTTCCTTCAAATGCGCGTTGCCCGCCAGTTGTTCGGGCGGCAACTGCGACGCGACGATCTGGCGTTGGAGCGGGGCGATTTGCATATCAGCGGATGAGGAGTTCGGCCTGGAGCGCGCCCGCCTGTTTCATGGCCTGGAAAATGGCCATCACGTCCCGGGGCGTGACGCCCAGCGCATTCAACGCCGAGGCGACCTTCTCGACCGTGGGCATTTCCGGCAGCGCGACCAGCGAGGATTTCGCTTCCGTGGCCTCGGTGGTGGTGCTGGGCGTGACCACCGTCCGGCC
Source organism: uncultured Bifidobacteriaceae bacterium (assembly GCA_964458575.1). Lineage (GTDB taxonomy): Bacteria > Verrucomicrobiota > Verrucomicrobiia > Limisphaerales > JADLHS01 > CAYWMD01. Next base: position 168,164 of record CAYWMD010000002.1, on the reverse strand, counting down.
GCGCTCGCTGAACGCGGTGGGCTGCGAGGCAGTGAGCGTGGAAGCGACGTTGACGATGATGTTGCCGTGGGCCACCGCGCAACTCGAGATGCGGATGCGCGCCGTGGCGACGATGGTGCCGGTGCGTTCGTTGATGATGATGCGCGCCGGCGAATCGGGCGTGACCTCGACGCCCTCGATCCGCGCGATGAAATCCACCGGGGCCGCCTGCCAGACCTCGGGCATCTGCACGCGCACAGTGGTGGAATCGAGCGCGGCGGCGGCATTGGTGCGAAAGGCATCGTTGATCGCCAGCGCCATGCGGGCCGCGGACGTAAACCCCGGTTCGCGCAACAGCAGTTCGACGACATTGTCATGCACGATCGTGGTGGGGATTTCGCGTTCAACCAGCGCGCCGCTGACGATCTGGCCGACGGTGGGGTGATTTTTGGTCACCGTCGCGCCGCCCGCGCCGCCCGAACCGGCCGTGAAACCGCCGATGGACAGCGGGCCCTGCGCCACCGCATAAACCTTGTTGTCCGCGCCCAGCAGCGGCGTCTGCAGCAGCACGCCGCCTTGCAGGGTCTTGGCGTCCCCCATGGAAGCGACCTGCACGTCAATGCGGCTGCCCGGCTTGACGAAGGCCGGGATGTCCGCCGTGACCATGACGACGGCGACATTTTTCGAGGAGAGCGTCGCGGGCGGCACATTGATTCCGTATCGCATCAACAGGTTGGCAATCGTTTGCTTGGTGTAAACCGGGTCCTTGTCGCCATCTCCGGCCAGGCCCGCAACCAAACCATAACCCACGAGTTGATTGTCCCGCGCACCGGAAACCATCACCAGATCGCGGATGCGGACGCCTTCCGCGAATGCCGCCGGGCGCGCAACCCACAGCGACAGCGCCGCAATGCATCCGTTCCCAAGAAATCTTTTCAACGATGGCTGCATGTCAAAACGGAGTGAGCTTGTCCCAGATGCGGTTGAACCAACCCTTGCGCTGACTGTCGGTGAGCACGCCCTTCGAGACGATCTGCACCTTCGCATCGGCGATGTTGTAACTGTAAACCGTGTTGTTGGCGCTGACATCTTCCGGCCGCACCACGCCATGCAACGTCACGGTCTGCCGTTCGCCGCTGAAGGACGTTTCGCGCGTGCCCTCGATCACCAGCGTCTTGTTCGGCAGCACGTCAATTACCTTCACCGCCACCCGCGCGACGATCTTCTCGGAATTGTCCACCGAACCACCGCCGGCGAACCCGTTCTTCGAATCATATTTCAACGCCGGCATCGCGCCGTTCTTTGTGAGAAAACTGCTGGCGCCGGGACTGTAGAGAAACGTCGCAATGCTCGCGTCCACGCTGGATTCCTTCGCCGTCTTGGTCTGGTTGTCCTTGGAGGCCGTGGTGCTTTCCTGAACGATGATCGTCAGCACGTCGCCCACGCCCGTGGCGCGTTTGTCCGCGAACATCGAACGGGAAGTTTCTTCACGCCAGACGGATTGCGCAAAGCCATGACCGGCGGCGCAAACCGCGAGCAGCGAGAGCAGAATGAGTTTGTTGCGCATATCAAAGGGGAATCAGAATCGTTTGTTCATCCAGCACGCGTCCGGTGAGGTCACGGCGCGTAACCGGGTTGCGGGCACGGATGACCTGGCCGGGCGCGCCGTCTTCCAGGGCCTCGACCTTCAAGGAAATGCTCAAACTGCCGTCGCGCACCAACGCATCCGTCAATTGCCCGCGGCGAATGACCGGACGCAGCCGGATTGAGCGCGCCAGCAGCGGCGCTCCCACCGCCAACGGCTCGGCCGTCTCATAAGCCGAATCACCCGACGCGAATTCCGCGACCGTATCGCGCAGCGGCAAAATGTCGCGACGCTCGCGGGCGATGTCCGCACCTGCCACCGGCTGCCCGCGCTTGAGCGCGCTGCGGGCGACCCACACTTCGCGCCAGATGCGCGCCTGCAACGTCGCCTGCCAGTTGCCCAGCGCCCGTTCGCCGGCGCGCAGTTCAAACCGCACGATGCAGGAAGGCGTGACCCCCGCATTCGGCAGTTCGAGCACATGAAGCGTCAACGGTTCATCCGTCACCAGGCAACCGGGCCAGGATCGTTTGAGGTTCAGTTCCAGTTCGCCCTTTTCCTTCACGTAATCCCGCTGAAGCGTCGCGGTGAGCAGCTCCACCAGTTCCGCTTCGCCGCACGTCCGTTCTTTCGGAGCGGCATTGGTCGGGGACAAATCCGAGGGCTCGCCGGCACGCAGGCACACGGCGAACCCTCCGCCCAGGCAGGCGAAAAGCAACAAAAAAGAAAACATCGAACATCCAACATCCAACACCCAACGGCCAATGCGCCGACACGTGCTTCCTCCCATTGGATGTCGGATGTTCGATGTTCGATGTTGGATGTTCGATGTGGGCTTCATCAGTGGAATCCGGACTTTGGCCTAATGGTTTAGCGTCGGAGATTGTTGCTTTGCGCCATCATTTCGTCCGCCGCCTGCACGGCCTTCGAGTTCACCTCGTAAGCGCGCTGGGCGAGGATGAGTTTCACCATTTCCTCGACGACTTTGACGTTGGACAGTTCCAGGTAGCCCTGCTCGACCTCGCCGAAGCCGTTCTCGCCGGGGTTGCCGAGTTCGGGTGGACCGGACGCCGTTGTTTCGCGGAACAGATTGCGCCCCATGCTTTCCAAACCGGCCGCGTTGTTGAAGCGCACGAGTTGCACGCGAAAATTCGTGTTGCCGTTGGGACCGGTGTAGGTGACCTCGCCGTTGGGAGCGATGGTGATGTTGGTCGTGCCGGCGGGCACGGCTTGAAACCCGCCTTGCAGGGGCAGCCCTTCGCTGGTGACGATCCGACCATCCGATGCGGTCTTGAAGGCGCCGTCGCGGGTGTAGGCGCGGCTGCCGTCGGGCATTTGCACTTCAAAAAAACCATCGCCCTGGATCGCGACATCCAGCCGCTCGCCAGTGTGGGAGAGTTCGCCCGTGGTAAAGATGCGCGAAGTGGCAACGGGCCGCGAGCCCTGGCCGACCTGCATGCCGGTGGGAAGCAGGTTGCCACTCCCCTGCTCCGAGCCGGGCGCGCGCGTGGTCTGATACAGCAGTTCCTGAAACTCGACCTTGTTCTTCTTGTAGCCGGTCGTGTTGACGTTGGCGAGGTTGTTGGAAATGACGTCGAGGTTGAGTTGCTGGGATTCCATCCCGGCAGCAGCGGAGTAAAGGGCGCGCAACATAAAATATCAGGTGCTGGGTTTGAGTGTCGGATGTCAGCCGGGATTGCCCAGTTCGCTGATCACGCGGCTGGAGCGTTCATCATACATCTGGAGGACGCGTTGGTTGGACTCGAACAGGCGCATGGCCGTGACGAGGCTCGCCATTTCGGTGACGGCCGACAGGTTCGACGCTTCCAGAACACCTTGGGCAACCCTGGACTCCGAGCCGTCGCTCAATTGCGCATCCGGATTGTCGGCCAGGAAATAGCCCGCCCCCATCCGTGACAGCAACTGCGGATTCTTGAACTCGACGACGCGCAGTTTGCCTTTCGCATCGCCGCCCTGGCTGATTTCGCCCGTTGCGGTGACGGAAATGGGATCGTGATTGGACGGGTCCAGTTGCAGCGGGCCGGCATCGCTCATGACCGGATAACCCTGGCCGGTGACAAGGCGGCCTTGCGCGTCGAGACGGAAGTCACCGTTGCGCGTGTAAGCCAGTTGCCCGTTCGGGAGCTGGATTTCAAAAAAGCCTTTGCCCTCGATGGCAAAATCAAGGGTGTCATTCGTGGGGTACATCGCACCCGGCTGGAAATTGACCCCGGTCCCGGCGGACGGCATCACTGGATTGGGACGGTTCGAACCGCCAAGGCCGGCCTCAACGGTCGAGAAGACGGTTTCGAGTTTGCGCGCGCCGGGCAGCGACGCAATGCTGAGATTGTCGGCGATGACTTCCTGCCAGCGCGAACTGGCGTTCATCGCGGCGGCGGCTTGACAAAGGCTTTGATTCATCGGCGAAAACGGTTTAGCAGTGGATATGCCATGGGGACTTTGCGCGGATTTCGTGCAGGTTGCGCGCAAGGCTGGAGGAATTTTGCCGGACGCGTTGCAGAAATTGCCGGGAAATTTCCGCCGCCAACCGTCCCAGCGAACCCGGCCTCGCGTCGTGGCTGGAAGCTTCGTGCATCACGGTCACAGCCTCCACTTAGTCGGACTGGGGCGGGACTTGATAAACACAGGCCAGATCAATCACCTGCCCGCACGCACACTCGATGCGAATCCCGGAAACGTGATCGTCTTCGCGCTGAACCGACACGCGCGGTTCGCAGCCGCTGCCGGACGCGGTCTTCGGGTGGGGCGATGCGCCAGACACGACCGGCGGACGCAGTGGCTGCGTCGCCGCCGGTCGGGGAACAATTGTGGCGCGAAATTCCCTCGCGTCGCGGGCGGGCGCAGCCGGGGTGAGCGGCACGAACGGCTCGTTGTGAATCGCGGTCATGGAGTGGATGGGGTGGATGGGGTGGTGTCCACAGCGGACAATTGCGCCACCGAGGCCTTGAGTTTCAGCATGACGGTGACGCGGCGGTTGGCTTCGGCCGTCGGCGGAATCGCCGGCATGGGCGCGGTGTCGGCATAGCCGGACACTTTGAAAATCTGGGCGTCCTGCACGCCATCCTGGACGAGTTTCCGGCGCGCGGCGTTGGCGCGTTCCGTGGACAATTCCCACTTGGTGTTCGTCTCGCGACCCGCTTGGGCACGTTGCTCTGTATGCCCTTCCAACTCGACCCGGAACGCGCGATACCGCGCGATTTCCCACGCCAGGGTCGAAAAAACCCAGGCGCCATACTTCGTAAACGTGTCGGTGTTCGGTTCAAAAACCGGCTTCTGCGACCGGTCAAACACGTTGATCCGCAACCCGTCCCCGGTCACGTCAATCTGGATGCTCTTGTCCATCTCCTCCTGTTGCTGAAGGATTTTGGCCAGGTCGTCGCTGACGCGGCGCATGGTTTCCATTTCCACGGCGGACACGGATTGAAAATTGCCCTGCTGCTGGTAGGTGGCGGACGCATCCTTGCCCTGGTTGGGAATGATACCGGTGGATTCCTTGGTGACAGCGGAGAACGGATTGCGAAACGCGCGCTCGACGGCTTCCTTGATCTTGGTGTCCTGCGAGGTGAGCCAGAGGCAGAGAAACAGAGCCATCATCGCCGTGGTGAAGTCGGCGTACGCCACCTTCCAGGCTCCGCCATGATGCCCATGTTTGTTACTCATGCGCGCCCCCTTATTTCGTGGCGGTCTTCAGCGACTTGAACATCTGCTCCATCTCGTCCGCCGTGGGACGCAGTTCGGCGCTGAGCCCGCGCCGGCCCAATTCGACCGCCGTGACCGGCGCCATGCCACCGGCGAAACCCGTCACGCACGCCGCAATGCAGCGGGTGTAATCCAGCTCCGCCACGCCGTTGAATTCCAGGTTCATTGCCAGGGGATTGATGAAGCCATACGAAAGCAGAATGCCGAGAAAGGTGCCGACCAGCGCCGCCGCCACGTGTTCGCCGATCAATTCGATGGGGCCGGAAATGGACGCCATCGTAATCACGATGCCCAGCACGGCCGCCACAATGCCGAACCCGGGCAGGGCATCGGCCGTCTTCGTCAGCACGTTCACCGGCGCATGATGATCGTTTTCCAGCCGCTCGAGTTCCACGTCCAGCAACAACCGCAACTGGTCGGGCTTGACCTTGCCGTCAATGATCGGACGCAGGCTGCCGCAGAGAAATTCCACCGCGTGGTGGTTCGCGGTGAACCGCGGGTAACGCTTGAAAATCGAGCTTTTCTCCGGCTCCATCACGTGTTCTTCCAGCGCGATCATGCCGTTGCGCCGGCCGAGCAGAAAGAGTTCGTAAAGCACCTTCAGCAGTTCATCGTACGCCACGCGGTTGTAGGGCGCGCCTTTGAGGCAGACGAGGATGCCCTTGCCCATGTCCATGAGGACCCGCTTCGGCGACATGATCACGAGGCCACCCAGCGCGCCGCCGCCGATGATCAGGAGTTCGTTGGGGTGGACCAGCGCGCCCATCTGGCCGCCGCCCATGACGAAGCCGCCGAAGACCGAGAGCGTAACAATGATGGCACCAATGAAGATGATCATGAGAATTTTGCGCCGGCACGCGTGGTCAATCCGGCTTCGAAGCGGTGCAGGTAGGAACGGATGGCCAGAATCGCCTGCGCATGGATCTGGCAGATGCGTGATTCAGTGACGCCAAACACCTCGGCAATTTCGCGCAGGTGCAGGTCCTCGCCGTAATACAACGCCAGAACTTTGCGCTGCATGTCCGGCAACTGGTGCAGCCGTTCCAGCACCAATTCCTTGAGTTCCCGTTGCGAGGTTTGTTCCAACGGGCCGTCCTCGGCGCTATCACCGATGACCTCGTACAAACTGCCCGATTCCTCGTCGGCGGTCGCAACCGCGTCCAGACAGACAAACGCCGCGGGCCGGATTTCGTCGAGCAGCTCCTGGTATTCCTTCAGCGGCATTTTCATCGCCCGAGCCATCTGGGCTTCCGTGGGGGTCTGGCCGAGTTGTTGTTCGAGTTGCGCCATGATTTCCTGCACCCGGCGGGTTTTCTCGTGCACCGTGCGGGGCACCCAGTCCATGCGGCGCAACTCATCGAGCATGGCGCCGCGGATGCGCACCCGCGCGTAGGTTTCGAACGACGTGCCGCACGCCGGGTCGTAGTTGCGCAAGGCCTGGAGCAAACCCACCAGGCCCGCGCTGTTCAAATCATCCTGGTCCACATGCTCGGGCAAGGTCATCGCCAGCCGGCCCAGCACGGCCCGGACGAGGGAAAGATATTGTTCGACCAGGGCGTTCTCCGTGTGGCTGTCCCCGGCTTGATGATACCGCTGCCAGAGTTCCTGGGCCGTAGGATGAGCTTCGACCGAAGCGACGAATCGGCTGCTGGGAAGATCGCAAACCTGGGTGCTCATGCTTTCGCGGTAGGTTTCTTATCCGAGTTTCCGTGGTGCTGCCGTTGTTCCAGCGCGTCGCGCAGACCGGCCAGCCACAGTCGGCTCCACCAGCGAGTCAGCAGGGCGGCCACCAGGGCCGCCGCGCACGCACGCCACAACGCGGTGGATGGCGGGCTGCTGGCAGCGATTCCGAATGCGCCACCGATGACAAAGCCGACGATTGAACCCAAAATCACTAACGACTTCATGCAAACAAGGGGCGTTTAGCAGAACGGTTGCCACGAGTCGCCGCGCTGGCGAGCACGCGCGGAACAGCCCGTGTTTACCGGTGTTTCTCGTGCGGGAACAGGAGGGCGGACTCGGCGCGGAAGAACTCGCCGGGAATTCTTTGCCCGGCGCTCAGGAAACTCAGCGGGCAATTTGTGCCCAACACGAAATTCCACAATTTCACGCGCCGCCGCTCCTCGTCCAGATGCGTGAAGATGAGATCCTCCGGATGCAACGGCGCGAAGGCATGAAACTGTTCGAACAAAACGGAAGTCTCGTACGCGGCGTTCAGCACGAGATGCAAATGCGGCGATGGAATGGTGGCCAGTTGCTTCTTCAACGCCGCAAACGCGGACGCATCGCCCGGCTCGACACCCGGCAGGTCCACGAAATACACGTCTGCCGGGCTGTCCGGCGTGCACCAAAAGCGCGCGACCGGCACGCCCAACATTTCGCAATGCACACTCAGCAACTCGGACGAGTTGGCGTGCGCGCCATCCAGCCGCCACACGCGCGCGGTGTGTTCCTCGGTCAACACCGAGGACGTAAGCCACTTGCACAGCACGGTGGTCTTGCCCGAACCGGCCGGCCCGATGAAGACATGCGTCCGGACGGAAGTATCATTCGCGCGCGGCGGCGGCCGCCAGAATTCGGCCAGCGTGTCATGCACCGCCGACCATTCGGCGATGGGTGAAGCCGGTGCGGTTGTCCCGTGACGCGCACTAACACGCTCGGCAACGAGATCGGCGAATTGGGGCAACAGCCCCATGGACTCAAGCCAGGTGATGCTGTGCCAGGCCCGGTTGCGGAAAGGAGCGCCGGCCGTGTCCTCGGGCGGCATCGAATCGTCCCACGCCTCCCGACCGGAGGAAGGCACGATCGGTGAAGCCACGGCCGCTTCCTGTTTGCTCATGACGGCGGCGAGCACTTCGACGTGACCCTTGCGATTCCACAACCACTCAACGCCATGCGCCGGCAGACGCCGCAGGCTCAGGACGACGGCGTCCGGCCCGAGCTGTTCGTGGATCTGGGCCAGCGCAGCAGCGGCGTTTTCGGCGACAAAGGGCTGGATTTTCATCGCGATGCCCTTCCCCGGAAGCTCCGACAATCAACCTGGCACTTCGGGCATCCAATCGGCGACCCGCCGCAAAGGTGTTGGGTGTTCGGTGGTCTTTTCATTCCAAGTTGGGAATCATCGCCGCGTTCTGCACCTGCACGCGCGTGGGGATTTCCGAGTACGACAGCACCGCGAGATCGGCGAAGGTGTTTTCAAAGAAGCGCCGGAAGGCCAGACGCAATTGCGGCGCGCACAGCACGACCGGAGGCTGTCCAGCGGAGAGCATTTGTTGCACGAATTTCGAGAGGGCGTCCATGACGTGCCGCGCGAGTTTCGGTTCGACGACCAGCGCGACCTCAGTGGCGGATTGCCGCACGCCCTGGGCGAGTTGCTGTTCCAGGCGCGGGTCAATCGTGATCGCCCGCAAGCTGCCGTTTTCACTCTGAAACGGCCGGGTAAGTTGCGACCCCAATGCGCGGCGGGCTTGCTCGGAAAGTTCATCGGGGTTTTTCGTAAGCGGCGCGTAATCGCCGACCTTCTCCAGAATGCCCGCGAGATTGCGGATGGAAATTCCCTCCGCCAGCAGATTCTGCAACACGCGCTGGATCTGACCGACGTTGAGTTGTCCCGGAATCAGCTCGTTGACGACCGCCGGGTGGGTCTGCTTGAGATTGTCGAGCAACGCCTGCACGTCCTGGCGCGTAAGAATCTCGTGACAATGACGCCGGACCGTCTCCGAAAGATGCGTGACGAGCACGGATGCCGCATCCACCACGGTGTGACCCGCGACTTCGGCGGACTTGCGCTCAACGTCCGTGATCCAGGTGGCGGGCAGTTGAAAGACCGGTTCGACGGTGGGAATGCCCTTGAGCGTCGCCTTGCTGTTCGTGGCGTTCATCGCAAGCCAGTGGCCGGGCATGAGCTGGCCGCTGGCAATCGGATTGCCCTTGAGCAGGAAGCGATACTCGTTCGTGCTCAACTGCAGATTGTCGCGCAAACGGATGGGCGGAATCAACACACCCATGTCCTGCGCGAAATTCCGCCGCACCCCCGTGACGCGTTCGAGCAGGTCGCCGCCCTTGCGCGTGTCGGCGAGCGAGACGAGGCCGTAGCCCAGTTCGATTTGCAGGGTGTCGAGCGTGAGGAGATTTTCCAGTTTGTCGGTGGCGCGCGCTTCGCCGGGCGTGGTGGCGCCCGCGGCGGCGGGTTTGGCAGCGTCGGCTTTGCCGTGCGCGCCGGGGGTCGCGGCCATTCCTTCGGGCAGGCCGTGGCGGTGCATCGAGTAGGACAGCAGACCGGTGATGACCGCCAGCGTCAGGAACGGCAGCGTGGGCAGTCCGGGCACCAGCGCCATCACCCCGAGCATCGCCGCCAGGATCGTGAGGGCGCGGGGATAAAACAGCAGTTGCCGCCCGAGTTCGTGACCCAGGCTGTTCTTCGCCGTCGCCCGCGTGATGAGAATACCCGCCGCGGTGGATGTGATGAGCGCCGGGATTTGTGAAACCAATCCGTCCCCGATGGACAGGATCGTAAACCGCTGCAAGGCCTCGGTCATCGTCATGCCCTTCTGCGCGATGCCGATGGCGAATCCGCCGATGACGTTGATGGCCGTGATCAGGATGGCGGCGATGGCATCGCCCCGGACGAACTTGCTCGCGCCGTCCATCGCGCCGTAGAAATCGGCTTCCTCCTCGACAGCGCGACGGCGGGCGCGGGCTTCGGATTCGTTGATCAACCCGGCATTGAGTTCGGCGTCAATAGCCATTTGTTTGCCGGGCAACGCGTCCAAGGTGAAACGCGCCGCCACTTCCGCGATGCGGCCCGCGCCCTTGGTGATGACGATGAAGTTGATCAGCACGAGAATGAAGAACACGACCAGGCCGACGACATAGTTGCCGCGCACGCAGAAATTTCCGAATGCCTCGATGATATGCCCGGCATAACCATCGAGGAGAATCAGGCGCGTCGAAGCCACGTTGAGCGCCAGGCGGTAGAGCGTGATGAACAGCAGCAGCGTGGGAAAGCCGGTAAACTCTGCCGGCTGCCGGAGGTAAAGAATGACCAGCAGGGTGAGCAGCGACATCGCGATGCTCAACGTCAGCAACAGGTCGAGCATCACGGGCGCAACAGGCAGGATCAGCAGCAGAATCGTGCCGAACAACGCCACGACCAGCCACAAATCGCCGTAGCGCAGCAGTTGTCGCATTCTGTTGGTCAGTGCGGCCATGAGTCGGTTTTATGCGGAATTCTCTTCCGCGAAATATCGGTAGCGGTTGATCCGATAGACCCACGCGAGGACCTCGGCCACCGCCGCGTAGAGTTGAGCAGGAACTTCGCCACCCACGCGCCCATACTTGAACAGCATCCGCGCCAGGGGCTTGTTTTCCATCAACGGCACCTGGTGTTGGCTGGCGATCTCCCGGATGCGTTGCGCGTTCAATCGGATGCCCTTCGCCACCACCTTGGGCGCCCGCATCGTTTTGCGGTCATACCGCAGCGCGACGGCGATATGCGTCGGGTTGGTCACCACCACGTCGGCTTTCGGCACTTCGGCCAATGCCTTGGCCTTGCTGACGGCGCGGCGGCGGCGGCGCGCGGCTTTGATTTTCGGATTCCCTTCCGCGTTCTTCATTTCCTCCTTCAACTCCTCCTTCGTCATCATCAGGTCGCGATGCGTCCGCCACCATTGGTAGGTGTAATCCACCACGGCGATGACCAGGAGCGCCAGTCCCACGCGGAAGAAGATCCGCAGGCTGGTTTCGGCGAGGAACGACGCCACGCGCGCCACGCTGACGGAGGTTGTGAAAATGGGATCGCTCAAAACGCTGCGCACTTCCGAATAGGTCAGCGCGATGATGAACACGAGTTTGGCGAAGGAAATGGCCGTGGGCGCAAGTGTGCGCACTGAAAAGAGGCGCTTGAAACCTTCGACCGGGTTGAGCCGCTCCCATTTGGGCTCGAGGGCCTCGGAGGCCGTGTTGAAGCGGTTCTGGATGGCGCCGGCGAGCAACCCCGCCATCGCCGTGGCCAGCACGACCGGCCCCGCACACTTCAGGAGCAGCAACGTGCCGGTGATGCCGTAGCCTTGCAGCGAACCCGCGCTCAACGGCGTGTCATGCAAATGACCGAGCGTGATCACCGTCGTGCCGACGAGATGTTGCCAGACCTCCTGACCGGTAAGAGCCAGCGCCCCCAATCCGCCCATCAGGACAAAGACCGTCTGCACCTCCGGGCTGCGCGCGATCTGCCCCTGCTTGAGGGCTTCTTCCAGCTTGCGGGGCGTGGGTTGCTCGGTTTTTTCGCCGCGAGGTTCGCTCATGGCCGGTGGTGCGGCGCCGGTGGTTGGCCGGCGCGCGCGTTCATGGGTTGCCTCCGCTCATCGTTTGCGCCACACGCAGCAGATCGTCAGGCAGGCGGTGCAGATAGTTGAGCACATGCTGGGCAGTCAGTTGCAGCGTGAAACCGAAGACAATGAGCCCGCCGACGATCCGGAACGAGAAGCTTTCGACGAACACGTTCATTTGCGGCACCGCGCGGCCCAGCAACGCGAACACCAGCATGATGACAAACGAAACGGCGATGACCGGCGCCGAGATTTGCATCGCGACCACGAAAATGCGGCTGGTGTGGTTGACGACGGCCTCGAACAACGCGCTGCTCAGATGCGCGCTGCCCATGGGCAAGAGCAAGTAAGTGCGTTCGAAGCCGATCAGGATCCAGTGATGCAGATCCAGTGTCAGCATCACGACGGCGGCTAGGAAAAACAAAATCATGCCCGGGGTTTGCTCGGTGAGGCGCGTCAGGGGATTGAACACGGAGGCCAGGTTCAGCCCCATTTCCGTGCCGATGATGTTGCCGGCCAGGTCCACGGCGTAAAACACCATGCGGGAAACGAAGCCCAGCAGCAGGCCGATGCTCACCTCCTGGATCATGATGCCGAACAGCGAGAAGAGCGGTCGCTGGCCCAGCGCGAACGGCGGCAGCAGTGGCGACAACAGCAACGCCACCAGCACGGCCAGCGCCACGCGCATCGCCGCGGGAAAGTTCGCCGCCGAGAAAAACGGCAGCACGAACAGGAACGCCCCCACGCGCAGGAAGATCAGCAGCCAGTTGTAGTAGTTGAGTTCCATTTCGGATCACGGTTCAGGATCCAGGCCTGACACCGGACACCCTCATTGCACCATCTGCGGCATTTTTTGAATCACCGCCGTCGTGAACTGGATCAGCGATCGCACGATCCACGGCATCAACAGCAACAAAATGCCGACCACGGCGAGCGCCTTGGGCACGAACGTGAGCGTTTGCTCGTGAATCGTCGTCACCGCCTGGAACAGGCTGATGGCCAGGCCGACGACCATGGCTGCCACCAGGATGGGCGCGGCGATGGTCAGCGCCTGGTAGATCATGTTTTTCAACAGCTCAATCGCGAATTCAGGGTTCATGGCTACATTCCAAAGCTGCGCACCAGCGATTGCACGACCAACGCCCAGCCATCCACCAGCACGAACAACAGCAGTTTCAGGGGCAATGAAATCGTCATCGGCGGCATCATCATCATGCCCATGCTCATCAGCACCGTGGCCACGACGAGATCAATGAGGATGAACGGCACGAAGATCAGGAAGCCCATTTGAAACGCCGTGCGCAGCTCGCTAATGATGAACGCGGGCACGACGACGCGCAGCGGCAGTTGCTCCGGCGCGGTGGGCTGCAACTTGGCCATGGCCACGAACAGCTCCACGTCCTTGGGCCGCGTTTGTTTGAGCATGAACGCCCGGATCTGGCCCGAGGCGTTATCCAGCGCCTGCTGGCCGGAAATCTGGCGCGCCTGATACGGCGCGAGGGCTTCGCGATTGATGTTGTTCCAGACTGGCGCCATGACGAAGTAGGTGATGAAGAGCGACAAACCGACGATGATCTGGTTGGCTGGTGTGCCCTGGAGTTGCAGGGCCGTGCGAACGAAGGAAAGAACGATGACGACGCGGGTGAAACAGGTCATCAACAATAGGATCGCGGGCGCCAACGTGAGCAGCGTGATGAAGAAAAGCACCTTGATGCTCGAGTCCACGTCCGGCGCGCCATTCTGCCCGCCGAGCGTGATCTGTACCGGGCCGAAGCCGGTGCTGAAATTGGTCTGGGCCGAAGCCGTGAATGCGCCGAGGCCCAAAAACAAGAGCGCGAGCATCAACCATCGCGTCAACGGAGCCCGGCGGTCGCCGACCCGGCCGCGGCGCGCCGAGTTTTCCACGAATGCGGCGGCGGGTGTTTCGCCCGCGCTCCGCGAGCGGTGGTTCAGGACCGGTTTCATTTGCCTTTGAGCACACTCGCCAGCGCCTGGGCAAACGACGGCGACGGCGGAGCGCTTTTAATTGAGGGGACTTCGCCGGCCATTTCCGTGGGCGGCAGATGGGTGAGCAGGTTCACGCCCGCCGGCGAGGCGGCGAGGAGAAAGCGCTCCTGTTCGTAGCCGACGACGTAAAGCGCGTGCCGGCCGCCCAGCGAGCGGACCTCGACGACGTTCAACTTCGGCTCGCGGCCGCGTTGAAGGGTCAGCCGCTGCCAGTTGCGGAACAGCCAGACGCCGCCGAGAAATACGCCAATGACCAGCGCCAGCGCGCCCATGACGCGAATGAAGGAAACGCCGGTGTCAGGAAGGGATGGACTCGACAGGGTGATCGCCGCCGCGTTGGTCGTTTCCGCCGGACACGCGAGGACGGAGAGAAGGCCCGCCGCCACCGCGACAAAGCGCGCGATGGTCTGAAAGGGAACGCCGGGTTGACGCAATGTTGGCAGGCGGGGGTTCATGGGATTGGCGCATTGGCAATTCGCGTCAGGCGGCCGAGGCGAGACCAATGACCTCGGTGATTTTCACGCCAAAGCGGTCTTCGATCACCACGACTTCGCCCCGCGCGATGAGCTTGCCGTTCACGCTCAATTCCACCGGCGCATCGGCGGGTTTGTCCAGTTGCACGACGGAGCCAACATTGAGTTGGAGCACTTCCCGCATGGGCAACCGCGCGCCGCCGAGTTCAATCGTCAGGCTGACCGGCACGTCGAGCACGAGATTTAGATTGGCAGGATTTTCAGCAATGGCGTTCATGTAAAAAAGTCAATCCGCGAGGGCACTGATGAGTTGCACGGCCCATTTGCCGCCGGACGTGCCGGGCCGGCCCGAAAACTTGGGCACTTGACTGAGCCGAAGCTGCACTTGCGCCGCGCACGCCGGGTCGAGCATCACCACGTCGCCGGGTTTGAGGCGGGTGATGTCGCCGGCCGACAATTTCAAACCGCTCCATTCGGCGCTGACCGGCACGGTGACGTCGTCGAATTCCGTGTTCCACTGCAACCGGGCGCTGCGCGCGGGCGCGGCGTCGGTGCCGGGCAGCGCGGGCGCGAGCAGCCGCACCAGCGGCTCGATGGTGGCGTACGGGAAAACCAACTGGATTTGCTCCAGCTTCTCGGCAACGCCGGCTTCCATCGTCAGGACCATCATTGCCGTATCCGGGGTCGCCGTTTGCAGGTAGCGGCTGTTGTTTTCGTGCCCGAGCAACGCTGGACGCAACTCGCGCAGTTCGGGCCAGTGCGTGCACCATTCGTTGAGCAACAGGGTGGCAGCCTGGTCAATGAGGGCAATTTCGATCTCGGTCAGTTCGTGGTCCTGTTCCGGCATCTGGCCCGGACCGCCCAGCAGGCGATCCACGAGCGTCAGGCCCAGCCGCGGGGGAATGACGAGCAAACCCACGCCCTTCAGCGGGTCGGTTTTGAACAAAGTGATGTGCGTGGGATTGGGAAGACGCTCGGTGAACTTTTGGTAGCCGACGATCTGGACCTTGGAAAGCTGGACCGTGAACTCCAGCCGCAGGAAAATCGCCAGCCGGGCCGCCAGCGAGCGGACAAACTGCTCCTGGCGCTGGCGGATACGGCGCAGTTCACTCGGGGCGAGAAAGCCGGACTGCCTGAAATCATGCCCGCGAATCGCGTTGGCGTTCCTGCGTTCGCGATCGCCCCTGGCCGTCAGCACATACACATCTTCCGCCGCGCCCGCAGGTGCGTCGCCCGACTGGATCGGAGAGGTGGGTGCGCTCATGGCGGCTACTGGATCGCAAACTCGGTGAGGTAGATTTCCTGCACCATCGCCTCGCCCAGGATGTTGTTGAAACCGGAAATCAATTCGGTGCGGATGAGATTGCGCGCCCCGGGCTTTTCGAGGTCGGCCAACGTCTTGGTGGCAAGCGTGCCCATCGCCATGTCGCGAAGCTCAGGATCGTGCGCCTCCATTTTTTCCTTGAACTTCGCGTCGGAACTGACGACCGAGACACTGACCAGGAGGTAACGCGCGCCCATGGTGCCGGCGACGTTGACCAGCAACTTGTTCATCGTCACCGAAACGCGTTTGCCGTCGGAATGTTCCTTGTCGGTTGAACCGCTGGCTTCGCTGACGGCCGGCGTGATGCCCAACCCCTTTTGCAGGCGGGGCAGCAAGATGAACTGCGTCATTGCAAACGCCAGGGCCGGCATGAGCAAAATCGCGATGACCAACGGCAGCCAGGCTTTGAAACCGCCCGGGGCGGGGGTTGCGGGTGCGGGCGCCGCGGCTTCTTCTCCGCCCGGAGTGGAATTGGTGCGATCGGTGGCCATGGTGGTTTAGCGTTTCAGGTTGACGAGTTCCTGGAGGATTTCATCGCTGGTCGTAATGACGCGCGCACTGGCCTGAAAGGCCCGTTGCGTGGTGATGAGCGATGAAAATTCATTGGCGAGGTCCACGTTTGACATTTCCAGCGCGCCGGTGATCAACACGCCCATGCCGTTGGAGCCGGGGACATCGGGTTGACTCAACGGGCCCGCATTCGCCAGTCCCGAATAAAGATTGCCGCCCTCCTTCGTCAACGCCTGCGGGCTTTGAAACTTTTGCAACAGCACCTGCCCCCGCGTGAACGTCGTGCCATCCTCCAGCATCACACTCACCAGCCCTGACGAATCCACGGTGAACGATTTGACCGCCGAAGTGGACCCGCCCGGCGCGCCGGTGTTGTCAATCTGCAGGTCGCCCCGCGTGGTCAGGCCCGCGTCGGAGAAACCCTGCACCCGCATCCCGCTGCCATTGACCAGATAGCCGCTGGTATCGAGATGAAACGCGCCGTCGCGCGTGGCGTATTCCGAATCGTTCACGACGTCGCGCACGACGAAAAATCCGTCGCCCGACACCGCCATGTCCGTCGCCTTGCCCGTCTGGCTGATGGCGCCCTGGATGAATTGATTGGTGATGGCGCTGGTGCCGACGCCGGTGCCGACCTGCATCGGGATGCCGCCCGCGCCGCCGCCCAGGGTCTGGCTCAAGGCATCTTCAAAATCCACGCGGGCGCCTTTGAAGCCCGTGGTGTTGACGTTGGCGATATTGTTCCCGATCACGTCCATGCGTTGCTGAAACTGCTGCATGGCGCTGACGCCGGAATTGAGTGATCTCAACATAAGTCTTGTGGTTCTATCTTTGGTTAACAACCCAGCGCGGCGGGCGTGACGGTGAGCACCTGGTTCAAATCATACTTCGCCCCGCCCACTACGAGCTTCGGAATTCCCGAATCCGCAATGACCGCGGTCACCAGGCCGTGCGCGGTACGGCATGCGCCGGCAGACAAGAGCACGATCCGGCCGATCATGGCCCGGGCCATGTTGTTCCGAATCTCTGTCAGCTTCGGGTCGGACTGAAACATTCTCACCTGGCCGGTCGGTATTGTGCGCAACATGGAATCTCCTTTGGGTTGGGGTTAGGTGGCGGGTGCCGCCGCCGGGGTTATCGTTCGCACCTGGCTCAGATCGTATGAAACACCATTTACCACGACTTTCGGCGTGCCGGACTCGATTTGCACGGCGTCCACCGTGCCAAGCAGGCTGGTTTGTGAATCCAACTGAAGCTCGACCGTCCGGCCGAGCAGCCCGTTCGCCTGCAAAATCTGTTGTTGTGCCAGTAGCGAGCTCAGGCTGGAAGCCATGCCGCTCGATTGTTCGAGAGCGGAGAACTGCGCCATTTGCGCCGCCATATCCGTGTCCGTCTTGGGATTCAGCGGGTCCTGCGATGTCATCTGCGTGACGAGCAATTTCAGGAAGTCATCCTGGGTCAAAATCTTCGCCGGCACACGCGAGGAGCCATCCGAATCGGTTAGCAGGCCGCTGTTGATATAACTGGTTGCGTTCACTGACATAAATCAAGCCCAGGATTGCCAGCCACGGTGCGGGCGAATTCGTGCGGACGACCGATTCGGCGACTCGGTCATCGAGCCCGCCAGCGCGAATTCCGCGAACGCCCCGGCCGCAAAGGCCTCCGCCTCGGCCGACTGGCTGTGTTGCTGGTGAGAGTGATGGTCGCCGCTGGAAAAATGTGTGCCGGTGTTCAACGGCGCGAGCCGCACCCCGCGCGCTTCCAAGCGTTGCTGCAATTCCGGCCAATGCTGCTGGAAATATTCGGGATCGCCCCGCTGCAATTGGGCTTGCACCTCGATGCCGCCCTCGTGGGTGCGCAATTCCAGCGACAATTGCGCGCCGGCACCCGGCTTGATCACCACGCGCAACTGATCACTGCCGCTGTCTCGCAACTGCATGGCATGCATCGTCACCAGGTCGTGCGTGCGCTCCAAACTACGCACCCGCAAATCCACGGCCGGCGTCACCAACGCAGCACCGGTGGAATTCGTTGCAACGAATTCCACCGGCCTGGCGTCGGGGTGGAGAGCGATGGCAGTTGCATCAACCGGACTTTCATTGCGCGGAGAAACAGCTCGTGCGCTGCCCGGTGGGCGGGGCAGCAACTCACGAGCGGCAAACGTTGCAGGCGCCGGCAATTCTTGCTCGGTCCGCCCGGCAGTTTCTTTCATTTTATCCGCGTTTTTCATCGCGATATCCATTTTAGCAGCGGATATGCCATGAGGGTCTTGGGGTTCAACGCGTGACAAGTTCCCCTGCCCCGTCGCGTCGAGTTCAGCTTCATCCTCGGCTGGTAACAAACCATTCAATTGCGCTTCGTTTTCTCCAGCAGCGGGCCTCGCGGTAATTGGATTCGCATTGGGCGGTGAGATTGCGGGAGCTCCAAAAATGGTTGCTTCATGCAGAGACCGGGGCGTCGAGGGAGGCTGCGGTGTTTTCGCCGAATCGGCGGCAGCCTCGGCAGCTTCATCCGCAGCAGCAACCGCTGCCGGAACGACGACGATGTTCTCCGGCGTGGACTTTGGTCTGAGTGCGCCAACGTCCAAACCGGGGCTGGCTTCGACCGTCACGACCGTTGGCAGCACCAATTGTGGCGACACGAGCGGAGTGAACGGTTGAATCACAATCATGCCAGCCGCCTGGCAGGCATCGTCGCCAAGCGGCGCATCCGTAGATGCATCCTCAATCGGGGTGTCGCTCGTTTCGGCCGATTGTGCAGCACTTTCAGGCCCATCCATCGGTGCTTTCTCGAGGCTGGCAACCGGTTGGCAATGTCGGTGAAACCGCGCGATGCGGCCGCTTTTCGCGGCGGCGTCCGATTCGTCCTGCTGATTGCACTCGGCTTGAATCCTCCCGGCTTCGGAAGTGGGGGCGCTTTCCTCCGCACCTGACTTCTGGCGTCCCCCGTTCAACGCGCGCTGCATCACGGTGTGAAAGTGATCATTGGATTCCGCCTGCGGCGCCTGCGGTACGTGCGGGAAAGGCTGTCCCCCGTCCGCCGCGGGCGCTGCGCTCGCCGCCGGCAACATGGTTTCGAGCAGCGCCATGGGCTTCAGCTTCGTTTCGACGGCGTGTTGTCAGGCAAAGCGCGGCGCAGCAGGTCCGCGAGCGTGGCGGCCCGGGCCGCTTCCGTCTTGCCCATCTTGCTGAGCGCGTCAAGGATGCCGCCCGACACGTCGGCCTTCATCAGGAAAATAATCCGGATGATCTGGTCGTCGGGCATTTCGTTGAGCATGGCGGCGGCCCCCTCGGGTGACATTTCGGAAACGATCTTCACCTGGCGCTTGACGTTCTCGATTTCCTGCGCCTTGAAGCGAACCACATTCTTGTCGAATTCGGCTTCCAACCGCTGGACGGCCTGGGTCACGCTCAGAATTTCCGCGCGCTCGGCTTCCAGCCGCGTTTGCAGCTCGCGCAACTCCTGTTCGCGGAGGGCGAGCGCTTCCTTTTCGTGTTTCAGCTCCGCGAGCCATTGTTCGAATTCCGGGTTGCGGAATCGCCACGAGGGGCTGTTGTCGGGCGAGAATTTGGCCTCCGCATCCTTGCGGGCGCCGGCGAATTTCGCAGGGCTCAACCAGGCTGCCGTGGTGCCCAGATACAGCAACGTGCCGATCACGGCGGCGGCAGCGGGTGATTGCAGAACGCGGATCATGTTTGCTCCATTCTCGCGCCCGGCAGGGCGCGCAGCGGCGTGGCCGTGGCCGCGAGTTGAACGGCTAGCTCATCGAGTTGTCGTTGTTCCCCGCGCTGCGCCTCGCGGTCATAGGCGCGGCGGCTCTTGTGATGAAATCGGTCCAGGGTTTCGCGGTCGCGCGTGGCCCGCAGCATTTCCTTCCACACGGCGTCCACCCCCAGCCGCGCCTCTTCCAGCACGTGGGCCCGGTCCTTGAGACGAAGTTCCAGGACGTTGCACCAGGCGCGCGTGCGCAGGAGCTGGAGACCGCTGACGCCCGATAAAAGCTCGCGGTTCAAGGCCGTCCAGCAGGTGTTCAACTCTTCGCTCGCCGCGCGCACTCCGGCGGCGGCGGCTTCGCAGGTGCGCAAGGCGTCGGCATAGCGTTTCTGTGCGGCCTGTTCTTTTTGCTCGCGTAGCACGCGCAAGGGTTGCAGTGAGAAGCGGAATTTTTTCATGTTGGGCGTTGGTTATTGGCTGAAACAGGTTTGGGGGTTGGCTTGAGCGCCAGCGCCTGGGCCAGCCGCGCCCAGGTCTCCGTGATGTTGAAGCCTTCGGTCATGTTCTGGCGCAGGAAACGGTTCAACGGCTCGTGCAGCGCGATGGCCTGGTCAATGGCCGCGTTGCTGCCCGCCGGATATGCGCCGATGTTGATTAAATCCTGGTTCTTCCGGTAGATCGCCAGGTGCTCGCGCGCGGCGGCGGTGAGGAGGAGTTGCTCGGATTGCAGCAGGTCGCGATTGAGCCGGCTCACGCTTTCGAGCACGTCCACGGCCGGATAATGATTCTGCGTGGCCAGCTCGCGCGTCAGCACGATGTGTCCGTCGAGAATCGAACGCACCGCGTCCGCGATGGGATCGTTCATGTCATCCGCCTCCACAAGCACGGTGAACAGCCCGGTGATCGAGCCCGCCTCGCCGGTGCCGGCGCGTTCGAGCAATTGCGGCAAAAGCGAGAAGACCGACGGCGTGTACCCGCGCGTCGTGGGCGGCTCGCCGACCGCCAGGCCAATTTCGCGCTGCGCCATCGCAAAGCGCGTCACCGAGTCCATCATCAGCAACACGTTCTGCCCGGCGTCACGAAAATATTCCGCGATGGCCATGGCCAGAAACGCACCCTTGACGCGGTTCAAAGCGGGTTCGTTGGACGTGGCCACGACCACGACGGATTTGCGCCGGCCCTTTGCATCGAGATCGCGTTCGAGGAATTCGCGCACTTCGCGTCCGCGTTCGCCGATGAGCGCAATCACATTCACGTCCGCCTCGGCCTGGGACGCCATCATGCCGAGCAGGGTGGATTTGCCCACGCCGCTGCCGGCAAAGATGCCCAGCCGCTGCCCGCGTCCGCACGGCGTGAAGCTGTCAATGGACTTGATGCCGGTTTGAAACACCGAATGGATGCGCTGGCGTTTGAGCGGATGCGGCGGCAGCAGGTTCAACCCGACGGTGTGCTCGGCCACCACCGGGCCGAGGTCGTCAATCGGATTGCCCAATCCGTCAATGACCCGGCCCTTGACCGAGCTGCCCACCGCGACGCGCAAAGGCCGGCCGGTGGCAATGACCTCGCAGCCGGGGTGAATGCCGTGAATCTCCCCGAGCGGCATGAGCAGCAAATGATGATTCCGAAAGCCGACGACTTCCGCGAGCGTGCAACCGTCGTGCCGCGCCGACTCGATGCGGCACACTTCCCCCACCGCCGCCGCCGGGCCTTCCGATTCGATGACCAGCCCGATGAGTTGCACGACGCGTCCGCACGTCTCGGTGACGCGCACGGAGCGCACGCGTTGCAGTGCGTGTTGCAGACGGTTGGCGGGACAGGCACGGGTGGCATTCATGCGGCCAGCGATTCGCGAATTTGTTCCAGCTTCGTCTCGCGGCGCGCGTCAATCAGCCCGAAACGTGTTTGCACCAGGCAACTGCCGCGGGTGACCTCGGATGAACTCACGAAGCGCAACACACCGCCGCCCGGCGATCCCTTCAAGACGGGCGAATCATGTTTGCGCAAGAGTTCCAGGTCGTCGGGATGCAACTGGACCGTCACCTCGGTGCTGTCCTCAGCCTGGCGCAGGGTTTCGCGGACAACGGCCTCGACCAGCTCCAGGCTGATGGGCACGCCCGCGACAATGCGTTGCGCGGCTTCCAGCGCGAGCTGGATCATGGCAATTTCGGATTGCTGGACCACCTGCGGCGCGGCGTTGCGGAGCGCCTCGACGACGCCCTGTTGCAGTTGGACCATTTCCGTCCGCTGCTGGAGCAGTTGCTCGCGCAGGGATTTCTCGCCGTCCTGCCGGCCGCGTTCGTACGCCGCCTGCTCGCGCTCGCGCAGCAGCGCGTGCCAGTCCTGCGACGGCGCCTGCTTGAGGAGGAGCACATCGCGCAACGCGCGGCTGAACGGGATGGTGTCAGACCATTTCATTTTCCTGGCTGTTCTGCGGGTTCAATTCCAATTCCCCCTCGGCTTCGAGCTTGCGCACGGCATCAATGATCCGGAACTGCGCCGCCTCGACGTCGCGCAGCTTGACGTTGCCGAGGAAGGCCATTTCCTCCTGCACGGATTCGGCGGCGCGGCGGGAGATGTTCGAGAGCATGAGTTTCTTGAGCGGCTCGCTGGCCTTCTTGAGCGCGAGGGTGAGGTCGCGCATGTCGGTTTCACGCAGGATGCGCTGGATGGACGGCGGATCGAGCTGCACGAGATCTTCGAAGGTGAACATTTTCTTGCGGATCGCCTGGCTCAGGTCGGCATTGCGCTGTTCGATGTTTGTGAGCACCGTGCGGCTCACCGTCTTGTCCATGGCGTTCAAGATGTCCGCCGCCGTGGTGACACCGCCCGTCTGGGTGAGGGCGCGCGTCTGCTTTACGCCGAGCTTGGCGTTGAGCACTTCGACCACTCGCTCCGTCACTTCGACCGGCGTGGGCACCAGCAGGGCGAGCCGCTCGATGACCTGGTCGCGCTGCTCGGCCCGGAGCAGCCCCATGACCTGCGCGGCTTTTTCCGGCGTGAGATGGCTCACGACAAACGCCACCGCCTGCGGCTGTTCGTCCCGGATCAGATTAAAAATGTGCCGCGGGTCCATGTCCGCGATGGCTTGCATCGCCCCCACGGGCCCGCGCGAGGGAAAAGCGCGACCCATGACGTCGCTGGCCTTGAATGTACCGACCGCCTTTTCGAGCGTGACCCGCGCGACCTCGACACCGGCGGGAACACCGGTGCTGGCGGCCAGGGCCACGTCCGAAAACTCGGTCAGAATGTCCACTTGCTGTTCGCGACTGATGAGATTGAATCGCGCCATTTCGCGCGAAATCGCCTCGATTTCCCGGGGTTGAAAATTTTTCAGGATTTGCGCGGCACTGTCCGGGCCCAGCATCACCAGCAACGCGGCCAGTTTTTGCGTCTTGGTCAGCGCGCCGGGTTCGGTGCCATTCGCGGCTTCGGGTGGGGCGGTAAGGGTGGTGGACATGAATCAGGCCAGAGGTTGCGTAGCGCAGGTTTCCAAACCTGCTGTATCGCCGATTTCCAAATCGGCCGGGCGCTCGAAGGCGTGCAGTTTGCGGGTTTGGAAACCCGCGTCACAGCAGATTTGGAAATCTGCGCTACGACTTCGTGATTCGAGAAACGTATTCATGTCCACTTCAGTGTTCCGCCGATCGCCCCCGGTTCATCCAATCGCGGATGGCCTGCGTCATATTCGATGGGTTCTCCTTGATGAGCCGATTGAGGACCTCGACCGTGACGACGCCCGGTTCGGCTTCGGTGGACCACTCCGGGCTCGCGTAGCCGTGGCCGTTGCCGTTGGTGTGGAGTTTGCCGTTGCCGTTGCGCGCGCCGAGCAGCCGGCCCACGGGCACGCCGATGGGAATTTCCTGTACGGGCGTGCGCTTGAACATCCGCAGTAGCATGGCCAGCGCAAGCAAACCCAGCGCCGGGAAGGCCAACAGGCGCGCCAGATTCCACCAAAACTCATGCTTTTGCTGCTGGTCCAACTGCCGGTTGATTTCGGTGACGAACTGGTCGTTGAACGGCAATTCCTCCAGCGCGATCATGTCGCCGCGTTCGTTGGTCGCGCCGTCTTGAATGCCGACGGCACTCATCACGATGCGGCGCAGCTTTTCCAATTCCTCGGTCGAACGGCTCACGACCTTGCGGTCGGCGCCCGTGCCCTCGATTTTCGCGGCGATGGTCACCGAAGCGCTCAGGCGTTTGATACCGCCGGCGGCCTGCAACACGTTGCTGGTGATCCGGGCGTTGTCGTATTCGACCGTGGAGGTCATCTTGCGATTTTTGGTGTTGCTCACCGGTGTGGCGGCGACGGGCGTGGTGTTGGTCGGGGCCGCCGTGTTGGCCGAGATGCCCACCGGGGCCGTGGGCGTGGTGGTGGTGGAATCATTGTTCTCGTCGTTCTTGGTCTGGCTGCGGATGACCTGGCCGTCCGGGTCGAACTTCTCCTCGACGCGGGTGATGGTGTCGTAATTGATCTCGGCGGAAACGCGCACGACGGCCTGCTCGGGGCCAAGGACCTTCTCCAGCATGTCCTGCGCTTTCTTCGCCAGGTATTGTTCGAGGTTGCGGCGGGCGGCCAGTTGCGTGCTCGTCAGGCCGCTCAATGAATCGTTGTCGCTGTTTTCCGAGAGCACGTTGCCGAGATTGTCCACCACGGTGACGTGGTTGGGCTTCAAACCTTCCACGGAATTGGCGACGAGGAAGCGGATGGAATTGATGGATTGCGGCTGCAACTGCGAATTCCCGCGCACCCGGACGAACACCGAAGCCGTCGGATACTTGTCCTTGTCCAGCAACAACCGGTTCTCCGGCAACACGATCATCACCCGCGCGGATTCGATCTCGTCAATCTGGGAAATCGTGCGGCCCAACTCCCCCTGCACGGCACGGAGGTAGTTGGCGCGCTGGACGAAATCCGAGATGCCGAAGTTCGGTTTGTCAAAAATCTCGAACCCCACACCATCCCCTCGCGGAATGCCGCGCCCCGCGAGTTGCATCCGCATAACGTGAACCTTGTCCTGCGGAACGAGGATCGCACTCCCGCCCGAGCCGACCTTGTACGGCACCTTGGCATCATCCAGCGCGGCGATGACCTTGGCCGCCTCGCTGTCGGAAAGCCGGCCATAAAGCAGGCCGTAATCGCCACGCGACGACCACAACGCGATGCCCACCAATCCGCCCACGAGCACGAACGTCGCGGCGGCAACGCTGATGCGCTGACTGGTGCCCAGTTGCTTCCAGATGTCGCGCAATTGAGCGCCGAGCTTGGCAAGGTTTTGATTCATTCAACGATCCTAGATCTGCATCCGCATCAGTTCCTGATACGATTCGAGCAGCTTGTTCCGCACCTCGACCATGAGTTGAAATGAAACGCTCGCTTCCTCCATGGCAATCATCGCCTGGTGCAGCGGCACCGGTTGACCACTTTGCAACGCGTTGACCGAGTCGCTCGCGGCGATCTGTTTCGCGTTCACGTCCTGCACAAACCGGCCCAGCATCGTGGCAAACGAATCGCCCGCCGGCTGGACCGGCGCGGCCAATCCCGGCTGTCCGATCGGTATCGGCCCCGGCATGTCCGGCGTGTGCAGGCGCGTCGTTTCGACCGGTCCGGCGCCGTAAACCGTTATGGCGGGCGGAATGGCGGAGATGGGAGACATGGCAGATTCGGGTTAAGGCTCAGCGTTTGCCGATGGCGAGGGTTTGCAGCGCCATGGTGCGGGCATTTTTGACCACGGCCAGATTGGCCTCGAAGGCGCGCGAGGCGGCGATCATGTCCGCCATTTCCTCATGCACGTTGACGTTGGGCATCGCCACCATGCCGTTGCTGTCGGCATGGGGATGGCCCGGCTGATGAATCATCACGGGCGGACGTGAATCCTTGTCAATCCGGGCGACGCGCAGGGTGGGAGTTGGCGAGCTTTCGCCCGACCCCACGGCCTGTTGCAGGGCGGTTTCGAACACGACCAACTGCCGTTGATACGGTTTGCCGTCCGGGCCGCGGGTGGTGTGGGCGTTGGCGATGTTTTCGGAAATGACATCCAGCCGCGTGCGTTCGGCGTCGAGCGCGGCGGTGGTGTTTTGAATGCCGGAAAGAATGTTGATCATGGTCGTCAGGCGGATTTGCCGGTGATGGCGAGCTTGAGGCGGAGCAGCGCGTTGCTGAGGAGCTGCGTTTCGAGCGCGTGATTCAGCGTGTTCTGATTCATCTGCATCAACTCGTTCTCGAGGCTCACCGTGTTGCCGTCGCGGCTGTTCGGGACGGCGGTCGGGTCGGTTTCGATGGAAGGCTTGAGCGCGGCAATTTCTCCCGCATTGCGGCTGGCGCACGCGCGCTGCAATTCCTTCTGGAAAGCCGGGGAAACGTCCAGCCGCCGGTAGCCGGGCGTTTCGAGATTGGCCAGGTTGCTGGCGATGGCCTCGTGCCGAAGCACAGCGGCATCAAGCGCCTTTTTGGCAACGACGTAATTTGGCTGACTGAACAGGGCCTCAATCATGCAAAAGTTTCCGAGGCGTTTAGCAACGCCAGTGCCATGGGGAAAAAACCGCTGTTTGCAAGGGTTCAAGCGTGACGTGGCAGCCCGAGTGGGAAAATGTTTCCGGCGTGAAGCCCGGCGCTAGGCAAGGATGGCCACCAACACCGGGATGTCAGGACTTTTCCGGCAAAGCGGATTTGGCGGACCGAAATTGAACGAGCGGGTCGTCCGCGCGGAGGAGGCGCAGTTCAGTGCTCAACCGCGTGGCCTTCCTCAACTTCGGTCTTGGAGGGTGTGACGCCGTATTCGTGAAGTTTGTTGCGCAAGGTGCGGATGCTGACCTGGAGAATCTTGGCGGCGTGCGTGCGGTTGCCCTTGCAGTGCTGCAAAACTTGGAGGATGTGCGCTTTTTCAACGTCCGCCAGCGCCGGCGGCGGAGCGTCACCCGCCGTCGCAACCGACCCGGCGGGGGCGGCCGGAATCGAAGCCGGGGCGCCGCCCACGGCGTTCAAACCCAGATGCTCGGTTTCCAGTAAACCGCTGCCGCCGCAAAGAATCACCGCGCGCTCGATCACATTCTGCAATTCGCGCACGTTGCCGGGCCAGGAGTGAGCATTCAAAACGCGCAACGCGGCGTCAGAAAAACCCTTGACCGGCATGCCATGCTTGCGGCCGAACCGGCGCATGAATTCCTCCGCCAACCCCGGCACATCCTCGCGGCGGTCGCGCAACGGCGGCACGTGAATGGGAACGACGTTGAGCCGGAAGAAAAGATCCTGACGGAATTCCTTTTTCTCGACGCTCTGCTCGAGGTTGCGATTGGTGGTGGCGATCACGCGCACGTCCACCTTGATGGTGCGGTTGCCGCCCACGCGTTCGAGTTCGCGCTCCTGCAAAACGCGTAGCAGCTTGGCCTGGACGTTGGGGGAGATTTCGCTGATTTCGTCGAGCAAAATCGTGCCGCCGTGGGCCAGTTCAAACCGCCCCTCGCGCTTGTTGAGCGCGCCGGTGAACGAACCTTTCTCGTGGCCGAAAAACTCGCTTTCGATGAGGTTTTCCGGCACGGAGGCGCAATTCACGCGGATGAACGGCGCGTTGGCGCGCGGGCTTTCGCGATACAACGCGCGGGCGACCAGTTCCTTGCCGGTGCCGCTCTCGCCCTGAATCAAGACCGTGGCCTGCGTGCGCGCAACCTTGCGAATCAACTGGCGCAGGTTCTCCATCGCCGGACTCTGGCCCAGCAACTCAACACTGCCATCGTCGCCTTCCTGGCTGAGGAAACGGTTGACCTTGATCAGTTGGTTGAACTCTTCGGCCTTGCGAAGAATGACATCAATCTGCTCGGTCGAGAAGGGCTTGATGACGTAGTCAAATGCGCCGTTCTTCATGCATTCGACCGCCGATTCGACCGTGCCGAAACCGGTCGTCACAATCGCCAGCGGGCGTTGCGGACGCTGCTGGAGCGCCTTGAGCAGGTCCGTGCCGTCGCCGTCGGGCAGCCGCACGTCCAGGAAGATCACATCGAAGTTGTCCCGATTGAGGTAATCTTGCGCCGCGGCCAGCGTGGAAACGGAGGCGACATCGTAGCGTTTGCGCCGGAGGAACGCCTCCAGGTTGTTGCGGACGATCAAGTCGTCCTCAAGGACGATGACTTTCTCGATGGGCATGGAGATTTCTCAGGCAACGGAATGTCGCCGATACAAGCGGGAGACGAAATCCTGCCGCCGCCCGGTCGTGAGGGACAAATGACTCGCGGGCACCAGCCCGCGCCGGAGCAGCGCCTGCTGGTTTTCCCGGTCGAGCAAAAGGATTCGCATCATCAAACATTGTATGGCTTGAACCAATGACTTCGCTTCTGAAGCAACGGTGGGCGGCGCCGAGCCACATTGGCGCCATCCACGGAGCATAGTGAACGCTGTTTCAAGCCGGGGAAGCAAGTCCTTTCTCAACCGGTCAAAATCCGAAGCCGGGTATTCCCCCGCCCCGGCCAGCACCTGGTTTTCGCGGGTGACCAGTTCCAACGCCGCTTCGCACAGGGAATGATAGTTTCCCAGATCGCGGATGAGTTCGGAGTCCGGCCGGGGGGCGGGGTTCATGGGGTGGGCGGAGTGGCTGGGGGTGAGCCCGCCAGCACGGCGGGCTTTTCCACCGGAACAGCCGGTCGCACGAGGCTATGCTGGAAGGACTCGGCGCGGTTTTGCCAATGGATGAAATTGGTTCGCCAGCGGGTCATGTCGAAAACGGCCTTCAGAACGGGTGTCATGTTGGTGCCGACCTCTGGCTCGCGCGACAGAATGCGGGCGTAGGTTTGCATGGCGTTCTCGGGCTGAAGCAGTCGTTCGTAGGTCAGGCCGATCTGATAGTCCACCGGCACCTTCCACGCCGGCGTCGTGTCGAGATCGGCGAGGTTGAGATAAACATCCAGCGCGCGGAGGTAATCGCCTTCGCGATAAAGTTGATTCGCGATCTCGTTGCCGGTCCGTTGTTGCCAGTAGGTCCAGACTTCCGGTTGTTCCTGGGTCCGGGCCTTTTGTTCCCGCAAGAGCGTGAGGACCTCCTGCAACGAATCACTGTTCCGGCCGAGGTGCTTCAGGGACAGCGCCAGGAGAAATCGCACTTCCGGCTGTTCCGGCGCGTCCGGGTAACGCGTCAGGAAATCCCGTGCCTGCACGGCCGCCTGATCATACCGCTCGACGCTGTACAGCGAACGCATCAGGCGGAACTGCGTCAACGGACGATTCAATCCGGAGTTTTCGTGTTTGAGGAGGCGCGCATAAAAATCCGCCGCTTCCGTGTATTTGCCGGCGAGGTAATGCGTTTCGGCAATGTCACTCTGTGCCTCGGACACCAGCAACTGGTAGTATTCCAGTTGATCGTTTTTGAGCGCGAGCGCGGTGGTCATCACGCTGTAGAACTTGGCGAGCGCCAGATTGCTCAGTCCCATTTGCCGGAACAGCCGGCCCTGCGACAGCAGAATTTCCGGCACGCGCGGGTCATCCGGCCAGCGATTGAGAAACTGCGCAAAAATCTGCTGGGCCTTTGACAAATCGTTCTCGTCCTGGGCCGCCAGGGCTAGTTCCAGCAGGGCGGATTGCTTGATGGAATTGGGCGATGCGTCGTCGAGCAGGGAAACCAGCAAGGGCGCGGCCTGCTTCGAGAGATGCTGCCGGCGCAGTGTGCGGGCGGCAGTCAGTTTATCGAGCATGGCTTTGAGCACGGCGGAATTGGTCGGATTGGGGTCCGCCACCACGATCGGCTCCTCCAACCGCATCCGCGCGGTGGTGGCGCGCCCGGCTTCAGGCTGGTTGGTCGGCGACAACCCGAAGGTAAGATTTGTAGCCGCAGCGTTGGTTGTCACGGGCGTTGGCACCACCGGGGACGCCTGATCGCGCAAGGCCGGCGGTGAGGCGCTCATGACCAACGGGACGGTCGCATTCGTTCCGGTTGTGGCTGTTGGAGCGGGAGCGTCATCGGCCCCCATGCTCACGAAGGCTGCGGCCACAAGGCCGATGAACACCTGCACCGGGCCGCATCGAACCCAGGCAACTCGTTTCCTGCTCGTGTGAGTAACCATCATGGTGATTTGTAGGTGGCCCGGCTCGACGGCGACGGACCGGGCACGGGCGGGCTGAAATCAATGTCGGCAGGCACAAAAACCTCCGAGTTCCTGCCGGTTCTCCGGCCCACCACGGGTTTGAAGAAGTCCGTCAGCATTTGCGGGGTGACAAGTTGGCTGTCACCGCTCATCGCGGGTCGCGGAGCGGTGGGTGGCTCACCTTCGGCTGGCTGCGCTGCGCTCGTGGCAACGATCGTTTCATTGGTTTCGTTCATTGCATCATCGGCTTCGTTGGCTTCATCGGTTGGCATCACCGCGGTTGCGGAACTGACTGGCGGATTCGATACCACAGCACTGGACCCGAGATCGGGTGGCTCGGCTGGTTTGGCCACCGGCGCCATCAGGGGCGGCACGGCCGGAAGTTCGGTCCAGGCTGGTGATCGCACCGGCTCGAAGCGGAGCGGCGCGGGGCCAACCACGGCGAGATAAGGCTCACTAGCGGCCGCCAGCCGTACGCACACCAACCCGGAAATGGCGGCGAGCCACATCCCGGCCAGCTTGAGGTTGATCGGCAATCGTATGCCCATGCGACTGACTCATTCGCGGTTCTCGGCCAAAGCAACAATGCTTCACGGTTACATCGGCAGGAAGCCGGGTTGACTTGAGAAAAAGAATTTCAGCCAAAGTCCGGCCGGCGGGGTTCGGGAACGAGCCCGTCAGGGCCGGTGCGCCGGACGATCCCGAGGGCGCGCTCAAGTTCTCGCGTCAGCGTCCGATAAAAAACCAAACATTCGCTCGACGACAGATTTATGACACCGGCTATGGCGAGCGCCAGGGTAAGACGGCTGGATTCCCAATCAATCCAGGCGCAACTCATGAATTGTCCCTCCCTGCCCTCGTTGGGCAGCATCAACAAGGCGTTGCAAGGTTTGTTGCTCGCTGAACAGCGATACTCCAGTCAGATTTCCGAAATCATCGGTCGCGACCCCAGCCTGACCGCGCGGCTGCTGCGCCTGGTGAACTCCGTTTATTACGGCCTTTCCACCCCGGTCAACAGCATCGAAGAGGCGGTTTTCTACCTAGGCATCCGCCAGATCCGGCAGCTCACGATGGTCACCCCCATCATCGAGGATTTTCAAAGACTCACCCAGCAGTGCGCCTTTCCGTGGCGCGAATTCTGGCAGCACTCCATCGGCACAGCCATCCTCACCCGCGAAGTGTTGAACACCGTCCAGGTGGCAAATGACGAATCGGATTACGTCGCCGGCCTCGTGCATGACGTAGGCAAGATCGTCATGGCCTGGTCGTTCCCCGACCACTTCAGCGAAATCCATCGTCAAGCCACGGAAGGCACGCGGGATTTGCCGGAAATCGAGAATGAAGTGCTGGGCATGGATCATTGCGAACTGGGCGCGCAGTATCTGGAACGACACCATCTTCCCGACCTGATGGTCCAAAGCGCACGCTATCATCACACGCCGGAGCAGGCGACCGACTACTCCCAAATCATCGCGTCGGTCCAGATCGCGGACCTGCTCCTGCGGGCCGAACACATCGGTTTCAGCGGCAATTACCGGGAAATCTCCCGCGAGCAATGTCTCGCGGCATCCGGCTGGAATGTGCTCTTTCCCCAGGCGCGCGAATCTGAACTCACCATCGCCCACGCCGCATTGCATCGCAGTGTAGAACGCCTGCCGCACGTGCTCGAGGGGCTGGTTTAAGCCACAATGCCGGGCGGAACTGACGCTGCGCGCCTGAAACCGGTCCAACGTTCAGTCTCCCGCAACCAGCGCTTCAATTTCACTGCCGGATTCGCGGACGGAAGCGACCAGTTCTTCGAGTCGGGCTTTGCCAAGGCCGAGGGCATTCGATACGGAGGCATCCAGCGCGGATCCATGGCCTCCTGCCGCATGTGACGCGTCGGCCGCATGCGCCATCCAGTTGGCGAGATATGCGATGGCCGAAAGCTCCGGTCGGGGATGGATCGTGGGACGATGGTGGTTGCCCACCGCCTCCACAATCACGTTGGGCAAACGCCAACTGCGCAGCAGTGCGGCGCCGACCTCCGCGTGGTCCGTTGCCAGGATTGCCCGCTCGGCCCGGGCCCGCGTCTCGCCGCCGGCGATCCGTTCTTGGATTTGCGCATAGACCTCGGCGTTCAAAGCCTGATCGAGCACCAACTTGCCGATGTCGTGCAGCAACCCCACGGTGAACGCGATGGTCACGTCCGTCTCCACACCCGTTTCCTCCTGCGCGATGATTTCAGCCGCACCCGCTGATGCGATCGAGTGCGACCACAGTTCGGTCGTATCCGCGGCGTAGGCCGGCATGGGCACCACGAGCGCCCCGCCAAAAGCGAGCGTCAACACGATGTGCAGGGTTTGCTGATGGCCGAGGATTAAAACGGCCTGATCCACGGAATACACCGGTTCATCCAGTCCGAAGTACGACGAGTTGCAGGCCCGCAACATTTTTGCGGTGAGCACATTGTCGCGTTTGAGGAGTTGGACGACGTCGTCGTTGCTGATGGCCGGTTCGTGCAGAAGATTCGCCAGCTTGAGAGCGGTTTCCGAGACCGGCGGGAGATTTCTGACTTTGGCCACGTATTCCTGAGCGTTCATTGCCATAACCATTCGTATCCAAGGGCATCGCGCGCCGACCCGTGACCGTCAAATCGGCCCCAAACCCCGCAAGGGCGCGGCCCACCATTTCTTTATCGGCATCCGCCGCCACGGGTTGACGAAAGAATCGAAACCAGCCGCCAGAACTTAAATCCGTTCCGAATCCCCTTCAGTCACGGACTGCTTCCGCCGATACCAAGTCGGGATACCCCGCCAAGTTCCCGCAGGCTGGTGCATGAGTGACGATATCGAGAGCATCCTGATCGTGGACGACGACAATTCGTTTCGCCGTTCCATCGCCACCACTTTGCGCAGGCGAAAGTACGATGTGCTCGAAGCCGCGGACGGTCAAAGCGCCGTTGAAATGGCCCGGGCCAAGTTGCCCGACCTCGTGCTGTGCGACGTGAACATGAACGGCATGGACGGTTTCGCCGTGCTTGCGGGCCTGCGTTCGCAACCGCCAACCTCGGCCATCCCGGTCGTGCTGATGACCGGTGGCTTGCAGCCGCGCGGGGCCCGCTACAGCATGGAACACGGGGCGGACGACTATCTGCCCAAGCCGTTCGACACCGCAACCTTGCTCGCCACGGTAGGCGCGCGCCTGGAGCGCGTGCGCGCCGTCAAACGACTCGCCCGGGAAAACGAAGGCCGCCTGCTGGAGATCCTCTCCGCCACGCAAGACCTCGTGGCCATCGTGGACAGCGAAAACGGTCGCTTGCTTTATTTGAACCGCGCGGGCCGGCGGATGTTAAACCTCAAGGAAGCGGAGGATATTTCCCAGACCCGGCTTGAAGACTTCCACGCCACACAGAACGGTGGCGTCCCAATCGCCGACCAAATCGCCCAAGCCAGGCAGCAAGGGATGTGGGTGGGGGCCTGCGCGTTTGTCGCGCGGGGTGGATGCCAGGTGCCGGTATCCAAACAAATCCTGGCGCACCGCCTGCCGTCGGGAACGCACGGCTTCCTGTCCATCGTCGCGCGCGACATCACGGATCGCAAACAGGCCGAGGAAGCGCTGGCGCAGCAACTCCAACTGGCCGCTCTGGATGCCGATATTGGCATATCGCTCACCCGCCAGAATTCACTGGAAGCCATCCTTGACGAATGCGCCCGGCATCTGGTCCGACGGCTCGACGTGGCGTTCGCGCGAATTTGGATTCTCAACCCGGCCGAAAATGTCCTCGAATTGCGGGCCAGCGCCGGGATCTACACGCACTTGGACGGCCCGCACGGGCGGGTGCGGATGGGCCAGTTCAAAATCGGGCTCATCGCCCAGGAGCGGAAGCCGCACCTGACCAATCAGGTCATCGGCGATCCCCGGGTGGGCGACCAGGAATGGGCCCAACGCGAAGGCATGGTCGCGTTCGCCGGTTACCCGCTGATCGTGGCGGACAAGCTGGTAGGCGTGATGGCGATGTTCGCCCGACACCAGCTTCCCGAGGCCATTCTCTCCAAACTATCGTCGGCGGCTGACGCCATCGCGCTCGGCATCGTTCGGAAGCAAAGCGAGGAGGCGCTGCACCTGCAAACCTCCGCGCTGGAAGCCGCAGCCAACGGAATTGTGATCACCGACCGCCGGGGAAAAATCCTGTGGGTCAACCCGGCTTTCACCCAGCTCACCGGCTACCAGGCCAGCGAGGCCATCGGCGGGACGCCAGCCGTCCTCAAATCCGGCGCGCACACCCGGGAGTTTTACGCGAACATCTGGCAAACGGTTCTGGCCGGCCGGGTCTGGCAGGGCGAACTCATCAACCGGCGCAAGGACGGCACCGTTTACCACGAAGAAATGACGATCACGCCCGTGCGCGACGGCAACGGCGAGCTCAAGCATTTCATCGCGGTCAAGCGGAACATCTCCGAGCGGAAGGAATTCGAGCAGGCTTTGGCCCGCGAACGCGACCTGTTGCAGGCCCTCCTCGACAACCTGCCCGATTACATCTGCTTCAAGGACACGCGGTCTCGCTTCACCCGGGTCAACACTGCGCAGGCCCGCCTGCTGGGTTTATACAATCCACTACAGGCCATCGGTCGCATGGACGCCGATTTCATCGCCGCCGGTGTGGCCGGGACCACGCTGACCGGCGAGTCGCGGGTCCTGTCCACCGGCGAACCGATGATTGACACAGTGGAACAAATCCACTCCGCCAAGGGAGAAACGCTCTGGGTTTCGTCCACCAAGGTTGCGCTCCGGGACCGGGATGGGCGCATCACGGGACTCGTCGGTGTCTCCCGTGACATCACGCAACGCAAGAACGACGAAGAGCGGATGCGCGCGCGCGAAGAGTCGTTTCGGGCGCTGGCCAACAATGTGCCCGACGCGGTTGCCCGTTTCGACCGCGAGTTGCGGTTCGTGTACGGCAACCCGGCACTGGCGCGGGCCATCGGCCTGCCACCGTCCAGGTTCGTGGGCAAAACCAATATTGAACTTGGCCTGCCCGCCCAGGAAGAATGGAATACGGCCATTCGCCGGGTGTTCGAGACGGGACGTTCCGAGACCATCGAGTTCACTGCGAACAGCCCGGCCGGGCCGCGCAATCTCGAGGCGCGTCTTTCACCGGAGCGTTCGGCGAGCGGTGAAGTGCGCAACGTGCTCGCCGTGACGCGCGATTTCACGGCGCAACGCCAGGCGGAAAAGGAACGACGAATGATGGAGGTACACTTGCGCCAGGCACAGAAGTTGGAAGCCATCGGCCAACTGGCGGCCGGCATCGCGCACGAAATCAACACCCCATCCCAATACGTCGGCGACAACACGCGCTTTCTCCGGGACTCCTTCGCCAGCCTCGTGCGCGTCTGCGAAAGCCACAAGGCGCTGCTGCAAGCCGCCCGGACCGACGCGCTCACCGCGGAACAACTGGCCGAGGCAGACCGACTGCTCGCGTCGGAGGACTTGGATTATCTGCTCGAACAGATTCCCGCCGCCATCCGGGAAACCCTCGAAGGCGTCGAGCGCGTCACGAAAATCGTTCGGGCGATGAAAGAATTCTCCCACCCCGGCGGCCGGGAAATGTCCGCGGCGGATTTGAACCAGGCCATCGAAACCACCGTGACCGTCGCCCGCAATGAATGGAAATACGTCGCCGAGATGCAACTGGATTTGGACCCGGAATTGCCGCTGGTGCCGTGCTTCGTGGGCGAATTCAACCAGGTCATTCTCAACCTGACGATCAACGCCGCGCACGCCATCGCGGACGTGGTCAAAGAACCGCCGGGCGGCAAGGGCCGCATCACCATCCGCACCCGGCGTGATGGCGATCACGTCGAAATTCGCGTGAGCGACACCGGCACGGGGATTCCCGAAGCCATTCGTCCGAAAATATTTGAGCCGTTCTTCACCACCAAGGATGTCGGCCGTGGCACCGGCCAAGGGCTGGCCATTGTGTATGGGAGCATCGTGAAGAAGCACAACGGCAGCGTGACTTTCGAAACCGAAACCGGCAAGGGCACCACGTTCATCGTGCGCCTGCCCCTGGCGTTCAAGCCATCGGACCCGGCCGACCGCAGGAACGCTTCCGGCATCACGCCCCAACTTACCTCCCCATGAAGACACTGCTATTCGTGGACGATGAGCAAAAAGTCCTGCAGGGACTGCAACGGCAGTTGCGCGCCATGCGCCACGAGTGGGACATGCACTTCGTCGGGAGCGGCCCCGAAGCGCTCGCGGTGCTCACCACCGTGCCGGTGGATGTCATCGTGACCGACATGATGATGCCGGGAATGGACGGCGCGCAGTTGCTCACGGAAGTGATGAAACGGCATCCCCACACGGTGCGGCTCGTCCTGTCCGGCCACGCCGAACGCGAGGCGGTGTTGCGGCTGGTCGGCCCGGCCCACCAGTATCTCTCCAAACCATGCGACGCCGAGGAACTGCGCAACGCCATCACGCGCTCGTTCGCCTTGCGCGAACTGCTGGCCAGCGAACGGCTGAAGGAATTGGCCACCCGCGTCCGCTGCCTGCCCAGCCTGCCGTCGCTCCACCTCCAGCTCACGGAGGAGTTGCGCAAGGAGGACCCCGACCTGGAACGCATCGGCGAGATTGTCTCCAAGGACATCGGCATGACCACGAAATTGATCCAACTGGTCAACTCGGCCTTCTTCGGTCTCTCCCAACCCATCTCCAATCCCACTGAGGCGGTGACCTATCTGGGTTTGACGATTGTGCGGGCGCTGGTGCTCTCGTTGCAGGTCTTCTCGCAATTTGACGCGAAGGTGTTGCGGTCATTTTCCCTCGAATCTCTGGCGCAACATGGCTGGATGACCGCGGTCTTCGCGCGGCGCATTGCCGAAAGCGAACGTTGCGACGCAAAAACCAACGATCAGTGTTTCCTGGCCGGAATGTTGCACGACGTCGGGCGGTTGGTCCTGGCCGGGGGGCTGCCGGAGGAATACGTGCGCGCCATGGCCATCGCGCGCGAGCAGAAACAAGCCGCGTGGCAGGCGGAACTGGATGCGTTTGGCGCCACGCACGCCGAAGTGGGCGCGTACCTGCTCGGCTTGTGGGGCTTGCCCAACCCCATCATCGAAGCCGTCGCCTTTCACCACCGGCCGGCTGACTGCGCGGTGACGACCTTCTCGCCGCTGATTGCCGTACACGTCGCCAATGCCTTCGCACACGAACAGAGCCGCATCCCGGACGCGCGAACGGGCCAGGCGATGGATTCGGCGCATCTCGCCGCGCTGGGTCTCGCCGGCCACGTCGAAACCTGGCGCGACCGATGTTGGCAGCACTTCGACGAAACGCAGCTCGCGACCGCAACCTAAATTGAAAGTTATGAGTGAAAGAATTCTCTTTGTGGATGACGATTCCAACCTGCTCGCCGCGTGTGAGCGGAATTTCCGCCGCCAGTTTCAACTCGATACCGCCGAGGGTGGCGAAATCGGCCTCGAGAAACTCGCCCAGCGCGGGCCGTACGCCGTTGTGATCGCCGACCGCCAGATGCCCGGCATGGATGGCATCCAGTTTCTAGCGCAAGTCTGGCAGCGCGCGCCCGACACCGTGCGCATGATGTTGACCGGTAACGCCGACCTCGAAGCCGCCATCAAGGTGGTCAACGAAGGCAACATTTTTCGCTTCCTCACCAAGCCCTGCCCCCCCGAAGTTTTGTCCAAGGCGCTGACCGATGCCCTGACCCAACACCGCCTGGTCATGGCCGAGAAGGTTCTCCTCAACAAAACCCTCAGCGGCAGCATCAAGTTGCTCACCGACATTTTGTCCATGGTTGACCCCGGCTCGTTTGGCCGCGCCGAAACCGTGCGGGCCATTCTCGCCGAGACCACGCCGAAATCACCGATGGAGAATGCGTGGGAGATTCATCTCGCCGCGATGCTTGCGCCCATCGGTTACGTCACGCTGCCGGCGGAAACGGTCGTCAAGGCCCGCGCGGGCCAGACGTTGTCCAAGGTCGAGGAACAGTTGGTGGCGAAGATGCCGGAGATTGCCGCCCGTCTGCTGGCCAACATCCCGCGGCTGGACGGCGTGGCCCGTATCGTCCGTTACCAGCACAAGCGGTTCGACGGGACCGGATTCCCACCCGACGACGTGAAGGAAAACACCATTCCGGCCGGCGCCCGGTTGTTGAAAATCCTGCTCGACATGGTGCAACTGCAGGGCGCGGGCATCTCACGATTGACGGCGCTCGATGAAATGCAGGCGCGCCAGGGCTGGTACGACCCGCAGCTTCTGACCCGTGTCCGCACCGCCCTGTTGGGCGCCGCGGCCGTTTCCGATCCATCCCGTCCGAGTGTTTCCGTGTCGCCCAAGGACCTCAAGGTCGGCATGGTGTTGCGCTCGAACGTGGAAACCAAGGATGGCATCCTCATCCTCTCGGCGGGCCATCGCTTGAACGAGATGACGCTCGAAAAAATCCAGAATTTCGAGCACGTCTCCGGCGTGAACGAACCGATCTTCGTCGAGGCCATCTAATTAATCCTCCACGAAAGGAAACACACTTCCGGCCACCAACGATCGGCGCATCCGCCGGCTGGTATTGAAAATCTGATGGCAGATGCGTTCGTGAAGTTGATCAAATCCCGCCAGGAAAAGGACATGCCTGCTCCTTGCCGACACCCGCGCCACATTGCTCCCGGGCGTCCGGACGAGGATTGCGGTGTTCCTCGCCTCCGTGTGAAAACAACTCCTCGCGACCACAAACATCCGGCCGCGACGGGCACGAACGTGCGATTTGCGGTCGCTGCCCTGGCACAAGGAATTTGACACCACTTTCGCCTGCTCGCGTGCGGGATGCTTTCCAGCTTGGATTCCGTGTCGCAATCGGATATGGCTTTGAGATGTCTATCGAGATGGATTCGATTGAGACCGGAAGCCGCCGGCACGGTGGCAAATCAGCTTTCACTCTCATTGAATTGCTGGTGGTCATCGCCATCATCGCGATTCTGGCGGCACTGCTCCTGCCGGCGTTGAGCCGCGCCAAAGCGAAGGCCAAGGCGGTTTACTGCATGAACAACACGCGCCAGCTCATGCTCGCCTGGCAGTCCTATCTGGCCGAGAACAACGATCTCGTGCCCAAAGTCGGAACGCGAACCGATTCCTGGGCGCTGGGGTGGCTGACCTGGGACACTGCCAGGGACAATACAAACCAGTTGAATCTGCTGGGCGACCATCCCTACAGCTTGGCGCGACATTTCGGCAAAGCCAAAAGCATCTTCCGGTGTCCGGCCGACGTTTTCGTGAGCGCCGCCCAAAACCGGTTGGGATGGACCGAACGGGTCCGCAGCGTTTCCGCCAACGGACCCGGCGGCGGCACCGCGGTGGATCCGATCTACAAGGCAGTAGGCAAGGGCGCCGAATTTACTTTTCCCGGTCCGGCCGAAACCATGTTGATGCTCGATGAACACCCCGACAGTATCAACGACGCGCAATTCAATCCGCCGCGCCAGACCCGTTTCAGCGATATTCCGTCCACCTATCACAATGGCGCGGTCGGCGTGGCCTTCGTGGACGGTCACTCGGAGATTCACCGTTGGCGGGGCGTCCTCTCCCGCGATCCCCGCGCCCGCAGCGTGGCCGCCTACACGGGAGGGGAAATCACCGGGGCCACCATCCCGGTAACCGCGGGTGATCCGGACCTACATTGGCTGAGTTACCATAGTCCTCGCCAGTCGGCCAATTCCTACTAGGCTGGAAGCCGACATGCAATTGCCCACACCGAAAACCCGGCCGTCCAAGTGCGTCAGGAAGCGTGCGATCATCCTTCCCTTTGCCCTCCCCGTCGCCGCACCACGTTGGCTGGCGAGCGGCCCAGAGGTCTGATGTTCTGCCACCCCCATCCGCCCGCGCGCACTCCTGTCGCCCGGTTTTTGATTCTGCTGCTGTGTGCACTCTCGCTGCTTCCCGTTCTGGCCGCCGATCGTCCGAATTTTTTGCTGCTGATCGCGGACGACCTGAACTGGCGCGACCTTGGCTGCGTGGGCAATCCCGATGTCAAAACGCCGAATATTGACCGCCTGGCGCGTGAGGGCATGGCATTGCGCGGCATGTTTACACCCGCACCCACCTGTTCGCCCTGCCGGCACGCGCTGTACACGGGTCTGTTCCCGGTTCGCAGCGGCGCGTATCCGAACCACACGCGCGCCTACGACGGCACGAAGAGTATCTTCAGCCATTTGAAAGCGCGCGGCTACCGTGTGGGCCTGCTGGGCAAATCGCACGTCGGCCCGCCGGCCACGTTTCCACTTGAAATTCTCGGCGGCAGCGCGGACGACACGGCTGCGCTCGCGGCGTTCATCAATCGCGACAAGTCACAACCGTGGCTGGCCGTGCTTGCCTCCAACGATCCACATTCGCCATGGAACCGCGGGCCAACCAATGGATTTGCTCCAGCTAAAATCAAAATCCCGCCGTATCTGCATGACAACGGAGTGACCCGCACCAACCTCGCGAACTACTACGCGGAGATCGCGCAGCTCGATGCGCAAATTGGTGCGGCGCTGCGCGCGCTCGACGCTTCCGGCCAGGCAGCCAACACGCTGGTCGTCTTTGTCAGCGAGCAAGGCAGTTCCTTCCCGTACGGCGGCAAGTGGTCGCTCTACGACGCGGGCATTCGCGTTTCGGCGTTCGCCCGGTGGCCGGGCCGGATCAAACCCGGGTCCGCCAGCGACGCGCTCATGCAATACGTGGATGTGCCGCCAACGTTGCTCGAGGCTGCCGGAGTGGATCCCGCGACCATTGACACCGGTTGTCCGGATGCACATGGGCTTCGCGGCTTTGATGGACGCAGTTTTCTCCCGGTGTTACGGGGCGAGACAAACCGACTCCGGGATTACGTTTTCGCCGAACACACAACCGTCGGGATCATCGGCTTCAAACAACCCTACCCGATGCGCGCGGTTCGCGACGCGCGCTACAAGCTCATCCGCAATCTGACGCCGGAGAACGAATACTGGATCAACGGCATCCACGAAACGGATGTTTTCGAATCGTGGGCGCGGGACGCGGCGCACAATCCGGCCCTGGCCGCCCGCGTCCGGTGGCTGTCGCATCGCCCGGGCGTGGAGCTTTACGACCTCGAAACCGATCCTTACGAATCAAAGAACCTCGCGGACGACACCCGCTTCGCGGGCATCAAAGCCCGGCTGTCCCGCGAATTGGATGCGTGGATCGCCCAGCAAGGTGACCGGGGTCTGGAAACCGAGTTGAAGGCAAAATCGCGTCAGGGAAAGGCAGAGGGTGCGAACCGCCGATCAAAACCAGAAATCGACGCTCAGCCATCCACTGACGCAAACACGCAGCCGGACGCCGAAGCAGGCGCCGGCGCCAACCGGCAGTAATCCAAGGCTGCGCTCAGTTCAACGAACTAAACGAAAATTCATTTTGAAACCGCTCGAAGTAGATTCCAGACCAGCATGAAACATCCAAGCCCCCGTCAAACCGTGCCGCTCTTGTTCCTCAGTGTTCTTGCCTGGGGCGGCTGCCTGATTTCCGCGACGCCCGGCGCCCACGCCGCCGGGAAACCGCCCAACATCGTTTTTATTTTCGCCGACGATCACGCGTATCAAGCGATCAGCGCTTATGGCGACGCGCGCCATCTGATCCAGACGCCATACATTGACCGGCTGGCCCGGGAAGGGATGATCTTCAACCGCGCGGTCGTGCCGAATTCGATCTGCGGGCCCAGTCGCGCCTCGGTACTCACCGGAAAATACAGCCACGCCAACGGATTTTATGACAACAACCGCGGCCGTTTCGATGGCTCGCAACCGACCATGCCCAAGCTGCTCCATGCCGCCGGTTACCAAACCGCCATCGTCGGCAAATGGCATCTGGTGACCGACCCGACCGGTTTTGATTACTGGGACATCCTCCCGGGCCAGGGACGTTATTACAACCCGCCGATGATCCGGATGGGCGAACGCGTCCAGCGCGACGGTTACGTCACCGACATCATCACCGACCTGTCCCTCGACTGGCTGAAGCAGCGCGACAAATCAAAACCCTTTCTGCTCATGTGCCAGCACAAGGCGCCGCATCGCGAGTGGTCGCCGAATTTGAAATACCTGAATTGGAACCAGGACCGGAAATTCGCCGAGCCGGAGACGCTGTTCGACGACTACTCGGGACGCGGCAAGGCGGAGCGCGAACAAAACATGACCCTCGCGCAGACGTTCTCCGACCTCGACGCCAAGCTGCGTCCGCCGCCCGGCCTGACCGATGAACAACTGAAAACCTGGAACGCCTACTACGAACCGCGGAACGAGGCCTTCCGCAAGGCAAACCCCCAGGGCCAGGCACTCGTGCGCTGGCGTTACCAACGGTACCTGCACGACTACCTCGGCTGTATTGCGTCGGTGGAGGAGAGCGTGGCGCGATTGCTGAAGTACCTCGACGACGAAGGCCTGTCCGAGAATACCATCGTCGTGTACTCGTCGGACCAGGGATTTTACGTTGGCGAGCACGGGTGGTTCGACAAACGGTGGATTTTCGAACAGTCGCTGCGCACGCCATTGCTCATCCGCTGGCCCGGCGTCACCCAGCCGGGCAGCCGCAACCGGGAGCTGGTTTCCAATCTGGATTTCGCCAGCACGTTTCTCGAAGCGGCCGGCGTCCCGGTACCCGGAGACATTCAGGGCCGCAGCCTGGTGCCATTGCTGCGCGGCCAGACCCCGCCCGATTGGCGCAAAAGCTTTTACTACCATTATTACGAGTACCCCGGCGCGCACAGCGTCCGGCGTCACTACGGCGTGGTGACCGACCGATACAAGCTCGTCCATTTCTATTACCCGGACGTGGATTATTGGGAGTTGTTCGACCTGCAAAAGGACCCGCAGGAGATGCGCAGCGTTTACGGTGAACCCGGTTACGCGGACGCGCAACGCGGGCTGCACGCTGAATTGGAACGTTTGCGCCGGGAACTCAAGGTGCCAGTCAAAGACCCGCCCGAATCCATGCCGCTGCCCAATGCGAAAGCGCCGCCCAAAAAGAAGAAGGAATGAATTCCCAACCACGGGCGGAATGGCGCGACGCGGCTAATTAAGGCGGCGTCGGCCGGAGAGGTGCAACGCAGTCGCGATGATCGAGCGGAAGACGAGGCTGTTCCGCGCCGCGCTTTACGGGTTTGCCGGTGCGGGTTTCGCGGCGTCCGTCACGGGCACGGGCGAGGAAGGACGGGCTTTCAGCGGCCACGGCTGGACGCCCACCCGTTCGGCCCATTGCTGCCATAGGGCGGCCAGCTTTTTGACACGATCAGGCATCGCCTTTGCCAGATCGTGCATCTCGGTGCGGTCAGCTTCCAGGTCATACAATTCCCATTCGCCCTGGCCGCCGGCGTGGGCCGAAACCAGTTTCCATTGCCCGTCGCGCACGGCGCGGTTGCCTTCGTGTTCCCAGAAGATTGGTGACTTTCGTTTCAGCGGCCGGCCCGACAGCGCCGGCACGAGACTCACCCCTTCCATTGGCCGGATCGTCTCGCCTTTGAACCGGCGCGGATATTTCGCCTGAGCCACGTCAACGCAGGTGGCCATCAAATCAATCAAGTGCCCGGGGTCGTTCACAAGCTGGTTGCGGCGGGCGGCCGGAATGCCGGCGGGCCAGTGCACGATCAGCGGAGTGCTGATGCCGCCCTCATGTTGCCAATGTTTGTAGTAGCGGTAAGGGGTGTTGCTCACGTTGGCCAGATTGCGTCCGTAACCGAGAAAGGTGTCGGGCGCGCCGGGCTGGAGGCGGTAGGACTCCGGATTCTCGTGTTTCACGGGCTCGGCGCAGGCGCCGTTGTCTTGCAGAAAGAAGATGATGGTGTTGTCGAAAACGCCGTTCTCCTTGAGTGTCCCCACGACGCGGCCCACGCCCTGGTCCATGCGCGTCACCATCGCGGCATACGCCTGCATCATGCGCGCCTCCCACTTGGGTTCGGGAAATTTGTCCCATTCGCCAACGGTCGGCGAGAGCGTCCACGCCGGATTGACGAGGCCCATTGATTTCAGGCGCTGCCAGCGCGCCTGGCGTATGGCTTCGTAGCCCGCGTCGTACTGTCCGTTGTAGTTGTCAATGTCCGACTCAATCGCCTGGATCGGCCAATGCGCGGCGGTGAAAGCCAGGTACAGAAAGAACGGTTTTCCGCCAGCAGTTCGCGCGTGGTCGTTCAGGAACTTCACCGCGTGATGGGCAAACGCATCGGTGAGGTAAAAGGTCTCGGGCTTGTACTCGGGATCGGTGTCCCAGGCAAAGCAGTCATTGTCGCGCGTGAGACGCGGAGCTTTGAAATAATCCGACGCGCCACCGATGATGCCATAGTGATGATCGAAGCCGCGTTGCAGCGGCCAGTTGTATTTCTCCCCTTCCGGTTTTGTGTTGCGCGCCACGTGCCATTTGCCCACCGCGTACGTGCGGTAACCCGCCAAGCGCAATACCTCGCCGATGGTCAGGCAATGCCGGTTCAACTCGCCGCGGTAGCCGGCGTAGCCGCGGTCGCCGGTCATGTGACCCACTCCAGCTTGGTGCGAATAGAGCCCCGTCAACAAAGCCGCCCGCGTGGGGCAACACCGGCCAGTGTTGTAAAAGTGGGTGAACCGAACGCCATGGGCCGCCAATTGGTCCAGGTTCGGCGTACGGATTTCGCCGCCGTAACAACCGATGTCCGACCACCCCATGTCGTCGCTCATGATGATAACAATGTTCGGCGGCGCCGTTGCGGCAGCGGCCGGGCTGGCGGCCATCAAGCCGGCCAGCAGGAAGCAGTACGCGAATAGAATGAATGTTTTCATCTCGAGTTTCTCGTTCACCGGATGGTCAACCGGGTCAACCGGGTGAAGCCCTGTGGCGCCACCCAAACCGGGATTAGAGCGTTGCCGACGGCGTCCAGCGAGTATTTTTTTGCTGCCGTCCTCGACCTGGCCTTTGGCAGCCGCGGCACACCGGATTGCCGCCGGCGCGGGCCGGGGATCAATCCCCGCCGTGGCCAATCAAGTCCGCCAGCAAATCACTGCGTCACCGGGAAGAAATCCGCCCGCAGTCCCTTCAGGCCGTTGATGAGAAATTGAATCGCCACCGCCGAAAGCAGCAGCCCCATGATGCGCGTAATGATTCTGAGCGCGATCGGGTTGAGCCAGTGCGCACCCCGCGCCGAAATGTGGAGAATCACGTAGCTGACGAACGACACGAGCAGGATGCAGGTGTAAAGCACCGCGTGCATCGTCACGCCAACGGCCTGGTTCTGCAGCAGGATTGCGGTGGAGATCGCGCCC
The DNA here is from genome assembly GCA_964458575.1 of uncultured Bifidobacteriaceae bacterium. Lineage (GTDB taxonomy): Bacteria > Verrucomicrobiota > Verrucomicrobiia > Limisphaerales > JADLHS01 > CAYWMD01. The sequence goes on along the minus strand of CAYWMD010000002.1, from coordinate 123,186 downwards.
GGCCCGGCCAGCATGGGAATCGCCAGCGGTGTGATGGCGATGTCCGCCTTCTCGACGCCGGCGCTCGTTTCCTCGCTGGTTTCCTGAACCCGCGACCGTTGCGCGCGCAACATGTCCAACGCCACGATCAGCAACACGATGCTCGCCGCGATTTGAAACGCGGGCATGGTGATGCCGAAGAATCGGAAGATGACCTTCCCCGCGACCGTGAACAACAACAACACGATGGCCATGACGAAACAAGCGAGCCGCGCCGTTTTGATCCGACTTTCCCGCGAGTCCTGCGGCGTCATGGCCAGAAACGCCGGCACTGTGGCGATGGGGTCCACGATCACAAACAGCGACCCCAGCGCCAGGACGCCGAATTCGAGGAGGCCGTGCGGGTTCATGCGGTGCAGGGCGACAGGATCGCCTCGGACATGCCGTGGATGATTTTCTTGTCCGCCGGACAGATGGTTGCCAGCACGCCGCCCAACTGCGGGCGCGCCACGTCCCCGTCGCCGGCCACGAAGTAGTACGGGCACAACCGCACCCGCCCTTGCATCGGCACGACTGCGTTGCGCTCGAAATCGAACCACGCCGCTTCGACCAGCCGCGGCTTGCGAAAACGCTGCAACACGCGCGGCGATTCCTGAAAATGTTCGATCGCATCGTCCACGGCCGCGGCCCAGTCTGTGTGCGACAAGTCGCTGCCCAGATGCACTCCCCGCGCGCCCCAGGCGTGCGCCGAAAAGCCGGAGACCTTCAAAATGAGTTCGCGCTCCTTCTGGGAGAAACTTTTGAGTTGATGCCAGTCGGTCAGGTTCAGCTCCGGAATAACGGCCTGGGGCGGCAGCGGCGCGGGGTCAACGATCCAGGTTTGCGGAACGAGTTGCTTCAGCCGGTTGAGAAAACCCTCGCCCAATTCCTGCCGCCAAAAACCGTGCAGGTTGCGGTTCCAAAGCAGCGCGAACAGCATTTTTTCCTCAAAGACCGGCTTGGGCGGGGGCGTGAGCCGGATTTGCCGGGCCGAGGCCAGCTCGAAAATCCGTTTCGCATTTGGGACATTCGCCAGATCGAACAGCTCGAAGAAGCGGTAAACCGCATCGCCGGCGTTGAATTCCTGAAAGTTTGAACTTTGAACTTTGAACCTTGAACTCGGAAGCCGTTCGGCCAGCCAGACCATCTCCGGACGGTAGGTTGCCGATTCTTCGGAGACAATGATGTGCACCCGTTTCGCGTCGCCAAAGATGCCGCCGAAGCCCCGCAACATGCCGTCCGCGCCGCCAAGCACGGGGAGGCCGGGAGTTTGGCCGCCAAGCGTTGCATAGGCCTGGTTCAGCCACGCCGTCAGACCGATGCCGCCCGGCACCGAGTCAAGTTCCGTCACGCGGATGCCGTCATCGGTCAACAGCAGGTCGGGCCGGATGACACGCGGAACTTCATTTTTGAAAACGGCGGATCGTTGCAGTTCGACGAGGTCCGCTGGTTTGCCGAGATCAAGCCACTGCGCGACCCAGGCGGGCATTTTGCCCTCCACGCTTTTGCGATAGAGCAGGTTGACCGCGCGATAGAATTGGAGAAACACCCGCCCCAGCGATTCGATGTCGCGCGCCAGTTCCGTGCCCAGCGGAAATGGCGATGGCGCCAAGCGCCATTCGTGTCCGGCGAACAAACCACCAGACGGAAGCGCATTGCGGATCGCGGTCGCTGCTTGTTGAGGCGACATGGCGTGAATCTGTCCGACAATCGGTTCACTGACAAGCACCACGAAGCCGCACGCGGGTCGAACTCATGGAAATACTTGGAACGAAGCGCGAATCGAGCTATGAATGGTTCACCGATGCTGAATGCGACCGAACAAATGATTTTGCAGACGCTGTTGGAACTCGACCAGGCGGTGAAGGCCATGGCCACGACCAGTCCCAAGCCGAATCTGCTGCCGCTATTCACGCGGCTGGACGAGCTGGCCGCGCAGCTTCCGCCGGATGCGGACGAGGAACTGCGGCACTTTTTGAAGCGCAAAAGCTATGAGAAGGCCCGCGCCCGGCTCGAAGGGCGAACGTCCGAACGCGGGACGTGCGGGCATTGAACGGGTTGAAGACTGCCCGCTGGAACCAGGGCGCGCACGTTGTCCACAACTCGCAGCACGCAAGTGTTCCAAGCCGCTGCGGCTTGAGACAATCCGCGCGCCGCACGCCGGTGGCAGGCTTTAAGCACTACGCCGGCTCGCAACTTGCCACCATCAACTTTTCACCTGTAACCTCCGCGAATGTTCGACGACACCATCGCAGCCATTGCCACGCCGGTCGGGGAAGGCGGCCTGGCAGTCATCCGGCTTTCCGGGGCGCAGGCGTTGGCGGTGGCGGAACGCTGTTTCGTGCCCGGCGGAAAACACTCGCGAAAGCCCACCGAGGCGGCGACGCACACAATCCATTACGGCCGGGTGGTGCGCGCCGGCAAAACCGTGGACGAGGTGTTGTGCGCCGTGATGCGCGCGCCGCGAACCTACACCCGCGAGGACATCGTGGAAATCACCTGCCACGGCGGAATTCTGTCGGCGAAAACCGTGCTCGACACCGTGCTGGAAAATGGAGCGCGGCTGGCCGAGCCGGGCGAATTCACCAAACGCGCCTTTTTGAGCGGACGGCTGGACCTCACGCAGGCCGAGGCCGTGGTGGATTTGATTCATTCGCGAACCGAACTTGCCCTGAGCGCCGCCAACGAACAACTGGCCGGCAAGCTTTCGCAGCGCATCAATCAGCTTCGCGACGATTTGATGCACACGCTGGCGCACCTCGAGGCGCACCTTGATTTCCCCGAGGAGGACATTGCGCCGGATACGCGCGAACAACTCTTTAGCCGGCTCGAACGCAGCCTGGCCTTCATGGAGGAACTGCTGCGCACGGCGAACGAAGGCCGGATCCTGCGCCGGGGCGTTCGCGCGGCCATCGTGGGACGGCCCAACGCGGGCAAATCCAGCCTGCTCAACCAGTTGCTCGGCCACGATCGCGCCATCGTCTCCCCCATTCCGGGCACGACGCGCGACACGATCGAGGAAACCGCGAATGTTCGCGGCGTGCCGGTGGTGTTTGTGGACACGGCCGGCCTGCGCGAGGCGCGGGATGAAATCGAGGTTGAAGGTATCCGGCGCAGCCGCGCGTCGCTGGCGCGGGCGGAATTCATTTTGCATGTGCTGGACGCGTCCGAGCCTTTCACCGAGGAGGACAAAAGACTTCTCACCGAGTTCGCCGGCAAGAAGCGCATCCTGGTGCGGAACAAAATTGATCTGCCGGCTAGACCAACACCCGATCCCCTCACCCTGTCCCTCTTGCCATCCGATGGGGAGGGGGCGTCCGAAGACCGGGTGAAGAGACAACCCATCGTTGACGTTTGCTGCCTCACCGGCCAGGGCATCGAGACGCTCAAAGACGCCATCAAGGAGCTGGTGTGGTCGGGCGAAATCAAGGCCGAGATGCTGGAGGTCATGATCAACGCGCGGCATCAGGACGCGTTGCGCCGCGCGCGCGAGGCCACCCAGCGGACGCTGGATGCGCTTCGCGCCGACCTCTCGCTCGATCTGGTGGCGGTGGATTTGCACATCGCCGTCAACGCCGTGGGCGAAATCGTCGGCAAGACGGCGACGGAGGACTTGTTGGATTCGATTTTCAGTCAGTTCTGCATTGGGAAGTGACGAAAGCTGGCCGGCCAGGACGCCGGAGAGACGAGCGTTGGCCGCCAGCCGGGGCGGAAAACCGGAAACAACGAGTAAGATTATTTTTTGACACGCGGCGATTTTTTCGCATTTTGGCCGGGCCGCCCTAACTTATGATTGCTTTTTTGTGCCGCGGCGGTAATAAGCGTACAACCTAGACACATGAGCAAGACGCTCATCATTGCAGAAAAGCCGTCCGTCGCCGGCGACATCGCCAAGGCGCTCGGCGGTTTCAAGAAAGTAGAAGATCACTACGAGAGCGATCAATACGTCATCTCGTCGGCGGTCGGTCATCTGCTGGAATTGACGCCACCGGCGGGCGTGGAGGCGGCGCGCGGCAAGTGGACGTTCAAGTGTCTGCCCGTCATCCCGCCCCATTTTGATCTGCAACCCATTGAACGCAATGAGAGCCGGCTCAAGCACCTTGCCAAGCTCATCAAACGCAAAGACGTAGGTGCGCTGGTCAATGCGTGTGACGCCGGGCGGGAAGGCGAGTTGATTTTCCGCAACATCGTCCGCTACACCAAGGCCAGCCAGCCCATCCAGCGGCTGTGGCTGCAATCCATGACCCCGGCGGCGATTCGCGAAGGATTTGCCGCGTTGCGGGACGATGCTTCAATGCAGCCGTTGTCCGATGCGGCCATCAGCCGGGCGGAGGCCGACTGGCTCGTGGGCATCAACGGCACGCGGGCGATGACGGCGTTCAATTCCAAGCTCGGCGGGTTTTTCAAAACCACCGTCGGCCGGGTGCAGACGCCGACCCTGGCCATCGTCGTCGAGCGCGAGGCAAAAATCCGGAAGTTCGTGCCGCGCGATTATTGGGAAGTCATCGGCACGTTTGACTGCGCCGCCGGCCAGTACACGGGCCGCTGGTTCGATGAAAAGTTTTCGAAGGCGGACAAGGACGGCGACGACCAGCTCAAGCCGGAGCGATTGTGGGAACAGGCGAAGGCGGAGGCGATTCGCGACAAATGCCTGGGCAAACCTGGGATCGTCACCGAGGAAAGCAAACCCAGCACGTCGCTTTCGCCGTTGCTCTATGATCTGACCAGCCTGCAACGCGACGCGAATTCACGGTTCGGATTTTCCGCCAAGAACACGCTGGCCATCGCGCAGGCCCTCTATGAAAAGCACAAGGTGCTCACCTATCCCCGAACCGACTCACGCGCGTTGCCGGAGGATTACATCGCCACGGTCAAGAGCACGCTGGGAATGCTGGGCGGGACCAGTTACGCGCCGTTCGCGGAAACAATCCTGAAGAACGAATGGGTGCGGCCGAACAAACGCATTTTCAACAACGCAAAAGTTTCGGACCACTTCGCCATCATCCCGACCTCGCTCGCGCCGAAACATTTGAGCGAACCGGAGCAGAAGCTTTACGACCTGGTGACGAAGCGGTTTCTGGCGATTTTCTATCCGGCGGCGGAGTTTCTGGAGACGACGCGCATCACGCGGGTTGAAGGCGAGCCGTTCAAGAGCAGCGGCAAGGTTTTGATCAACCCGGGCTGGCTGGCGGTTTATGGCAAGGAGGCCCAGGGCGATGACGAGCATCCCAACCTCACACCGGTCAAGCCGAATGAAAGCGTCAAGACCAGCGCCATCGAAGTGAAGCAAACCCAAACGAAACCGCCGCCGCGATACACGGAGGCGACGTTGCTTTCGGCGATGGAAGGCGCGGGCAAACTGGTCGAGGACGATGAATTGCGCGAAGCCATGAGCGAGAAAGGACTCGGCACGCCGGCCACGCGCGCGTCCATCATCGAGGGGTTGATTTACGAGCAGTACATTCTCCGCAACGGTCGCGAGCTGCAGGCGACGGCCAAGGCGTTTTCCTTGATGGAACTGCTCAACGGTCTGGGCATCCCGGAACTGACCCGGCCGGAACTGACCGGCGACTGGGAGTTTCAGTTGCGGCAGATTCAACGCAAGCAAAAGAGCCGGACCGAGTTCATGACCGGGATTGCCGGCATGACCCGGCACATCGTCGAACGCGCGAAACAGTACGAGCACGACACCATCCCCGGCGACTTCGGCGTGTTGCGCGTTCCGTGCCCCAAGTGCGGCGGCGAGGTTCATGAGCGATACAAACAGTTTCAGTGCGAGCAGTGTGAATTCGCGGTGTGGAAAACCTTGTGCAGCCGGATGTTTGAAATCGAAGAGGTCGAGCGACTGATCACGGAAAAGCAAATCGGTCCGTTGCAGGGTTTTCGCAGCAAGATGGGCAAACCATTCGCCGCGGTGCTGAAACTCTCGGCGGAATTCAAGGTCGCGTTCGATTTTGGCAACGATCAAAACGGCGGCAATGGCGAAGCGTCACCGGCCATTGACTTCACGGGCAAAGAGCCGTTGGGCAAATGCCCCCGGTGCGGCGCGCGGGTGTTCGACGCGGGCATGAATTATCTGTGCGAAAAGGCGACGGGGCCGGACAAGACCTGCACGTTCCGCACGGGAAAGATCATTTTACAGCAGAACATCGAGCCGGCCCAGGTCGCGAAACTCCTGGCCGAGGGGAAAACCGAATTGCTGAAGGGGTTCGTATCCAAGAAAACGAATCGCAAATTCGAGGCGTTTCTCGCGCTCAAGGATGGCGAGGTGAAATTTGAGTTCGTCCCGCGCGAACGGAAGGCAAAAACCGCGGCGGGCAAAACGCCCGCGCCCAAGATTGATTTCACCGGCAAGGCCGTCGTGGGCAAATGCCCCAAGTGCGGCGGGCAGGTGTTCGACACCGAAGCGGCTTATCTGTGCGAGAAGTCGCAACTCGACACAAAATCCTGCAAGTTCAAGGTCAACCGCGAGATTTTGCAGCAACCCATCGAGCCGGCACAGGTGCAGCGGCTCCTCCAATCCGGTAAAAGCGAGCTGCTGGACAAGTTCATCTCGAAAGCCGGCAAACCGTTCTCGGCTTATCTGGTGATGGACGAGAAGGGCAAGGTGACCTTCGAGTTCCCACCGCGGGAAGGAGAGTAAGCGGGATCGTTTTTTCGCGGGGACGCGCCGGTCCTGCCACCCCGAGCGCGAGTTGACTTGCCATTGGACAACACTTTGCGCAGGCTCGCGCCATTGACATTACCTGGCAGGTGATATGATCAATCTGGACAAATTGGGCGAACTCAAATTGGAACAGATCTCGCCGGCACTCAGCCGCAAGCAATGGAGTCTGCCGCTCCAATACGACGCGGAATACCTTGGCGGTTTCTACGAAAATCCTGTCACCGGCAAGGGCGGCCCGGTGGGCATCGGGTTGAACTTCGGCGCCAAGACAGGCGACACGCTTCCGGTGACCCTGGAGTTGAATTGCGCCAAGGGCGTCCTGTTGCCCGGCGCCCGATACTACACTTATGAGTTTCACAAACCGGCGGCGCGTTGGGCGAACGCGTTGTGCCGCCGGCTCGGCTTGCCGGCGGTGATGGGTGAGACCGCCGCAAACCCGTACGAAACGTGGGGCGCAGCCTTCCCCAAAGACGCATGCCGTCTTTTCAGAACGGACAAAGGATTCCAGCTCGTGATCGAAGGCGAAGGCCGGTTGCTTGAGGTCAGCGTTGCGGATCTGCCGCCCCTGCCCGGGCCGCGCTATGTTTCAGCGGAGCTGTTCGACTTGAAGCGAGTCGCGAAAAACTGTCCCAAGCGGGAACAAGCCGAGATACTGAAGCTCCTGCGCAAGCCCGGCGAACGTCTCCGTGGGCGGACGTTTCTGGATGCCGCCGATCTGGTGCCGTCCCCGTCGAGCCGCCACTGGACGTGGCGTTTTCCGGTTGGCAATCCGCTTGGAGATTTTCAACTGGAACTGCAAGCGGGTGAATCCCCCGGCAGGCTGGACCCAGGATTACTTGCGGCGGCCATGGACCTGTTGCTGAGCGCCGAGCGAAACGACGATGCCATCGCGGACCTGGTGTACGGCGATTATCGGCGATGCGAGACGCAGCGTCCGGAGGCTTTGACTTCGGCGTACGTGCCGCCGGCGTTGAAGCGAAAGGCCATGCGTGACTATCTCCGCGACCGCAAGTTGATCGTCGTGCGGGAAGGCAAGAATTTCGCGGCGATAGCGCGCGTGCTTCCCCAATGGCGCGGCGATGAGCACCTCACCCTGAATTTCCAAAAGGGCAGGATTGCCTCAGTGAATGGGAAGGCATTCAAACTAAAGGACCGAGTCCTATGGTGCGCGGGCGACAAGAAGTCGAAGCCTGATCCCACGCGTACGGTTTCTCCCGAGTTTGAGGCGATGGCAAATGTCCTGCGACTGGTGCCGGTCCAAATCGAGAAGACCAGCGCTCCAAGTCCGATGCGTTCCAGTTTGAAGAGACTTTTGGCGACGGCGGAAGCGGCAGGCTTCGTTCACCTCGGTTGGCTGGAAGTCACGATGCCGCTGCCGTTGACGATCGCGGCGTTTGCGGACGCGGATGGTGGCGTTAATCTCTCCGTGGCCACCGGCATGCTGTTGGACAAGGAAGTGGTGGATCTGGTGTCGCACCTGGATGACAATCGCAAAGTAACCACGACCACGTTGGAATTTGTGATGCCCCAACCGGCCCGCGGCATTTTCAAATACTCGCATCCGAAGGCGAATATCCCGCAATTGCTGCGCAAGCACAACGAGCATATCCGGGAACTCAAGGGCAACATCGCGACCCGGGTCAGGACGCTGGCCGAGTTCGAGCAGGCAATCCGGGATTTCCTGTCACAGGAAAACCCGCGTTAGCAGTCACGACCCGGATGCCCTCAAACAAACAAGCGGTCACGCCCAAAGCCGATCCTTGGATGATGAAGTTTTTGAGTCACCTGGCCACGGATCGCGGGGTGTCGGTGTACACACAGCGGAACTATCGGCAGGCGCTGACGGAGTTCCACGCGTGGCATCAAACGGAACGGCAACAACCGCCAGTCTGGGAAAGACTCCAGCGCGACGATTTCCGTGGCTACGTGCGCGTTCTTGGCCGGCAGAATCTGGGGCGCGCTTCGGTTCAGTTGCGCTTCTCCGCGCTGCGGACGTTTTATAAATTTCTCGTGCGCCACGGCGTGGTTGGCGCCACGCCGATCAAAAACCTCGCGTTGCCCAAGCCCGGGCGGCGATTGCCCCGCCACCTGACGCCGCCGCAAATGGCGGCGCTCCTGGATGCCCCATTGAAAGAAATTGCCTCCAGGGACAAGAAATCGCCCGGCCGTCCCATTTGCACCGCAGCCCGTTACCGCGACGCGGCGATCCTGGAAACAATCTATTCGTGCGGCTTGCGCATCAGCGAAATGTGCGGCTTGCAGGCCGGGGACATTGACTGGCAGGAACAGGTCGTGCGCGTGCGGGGAAAGGGAAAAAAGGAGCGCCTCGTGCCGATCGGCGAGCCGGCTTTGCGGGCGATTCAAATCTATTGGACCAAGTTGCCGAAGCCACCCGCCGGTAGCGCACCCGTTTTTCTCGCCGAAAACCGCCGGCAGTCACCGGTGAACGCCTGCATGTTCACGCGCCAGTTAAAAAGGTATCTGGTGCTCGCCGGACTGGATCCCAGCATGACGCCGCACAAGTTGAGGCACAGTTACGCCACCCACCTGCTGGATGCGGGGGCGGATTTGCGCAGCGTCCAGGAACTGCTGGGACATGCTCACCTGGCCACGACACAAGTGTACACGCATGTGACAACCGAGCGTTTGAAAAGGGCTTACGACGAAGCTCATCCGCGGGCGTAATCGCTGGTCTGAGGCCAATTGACATTGAAAGGCGAATGACTTGGGGAGGATGCCTAACTTGCCGGGTATCACCTGCTTTGGCATAAAAACTGTTTGACTTTTTGGCTGAACTCTTGCATCATATCGCCAATTAGTTGGGATAGAAACGGGATAGGGTTTGCAGCGATCCATATGAAATCTAATTTGCTGGCTCAGAAGCCGATTGGAAAGTCCGGTTGGTTACTCCAATCGGTCGCACTTTTGTCCTTGTTTGTGTTTCCCTCGATGTCACTCCAGGCGGCCAGTGGCACGTGGATTAACAACGCCAGCAGCGCTTGGGGAACAGCGGGGAATTGGAGCGGCAGCACCATCGCAGACGGCGCAGACTTCACCGCGAATTTCGGCACCATCAACATCAGCGCCGATAGAACCGTAACGCTGAACTCCTCCCGGACAATCGGCCACCTCATTTTCGGCGACAACGATGCCACACCCGAGAGCGATTGGATTCTCGCCGCCAGCGGCGGGAGTGTTCTTACTCTCAGGGTGACCGCCGGAACCCCGACCATCCAGGTATCGAATCAGATTGCGACCATCAGCTTGGTCATGGCTGGCACCAACGGATTCGCCAAGACCGGCGCCGGCGAACTCGTGTTGAGCGGCGCCAACACCCTGACGGGCGACGTGTCCGTGCAACAAGGCTCGCTTCGCATTGGCGGCGGCAACAATCGTCTGACCACCGGCACGACTGTCACCTTGGGGAATGGCAGCACCAGCGGAAAGCTCATTCTGGGGGACGGTACGGCGCGAAGTCAAACGTTGGCGGGTTTATTGACCAGCGGCACCGGTACAGCCAACGCAGTGGTGGGTGGCGATAACAACGCGTCCACATTAACGCTGAACATCTCTGGCAACAACGACTACAATGGCATTTTGGGTGGCGGTCTGACCGATGAAAACAACCTGGCTTTAACCAAATCCGGCGCGGGTACGCTTACGTTGAGTGGATCAACTGCCAACACGCACACGGGTGACACGACCGTCAACGATGGCTTGCTCTTATTGAACAAAACCTCGGGCAACGCGGTGGGCGGCAATCTGATCGTCGGAGATGGCAGCGGGACGGATACAGTTCAACTGGGTGGCAACAACCAGATCGCCACATCCACAGTCACTGTGAACAGTTCAGGTGTGCTGGATCTGAACGGAAACTCGGACACGGTCGGCAATACCTCGGTCGCCGGTGGAAGCGTCACCACTGGAGGGGGATCGCTTACGGTCGGCACTCTGGGCATGACCGCGGGCAGCATCGCCACCGGTACCGGATCCTTGACCCTGGGCGGCGGCGTGACCGGCAACGCGTCCGCTAATTCCGCGACGATCAGTGGCAATCTGAACCTCGGCGGAGCCACACGCACCTTCACAATTGCTGAAGGCGGCGCGGCCGAAGACATGGCCATTTCAGCAGATATTTCCAATGGTGGACTCACCAAAGCGGGCACAGGTGTTCTGGCCTTGAGCGGAAACAACACTTACAGCGGAGTGACGACCGTTGGCGCAGGCGTGCTCCTTTTGAACAGCGTGGGGGCTCTGGGCAGCGGCAATTTGCAGTTTACCGGTGGTGTGTTGGGGCTGGGCACGGGTGATTTCAACCGGGCCCTGGGCACCGGCACCAGTCAGGTTCAGTTCGTCGCAGGAAGCGGTGGCGGTTGGGCGGCTTTTGGTGCCGACCGGATCGTCAATCTCGGCGGCGCCTCGGCAGGGGTTACCTGGAACACGGGCAGTTTCGTGTTGACCGGCGACACCCTCATCCTGGGTGCCGCTGCGGCAACCCACACGGTGGATTTTCAGAATCCCATCAACTTGAATGCAGGAACCCGAACCGTGCAGGTGGATAATGGCGCGGCAGCTGTGGATGCCATCCTCAGCGGCACGATCAGCGGAACGGGCGCCAGTGTATTGAGCAAGGCAGGGTCGGGTGCATTGTGGCTCACGGGCAACAACACGTTTGCCGGAGGATTGAGTATCACGGCGGGAACTGTGATCTTGGCAACGGACACGGCAGCGGGTACCGGCACGCTCACTTTTTCGTCCGGCGTAAGACTTGAGGGGTCCGGTGGCGCTCGAACCATTACCAACAATCTTTCAATCCAAAGCGTGACCTTCGCTGGAACGGATTTGGTCTTTACCGACTCCTTCGATCAGGGCGCCGGACGCACTTATACCGTCGCGAATACCACGACCTTCAGTGGCGATATCTCCGGGGGTGACACGCTCGGTAAGAGCGGTACTGGAACGCTTGTCTTGAGCGGCAACAACACGATTGGTGCCGTTGCCGTAGACGCCGGAGCATTACGCGTGGCGAATAGTGGTGCTCTGGGCACTGCAGCCGCCGGGACGACGGTCAATGCGGGTGCGCTTGAATTGTCCGGCGGTGTCAACATTGGTCTGGAGGCGTTGACGCTTAACGGCACGGGCGTTGGCGGCGGCGGCGCTCTGCGCAGCACCAGTGGCAATAACGCTTGGGCCGGCACGATCTCGGCAGCCTCGAACAGCCGGATAAACGCCGACTTGGGTTCAGTACTGACGCTAAGAGCGATCAACGAATCCGGTAATGCGCTCAAGACGGTTACTTTTGGCGGTGCGGGCAATATTTCTGTCACCAACGCCATTACCGAAACCGGCACGGTCGGCTCTCCCGACCTCGCAGTCGTAAAAGATGGAACCGGAACAACGACGCTTAGCGGCACCAATACTTACAACGGCGGAACCATCATCAATGGCGGCAAATTGTTGGTCAACAATCTTGGGGGCAGCGGTACGGGTACGAGCAACGTCGTGGTGAACGCCACCGGCACCCTGGGCGGCACTGGCACCATCAGCGGAATGGTGACCAACAATTCGGGTGGCACCATTTCTCCGGGGGCCAGTGTTGGCCAGTTGAATACCGGCTCGGAGGTGTGGAAGGGCGGCTCGACTCTGCTGATCGAAGTTAATGACGTGGACGCCGGGGCGGGCATCGGCAACGACCTGCTGAACATCAACGGCGGGCTCAACATTACGGCGAGCTCAGGCGATCAGGCGTTTATCGCGCTTGGTTCGTTGACGTTGGGCAACTCACCCGGCGCGGTGAACGACTGGGACCCCACCCAGAGTTACATCTGGACCATCGCCAAAACGATTTCGGGGCTTACCTTCCTGCCGTCCGAAGATGAAACGACGGTTTTCCAGCTCTTGCTCGGAGATTTCACAACTTACAACGATCTCCAAGGTGGGACGTTCGGTTTGCAGGTATCCGGGAACGACCTCAACTTGGTGTTCACCCCTGGAGTGGTTCCGGAGCCCGCGACATGGACGCTGCTCCTGCTTGGTATCGGGGCAGTCGCCCTGCGCCGTGGTCGCCGGCACCGGCAGCAGTAAGTCTTGCGTCTAAACAATTTGGGCCGTCGTCAAACGACGGCCTTTTTTTCGCTCCGCGGGTCCCTCCGCAACGGATCAATACAATTGCGTCCTCCTACAACCGCCTGGCCAGTTCCGCCTGGCTGTGAGCCAGCACTACTTGGTGCAGGGAGTTGCCGTGCGCATCAATAGTGACCACGGCAGGGAATTCGCTCACTTCAAATTCCCAGATGGCTTCGGGTGCGCCAAACTTTTCGTAGAAATAAACATTGCGAACCTTCTTGATGCACTCGGCCAGCACCTGCGCTGCGCCGCCGATCGCGTGCAGATAAACGCACCCGTGCTCCTTGCACGCCGCGAGGGTCCGTTCCCCCATGCCGCCCTTGCCAACGACACCCCGGATGCCGAAGTCGCGAATGATTTGACCTTGATACGGTTCCTCGCGGATGGAAGTCGTCGGTCCGGCAGCGGTGCATTTCCACGAGCCGTCCGGCTGCTTCAACACCACCGGACCGCAATGATACAGGATGCCGTCACGCAGGTTCACTTCCGGCGGCAATTTTCCGCCCTCATGCAGGTATTTGTGCACGGCGTCGCGGCCTGTGAACAGCACACCGGAAATCAAAACTTCGTCACCGACTTTTAGTGCGCGAATTTTCTGTTCGGTGAATGGAAACTCTAGCTTGATCATAAATGCTCCCCGGGTGAATTCAGTACAACCACCGTTCAATCTTTCCGTCCGCATTCAGGGTCGCTCCCTGCCGCCGATAGGCCCAGCACATGTAGCTCACGCTCACGAAATACGACGCCGGCAACCGGTTGGCCGCGCAGATTTTCACGCCCAGCAACGTCGTCTTGCCGCCAAACCCCATCGGGCCGATGCCCAGTTCGTTCGCCGTTTTCAACACGTCCTGCTCCAGCGCATCCAATTCGGGATTCGGATTGCGGTCGTCGAGCTTGCGAAGAAATTGTGTCTTGCTCATTTCGTAGCCCGTGGCCCGGTCGCCGCCGATGCACACGCCGAGGATGCCCGGCCCGCAGCCTTTGCCCTGCGCCTGCAACACCGCGTCGAGGATCGCCTTGCGGCAGCCGTCGAGGTCGCGGTTGGCGTTGAGCTTCTCGGCGGGCAACGAGTATTGCGCGCCGACGTTTTCGCAGCCGCCGCCCTTGAGCACGAGCCGCACGCTGACTTCCGGCGAGCGATGCTGATGGAAATGAAACGCCGGGGCGCCCGGCCCGACGTTTGTGCCGTCGTTCTTGCCGGTGAGTGAATCTACGGAGTTCTGGCGGAGAAAGCCTTTCTTGGTCGCGAGCTTCACGGCTTCGCGGGCGGTGTCGATGAACGCGATCTGGTCGTAGCCAACGGGGCAATCCACGTAAAACAAAATGCTCCCGGTATCCTGGCAGATGGGCTGCGACTTCTGTTTTGCCATTTCGATGTTGCGATCAATGATCTTGAGCGCGGATTCAGCGATGGTACCCTTTTTTTCCTGTTCGAGCGACGTGAGGATGGCTTTTTGCACGTCGTCCGGGATTTCAGCCGAGGTCCGGCGGATCAGTTCCAGCAGCGAGTTCTGCAATTCACTCATACGTTGCAGGCAGCGTAGGAGTATCACCGCCATGCGTCAACCGTTGCCGGCGAAGTTCGACGAAGTTCGGGTGATGTTGTTACACGCGCGCCTTGCTCCGCAACCATCGAGTCTTCCCCACCCGATAAAGTCCGCGTGCGAACTTGTTTTTGACCGCTTTTGGGCTACGATTGCATGGTGAGATTACGGTTTCTCCCACATGGCGCCGTTTGTGTGGCGCTGCTGTACCTGTTCTGCGCCGTTTTTGCGACTGCGGCGCCCCGCAAGCCCATTCGCCTGCGGAATCAACCGCTGCTTCCGCCGGACGCCGCGCAAAGCCAGCCCTCGGACTTCACCCCCGCTTCCGGCCTGTTTCTGGTTCAGTTTCGCGGATCGCTGAAACCGGAGTGGCGCAACCAACTCCACTCCCTGGGCGTGGAACTGCTGCGCTATGTTCCCGAGGACTCGTTCGTCGCAAAACTGCAAAATGTCAGCCCGGATAAAATTCGGGCACTTGAGTTCGTCCAGGTCGTCAGCCGGTTCCGCCCCGAACACAAACTGGACCGGAAGCTGCAAGGTTTTTCCACATTTGGCCGCTCACTTGCGAACGCATCCACGAATTCCGCCCGCAATCAAAACCGGTCGAACGTACCCGGCGGGAACATTGGCTCCGAGCCTGCGGTGGCTGCATCCTCAACCGCGTCAACCAACGAACTTGAAGTTGCCGTGCTGCTCTCGGCCATCGCCGATGACACCGAGTCGTCCCGGATCAAAGCCCGTTTCGACCGCGTTCGTCACGAAACCAGGCTGCGGACGGGTCGTGTGATTCGCGGCCGGGTCAAGCCGGCACAACTCGATGCGCTCGCCGAATCGGATGTGGTGTTGTGGATCGAATCGGCGCCGCACATGAAGCTTTACGATGAGGTCTCGAGCCGCATCGTGGCAGGTGATGGCCCGCCCGCACAGAGTCTGATGCAATCGTTGGGATATGACGGCACGGGGGTCACGGTGGCGGTCGCCGACAGCGGGCTCGACAGCGGCGACACGAACTCGATGCATCCGGACATTCAAGGCCGGGTGAAGGCGTTGTTTTACTACGGTTCGCCCGGTCAACTGGAGGACGCCGCGGATGAACACAGTCACGGCACGCATGTGGCGGGGATCATTGCCGGTAACGGCGCCACTGGCGAAACGGATGAAAACGGTTTCCTCTATGGCTTGGGCGTCGCGCCCGGCGCCAGTCTCGTCGGCCAGCGCCTGTTTGACGCGACGGGCGAATACGTTGAACCGCCAAGCTACGAGGCGCTCACGCGTGATGCGAAACGGGCGGGCGCGGACATTGGGTCGAATAGTTGGGGTGACGACACGCAGGGGAATTACGATTTGAGCGCGATGGAATTCGATGCGCTGGTGCGGGACGCCGACGCGCTGGCACTGGGTGATCAGCCTTACATTCTCGAGTTTTCCGCCGGCAACGCCGGTCCGGCTTATCAAACCATCGGCAGCCCGGCGGTCGCCAAGAACGTCATCGCCACCGGCGCATCGCAAAACGACCGTTTCAATCTTCCGTTCGAGGAATTCGCCATCTACGCCGACGGCCGGGAAGCGATGACGGATTTCTCCAGCCGCGGTCCGTGTGCGGACGGGCGCATCAAACCGGACCTCATCGCACCCGGCAGTTGGATCGCCTCGCTGCGGTCGGTGTATGCGAACGATGACTACGCGTGGTGGCCGATCTCGGACAACTACATGTATCAGGGCGGCACCAGCCAGGCCGGCCCGCAGGTTTCCGGCGCGGCGGCGGTGTTCGTGCAGTTCTGGCGGACCAATCACGCGGGGGCCACCCCGTCTCCGGCACTGGTTAAAGCCGCACTCATCAATTCGGCCACCGACATGGAGGACGGGTATTCGACCGGGCCGGTGCCGAACATGGACGAAGGATGGGGACGGGTCAATCTGCCGGGATTGATCGGTTCGGCGCGGGATTATGATTTCACGGACCAGACCGAATTGCTCCAGGATGGTGCAGTCTTCGAGAAGCGGGTGTTGATTGGCAGCGCCAACGAGCCTTTGAAAATCACACTCACCTACACGGATGTGCCCGGCATACCCGCGGCGCTCGTGGCCCTGGTCAACGACCTGGACCTGGAGGTGGTCGGGCCGGACGGCCATCTTTATCGCGGCAATCAGTTCGAGGAAGGCGCGTCCCTGCCGGACGCGACCAGTCCGGACACGATCAACAACGTGGAATGCGTCCAGCTTCCCAACCCCGTGGCGGGCGAATACCTCGTCCGCATTCGCGCAAGCCGGGTGGTCGAGGATGCGCGCCAGGACTCAGTGCCGATGGACCAGGATTTCGCGCTGGTAATTTCCGGGGGCTTCGCCGTCCCGGGCACCGGCATTGTCAGTTTCGATCGCAGTTATTACCGGGCGCCGGACCTGATGAAACTGACGCTGGTGGATTACGATCTCGCCGGTCAGCCGACCGCGGACCTGTTGCTGCGCACGACGTTCGAACCGGCTGGTGAATCCATCGTGCTGCACGCCAGCGGATCATACGGCCTGTTCACCGGCGCGGTGGCCACCGCCACCGGGCCGGCCCTTCCGGACGGCCAGATGCAGGTGGCGCACGGCAACATGATCCAGGCCGTGTATGCCGACGGCACGCCGCCCGTGACTCGTTATTATTTTGCGATCACCGATCTAAACCCACCGGGAATCTTGAATGTGCGAGGCTTCAACCAGTTTGGCCAGAGCCTGGCGGCCTGGGACACGGATGAACCGGCGCGCTCAGAAATTTATTATGGCGTGCTGACCCCCAACTTCAGCCTGACGAACATGGCGTTTACGATGACGCACGAGTTCACACTAGCGAACGTTTCTGCGAGCGCGACCGTGAAGTTTTTTGTGGTGGCGGTGGACGAGGCCGGCAACCGTTCGACCAACGACAATGCCGGCGCGCATTTCACCGTCACCAATTCGACGCCGCCGCAGGTGCTGCTGGTGGACTCGTTCGCGGATTTTTACATTCTGGATATCCTCATCCTCACCGCGCCGCCGCTTTCAGGTTACACCGACGCGCTGGATCAATTGGGCGTGCCCTACGAGGTGTTCGACGCCCGCGCGGGCGACGTGCCCACACCGGCAGAATTGAGTTCGCATCGTTGCGTCATCTGGCGGATGTCGGACCTTGAACCTCCGCCCGTCGCGCTGGCACAGAGCATTTCCAATTACGTGAACAGCGGCGGCTCGCTGCTGCTGGCTTCAATGGAAGGATTGACCCGCCTGGCCGAGGCGGGCCTGACGGGTTTCAACACCGCCCTGTTGCACGTTCAGTCCTACACGGAAGACCAAGCCGTGAACGATGCGACGGGCGTGCCCGGCGAACCCATCGGCGAAGGCATTGACACCGGTCTCGATTATTCGCCGTACGAGGACATCCTGACCCTGGCCGGGACTTCCGATCCCTCGGACTGGATTGTGCCCGACACCAACGCGGCTCCCATCCTCCTGAGCAGCGGCGCGGTGGTGGGGCTGCGGGCGCCGAAAACCGGTGTGGATTTGCCCGGCCGGGTGGTGTTCCTTTCGTTCCCGCTGGACGCCGTTCCGCTCGGCGAAAGTCCCGGCAACAACCGCATCGGTTTGTTGCAAAACGCGCTCAGTTTTTTGTCGCCCCCAACCAACAGCAGTTCGCTGACCCTGGACAGCGACATCTATTCCCTGTCGAGCCACGCGTTGGTCGAGGTGGAAGATGTGGACATGCAGGGCCAGGGCCAGGTGACGGTGAAACTCCACAGCCCGCAGCGCACGAATCAAATGGAGCTGACGTTGCTCGAAACCACGCGGCCGGGTTTGTTCCGCGGCGGCGTGCAATTTGCCCCCACCAACACACCCCCGCCGGGAATTTATCCCGTCAGCCCGAACGATACGGTTCACTTTGATTATTTCGACACCTCGGCCGATGTGCTCGTCACCGCCACCGCGACCATTGACACCAATCCACCGATCGTCACGGATGTCAGCATCGAGCCCGGTTACGTGGAAGCCGTGGTTCGGTGGACCACTTCCAAGCCCGCCGACTCGTTGGTCCAATACAGCGAGTCGCCAGACGTGTTTCCCATCAACTTTACGGCATACGACTCCCAACCCACCACGCAGCACGAGCTCTTTCTGGGCAACCTGAAACTGGACACCACCTACTACGTGCGGGTGACCAGCCGCGACCGCGCCGGAAACACGGCCCTCGACGACAACCACGGCCTCCTATACGCGTTCACCACTTACCTGCCGCTGCTGCCGTCCTGGACCAACGACCTTGAAATCCCCGATGCCGAATGGTCCACCATCCCGGCTCCGGACTCGGAAACCGATTGGACCCTGGGCGCGCCCGGTGGCGGGGAGACCGCGCATTCGGGTGTGAATTGCTGGGGCAGCAATCTGGGCGGCGGGGGCGTGAGCCAGATTGAATCGTACCTGGTCAGCCCCGGGACTTTGCTCACGGGCGGGAACAAGGCAACCCTGGTGTTCTGGCACAATTATGACTTCCTGCCGGCGGGTGAATTCGACGTTCAACTGGCTGCCGTTGAAATCATCACGAACGTTTTGGCCGAACCGCAGTTGCTCTATCAGATGCCGGAAGACGCCTCGGGCGGATGGGAGCCGTTGCAAATAGATCTCACGCCCTACATCGGCAAACTCATTTACATCGTCTGGTATCATTTCCTGTTCTCGTTCGATCCCCTGCCCCACCTGGGTTGGCTGGTGGACGACGTCTCCATCAACGTGGACACGGTCCTTCCCGGCACGGTTTTGATTACAAACAACCTCTCCCAAGCCGTGTTCGCGATGACCGGCCCCACCGGCCGCACGGGCAACGGATTGCAAACGCTCATCACCAACGCCATTCCCGGCGAATACACCATCCAATACGGTGACGCGCTGCATTACATCACCCCGCCGCCCCAAACCAACACGCTTGCCCCTGGAGGACAACTGACTTTCAACGGCCACTACGACTTTGTGGACGACAATACCAATGACATTCCGGATGGCTGGGAGGCGGCCAACTTCAACGCCGTGGCGCTCGACCGAACCAAATCCACCGACACCGACGGGGACGGACTGTCGGACTACGCGGAGTTCGTAGCGGGAACCGATCCGAACAATCCCCCGCCGCCGTTCCGGGTGACGGCCGGGTTGACCAACGGCCAAGTGATGCTCTCCTGGCCTTCGCTGACGAATCTGACGTATCGGGTTCATGCCGCAAATGGCCCGCCCGTCACCGCCTGGCCGGTTTACGCCGCCTGGCTGAGCGCGACCGGCACCAACATGAGCTTCGTCCTGCCGGTGCCAACGAACGGTGCGCCAAACCTCTTCCGGGTTGAGGCGGCGCCGGGCACCAACGCCCTCGCCGGACGATTCCGCGTCAACTCCCGCGTCCTGACCAACGGCGCCGTCCGGCTCGAATGGCCATCCGCGCCCGGGCACGGTTATCGCGTGGTCGGCAGCGCCAACGCAACGACGTGGACGCCGTTCAGCGGTTGGATTCGGGCGTCGGGCTACACAACCGGCCTCACCCTGCCCCCGATGACCAACGGCGTCCCGAACTGGTTCCGGATCGAGGCCGTGCCGTGACCGCCCCGCCAACGGGAAGCGCTGGGACCGCGAAGTTTTGAATTGAGGCCGGGTAGGCCGGCTGTTACGAAAAACCCTCCGTGCTCGTTGCCCTCAACAAACCTTACGACGTGCTTTCGCAATTCACGCCGGAACATCCCGGCCAGCGAACCTTGGCGGCGTTCGACCTGCCCAAGAACGTCTGGCCCATTGGCCGGCTGGACGCGGATTCGGAAGGCCTGCTCTTGTTGAGCGACGAACCGGCATTGAATGAACGGTTGCTTCATCCGCGGCACGGCCATGAACGGGAATATTGGGCCCAAGTCGAAAGAATCCCGTCGCCGGAGGCACTACAGAAACTGTCGCGCGGCGTCGTGATTCAAGGTCGGAAAACGCTTCCGTGCCGCGCATGGGTCTTGTCGCCCCAACCCGAAGTCGCCCCGCGCGACCCGCCCATTCGTTTTCGCAAAAGTGTTCCCGATTGCTGGATTGGCCTGGAGCTGGTCGAAGGCAAGAACCGCCAGGTGCGCCGCATGACCGCGGCCATCGGTCATCCGACCCTTCGCTTGGTGCGGGTACGCATTGGCGGGTTTGCGCTGGCCGGGTTGGCATCCGGCCGGTGGCGGGAACTAAACCATCGGGAGCGGGACGCGGTGTTGTCACCGTGATTGCCTTCCGCCGGAGGCCACAGAGTTTAGCACACAGAGTTTCCGCTTTTCTTTCGGCGGCATCATCCTAACCTCGGGCGCTTCAGAGATGGCCTTGAAGTTTTTTAACACGCTGTCGCGCTCCGTGCAGGAGTTTGCGCCGCTCACCCCGGGAAAAGTCGGCATGTATTGCTGCGGGCCGACGGTGTACGACTTCGCCCACATCGGCAACTGGCGCACGTTCGTGTTCGGCGACCTGGTCCGGCGCTACCTTGAATTCAAGGGTTACGACGTGCGCCACGTGATGAACATCACGGACGTGGAGGACAAAATCATCCGGCGCGTACGGGAAACGAAGACTTCCTTGCGCGATTTCACCGGCAGATTCGAGGCGGCGTTTCTCGAAGACCTCAAGATGCTCAATTGCCTGCCGCACCATCAGAACCCTCGCGCGACGGAGCATATCCCCGAAATCATCGCGCTAATCGAAAAGCTTCTGGCACGGGGAATCGCTTACAAAGCGTCCGATGGTTCAATCTATTTCAGCATCGAAAAATACCGCGGTTGCGGCTGCCATTACGGCCAGCTCACCAAATTGAATTTCGACGAGATGCGCGTGGGGGAGCGTGTGGCCTCGGATGAATACGAAAAGGAATCGCTCGCGGATTTCGCCCTGTGGAAGGCGCGCGTGCCGGACGATGGGGAAGTCTTCTGGCAGAGCGATTCGCTGGGCGAAGGCCGGCCCGGCTGGCACATCGAGTGTTCGGCTATGAGCATGAAGGCGCTGGGGGAAACGTTTGATCTGCATCTGGGCGGCGAAGATTTGAAATTCCCGCATCACGAGGATGAAATCGCGCAGAGTGAAGGCGCCACGGGCAAACCCTTCGTGAAGTATTGGATGCACGGCGCGTTCCTGCTGGTCGAAGGCAAGAAAATGAGCAAGTCGCTGGGAAACTTCTTCACGCTGCGCGATTTGCTCGCAAAAGGCTTCACCGGTCGCGAAGTCCGCTACGCGTTGTTGCAAGCGCACTACCGTGAGACCTTCAATTTCACGCTCGATGGCCTGACTGGCGCCCGCGCGGCCCTGGCGCGGATTGATGAGTGTGTTGCGAAACTGCGCGAACTCGGATCAACAAACTCCACGCCGGCACATACCGAATTGACCACCCGCTTCGCCACCGCCTTGGACGACGACCTGAACATTTCCGCCGCGTGGGCGGCGGTGTTTGACTGGGTGCGGGAAACCAACCGGCGCATTGCCGAGAAGGCTTTGACGCCGGATGAGGCTGCGACGTCGCTCGCCGCTTGGGAAAAGGTCAATTCCGTACTCGGCCTCGCCGCGGTATTGACAGCGGAAGCGCCGACAGAAATTCTGGCATTGCTCGAACAGCGACAAGCCGCCCGCAAAGCGAAGGATTTCAAACGCAGCGACGCCATCCGCGACGAATTGAAGTCAAAGGGCTGGATCATCGAAGACACGCCCAAGGGTCCGAAGCTGAAAAAACTTTGATTGGCTGAACCAAATCGTAAATCGTAAATCGCAAATCATAAATGGCCAAAGGCTTGTTCATCACGTTCGAAGGCACGGAAGGCGGCGGCAAGTCCACGCAGGTTTCGCTGCTGGCGGGCCGGCTGTATGGCTTGGGCTACACGGCGCGCGTCCTGCGCGAGCCGGGCGGCACGCCCATCGGCGAGGAAATCCGCCACACGCTCAAACACAGCCACGCCAACGACGCCATGACCGCTGAGGCGGAATTGCTGCTGATGAACGCCAGCCGCGCCCAGCTCGTTCGCGAATTCATCCGGCCGGCGCTCGCCAAGGGCGAGATCGTCGTTTGCGACCGCTTTTACGATTCCACCACCGCTTACCAGGGCTACGGCCGGCAGTTGGATTTGCCGACCGTCAAAACCGTGATTGATCTGGCCGTCGGCGACACCCGGCCGGACCTGACGTTGCTGCTGCACGTGCCGCCCGAAGTAAGTGAGGAGCGGCTGCGTTCGCGCCAGTCCACGCTGCCGTTCATCCGCGACCGGATCGAGGAAGCGGACCGCGAGTTCTTTGAGCGCGTGGCGGTCGGCTACGAAAAGATTGCCGCAGCCGAACCGCAGCGCGTGTGCAAGATTGACGCCACCGGCGATGTGGAAATGGTCCGGCGCGCGATCTGGCAGGCAGTGGAAAAAATGTTGCCACCCATGCACGCCCACGCTTGAAGCCTGCGCGCGGATGACTATCTTGACTACGGTAGCGGAACAACACGGCGTATGATTGACGACACACTTTCCAAGATCGAATCCCGGATTCACTCGGCCGATTCCGTGGGCGAGGACCGCAAAAGGGAGTTGCTCCATTTGCTCGCAACGCTGAAGACGGAGGTGGCGGAGTTGTCCAAGACGCAGACGGAACGGGCGGAAAGCATCGCCGGCTTCACGCAAGTCTCCGCCCATGAAGCCACGCGGGAAAAGCAGGACCCGAATCTCGTGCGATTGTCGGTCGAAGGATTGCGTTCCTCCGTCTCCGGTTTCGAGGACTCACATCCGAATCTGGTCCGCATCGTCAATTCCAT
Organism: uncultured Bifidobacteriaceae bacterium; assembly: GCA_964458575.1. GTDB lineage: Bacteria > Verrucomicrobiota > Verrucomicrobiia > Limisphaerales > JADLHS01 > CAYWMD01. The sequence continues at coordinate 100,046 of CAYWMD010000002.1, read as the reverse complement.
CAGCAACACGCTGTCGAATCTGGGTATCTGAGCGGTGCCTGCCTGGGTGGCGCGGCGGGCGGCGCTGAAGTTGCCGCTTCCCCCGACGCTACTCTCCATCGCCAACGACCGCCTGGCTCGCGAACTTTGCTTGCAGCCCAGGGCGCATTGCCGTTTTATAATCCCATGAACGATTCCGTCAATCGCCGCCAGTTCCTCAAGCAGACCTCCGCCACCACCGCCGGCCTCGCCGCGCTCGGTAGTTTCAACGTGCTGCGCGCCGGCGAAAGCCCCAACAAAAAGCTCGCGGTCGCCGTCATGGGCTGCAACGCCCGCGGCATGGCTCACATCGAAACCTGGCTCGAGGTGCCCAATGCCGAGATCGCTTACATTTGTGACGTGGACAGCCGCGCGCTCGCCAAGGGTGTTGAAGCCGTGGCGAAAAAGCAGCAGCGAAAGCCCAAAGGCGAGAAAGACATCCGCCGTGTGCTGGAGGACAAGGACGTGGACATCGTTTCCATCGCCACGCCAAATCACTGGCACGCCCCGGCGACGATTCTCGCCTGCAATGCCGGCAAGCACGTTTATGTGGAAAAGCCGGGCAGCCACGATCCTTACGAGTCGTACCTGATGGTGGCGGCGGCGCGGAAGAACCAACGCCACGTGCAAATGGGCAATCAACGGCGCAGTTGGACGTGGCTTCAGGAAGCCATCCAGCGAATCCACGCAGGCGAAATTGGCCAAGTGCTTTACGCCCGCTCATGGTTCAACACCAACCGCGGCAGCATCGGTCACGGCAAGGAAGTGCCCGTCCCCAAATGGCTGGACTACGATTTGTGGCAGGGCCCGGCCCCCGAACGGCCGTATCTCGACAACGTGGTTCATTACAAGTGGCATTGGCGCTGGCACTGGGGCAACGGCGAAATCGGCAACAATGGCATCCATTTCCTCGATCTCGTGCGTTGGGGCTTGCAGGTGGATCAACCGGGCCGCGTCACCTGCGGCGGAAACCGCTACTGGTTTCAGGACGACCAGGAAACGCCGGATACCTGCGCCCTCACGGTGGATTTCGGCAACAAAGGCCTCATTTGGGAGGGTCACAGTTGCTACTCCCGCCGGGAGGAAGGCGGCAAAACCGGCGTCATCTTTTACGGGGAAAAGGGCGCGTTGGTGATCGCGGATTACAAGGCGAGACTTTACGACACCGCGGTCGAAAGCCCCGGAGCATCGCCTGACGGAAAAGTCATCGCGGAATTTTCGGGCCCGCCGGATGTGCTGCCACATTTCGCGAACCTGGCCGACGCCATTCGCGAGGACAAACCGCTGCGGTCGGAAATCGAGGAAGGCCAGAAGTCCACGATGCTCTGCCACCTGGCCAACATCGCCTGGCGCACGGGCCACACGATTGATTTCGATGCGCAGCAGAGAAAGATCAAAGGTGACCCGGCGGCCATGGCATTGTGGAAACGTGAATATCGGAAGGGATGGGAGCCGAAAGTGTAACACCGTGACGCGTGGTGCGGCAATGAGGCAGCTCGCGCATCACGCATCACGTTTACGGGAAACTCACCTTGTCCTCGCATGGCTCGAGCTTCGCAATCGCGGCCATGATTTCATCCGCGACCTGCTGGTAAATCTGCTTAAGCCGCGTTTTGGAACAGGTTCTCGCCTCGGCTCGCAGCGCAGCAAAGGCCATTGGCTTGCCGAATTTCACCGTCAGTTGATACGGCAACGGCAAGCGCACGTGCTTACCGAACGCCTCGTAAGTTCCAAACACCCGCACCGGTACGACGGGCGCGGTGGATTTGATTACCACCAAACCGATCCCCGAGCGCGCCGGCTGAAGTTTGCCGTCGCGCGTGCGCGTGCCTTCCGGAAATAAAATGATGGCTGCGCCCGCCAGCAACCGGTCCAGAATCGCCTTCAACCCCGTCGCGCCGCCGCCTTCGCGATCCACCGGCACGGAGTCCCAATTGCGCAACAACCACCCGACACCGGGATAACGAAACAACGTGTCGCGCGCGAGGTAGCTGATGCCACGATGCAGGCAAGAACCCACCAGCGGCGGATCCAGAAAGCTGGCGTGGTTCGACGCGATGATGACCGGGCCTGACTCGGGCACGCGCTCCGCGTTATACATCCGCGCGCGAAAATAGGTCAGGTAAAGCGTGCGAAAAAAAATCCAACCGCAGTAATAGACGACATTCATACGCGCCAAAACCAACGGCAACCGAAACGCACGAAACCTGGCGAAGGATTCCCCCTCTCCTGGGGGAGAGGGCTGGGGTGAGGGCGGTCTTTCATCCCACGACTAGCTGACCTCCGCCAATCGCTTGCGCACCTCTTCCAAAATCAACCCGCTCGTCTGTGCCGACGTGAGGTCCGAGTTATTGATGACCTTGGCGCCCAACGCAATCATCAACGGCGCGGCGGCCCGCTGGCTGTCCCGCTGGTCGCGCGCGGCGAGGTTTTCATTCAACCCGTCGGCCGCACGACGCTTGGTGCGCTCCTCGATGTTTGCGTCGAGGTAAAACTTGAAATCCGTCTCTGGAAAAACATTCGTGCCGATGTCCCGTCCTTCCATCACCAGGCTGCCGAACTGGATGCACTCGCGCTGCTTCTTTTTCATCCACTCGCGCACTTTGGGCACGACCGCCACTTGGGAAACCGCCGCCGCCACGGCTTCGCCCCGGATTTCCTTGGCCGGATCGTAGCCGTCCACGAACAAATGCACGTGGCCATCCACGCAGACCAGCGAAGTTTTCCACCGGCGGCACGCGGACGCGACGGCTTTGGCGTCCTCAACGTTGACGCGCTGTTGGAGACAATACCAGGCCAGCGTGCGATACATTGCGCCGGTGTCCACGTGGACAAAGCCCAGCGCCTTGGCCACGAGCTTGGCATTGGTGCTCTTGCCGCTGGCACTCGTGCCGTCAATGGCGATGACAATTGGCGTCTTTTTCATCTCGTAATCTTAATCTTAATCTTCTTCTTAATCTGAAGCCGCTCACGCCGATTAAGAGGAAGATTAAGATTAGGATTAAGATTCAGTCCGCAAACAACTCATCCACTTCCAACTTCCTACCGGTCTTCGCGTCCAGAATCGTCGCGCCCAGCCCTTTAGGTGGCGGCGTGGCGAGTTTCTGGAAGAAATTGGGAAACGTTTTCTTCACGCATGACGGATTCTGGATTTTTATCCCCGGCACTTTCAATCCCAGAATCGCAAAACACATCGCCATGCGATGGTCGTTGTAGGTTTCGATTTCGGCGTGACGAAGTTCGTTTGGCTTTACTGGGTGGACAGTTAACGTGTCACTCTCCTCATCAACTCGCACGCCACATTTCCTCAGTTCGTCACGTAAGGCGACAACACGTTCACACTCTTGGACGCGGAGGCGACCGAGATCAGTAAACAGACAAGGTGCCGAAGCAAATGGAGCGACGACAATTGCCGTCAGTATGCTGTCACCCAAATCTGCTGACCTGGAAATAGTTGTCGGGAAAATAGGTGGTGGCCACAGGAAGCGGGGAAATCTCTCATCAATTTGCCAATGCGAATGTGGCCAGTGCTGAAAAAAAACGGAAAACGTCATTGCGTTCTTCCAGGTTCGATCAAATTCGATTGGGTTGTTGTATCGGGACATTACGGCTATTCCTTCATAGTTCGAAAGCGGAGAGTTTCCGTCCAAAAGCGGAAGTAACGGCATTGGAAACAGCCAACCCTTGGCCCAGAAATAACTTGCACTCGAAGCATCCGGTTCAATTTGGAAGGAGCCTTTTCTTTTTGGAAACTCTTGAACTAAACGCTTGGTCATTTCCACGTACGACATCTCTTCAGAGTCATCGTCTTTTACCTCCACCACCCAACCCCCAACGTCTCTGCACAGCTCCAGCGCCGAAGCGAATTGCGAACTTTCCCTTACGCTAACACGACATGAGGCGCCTGGCTTTGGTCCGGCGCCGTGAACAATGGCCGGCAATTTATCGGTCGATGAATCAATCCGATAGCCAAGCTCACGCAACGCCTGAAATAATGCTGCTTGTGGGCGCTCGTGCATTCGAGGTGTCCCAGATAAACGGTAGGTTCCACTCCCCAAACAAACCAACGCCGTCAGAAACCTTGCTGCTGTACCTGCGTTGCCAACATCGAGCTCAACTGGTTTTTTGACTGTTCCCCCGCTGGGAACTTTTCCCGCAACGCCTCCAATCACAATCGTTTGATTACAAGGATCACCCGGCCCTTTCCTGTGTGAGATTTCAAAACCAAGCCTCCGCAAGGCCTTGACCATAATCTCAGTATCTTCACTCCACAGTGCATCAAACAAAGTTGTTTCACTCGCCGCCAGCGCCGCGAGAATCAGCGCGCGGTTCGTAATGCTCTTCGACCCGGGCACGGTGATTTCCGCCCGCACCGGCTTTTCCAAGGGCACGATTTCAATGAGGTCGGGCAATGCCATCGGATTATTCCGGAGACGGTGATGCACATTGGGCGCACCAGCGGTCTCGGCGCGCTTTGGCCGTCGCAAAAAACTGCGACACCGCTCGGGCATCGCCTTTTTGGAGGGTGCGGTGCAGCGTCTTGAGATCCCCGATGAACGCGCCAAGCGCTTTCATCAGGTTGCCCCGGTTGGCCATGACAATGTCCCGCCACATCTCGGGCGACCCGGAAGCAACCCGCGTCGTGTCGCGAAAGCCGTTCGCGCACAAACAGGTTTGTCGCTTGGGCCACTTTGGATCGAGGACGAGGCTTGCCAATGTGGCGGCCACAACATGCGGCAAATGACTCGACCGGCTCACGAGCGCATCATGCGCTTCCGGCGAGAGACGCAGGACACGGCTGCCAATGCTCCCCCAAAACGCCTCCACCTTTTGCAGCGCGGCCCGGTGCGTGCGCCGCGTGGGCGTGACGACACAAACCGCGTTTTGATACAAATCCGCGCGCGCCCAGACCACGCCCGTCTTTTCCGCGCCGGCCATCGGATGACTGCCCACAAAATGCGCGCCGGTCTTCGACGCCAATGCTTCAAGCTCGCGAACGACACTGCCTTTCACGCTGCCCACATCTGTCACAACGGCGCCGCGTTTGAGGGCCGGGAGCATTTCTTTCACGAGCGGTTTCATCTGCGCCAGCGGTGTGCAAAGCACGACCAGATCGGCGTCTTTGACCGCAGCGCGCAGATCAAGGAGGCCGTCATCCAGCGCCCGGAGTTTACGGGCTTCGGCGACGGTGGCCGCGCGCCGGGCGAAGCCGGTCACCTTGCGGGCGAGGCGGCGCTTTTTCAGCGCGAGGCCGAGCGAACCGCCAAGCAGACCGACTCCAACGATGGTGACATTGCGAAACACGGGGAGATTAAACCGGGCAATGGCAAATGAGGCAAGCTTCCGCATCCGTCAGTTCCGCGGCAGAGTGCCAGCATTCAATAAAACTCAAATCCAAACAGCTTTGCCTGCTTCATCTGGACCCGGATTGAAACTGCTTTGCCCTGGTGCCCGATGGTTTCTGCGCCGTTCCAGGTCAAGGGTGCGGCGAGCGAATTACCGATGATTCGATCCGATTCGGCAAAACTCCGACCGGCAATGTCACCCCCTTCACCCCACTGACGGACAGCAAGCTTCAAGAAGCCCGTGGGCGCAACGTCCGCGTTCACGCGCAAACGGTCGCCGCGTAGAACGACGCACACCGTCGCAAACTCGCCTTCACCGTCGGCCTGCAAAGCGACCAGCCGCCCTTTCGGCCACGTTGCCAGACCCGCAACGCCTGCCACGCCGGGAAACAGACCTTTGCGTTGCGAGAGGTCGCGTCCGGGATATTTATGCGGAATCGGGCTGCCGCTGTAACCGATGGCCCACTTGTCCCCGGGGTATTCTAGGAGCTCGCCCGAAGCGAGAACGAACGCCCCATCCGGTTCGCCCCATTTTCCGGGGCCGATGACGGGCCCGCCCGGCACGCGAGACCACGTCCAGCCGTCCATGCTGGACAACAGCCAGGTCGAGCCGCCGTCGTTTTCCAATTCCCAAATCCAGGGAAACATCACGTGATTGTCCGGACAACCAGGCAGCGTCGTTTTGCCGTTGGTATAAAAGACGTGGCTCGGCGGCATGTCGGCGCCAGTGGTGGCGACGATTTCCGGTTTGCTGAAATGCCGGAAGTCCGGGCTCACCGAGCGTCCGATGGAACGCCGGCCCACGCCGATCCACGACGTGGCATCCGGGGCTTGTCCCGCGGCCACGCGTTCATCCACCTGCCAGGCGCGGACGTAGGCGATGTAAAGTTTCCGGTCCGCGTCGTAGTAACAGGTGTTTATCGTGTCGGCGTGTTGAATCATCAACGGCTCGGGCAGCGTCTTCCAGTGGATGCCGTCGGGCGACACGGCGCCAAACATTCCCACCACCAACCGAAAACCGCCAGTGTCCGGACGACGCGCCATGGTGTCCGCTTCACCGGGATACTTTTTCTCGAACGCGGCCCATTCCGCGTCCGTGATCAGCCCGAGGTGAAACATCTTGTATCGCTCGTCCTTCGATGACGGGTCAACGAACACGCAACCGCCGTGAAAGCCGCGCGCCATGCCGTCGAGATCGCCGCGCCAGACAATGCTATTGCTGCGGTTGCCGGCATAGTCGAACAAGCCGAGGTTCGGATGCGTCCAGTCCACGGCATTGGCCGATTCGGCGTAGGCGACGTAAACATTGTATCCGGGAAACATCCTGGCCTTGCTGCTGGACGGTTCCGAGTCGGCCGACGGTCCGATGGTGTACCAGGTCTTGTATTTGCCATCCTCGAACACGGTCGCCGCCATCTGGCCGGGTTTGAAGGGGACTTTCTCCGCCGGTTGCGCGACGAGCCGGATCCCGCGGGGCATGTCGCTGGTCTCAAAAACGGCGGGACGTTGGCCGTCGCCTTTCAGCCACGCGCCGGCATTTTGTTGGTCCTCGGTGGCGTTTGCGTCCGTTTGGACTTTCCAGGTGAAATTGCCCTGGCGCACATACTTCCAACTCGTGAAATAAATGTGCCTGCCCTTGAGTTCCACCGGCTCGCCAAAATAACGTTCCGCGCCGGACGCTGAAATCGCAGCCAGAAGCAAGGCGAACGACCATCGGATGGACAACTTCAAATTCCAACGCACAGCGGAAATAGGCGGATAAGGTTGACGGAGGAAAGTGTGTCTTGCTGTGACCTACTTGCTTTCGACAGCGTAATCCACAGTCACCTGCCCCCGATAAATCAGCTCTCCGAACGAAGTGGGCATTTCTGTTTCACCCGTGTCGCCCGCCGCCATGGCGGGCAGCGGCGTCAACGGAGTGCTTCTGCGCGCTGAGTAGCTGGTTTCCTTGGCAACGTAAGTTCGGCCGGCCTCCAACGCCGGCACCACGACGATGCCTTCCGCAAAACCCTTGGGGATCAGTTTCACTCCAAGTTTCTCTTCGTAGATTTTTTTCTTCACGTTCGCCTTGTCCAACGCCTGGGCCACCGCTTTGGCCTTCAATTCATCCTTGTTGGAATGTTCGAATTCAATGCTGTCGTAGCGGACTTCGGAAATGCTGTCCACCAGATTGGCCGCGGCCCGGAATTCTTTTTCGTCTTCCGCCGTGATTCGCACCACGTTCTCGACGCGGTAGCTTTTGGCCTTGTCGCCAAACAAGCCGTATTTCGGCGTCGAAGAAAACCGCGATGGTTTGACGCGCCCGGCCGGAACGCCGTTTTCGGCCAGGGCCTGCAGCATTTTGGCCCGGATGTCCTGGTTGACGCGCAACGCCTCCTGAACGACTTGTTTTCAGTGACGACCTTGAGCGAAATAAGCGCGCGATCGGCGGGGATTTTGAGCTCCGATTCGCCCGTGAGCGTCGCGAGTTTTGGGACGCCGGACAAGTAGGCGCTCAATTCGGCCGGTGTGCCTTTGACCTCGGGTTCAGCGCGGAGTTGCGCGGTAATCACACCGAGCGAAACGACCAACACGGATTTCCACATATCAAGCCTTTCGTTTTGAGTTTAACGGCACATTGCCTTCGACGGAAAGGCAGCAGAAACACTCCGTTTGCGCAAGTCTATTGACGAGCTGCCTCCCGCACCCGTTCGAGAATCACGTCCGCGATGTGCGGCTCGCTTCCGATCGCCGCCGAATACCAGACGAGCTTGCCGCTCTTCTCGGTGGGATTGCGCCAGGTGGACTGGCCGGATTGGAGCCGTTCCTGCACGGCGCGTTTCGGCTCGCCCAGCAGCACGGGAATGTCTTCCTGCGTGTGCAGACCATCGCTGATGAAGAAGGGGACGATGACCATGTTCTTCGTCTGCGCGAGCTGGTAACACTCAGCAATTCGCGGCGATTCTTCTAAGAAAATCCCATGGACACCGGCGTGAAGGTTCATCGCGCGAAGCAATTCCACCTGGCGCTCGATGGGTTTGCGGGAATTCTCGCTGCGCTCCGTGCCGTGCCCGGCGATGAACAAAGTGATGTCTTTCGGCTTGGGCGCGCGGGGAAACGGGAATTGCTCGACTACTTCGCGCGCGCGGGCGAGCAACACGTTGGTCATGCTCTCGTGAGTGCCGACAGGCTTACAGTAATTGAGCGTTGAATGTTGAATGTTGAGTGTTGAATGTTCGGTGAAACCCAGTTCGTGCGGGATGACTTCGCTCGCAAAGTAACCTTCGCTGATGAACAGTGGCACGATAAAGACGCGCGGCGTGGAAACCGTCGTCAAAACCTGCTTCACCTGCGGGTCTTGTTTCCAAAACGCCTCGCGCACGTCGGCGAAAATCTTTCGCCGACGCAATTCCGCCGCGTGTTGATAGACCGGCGCGGCAGAATCTTCGTTCTGCGTCGTGCCGTGACCGAGCAGAACCAGTGTGGCGTTGGCAAAAGCGTCTTGGACCATGCCGAATGGTTGGCTGAAGCCGTATCTAGTCAATAGAGAAACCACGGATGGACACAGATGAACACAGATTTGGCCGGAGCAAGGCAGACAAGACCACAGCTTGCCCGAAAATCAGAGGTCAATGCTCAAGCCGCCACGAGATCTGCTTCCAGCGGATTGCCCTTCTTGAACTTGCTTACACCCATGATGCTGAAGCCAATGACGTGACCCTTCGCATCCACGCGTTCCATGACGGCGTCGTGCTTGGTTTCCTTCTCGTAACCGGCGGCGTCGGAGAAACGGACTTCAAGGAAATCCGCTTCCGCGTCGAACCAGACTTTTATTTTATCGGCCATAAGTCTTTGTTTGATCTGGCGCAGGTATGCCCGAAATCTCCAACGTCGAACCGAGCAGAAGAACAAAGGTTGCAAGGTAGGTGCCGAACAGAAACGTGGTGCCAATAATCGTGAGATTCGACTTGGGACCAAGTTCCGCAAGCGCAAGCCAAATCAGCGTCGCGATGCCTCCGTGCAATGCCCATTTTGACCAACCTGGCCGTTTATCCTCGTCTTCGATTTGAGCTATTTCGTAATCGATTGCAGCGAGCATTTCCGGCCGCGTTATCGGATAAACTGCGTCATGCGGGGAGCTCACGGACGGTTCGGGTTTTCCGGCTTCAAGATGCTGCGTGGCTTTCTCAGCTTCCATAGCTTTGCGGAAAAGAATAGCAAGGTTGTAGTACGCTTCAAAGCAATTCCCGGCGACAACCTACGTGTTGCGGGCGATGGCCGGTTGACTCCGCGCCTCAGCCATCTTGGCTGGCCAGAACATGTCCAAAGAAAAAGACTTCAAATCCTGTGTCCGACGGATTACATCTTTCCCCGCCATGAATACTGTGACTCAACTCAAGACCGTCAAAAACAAAACGCAATCCAAAGTCGCCGCCGAATTGTCGCGCACGGGCGGCTTGCTGCGGCTCGCGCCTACGTGGGTGCCGCGCTCGTTTCTCCAACCCGGTTTGCGCATCAAGTTGCATCCCGACGACACTTACGCCTACGGCGCGAATCGCGGCGGGATTGACGAGCGTTGGTTCGCGTCCACGACCGAGGCGGCGAATGATGGTCGTGTGCCGGACGAGGGTTTGAGTTATTGCGTCGTGGGCCGGGAGCGGTTCACGTTGCGGCAGGCGGTGGCGGATTGCGGCGCGACGCTGGTGGGCAAGGCGATTTGGAACAAATACGGCCGCTGGCCGGTTTATTCCAAGTTCTTCGATAACATGGGGCCGATTCCGCATCACATGCACCAGAGCGACGCGCAGGCGCGGCTCGTCGGGCAGCAGGGCAAGCCGGAGAGTTATTATTTTCCGCCGCAGCACAACAACGTGGGCAACAATTTTCCCTACACATTCATGGGGCTGGAACCCGGCACGACGAAGGCGCAGGTGCGGAAATGTCTGGCGGATTGGAACAAGGGCGACAACGGCATCCTCGATCTTTCGAAGGCGTATCGGTTGAAGCCGGGCACGGGCTGGTTGATCGGGCCGAGCATTTTGCACGCGCCGGGTTCGCTCTGCACTTACGAGCCGCAATGGGGCAGCGACGTGTTCGGCATGTATCAAAGCCTGGTCGAGGGCCGTTACGTGCCGTGGGATCTGCTCGTGAAGGACATGCCCAAGTCGAAGCATCGCGACCTGGATTTCATCGTGAACCAGCTCGATTGGGAAGCGAACGTGGACCCGAACTTCAAGGACAATCATTACCTCGAACCCGTGCCGGTGGCCGACACGCGCAAGGAAGGTTTCGTGGACCGCTGGATCGTCTATGGCAAGGTGAAGGGCAGACAGTATTTCACGGCGAAGGAATTGACGGTCGAGCCGGGCGTGCGCTGCAAGGTAAAGGACCGTGGCGCTTACGGTCTCATCTGCGTGCAAGGTAGCGGCACGATCAACGGGCAGCCGTTGAATTCGCCCAAGCTCATCCGCTTCACCGAACTGACCGAGGACGAATATTTCTGTACGGAGGACGGCGCGAAGGCCGGTGTGAAGTACGAGAACACGAGCGAGACCGAGCCGCTGGTGGTGCTCCGTTATTTCGGGCCGGACGTGAATCCCGATGCGCCGGCGATGGGGGCGTATCGGAAGAATAAGTTCTGACCCTGCGACTTGTTCGCTGAATCAAGGCGAACAAGGTTACCCTCCGTATTTTGCTCGGGAAGTTTGAACCAAGGAAATTCATCCTTGGGAGTATCGTTGTGTGCATTGTCGTTGCCGTTGGCCTCTTGCTTGTCCCAAGCCGAGGGCGTAAGGAACCGGTCTATCGCGGCAGGACGCTCACGCACTGGCTGAAGCGGCTCGACGATGGGCAGGCTTTCGGGATCAGTTCCTCGGCGTTGCCTTCACCCACGCCACGGCAAATCGAGGCCGCTGAGGCCATCCGTGCGATAGGCACGAATGCGTTGCCGTTTCTCATGAGGGATATTCACGCGACGGTTCAAAGCGAGTCGTTCCGAACAAAATTTTGGGACCGGGCCAATCGCCTGATCGAACGCGGTACGGGTATGAACCCGCTTTTTGGGGCCGTCACCGAGGAGGATCGCGTGCGTTGGCGTGCTGCGCAGGGATTGGCCGCTTTGGGACCGCTGGCCCGATCCGAAGTGCCGGAACTCAAGCGTTTGCTGTTCACGAATTACTTTCACTCCTCGATCAAGGAAGCGGCTTACGCCTTGGCCACCATCGGGCCAGAGGGCATCGAGATTTTGACCAATGCCCCGCGTCGGGCTGAATGGTCCGGGATGTGTGCCATCTGGGCGTTGGGGCAGCATCCAGCCGCCGGGACCAATGTCATTCCGTTTCTGATGAGCCTCACAACATCGGTGAGCGAGGGCATAGCTTGCGGTGCAATCCAAGTTCTAGGTCTGTACCACACGCAGGGTGAGCAGGTCGTTCCGGTTTTGATGGCCGCGCTGACGAACTCCAACCTCGCCGTGCGCCGTGACGCGGCTTGGGCGCTCGGGCGTTTTGGGGCCCAAGCCGCTGCGGCGATTCCCGTGATTGAACCGCTCACCAACAGTTCGGACACAAAAGCGATTGCGCTTGAAGTATTGAAGCGTCTCCGAACCCAGCACGTCAAATGACATCGTGCGAACGGGCGCTGATTGAAATGAAATGGGGCATTACGTTTTTGGGTTTGTGTTCGGCGATGATCGCCGGGGCGCAGGACTTTGGTGCGCGATCAATTCAGGTTGATCCCAGCTTCGCCTATTATCAGGATCGTTCGCCGGAGAGCATCGTCGCCGAGTTGAAAGCCAACGGCTACGGGTGGGTGCGTTATTTCGTGGTCCGGGACAGTGCGGCCAACGCGAAGTTCGTGGACGCGTGTCATGCAGCCGGCTTGACCGTCTCCTACACGACCTTGGGAAACGGCGTGTACAGCACCGGCGACCTTCCGGCGGGATGGAATAGTTGGAGAATGAAACACAAGGACCCGAAGGCGTCGGTCACAGGCTACACGTATCTCTGCATGAACCATCCGGAGAACCGCCGTTGGAAGAAGAACGCGATTGTCACGACGCTCCAGCGGATTTCGTTCGACGGTTTTGAGATCATGGAATCGTTCTGGCCGGCTTACAACGGACCGGCGAACCCAACTTATGGTTGCCTGTGCGACCATTGTCGCGCGGCCTTCCTGCGGTTGTATCCCGCTGAATCAACCATCCCTGAGTTCACGGATGCGAATAGTCCGAACCACTTTCGAACCAACCGCAAACTTTACAAATCGTGGATCGAATTCCGCGCCCGCAGCGTGGCGTCGTTTTTGGACGACATCGTCAACGGTCCGGGCGGCGTGCGGGAGAAGTTTCCCAAGTTGAAAGTTGGCGTCTGGGGCATCGCCGATGATATTCCAAAAGCTGTGGCTGAACTCAAGGAGTGGGAGGGAATAGCCGGGGATTTTCTGGTCAAGACCGTGCAGCCAGATTTTTATGTCATTCAAACCGACTGGCCGGATTGGACGAAGCCCGGGCTCGCGCCGGAATACGTGCGCGGCTACAAACCGTTCGTGGATGTCATCCGCGCCACCGGCTCGAAGATTCCGATTCACGTGCAGGCGGACATCGGTTCGCACGAGAAGTGCCGTCGCGGCAGTGAGTGGATGCAGAAATGCGATGCGGCGGCCAAGGAAGCGGGATTCGCCGGCGTTACGGCCTACGAATACCATCTGTCGCGGGATATTTACGAAGCGCCGCCGAAACCCATGTCCGCGTCCGGCGCCAGCAACACGGTCACAATCGTTTTCAACAAGCGGCTCAACGGGACCAACGCGGCCGACCTTGCCAAATACAAGGTGGAATCCGGAAAAGCGCTTTCGGCCAGGCTGGACGGTAATCTGGTAACGTTGGACGTCACCGGCCAACCCACGACGGTGACGGTGCGCAATCTGACGGATGATCCGGCGCGACGTTTCTTTAAGAATCACCCACCCGTAGCGATGACCAACATGGCAACGGTATCCATCTCCTGGTCTGCCTCACGGTGAAGGGGGCAGCTAGTCTTCCGCATCGGAAGGCGGATAGCCGCGCGGGCGAATGTAGGCATAGAGCGGATACCAGTGATCGCAGTAAAGCCGCCCAAAGGCATCGCGCGAATTCTCACCTTCGCTGGCAGCCGCTTGCAGAACTGCGGTCGACTGCGCCGTGACAAACGCGGCGCGGCGCCCTTCAAGCGGATTGTCCGAATTCATACACACCGTGACTCCAGAGCGCTTTCGGTCGGCAGTGGACCGGTATCCACGCCACCGGCCGGTTATGCAACCCAGCCGTGATTCTCCCGCACCTGAATCATCGCGGCGAGAATGTCATTCCACGTTTGCTGCTTCATCAACACTTCGTTAGGGAACATGCAGCCGTCCCAACAAACGTGTTTGATCTTCTTTGTGACCTTGCCGTTCGCATCCCTCAGCCAATAGCCGGAGTCACGGGCGATGTTGAGCTTGCCTTTCGGATCGGTGGCTAGGCAGTGGCGTCCGGTCTTTTCGTGCGAACCGGAGCCAAACACGCTGCCGTCGTTTTGCGCGACGTGAAAATCAATCGTCCACGGACGCAACGCATTCGTCAGTTTCGTCATCGCCTTGTGGAACTCCGCCGGCTCGTAGTGATAATTCTTGGGAACAATCCGGTGCGCCTCGGCATTGTAGCCGAGCGTGTAAAGGTGCGTGTGCGACATGTCCGCCTGAAAACCAACGAGCTTGGGCAATCCGACTTCTTCGAGCAGGTTGACCATGTGTTTCCAGGAATGCATGCCGCCCCAGCAAATCTCGCCTTCGGCCGCGAGCCGTTCGCCATGATCCTTGGCAACCTTCGCCGCTTCCTTGAAAGTCTTGGCAATCAATTTCGTGTTGCCCTTTGGGTCTTTGTCCCAATCCGTCACACCCGCTGCCGAATCAATGCGCACGATGCCGTAAGGTCGCACACCGAATTCGCGCAGTTTCTTCGCGATGCGACAGGCCTTGCGGACTGACGTGACCCAGTTCGCGCGTTTGGTTTCGTCGCCCATGGCCGAAGCGTCGAACCAAACCGGCGCCACGACCGAACCGACGACAAAACCCTTCGCGCGAACCTTGTCCGCCAGCGCTTTGATGCCGTCGTCATCAATATCAATCGAAGTGTGCGGGTCGTAGAGAAACAGGTCCACGCCGTCGAACTTGACGCCGTTGACCTCGGCCTTGGCGGTGAGGTCGAGCATCGTGTCGAGATCAATGCATGGTTCGGCGCCCGGGCTGCCCTTGCCGACGAGGCCGGGCCACATGGCGTTGTGAAGTTTGGGATAATTGTTCTGGTTCATGGCTGACGTGTGGTTGTGCCGGTGATGTTTAATTGTGCTCAGTGCCCGCGAGAATCCCGCGCCACTTTCGTCTCAAAACTAGCCGCAAACTACCAAGCTCCAACATTCAGGCAAAGGAAAAGTCGATCCCATTCGAAGCGAAATTCCCGTGGCGATGTGAACTACGACCACAATCGCGAAGCCGAAAGGCGACAACGCCCCCCGTATGAATTCCGAGATGGTGGCTTCCGGCCTTCAAAATCGCACTTGCACCGGGAAGGGCAGCGGGCAGAATCGCAACATGGATGCTGGTTTCGACCTCCAAGACAGCAACGCCATGGCAGCGTGGGGTGTCGTGTTCATTATTCTGGCGACGCCACTTTTGGTTGTGGCGCTTGCGGCACTCTTTGTCAAGGGCACCGACGCCATGGGTGACTACCTTGACCAACGCGGAATATTTGACATCTCCATCTCCAAGCGACCGAAGGCCGGCAAAGCATACCGGCACCCGCCCCGCGAGCGCACTTCGACCGCCTGCAGTCTGGTGCTCCTTGGGTTGGTGGTCCTGGCTTTGGTCTTTCTGGTCGTGTGGATACTACTCAGTTTGCCCAACAACCGCTGGTTTTCCCTCGGTCAATCAGGCGAGAATGCCTTTCTGAATCTTGCGCAATTGCCGGGAGGTTGAGCCCCGGCAGAATTCAGGATCCGATACCCGATTTCAATCTGGTTTGACCTCGACAAATTCCCGCTGGATGCCGCCGGCGAAAGCTGTGCATAGGAAATAGCCCTTCTCCTTCGTGCCGTCGTGGTTGGCGCGGCTGATGGCGCAGCATTTGTTCGTCGTCAACACTGTCTCCCGGAACGTCCGCTCGGTAAAGCCATGGAAGTGGCCGTTGTAAACCGCCACCAGGTTGAATTCCAGAAACCGCGACAACAGATCGTCCGCATTCATGGGGCGCATCAGCACGCCGTCTCCCAAGGGAAAGTGCGTGAAAACGACGGTCGGTTGAGCCTTATTCAACTTCGGCAGGGTTTTATCCAACCATTGAAACGTGGCCGGCTGGATGCGCGTGTTTCGGTAGCTCATTCCTTCGCTGGAATCCAACCCAATGAACTGCCAGCCGCGATGGACGAAGTGGTAATTGACGTTGTGCGGAAATAATTCGTCGTAAGGTTGCCGACTTATCGGGCTCACATAGTCGTGGTTGCCGATGACAGCGTGATACGGCAGGCCGAACGACCGCAAAGCATCGCGCATCGCACCCAACTCGGCCTGTGTGCCATGCTCGGCCAGATCGCCAACCATGAGGCAGAATTCAGGTTTTGGGTGCTGCGACTTGACGGAGGCCGCGACCCGCTCGAACCATGCGCCGCATTTGTCGCTTTGGTAATGCGTGTCGTTGACGACCACGAACGAAAAGCTTCCGCCGCGGCCGCTATCGCCGAATCGGGCGCATCCGGGCCAGAGGCCCAATGACAACAACGTCCCGGCACTGACGCCAAACCACTCGCGGCGGGAATATTTCGACGGCGGTTTGGATTGCGCGCTGGGTAATGACATCGTTGGTATTGGTTCGCTAAAGCTCAAGCTGACGACTGTGCAACAATCATTGGATTAAGCTTCTTGGCAATCAACGGAAAAGTATCGCCGGACACAATTGGCCACAGGCGACATCGTTGCCAAATTGGAGGGGAAGCGCAAGTTGTCCTCAACTCGCAGCGCCAGTGAATTCCGGGCCGCTGCAGATGGAGACTATCGCGTTCCGGCGGCAGCGCCAAATTGCGCCCGTCCGGCGCAGAATAATGGCAAATGGGTTTCCAATCCCGTGAAACCCCGCTATCTTGTCCCCGCATAATCACCCATTGGAAGCCATGAAAGACGAAGCGGCGTTGCGTCTGGTTGTCGAAGGCACGGTTTCAGAAACCGGCGTCGAGTTTTTTCGCGCGCTGGTAAAGAACCTCGCGACGGTGATGGGCACGATTGGCGCGTGGGTCACGGAATATTTTCCGGAGAAGAAACGGCTGCGGGCGTACGCTTTCTGGCTTAATGGCAGGTTTGTAGAAAACTTCGAGTACGACATCGCCGGCACGGCCTGTGCGCCCGTGGTGGAGTCAAAAAAACTGGTCCACATCCCCGACCGGCTGCTCGAACTTTATCCAGGCGATCCCGACATCCGTGCGGTCAACGCGGTCAGCTATCTGGGTCTGCCACTGCTGGACCCAGGCGGCGAAGTGATTGGCCATCTTTCCGTCCTCGACAACAAGCCGCTGGCTGCCGATCCGCGCTTGATTTCCTTGTTCGAGATTTTTGCGGCCCGCGCCGCCGGGGAACAGCGGCGTATCCGGCAGGAATCCGAAGTTCGTCAGCGCGAGGAAGAACTCACCGCATTGCTGGACAGCGCGATGGACGCCGTCGTGGTTCTGAACGCGACCGGCGAAATCACGCGCGTCAATCCCGCGGCGGAGCGGCTGTTCGGCTGCACAGCGGAGGATTTGTTGGGGGAAAACCTGCGCGATTTCCTGCCGCCGGAAAGCGTGGCGCAATTCAACGGCTTCGTCAAAGAACTGGATGCCGACACCACCGGGCGGCGGCAATTATGGATTCCGCAAAGTTTTCCGGTGCTTCGCTGGGACAAGACCCTGTTCCCCGCGGAAGCCACCATTTCCCGGTTTTCCAATCGCGGCCAGATTTTTCACACCGTCATTTTGCGGAACGTGGACGAGCGGCTCGCCGCCGAACGAAAGATCGCCCTCCTCGCGGAAGAAACCGAATACCTACGTGAAAGTGTCCGCGACATCGCCGGCATGGGCGACATGCTCGGCGCCAGCGCGGCGATGAAGGAACTGTTCGAATCGCTGAAACGCGTAGCGGTGACGGATGCCACGGTGCTGATCTTCGGCGAAACCGGCACGGGCAAAGAACTCATCGCACGTTCGATCCATCAGGCCGGCGGGCGAAAAGACAAGCCGCTCGTGCGCGTCAACTGCGCGGCCATTCCCGGTACGCTGATGGAAAGCGAATTCTTCGGTCACGAACGCGGCGCCTTCACCGGCGCCACGGCGCGGCGCGAGGGCCGGTTCGCACTGGCCGACGGCGGCACGATCTTCCTCGATGAAGTCGGCGAATTGCCCCTGGATTTGCAGGCGAAACTGCTGCGAGTTCTACAGGAAGGCGAGTTCGAGCCGCTGGGCAGCGCGCGCACGCGCAAGGTGGACGTGCGTGTAGTCGCGGCTACAAATCGCGACCTGGAGGCCATGGTGCGCGAGGGAAAATTCCGCGAAGACCTTTTCTATCGGCTCAACGTTTTTCCGCTGCGCGTTCCACCGCTGCGCGAGCGCGGCAACGACGTGGCATTGCTTGCTCGCGCCTTTGCCGAACGTTACGCCCGTCGCATGGGCCGGCGACTTGATCCGATTCATCCCGATGACTTTCGGCGGTTGCAGGATTATTCCTGGCCGGGAAACGTGCGCGAGCTGCAAAACGTCATCGAGCGTGCCATCATTCTCTCGCCGGGATCGCGGCTCGAACTGATCCGGGCAATGCCGGCCACTGCGGCACCCGCGCCGCCGCGCAACGAGAACGGTGACGGCCCGGAAGCGCGCATCATGAGCGTGCAGGAACTCGAATCCATCGAGCGCGCCAACATCGAGCGTGCGCTGACCGCGTGCGGTGGAAAGGTCTCCGGAGAAAACGGCGCCGCTCAACGGCTGGGCTTGGCGGCTTCCACGCTCAGTTCCCGCATGAAGGCACTGGGAATCCAAAGACCGCGTGGCTAAGATTTGTGCCAATGCGAACTCTAGCAATCGGTGACATTCATGGATGTCTGTCAGCATTGAACACGTTGACTAAGGCAGCAGGGATTACGTCGGACGATTTTCTGATCTTTTTGGGTGACTACGTTGACCGAGGCCCTGATTCAAGAGGAGTGGTATCAAGTGTAATTCAGCACAGTCGAGAGCAGCCCACGGTTGCGTTACGTGGTAACCATGAGGCCATGGTTCTTTCGGCAAGACAAGATCCCCTCCAAGCGCAACTTTGGAGTTCCTATGGTGGAGACGAGGCGTTGCGATCGTATGGCGCCTGGGGAGTATATGACTGGCAGCATGCTATTCCCGAAGATCACTGGCAGTTTTTTGAGAACAGTCGTGCTTGGTACGAAACTGAAACGCACAATTTTGTTCATGCAACGGTGATACCGGACTTGGACATGCCAGATCAACCTGACTACGCGCTTTTTTGGGAGCAATACGATCAGCGTTTGCGACACAAATCCGGCAAGATGGTGATCTGCGGCCATACCCCACAACCTTCTGGATGGCCAACTCGCGGCGAGTGCTCTGCGTGCATTGACACTGGTGTGGGTTCTGGCAAGTGGCTTACTTGTTTAGATGTCGAGAGCGGCGATTTCTGGCAGGCGAACGAGCGTTGCGACGCGCGCGAAGGACGACTTTCGCCTTCGCGCTGACGATTTCCCGTAAAGACCATTCGCGAATTTCCGCGACTCGCGAAATCTCGCGAGCTTCTCATTGCCCCCACATCTTCAAAATCCCCTGTAATTCTTGGTGTTTCTGCTCATCGGCATCGTTGGCACGCGACGAGCAAAAGGGTTGGCATCGCACCGGAAAACCCGAATGCGAGCAACAAAACCAAAACTAAAACGAAAGCAGACAATTATGACAACAGTCGCAGAACCAACCATTCTCAACGGCATCAACACCGACGCGTTGCGCGCAACGGTGGAAGCCATCACGAACGACCCCGCCAAAGGCATGACACATTGGGAAGTCGCCACGCACTGGCGCGGCGGCACGCGCTCGGACACGCGGGTGCAGCGCTGCGTGATCGGCGACGAGGAAATCGCGAAGGACTTCACCATCAAAGTTGACGAGCCGTTGCAACTGTGCGGCACGAACCAGTTCGCCAATCCGCAGGAACATCTGATGGCCGCGTTGAACGCGTGCATGATTGTCGGCTACAGCGCAGCTTGCGCCCACGAGGGCATCGAGCTGGAGGAATTGCGCATCGAAACGGAAGGCGACATTGATTTGCGCGGTTTCCTGGGCATTGACCCGACCGTGAAGCCGGGTTACGACCAGCTTCGCTACACCGTTCACATCAAGGGCAACGGCACGCCGGAGCAGTTCGAGAAAATCCATCGCACGGTGATGGCCACGTCGCCAAATTATTTCAACATCAGCACCGCGATCCCGTTGAAGGCCCGTCTGGTGGTGAAGGAAGCCTGAACCGCAGGTCCATCCAGTCGCAACCCAAGATCAACCATTAAACCACACGCGCCATGAATACGATCTCTGTGCAACCGACACTCGACATTCAATCCATCAAAGCTCGCCAGAAAGCCACCTGGGAAAGTGGCGACTTTGGACAGGTGGCAAAGTTTATCGAGACGGTCGCCGAGGACTTCATGGCGCAGATTGAACTGCGGCCCGGAATGAAGGTGCTCGATGTCGCGTGTGGCACGGGTAATCTGGCAGTGATCGCCGCGCGCCGCGGCTGCCTCACTTGCGGTCTGGACATTGCGTCTAACCTTATCGCGCAGGCACGCGAGCGGGCAAGGCAGGAATCTCTCGACATTGAGTTCACGGAAGGCGACGCGGAGGCGATGCCTTACCCGGACGCCAGCTTCGACGTGGTGGTGAGCATGTATGGCGTTATGTTCACCCCACGTCCGGAGCTGGTGCTGAACGAACTGCGCCGCGTGACCAAGCCAGGCGGACTGATCGCGATGGCGAACTGGACGCCGGGTGGTTTCATCGGAAAAATGTTCGCCGTATTCGCCCGTCATCTCCCGCCGCCGGCGGGGCTGCCTTCGCCGTTGTTGTGGGGAGACGAAGCAACGGTTCGCTCCCGCTTCAATGGCGATGGCGAAGCGGTGCGACTCGCCCGCCGCACCGCGCAGATGCGTTTTCCGTTCGACCCTGCCGGCACGGTGGATTTCTTCCGGCGTTATTACGGTCCGACCCAACGCGCGTTTGATTCGCTCCCGGCGGCCGGCCAGGCCGCTTTAATGCGCGACCTGGTCGAACTGCAGACGCAGCACAACGTGTCACCGCAACCGGGCGAAACCGACACCCCATCCGAGTACCTGGAAGTTCACGCTCGTCGGAGCGCCAACAGTTTGACCCACAGCCTGTCTACGCTGACGAACGGAGGTTGCCCGCTCGGCAATCCCCCCGTCGCCGTTTACGGACTGGAAACGCAAACCGGGATGATGCAGATTAACGATGACCCAATAATCTCGAAAGCCTGACCGTTTCAAAACTGCCATGAAACTGACCACACTATTACTGGCGTCGGCAATGTTGACCGCCGGCGTTCACGTCACCAACGCGCAAACCAAATCCGAAAAGCTGCCCGGTCCGCTTTTCGACGGCTTGGGCGACGTGCACCATCCCGTTACCACGGAATCAAAGCAGGCCCAACGTTACTGCGATCAAGGGTTGCGGCTGGTGTTCGGCTTCAATCACAAGGAAGCCATCCGTTCGTTCCGCTCCGCCGCGCAGTTCGATCCGTCCTGCGCAATGGCGCATTGGGGCGTGGCCTACGCCTACGGCCCGCACGTGAACAAGCCGATGGACTCGAACGACACAACCAACGCCTGGGCCGCGCTGCAACTCGCCGTCGCGAGCAAGCCTGTGGCGTCCCCCAAGGAACAGGCTTACATCACCGCGCTGGAGAAACGTTATCAACCCGAGCACAAAGACGACCGGCTGGCGTTGGACAAAGCGTTCGCCGACGCGATGCGCGAGGTGGCGAAGCAATATCCCGACGATCTCGACGCGCAGGTGATTTTCGCCGAGTCGCTCATGAACACGATGCCCTGGGATTACTGGACGCGTGACCGCACGCCCAAGCCGGAGACCGAGGAAATCCTTGCCGCGCTTCGTTTCGTGATGGCGCGCTACCCGAACCATCCCGGTGCGAACCATTTCTACATTCACGCCGTCGAGGCCGGGCCGAATCCGGAACTCGGACTGCCCGCCGCAGATCGTTTGCGGGACACCATCACCGCTGCCGGGCATCTCGTCCACATGCCGTCGCACATTTACATGCGCGTGGGGCAGTACGCCGACGCTGTCCTCGCCAATGAGCGCGCCGTGAAGGCTGACCGCGATTACATCCGGCACTGTCGCGCGCTGGGGTTTTATCCGGGCGTGTATTATCCGCACAACATTCATTTCCTTTGGTGGGCACAATTGTTCGAAGGCCGCAGCGAGGACGCGCTGCGCACCGCGAACCAGGCCGCCGCATACGCGATGGAAAACTACTGCGGCCCGAAGAAAGCCTTCGAAGCACCGCGTCTGCGTCATCTGCCGTGGCTCACGCTGGCGCGTTTCGGCAAATGGGAGGACATCCTGGCCATCTCCCAGCCGCCGAACACGAACGACTTTCTCGTAGATCGCGCACTTTGGCATTTCACACGGGGACTCGCCTTCGCTGCGAAAAAAAACGCCGCTTCTGCAGAGCGGGAGCAAGTCGCCCTCAGCGCCATCGTGAGCAGCGACGAGGCGAAGAAACTCAGCAGTCCCGTTTTCCCGGTTGCGGACACGCTGAACGTTTCCGCGCTTTGGCTCGCGGGCAAGGTGGCCGGCGCAAAAGGCGACACACGTGGCATGATTGACCAGTTGGAAAAAGCCGTCGCTGCCGGCGACGCGATGCCCTACATGGAACCGGCTTACTGGCCGATTTCCGCGCGCCCCGCGCTCGGTGTCGCGTTGCTGCAAGCCGACAACCCGGTGAAAGCCGAAGCGGTTTTCCGGGAAGACTTGAATCGTTGGCCGCGTAACGCCTGGGCGTTGCTCGGTTTGGAACAGGCGTTACGTCGTCAGGGCAAATCGCAAAGTGCCGACCTGGTTCAACGCGAGTTTGACCTGGCGTGGGAACGCGCCGACGTGAAGCTGGAATTGGATTGGTTCTGACCCAAGACCCACGATTCAAGTCTCATTCCAGACCCCCGGCACCGGAACAGGGTAACGCCCCTCCGCGTCGGCCTTGATTGGCGGTTGGCTATCAGAAGTTAATTCATCAATGTTCGGACAAAGCTGGAAGTTCGAGTTCATCATCTCATCCCACGTGATGGTGCGGCCCATGTGCGCAGCGGCGCGGCCCATGAGGTCGGCGATGTTCGAAAGCGCGGCACGTTTAGCTTCGTTGAAAGGTTTGTCCTTGTGGATCGCTTCCAGAAAGTTGTTCCACTGGGCTTCCCACGGCGTGAATTGTTCCTTGGGCGCGCGCCAAGCGATGTTGTCGTTGCTGAAACGTTGGTCTTTATACATCTGCACGGTGCCGACGTGACTCCAGCCGGAGAATTGCGCCGCGCATTTCGTGCCGTGTAAGTAGGTGGCGAATTCCGTGTGGCAATTCGGTAGCCAACGCACGTTGTGCACGCCCTTCGTGCCATTCGGGAACGTCCACTCGATGGCGAACGAATCGAGATTCTGGCTGCAATCCTTGCTGCCCGGCGCACGACCCGCGATAGCGTGCGCGGTCACCGGCGACGCGTCCATGATCCAGCACATCTCGTCAATCTGATGAATGTTCATCTCGGCAAACAACCCGCCCGAAACCCAGAGGAAATGCACGAAGTTACGGTGACCGAGTTGCCAGTCCAATTCCTTCTCCTCTTCCGGCTTCTTCCGCAGGATGCCCACCGGTTGCATGCGATAAGAACGAACCAGATGAATTTCACCCATCTGGCCTTCCTTGATTCGTCGGAGAAGCTCGTAGCGATTTACCGAGTGGCGACATTGCAGGCCCGCCGCGATCTTTAGATTCTTCTTTGCGCCCTCTTCGCCAGCCTTGATCAACCGCCGCAACGACGGCGCGTCCGGCCCGAAGGACTTTTCCATGAACACATTCACGCCCTTGGAGACGGCGTATTCGAGTTGCAATGCGCGAAATGCCGAGTAGCCAGTCAACATCGCCACGTCGCCGGGACGCAGACAATCAATCGCTTTCTTGTAGGCATCGAACCCGACGAAGCGACGCTCCCGCGGCACATCCATCTTGGCGGGGTACTTTTCCATCAAGGTTTTGAACGATTGATCAATGGAGTTTTGATACAAATCCGCCATCGCAATCATTTTGACCGGGCCGTTGGGCGAATCGAAGGCATTGACCGCCGCCCCACCGCCCCGATTGCCGCAGCCGATCAGGGCGAGATGAATGGTGTCATCGCTCGCAGCGTGAACCTGCGGAAGCGCCACGCCGACGAGCGCAGATCCCGCCATCGCCGCGCCGCTGCGGGCGAGAAAATCGCGGCGGGTGAGATTGGATTTTGCCGACGGGTTGGCCATCGAACTGTCGGAATTTTCTTTCATCACAGTTTCCGGGTTGAGAATGTTCGTGAACGTGACGCTAGGCCGGGATGGCGTGGTTGTCACGAGAAACTTCGGGCATGAATTCAAAGCACGATCTGCGCGGCATCGCGCGCCAATTTCAAATCTTCGGCGAATTCCTGAGCGCCGAACCGTATGGCAGCGGCCATATCAACGACACCTACTGCGCTGTCTTTGATCAGGCGGGCACGCGCGTCCGCTACATTTTTCAGCGCATCAATCACCTTGTTTTCAAAAATCCGGTTGCGGTCATGGAAAACATTTCCCGCGTGACGACCCATCTCGCCGCAAAACTGGCGGATGAGAAAGATCGCAGCCGCCGGGCGCTGACGGTGGTTCCTGCGCGCGATGGCGCGTCGTTCCACCGCGACCAGCAGGGAAATCATTGGCGCGCGTATTTATTCATCGAGCGGGCGCGCACCTACGATGCGGTGGATACTCCGGCACAGGCGTTCGAGGGTGCGAAGGCTTTTGGCCGTTTCCAAAAGATGCTCGCCGACCTGCCCGCGCCGCGGCTGCACGACACGATTCCGGATTTTCATCACACACCGAAACGCTTTGCCGCCCTGGAACGAGCCATCGAAACAGACGCCGCCAACCGGGCAAAGCTGGCAAAGCCAGAGATCGAATTTGCTCTGAAACGGAAATCCATCACGAGCGTCCTGCTGGACGCGAACCTGCCCGAGCGCGTCACGCACAACGACACGAAGTTCAACAACGTGATGCTCGACGACACGACCGGCGAAGGCATTTGCGTGGTGGATCTGGACACTTTGATGCCGGGCGTGGCGCTGTATGACTTTGGCGACACGGTGCGGACCGCAACCAGTCCGACCAAAGAAGACGAGCGGGATTTATCCAGGGTCACGATGCTATTTCCGATGTTCGAGGCCCTAGTGCGCGGCTATTTGTCTGAAGCGGGCGAGTTCCTCACGCCCGCCGAGAAGCGCCTGCTCGCATTTGCCGGCAAGTTGATCACTTTTGAAATCGGCATCCGCTTTCTTACCGACCATCTCGCGGGCGATGTCTATTTCAAAGTTCATCGCGAAGGCCACAACCTCGACCGTGCCCGCACGCAGTTCAAACTCATTGAATCCATCGAGCAGCAGGAGGAGCAGATGAACAGGTTGGTGGAGGGGATTTGAACGTAGGACAGGCGTCGCGCATGTCGCTGACTTTGATTGTTTCGTAAGATGGAGACAGGCGCGACGCCCGTCCTACGCTCGCCGCGCTTTTTCGTAGCCCGGCTTGATGATGTCGTAGATCAGGCGGATGCGTTCATCGAAAGGCAGGAACGCGCTCTTGATGCCGTTGAGCGTGATCTTTTCCAGTTGGTCCACCGTGAGGCCGAACGTATCCACGGCCAGCTTGAACTCCTTCGTCATGGTCGTGTCGCTCATCAACCGATCATCGGTGTTCAACGTCACGCGAAAGCCGCGATCGAAATACATCTTGAACGGATGCTCCCGCAACGACGGCACCGAGCCGGTGTGAACGTTGCTCGAGAGGCACATCTCCAGCGGAATGCGGCGATCGAGAATGTATTGCGCCAACGTGCCGAGCTTCACGATCTTGCCATCGAGGATGGTCATGTCATCGGACAGCCGCGTCGCGTGGCCGAGCCGGTGCGCGCCGCAGATTTGCAACGCCTGCCAGATGCTGGCGACCCCGAACGCCTCCCCCGCATGCAACGTGGAATAGAAGTTCGCGCGCTGAATGGCCGCGAACGCTTCGACATGCCGCTTTGGCGGATAGCCGGCTTCCTCGCCGGCCAGATCAAACCCCACCACGCCGCGCGGGCGGAAATTGATCGCCAGTTCCGCCGCTTCGAGCGAGTCGGTGCGGTCACGCATGGCGCAGATGATCAGCCCCCATCGTACGCCGTGTTTCTCCTCGCCGTGCCGCAACCCGTCTAGTACTGCGCCCACAATGGCCTCATCCGTCAACCCACGTTCGCGGTGGAAACACGGTGCGAACCTGACTTCGGCATAAACGACGCCGTCCTGATGCATGTCCTCGATGAACTCGAACGCCACGCGTTCCAACGCCGCGCGCGTTTGCATGACCGCGATGGTGTGCTTGAAACCTTCCAGGTAAAGCGGCAGCGAACCACGATTGGCACCGCGATGAAACCACGCGGCAAGTTCCGTTGGCTTATCCGTTGGCAGGCCCGTGTAACCAACGGCGCGCGCGAGTTCAACGACCGTTTGCGGGCGCAAACCGCCGTCGAGATGCTCATGGAGGAGAACTTTGGGAAGCGATTGAAGGTCGAGCGGCATGTCTGAATGTGATGTTATGCAGCCGTCGCGGCAAGCGCGAATGACAGGAAAGGTTGTTGCCGCTGTGGCCCAATTACCGCCTTCAGGCCAGGATCCCCTTTACCAACTGCGCTTCCTCCGTCGGTCCGATCAGTCGCTGATTCAGGCCGAGATAGGGATAGCTGAATCGGTGCGCGTCGAAGCCGAGCTGATGGAGAATGGTTTGTTGCAGATCGCGCACGCTGACCTTGCCCTGGGTGACGTTGTAACCGAACTCATCGGTTTCACCGTAAGTGATGCCGCGTTTGATCCCGGCGCCAGCAAGAATCATGGTGAAGCAATTGGGATGGTGATCACGCCCAAGGAATTTTGATCCGTTGCGTTCCTCGTTCATGGGGGTGCGGCCGAACTCGCCGCCCCAGATTACCAGCGTGCTGTCCAGCAGGCCGCGCTGCTTCAGGTCCGTGATCAACGCACTGTAGGCCCGATCAATGTCCTGGCATTTCTTGGGCAGACCGGTGACCAGATCGTTGTCCTTGGCCGTGCCATGCATGTCCCAGCCCCAATCGAACAGTTGCACAAACCTCACGCCTTTTTCCACGAGCCGACGGGCCAGCAGACAATTGTTGGCGAACCCGCCCTCACCGGGTTTTGCACCGTAAAGTTCGCGGATGTCGGCCGGCTCCCGGGAAATGTCGAACACCTCTGGCACGCTGATTTGCATCCGGTATGCGAGTTCGTATTGCTCGATGCGTGTGACAGTTTCGGGATCACCAAATGTTTTTGCCTCCGCTTCGTTCAACTGCCGTAGCGCGTCCAGGCTGCGGCGGCGGCTCGCGCGGTCCATGCCGGGCGGATCGTTGGCGTAAAGGATCGGCTCGCCGCTCGTTCGGCATTGAACGCCCTGGTAAACCCCCGGCAAAAAGCCGCTGCTCCACAGATTTTTGCCGCCGCTCGGGTCCGAACCTCCGCTCGAGAGGACAATGAATCCGGGGAGGTCCTGGTTTTCACTCCCCAAACCGTAAGTGACCCACGAGCCGAGGGAGGCGTTGCCCGGCCGCATCAAACCGGTGAACAGGAACAACTCCGCCGGCGCGTGATTGAACTGATCGGTCCACATGGATTTCACGATGCAAACGTCGTCCACGACTTTGGCCATGTGCGGGAGCACGTCGCTCACCCACGCACCGCTCTGGCCGTACTGTTTGAACTTGTGCGGCGAGCCGAGAAGCTTGGGCACGCCTTTGATGAACGCGAAGCGCTGTCCTTTGAACAGCGATTCCGGACACGGTTGCATGTGCAGCTCGTTCAACTTCGGTTTGTAGTCAAACAGGTCCAGTGACGGCGGCGCACCGGCCATGTGCAAATAGATGATGGCCTTGGCCCGGGCGGGCAGCATCGGGGGCTTGACGGCGAGCGGGCCCGGTGCGGCGATTTTGGCGGGCCCGGCACCGAACAGATCTCGCGACAGGAGCGTGCCGAGAGCGATACCGCCAAGGCTCAAGCCGGCGCGACCAAAGAAATGCCGCCGCGTCATGGCGCGCGTGTGGGCGAGGTGGAGATTCAGGGAGTTCATGGAGAGAACGTTAATGCTGCGGCCGCTTGTTTGTGATACGCTCATCAGTTCGAAACTCAGCCTTTCGTCAAAACCCCATCCAGGTTCAACAACACGTTCGCCACAACCGTCCACGCGGCGCCTTCGGCGGCGTCCAGATTATTCGGCAACGGCCCAAGCGGGTCGGTCGCGAGCTTCATCGCTTCAGATTGCGCGCCGCGGTAGTGGGCGAGTTCGGAATCGAAGAGCTGCTTCAGCACGGCGATCTGGGACTTTTCCGGTGGCCGACATTGAACGAGGTTCAAACCGAAACGGATTCGCTGCTCGATGGTTTCCCCGCCTTCCGCGACCAACCGGCGGCCCAGCGCCTGCGCGGCTTCGACGAACACGGGGTCGTTCAAAGTCACAAACGCTTGCAGCGGCGTGTTGGTGGGCAGTCGCCGAAACGTGCAGCTTTCCCGGCTCGGTGCATCAAACGTCGCCATGCTGGGATAGGGAATCGTCCGTCGCCAGACGGTGTAGATGCCGCGACGATACCGGTCGTGGCCGGTACTGGTCGGATAACTGCGCGTGCCATCGAACGCCACGCGCCACAAGCCATCCGGCTGGGGCGGATAAACGCTCGGGCCGCCCATTTTGTTGTGGAGCAATCCGCTCAATGCGAGCGCCTGGTCGCGCACCATTTCCGCTTCGAGCCGTCGCCGTGGGAAACGCGAAAGCAGGCGGTCACGCGGATCCCTGGCGAGCGATTCGGGCGTCACGCGCGCCGATTGCTGGTAGGTTGCGCTCAGGACAATCGTCTTCAGAAACTGCTTCACGTTCCAACCGTTCGTCCGCAGCTCCAACGCCAGCCAATCCAGCAACTCAGGATGACTCGGAGGCGTGCCCTGCGTTCCAAAATCTTCTTCCGTTTCAACCAGGCCGACACCGAACAACTGCGCCCAAAACCGGTTCGCCGTGACGCGGGCCGTGAGCGGGTTGTCCGGACTCATCAACCATTTTGCCACGCCCAGCCGGTTGAGCGGTGCGCCAGCCGGCAGAGCATTGAAGGCGAGCGGAATGGCAGCGGACACTTCCTCGCCTGGATCAAGGAAATTGCCCTTGTTCAGAAAGCGCGTGGTGCGCCGTTTGTCGGCGGCGAGTTCACGCATCACAGGCAACAACGGAGGTTGAATGGCGTCCAACTGGCTTTGCCGCGATTCGATCTGGCGATTTATCTCAGCGGTGCAATTTGCGTATCGGGCAAACCATCGCAGAAGCTCCTCCTGTTCGACGGCTGACCGCTTTTCAGCCGCGATGGCCAGCAGAGAATCAACTTTGGGCGGCGTGGCGAGCGCCGGTTGGTCGGATGCACCAATTGCCACACGAAATCGTCCGATGGTGGCGCCCTGGCCGAGGTTTTGGGTGAGGCGCAGTGTGATTTGACCCGCGGGAACTGGATTCGCGAACTCAAACACGGCGGATTGCGGCTGCTTCGAACTGCCGTCCACAGCCCAGCCGTTTGTCTTCGCGGGATTTGAACCTGCGAGACTGGCCACGTTGTAACCGGGCAGCATGACCGTCGCGGTGGCGCGTTTGAGAACTGCGTTTTGCTCGTCCAAATTCAAACTAACGCTCGGATCGGGTGCGGCCGCAAGAGTGGTGGACCAGACTGGCTGCCTTCTGGCGTCGAACGCTTTCACCCGTGCCTCGGCGAGCCGATCACCCACGCCGGTATCCGTGCGGTTCCACACTACGATTGAGTCCACGCTTCGTTCCTCGCCGAGATCCACCTCCCACCAGGGATTTTTTTCTGTTTGCGTGTGGGTCGTGGACCGGGCGACTTCGTACGCGCCATTCGTGTTGCCATCAATCGCCCGCTCGGGGGCGCCCTCGAAGGCGATGCTCGACTGTGATGCCTTGCCTTTGAGAGCGACGTTCGTGCCGCCGCTGAACACCTGCACCTCGGCGAGCGAGAGGATGCGTCCCTTTCCCGGAAGCTCAATGCGGACGAACCGCACGCGTGCCGGATTGTTACCGTCGGGCTTCACGCTGACCGACAGATCGTTCAAGACAAAGCGGCCGTCCGCGCCGTGGCCCGGTCCGTGGCCGGGCAAAGATTCATCGGGAAAAACTTCCAACCGAATGGCCGTGGCGCGGGCGAAGTCCGAGTGGAAGGTGACGGTGTAAGTGTCCTTCTCCGATTGGTTGGTGCTGATCAGCAACGAACCGTCTGCCAATTTCTTAAACGAAGTTCCTTGCGCAGAATTGAATTCCAGCGGCGCAACAACCTTCCAAATGTTGCTGGCCTGATTCGCCTTTTCCCAGGCCGCGAATTCCGAAGTCAGTGCGGGAGTGATTTTGCCAACCGACTCCTGGAGCGCGGCAATCTCCCGCTTCAACTCCGTCATTTTCGATCGCTGCTCAGCCGAGGGCACGAGCAAGGTGGGACGCTCGTCGGGTTGATCGTTATCCGCGGTCTGGTTGAAGATGGCGTAGAACTGGTAGTATTCCTTTTGCGAAATGGGATCAAACTTGTGCGAGTGACATTGCGCGCACCCCATCGTCAGCCCCATCCACGCCTGCACGGTGACATTGACTCGATCCTTCACCGCCGCGACGCGCCACTCCTCGTCGTCGGTGCCGCCTTCGACGTTCGTCATCGTATTGCGATGAAATGCCGTCGCGATCAGTTGCTCGTCGGACGGGTCTGCGAGCAAATCGCCGGCGAGTTGTTCCAAGGTGAATTCGTCATACGGGAGATTGCGGTTGAACGCGTTGATAACCCAGTCGCGATACGGCCACGGATTGTTCTGCCGCATCGAATCCGTGCCGTAGCCGTAGGAATCCGCGTAACGCGCGAGGTCGAGCCACATCCGCGACCACTTTTCACCATAGGCGGGCGAGGCCAGCAGGCGGTCCACCACTTTATCAAATGCCTTTGGCGATTTGTCATTCACGAAAACTTCCACCTCAGCCGGCGTCGGCGGCAGGCCAGTGAGATCCAGCGTCACTCGTCGGATCAGGGAGTAACGATCCGCGAGCGGAGACGGTTTGATTTTGTTCTGCTCGAGTTTTGCCAGGATGAAATGGTCAATTGGAGTTTTGACCCAGCGGCGCTGGCGCACTTTTGGGAGAGCCGGCCTTTCGGGATTGATGAAAGCCCAATGCACAGCGTAGGGAGCACCTTGTTGCACCCATTGCTTCAGCAGGGCGATTTCCCCCGGCTTGAGCGGGTCGCCGGATTTGGTCGGCGGCATGATGTCGTCCGAATCCGTGCCCGCCGTGATTCGGCGGATCAACTCGCTGTTCCCAGTATCACCGGGTTTGATCGCGAAGCTGCCTTGCCGGTCTTTGACAGCGTCCTCGCGCAGATCAAGTCGCAGCTTTGCTTTGCGCGAGTGCTCGTCCGGACCATGGCACTGGTAACAGCGGGATGAAAGAAGCGGACGGATTTGAGTGTTGAAATCAACCTTGTCGGCAACTGGCGCGGCGGCGGCCGGGAATTGCAAAAGCAAAATCGCTCCCGAGACAGGCCAAAACCTGCCAGCGATACCACGCCAAGACTGCCAAGGGTGCATTGCGGCCAAGCTAGGACAAAAGGAAACCCCGGTCAAATAATCCGGCTTCAACCGTGCGCGTTCTCGCGCTACCATCGCTGTTGTTACAGATGAAAAATGCCATCCTCATCCTGCTGATCTGCACACCGGCGCTGCTTGCCGCTCCCGCAAACAAGCCCAACGTGGTGTTCATCCTCACCGACAATCACGGCGCCTGGACGCTCGGCTGCTACGGTAATAAGGATATTCGCACCCCGAACATTGACCGGCTCGCCGCCGAGGGTGTGCGATTCACCCGAGCCTACTGCAACAACTCGGTCTGTTCTCCCAGTCGCGCGAGCTTTTTGACCGGATTGATTCCCTCGCAGCACGGCGTGCATGTTTTCATTCCCACGGCGGCCCAAATCGGACCGAAGGCGTATTGCACCATCGGTGAATTTCGCACGTTGCCGAAAATCTTGTCGGAAGCCGGCTACGTTTGCGGGCTGTCCGGCAAATGGCATCTCGGCGACAATCTCCATCCGCAGGAAGGTTTCACTTACTGGTTCACCAAGGAGGGCGGGCACACGACCACATTCTACAACGACAGCATGATCTGGCAGGGGAAGGTTTACAAGGAGCCGAGATACACCACCGAAGCCATCACAGATCATGCGGTCGAGTTTATTGAACAGAGCCGGGAAAGGCCGTTCTTTCTCTATCTCGCTTACAACGGACCTTACGGCTTGGGCAAGGTTGTGGCCGAGGAACATCGCAACCGGCACAC
>CAYWMD010000002.1:0-67914 GCA_964458575.1 uncultured Bifidobacteriaceae bacterium | reverse complement strand
GCCGATAAGAACATGGATTCCTTTCCCCGCGAGAAGGTCAACCCGTGGCTCGTTGGCAACCGTCCGATGGTGAACAATGTGAAATCCATGCGCAGTTACGCCGCCGCCATCAGCGGCGTGGATGACGGTGTTGGCCGCGTGATGGACACTTTGAAAAAGCTGGGGCTGGACACCAACACGCTCCTTGTCTTTGCCGCTGACCAAGGATTAAACGCCGGGCACGGCGGCTATTGGGGCATGGGCGACCATTCGCGTCCGCTCAACACGCACGAAGCCACCGTGCGCATTCCGCTCATTTTCCGGCAACCGGGCGAAATCGCGGGCGGAAACACCTCGGACCTGATGGTGGCCAATCACGATTTTCTTCCAACCATGCTCGATTGGCTTGGGCTGAAAGACAAAACGCCCACGTCACCGCCGTCGCCGGGAAAAAGTTTTGCGCCGGTGCTGCGCGGCGAAACCGTCGTGTGGGAAAACGTCATCTATCACGAATTCGAAAACACGCGGATGATCCGCACGCCCAGGTGGAAGTTGACCCTGCGCCATCCTTACGGGCCGGACGAGCTTTACGACATGGAAAATGATCCCGACGAAAGAGAGAACTTGATCCACGTCCAGGAACACGTCACGGTGAGAAACCAACTGCGGAAGCAACTCAACGCGTTCTTCGCCAAATACGCCGATCCGAAATACGACCGCTGGAAAGGCGGCACGAGCAAGGGGGGCGACATCCTGAAAGAAAACTAGCGGTAGTGCCCACTAAGCCCTTTGGTCCTTTTAACTATTTCATTCAAGCACTCGCGCGCTCGTTTGATCTTCGTCGGGATTCCCTGCCGCGTTGCCCTTCCGCACATAATACTTGGGGTGCCAGGTTGCGTTCACCCAGACAACTGAAGATCGCCTCTTGGAGTTCCAGCACGCTGCCGAAATTGCCCGACCGCATGACCTCCTGACTCAAGTCGCGGAAGAAGCGTTCCACCACTTGCGTCTGCCTTGCACTCGCTGCCTGTGTCGGTGCCGTCAACTGTTCACCTGGTCAGAATCACTGATCCGTTCGCGGGACGAGCCATGACCGCACTTGGTCGGGTCTTCCTTTACGCTTGCCACACGTTTCGCAAAGCGATTTTCTATCGCTGCAACTTATTTCAAACCTATGGCAAAAGAACTTCGCATCGGACTAATCGGCTACGGCTTCATGGGCCGGGCGCACTCGAACGCTTATCGCAAGGTAAGCAATTTCTTTGACCTCGAATACAAACCCGTCCTCAAGGCCATCTGCGGCCGCAACGAGGCCAACGCCGTTGCCTTCGCCAAGAAGTGGGGCTACGAATCAGTCGAGACTGACTGGCGGCGGCTCATCGAGCGCAACGACATTGACGCGCTGGACATTTGCACGCCCAACGACAAGCACGCCGAGATCGCCGTCGCCGCGGCCAGGGCCGGCAAGATGATTCTGTGCGAAAAACCTTTGGCGATGGACGGTGCCGAAGGCGCGGAAATGGTCCGGGTGGTTGAGAAAGCCAAAGTGCCAAACATGGTTTGGTACAATTATCGCCGCGTTCCGGCGGTGACCCTGGCCAAGCGCCTCATCGAAGAAGGCCGCCTCGGAAAGATTTTCCATTATCGCGCCAAGTTTCTTCAGGACTGGACCATCAGCCCCGACCTCCCGCAAGGCGGCGCGGGCTTGTGGCGGCTGGACGTGAAGGCCGCCGGCAGCGGCGTCACCGGCGACCTGCTCGCACACTGCATTGATACGGCCATCTGGCTCAATGGAAGCGTTGATAGTGTCACAGCCATGACCGAGACGTTCATCAAAAAGCGGAAGCACACGCTCACCGGCAAAGTCGCAGCCGTGGGCATTGACGACGCCTGCGCTTTCCTGGCGCGCTTCAGCAACGGTTCACTCGCCACGTTCGAGAGCACACGCTACGCGCGCGGACACAAGGCGCTTTACACCTTTGAAATTAACGGTGAGAAAGCCAGCATCGCGTGGGATCTGCACGACCTGCATCGCCTGCAATACTTCGACCACAAGGACGAGGGCAAGTTGCGCGGCTGGCGCTCGATCCACGTCACCGACCACGGCGGCGACCATCCGTACATGGACAAATGGTGGGTGCCCGGCCTGCAAATCGGCTACGAACACAGCTTCGTTCATCAAGTGGCCGATTTCATCGAAGGTCTGGCGACAGGCAAGCCCACCAGCCCAACCTTCCGCGACGCCCTCGAAACCCAATACGTTTGCGACGCCGTGCTCGCCTCGGCCAAGAACGGCTCGTGGCAGAAGGTTAAAGCCGTCGGAAAATGAGCAACGCACGGCAACATCCACCGGTTGATTACGTTATTTTGAATCTTTTTGACTTTGGGTTCGTCTTCCGGTGCAATGCCGAAAAGCCAACATCAAAATATGCGACCTGAATCTGCAACTCTGAAATCCCTGTTATCGTTCGTTGCCGCCGTGGTGTTTGTCACCGCAGCCCAAGCCGAAGGCAAAAAGGCCAAAGTGGACACCAGCAAACTTCCGCCTGCCTCCACCAAGTCGGGCGTGACATACGCGAGTGACATCAAGCCCATCTTCGAAAAATCCTGCGTCAAATGCCACGGGGCGGAGAAGCCGAAAGCCAAGCTGCGGTTGGACAGCCTCGAAGGCACGCTCAAGGGCAGCAGTGAAGGCAAAGTCATCGAGCCAGGCAAGAGCGCGGAGAGCGGCCTGGTGCACAGTGTGGCGCGGTTGGGCGAAGAGGACTACTGGATGCCCCCGCCGAACAACAAGGCCAAGATACCGCCGCTGACCGGGGCCGAAATCGGTCTTATTCGAGCTTGGATTGATCAAGGCGCAAGGTAATTCTCCGCTTGCACAAAAAAAGCGCAGGTCCATCACGGACCTGCGCTTTTGGTTTCCAGAGAGTTACTTCTTGAGCGACTTTTGTAAATCGCCCACGGCTTTGTTGGCGTCTTCACCAACTTTCTTGGCCGTATCGGCGAGCGCGGTCTGCAATTGCGCGACCACGTCGTTGATGGCCTGTTGTTGTTCGGGCGTGAGTTTGACCTTTTCCGCGATGGATTTCAGCTCTGCCATGGCGCCGGCGTAGTCGGCGGATTTGATGGCGGACACCGCTTTCTCGACGCTGCTTTGAGCGGCGGCTTCGGCCGATTTGAAACTGCCTTCCAGCTTGGAAGTGTCCACGCTGCTGCTTTTGCTGCAACCGGCCAGCGCGAAAGCCGCTGCCGTCATTGCGATGAGGATGAATTTGTGAATTTTCATAGGTTATGGATACAGTCGTTTGTTTGCAGTACGGTAAGAGAACTGCCCTGCGGCGTCAAACCGTTTGGCAGGGTGCAGTCATCGCAAGCTGCGATTTTCGACGGTTGCGCGTCCGCCATCGGTTCTTGGCTCAATGCCCGCCAGCTCAGTCCAGCGTATAACGTCGAAGACCGGTGGCCTGACCCAGGATGCGCAAAATAAACAGCGGATTGTTCTTGAGATACCTTCGCCAGAGGCGTCGCGGCTCGCATAGCAGACGGTAAAACCATTCCAGACCGCTGCGTTGCATCCAACGCGGTGCCTGGCGGACGCGCCCCGCATGAAAATCAAATGCCGCGCCCACGCCGAACATCAGCGTCGTGTCGAGCTTCTGCCAGTACTCGGCCATGAACTTTTCCTGCTTGGGCGTGCTCAGCCCAACCCAAACGATGTCGGGCTTCAAAGTTTCCACGTGTTGGATCAGTGCCTCCGCCTCGGCGGCGTTCAGCGGTCGGAACGGCGGCGTGTAAGTGCCAACGATTCTAATTCCCGGAAAACGCGCCTCCAACCGCCGTTGCAACTCCGTCGCGACACCCTCCGCCCCGCCGTAAAAGAAATGGGTGAAGCCATGACTCGCCGTGTGGCGGCAGACGTCCAGCATCAGGTCGGGGCCGTAAACCCGATCCATTTCGCGCAAGCCCTGCCAGCGCCCAACCCAGACCATGGGCATGCCGTCCGGCGTGTTTAGAAAGGCGCGGTTGAGAATCGTCCGGAACGACGGATCACTTTGCGCCTCGCTCACACCGTGGACGCCGGTGACACAAATGTAACCCTTCGTCTTTGTTTCCAAAGCGCGCGCGATCCGCGCAAGGGCGATTTCCAGGTTGATGGCGCTGACGCCCACGCCGAGCACGTTAGCCCGCGGGTCCGGATTCGTTTGTTCCGCTTCAGTCACGAGAATTTCTCACCAAACGTTTCCCGGTCTGTGGAGGGTGGGGCGGCGACGGTCCCGATCTCAACCCTTCTTCTCCAGCACAAAAGAACCCAGCGCGAGCACGTCCAGCCCATTGTCATAAAAACAGCGCACCGCTTCGCGGGGATGATTCACAATGGGTTCGCCCATGACGTTGAACGATGTGTTCAACAACACCGAATCGCCCGTGAGCTTCTCGAAAGCCGACAGCAGATTCCAAAAACGCGGGGCAAATTCGCGCTTCACGGTCTGCGGCCGCAACGTGCCGTCCGCGTGCACCACCGCCGGCACGCGGGCGCGTTTCTCCGGTTTGCAGGTGAAGGACGTGATCATGAAAAACTCATCGCGCGCGTGTTCGAGGTATTCCTCCTTCTTTTCCCAAAGCAACGACGGGCAAAACGGACGGAATGCTTCGCGGAACTTCACGCGGGCGTTGATGATGTCCTTGTATTCGGGCCGGGCCGTGCTCATCAAAATGGAGCGGGCGCCCAATGCGCGCGGGCCGCTTTCCATCCGGCCCTGGAACCACGCGCAAATCTTCCCCTCGGCCAGTTTGCCCGCCACGTACTCCGCCACGTTGTCCACCCGGCGATATTCGATACGGCGCAGTTTCAGTGCGTCCTCGATTTCCTTGTCGCTGTATTCCGGGCCCCAATACAAATCCTCGATGGGATGAATGGGCGCGCTGGGGTTGGCCGAAAAATAAACCTGGAGCGCCGCGCCCGCCGCCAGGCCGGAGTCCCCGGGATTGGGATAGGTGTGATGCCGCGCGATGCGACCGGACTCCCAGAGCCGCTGGTTGAGTTTCACGTTCAACATCACGCCGCCCGACGCGGTGAAATTCTTCGTGCCTTCGCGCTCCATCCAGGGATAAACGATCTGCTTCACCTGTTCTTCGAGCACGCGCTGGCCCTCGGCGGCGATATTTTCGCGGCCGTGCTTTTCAATCAGGTCGCGAATCTCGTAAGCCTCGTCGAAGTGCCACTGAATCGCGCCACCTTCGTTCCAGTAACAATTGCGTCCGAAATCGTGGGGTTCGACCAGGTCGCCGTTGCGGTATTTGGGCGTGAACTTGTCGAGCACGCCCTGGCATTTGGTGTGATCGCCATACGGCGCGAGGCCCATCGTTTTGCCTTCGCCGTCGCCGTGCCACCAGCCCAGCGCCTCGGTGACGTTGCTGTAAAACCAGCCCAGCGAGCCGGCATTCGGAAAGGTTTGCAGCTTGGCGATCTTGCCGTTCTCACCGCGCCAGACGCCCACCGCCACGCTGTCGCCCGAACCGTCGATCGTCACGATCAATTGTTTGTCGCGCTGCCCGCTCGTGTAGTAAGCGGACGCCGCGTGGGCGAGGTGATGTTCGACGTGGATGACTTCCGTGCGTGGATGCAGCGGAAAACTTTTCACGTAAAGTGGCGGTTTCACCTCCGGCTTCTTCAACACCTCGCGGACGAACTCGAACGCCTGCCGCTTGGAGGTGCCCTTTTCGCGTTTCGCCCCTTTTAGATCCAGAAGGAAGTTGAGGTCCAGAACCGGTCCCTTGGCCGGCACCGCCACCGCGTCCAGGTCCGCCATCGTCAGGTTGCGCGACTTGAGGCAATACTCCACCGCGCGGATGGGAAGGCCGCAATAATGCTTGGTGCGCGTGAAGCGTTCCTCGGCCACGTCGGCCACGATGCGTCCGTCCACGACCAGGGCCGCGCTGCTGTCGTGTCCGATGTGAATACCCAGAATGTTCATACTTGTTTTGGCGTCTCGCCGGCGGATTGCCCTGGCTGTGAAGTCGGTAAGCTCACGCTGATAAATCAGTCGCGCACACGGCTGGTGTGGCCGGCCGGAACACCGGCGAAAGAACGCTCACTTCCCGTGAGCATGACGA
The DNA here is from genome assembly GCA_964458575.1 of uncultured Bifidobacteriaceae bacterium. Lineage (GTDB taxonomy): Bacteria > Verrucomicrobiota > Verrucomicrobiia > Limisphaerales > JADLHS01 > CAYWMD01. The sequence continues at coordinate 61,821 of CAYWMD010000002.1, read as the reverse complement.
GTGGCCCGGAACGATTTGCACGCTAAGCATGGGCATACGCTACCGGCTTCACGTGCGATGCTCAACGGAAAAGCTTGGTCTCCGACCAGGAAGGGCGCAACTTCGCACCGCCACCATCAGTTGAACCAGACTTCATCCCAGTGGCCGTGGTCGCGGGCTTCTTCCAAAGCGTCCAAGTGCCGCAGGTCCGCCAGCGTCCAGAACTGACCGACCCGTTTGCGCCGGCATTGCCGACTGCGACAAGCCGACTCCACCGGGCCGCTGGCAATCGGCCAGCCGCGGTGCGCCAGCTTCTGGTAGTTCATGCGCACGGCCTGCTCGGCGAAGTAGTTTTGTTCCCGCCGGATGACTTTCGCACGTTCACCCCGCCGCCGCGGCAGTGCCGCCAGCTCGGCCAATACCTCTTGCTCCTCTCCGTGGCGTAATCGGTGCAAGCGTTCTTCGACCCACACCCGGCGTGTCGCCTCGCCATTGGGATGCAGCGCCTGGCCCAGACTCCAGAGGTGTTGGCTGGCGTGGTAGAAGTCCAGTAACTGGTGCGCCCCGGTCCAGCGGTCGCTCACGACGTTCCAAATCCACGGCGCGCCATCAGCCACCGCCGAAACTTCGCGCGCCCGGCCCAGTCCCCCGCGCTGCGCTTCCCAGTGTAAGCGCCGGCCCAATTCCAGTCCTTCGCCTTGCCAGACGAGCAACACTTTTTCCAGCAGTTGGCCACGGGGTTCACGGATCGCCTGTTCCTGCCGATAAAATACGCCCAGCTTCTCTTCGTGCCATTCCACGCGGGGTTTCTGCGTTTTTTTCTTGCCCCAGCCGGGACCGCGAAAGCGCACATGGAAGCCATCGAGCATCAGCACCGCCAGCGCGCTGGCCGGTCGTTCGGGATGAGTTTCTTGCGGCACGGTTTTGAGACGCGACTGGGTTTGGGCTTCGGCTTTGGCGCCGAGTCGTTGCACCAGCGCGCAAATCGTTGAGTCTTCCACACCAATGCCCACTTTGGCCGCCCGCTTGGCCGCCGCTTCATACGAAACGGTGACGGGGCCGAAGTAAGCCAGTTTGTCTTTCAGTGCCGGACGGAGTTGCTGGTGTGCGCTCAAGCCCCAACGTTCGCGCACCGGACAACCCCAATGGCCATCAGGGGTCCTTGCCGTGCCATACGCTCAGCGCGACCGACCCGAAGCTGGTGCGCAGTTGCATCGGTTGCCGCCGCCGATGATGCGCTTTGCGTTGGCTGTGGGGGAAAAACTCCGCCGTGGCGGTTGGCTTCGGCTTGGAGCTTTTCCTCCAGCGGCCGCCGCATCCATCACCAGCCTGACGCCCTTATTGAGTGCGAGTCACGCCCGGCTCAAGTACCAAGTCAAGACGCCTCCGCCAATGACCAAGAGGATTGCGACCAAGCCCACCAATTGTGTCCCTTCAGCGGTCAGGTAAACCTGCTGGCCGCGCCAATGGTAAACACCTGCGGCTCGAAGCTTCCGCCGCGGCGTGTTCGCCGTGATGCGGTCGCATTTCCAGCGCCCGAGCGAAATCACCGGCACGACGATGCGACCAATGAAATAGCATCCGATCTCCAGGAAACCTTGAAGCACAGCCTCGAATAGTCCCTGAACGATGCTCGCGGGCATGATGGTGATGGAACGCTAATTCGCCTTAATCGTCACCCACACCGGCGAGGACCACGCCATGTTGCCGTCGGCTTGCTCGACGCGCAGATAGTAGCGGTTTTCGCCGGTCAGTGGGGTGGAATCCGTGAACGTTTCCCGGAACTCGCGCTGGCTTGGTTCCCAAACCTGGTAATTCTTCTCGTTGCGCACCAGCGTGACGCGCTTGATTGTGGCCGTGCCGTTCACGGCAAATTTCATTTCCGGGTTCTCCGTCGCTTCAAACACCGAGCCCATCGGCTGGCCGTTGCAGCTGAACTCGACGAAGATTTTGTCCGTAGCCGCGATGCTGCGGCGGGCGCGCAGACCTTCGACGATTCCTTCGCGGGTGAAGTCCTCCACATACACGCCGCCAAACGACGTATGGGTCGAAACGTGATCCGAACTGGCGAAAACCCCGAGCTTGTGGCCGCGCGCGAGCGCGTGTTGATAGACGCCGTTGTTGCGTTCCTTTCCAAAATCCTCGATCGCCGCCGGCGGCGCGGGAATGACCGCCTCCGATTTGGCGTCGGGGTTGTAAGGATCGCCGACGCGCAAGCCGACCGTCGGTTGCGGCGCACCAAGACCTTCGTAACTCACGCGCGCGCCCTGGTAAATTTCCACCGTGTTCTCCAGCGTGCCGTCAATTCGATCGTATTTGTCCCAATCCGTCCCCATCGCCGTCGCGCCGGTGTGGCTGATGACGGCGACCGGCTTGCCGTATTGGCGCAGCACGCCCCAGAGTTCCATCGGTGTGATTTCCTTTTCGCCGTCCGCCACCGGATAAAGCGCCTGCCACGGTGACGCCTGGTAAAGATCGCGCTTGATATAGACAATCGGCCCGCCGCGTTGGGCGAAGATGACATTGCGATGGCCCCACGGATAAACCTGTTCGCGTTCGTAGGCGTAGAGCGAGTTGAATTTCCCTGGTGCATAAAACACGTCCACCATGCGCGCTGTCTGCCACCATTCGTAGGGGTCGAGTTTTTTCGCAATATCCGTGTGGTCGGATGTGCCCATGAAATCCAGCGCGGCCATGTCGTAGGCGTAGCGGAAATGTTCCAGCACGCAGCCGTCCATGCCCGTGCGGCAGTTGGAGAAGTCCGTGTGCCGATGCAGGTCCCCGAACACGAGGCGGTATTTCTTCCCACCGATGTTCCAGGTGTGATGCTGGTCGCGCGGACGTTCGGGCGTGACGGGATTTATGTATGGCGTCGGCTCGGCCAGCATCGTGATGCGTCCGGAACGGTTCTCATAGGGCGTAAACTTTGGCGCCAACACCGCGAGATAAACACCGGCAACACGCACGGTCTTGTCGGTGCGTTTGTCGCTTGCCCAGCAAAGCAGGAAATTGTCGCCTTGGCGTGTGAGCGTGCAATGCCGATCCTGCCCGAACGCGCTGTCCGGCACTTCCATCGGCTGCGCCCATGATTTTTCCTCCGCGTCGTATTTGGTCACCGCGATCAGCCATCGGTTTTGGTGGTAGTAACGGAAGGCGAGCCACGGATTTCCGGCGGCATCGGTGGCCAGCTCCGGCAGATTCACTTCGACGGCAGTGCGGGGTGCGGGTTTTCCACTCGTTGGGACTGGAACTTCGGTGAATTTGGCTGACCCGATGTCGAAGCTCCCGAGCAGGATTCGCTTTTCGCCGTTGAGCCCGGTATCGCCGCCGTGCCGGCGCAAATCCAGTCCCCATTGCCGCCGCCCGCGTTCGGCGGCGATCCAGAGTGTTTTGCCATCCTTCGTTGCGGCGATGCTCGCCCGCGCTTCGTATTCGGGTGAACTCGTGATCTGTTGTTCCTCCGCGCTGCCGTTCAAACCGACGCGGGCCAGGTAGAGATTGAACTCCCCGCCGCGCGACGAATCGAACACCACCCACGCGCCATCGCGACCGTCGAAGGCGAGGCGCGGCTCCCAATTGCCGCCCTCGGGTTTGCTGACTGCAAACTCCTTCGACCACTTGCCCGATTTCGGGTCAAGCCAGCGTGTGAGAATGTCGCCCTGGCCGCGGCGCAACGATTGCCATACAACCCAAATGCGCCCGGCGTGGTCCGTGCGCGCGTCGGCAAAAGTATCGCTGGCCTCCGACGATGCGAGTGTGATCGGCGCGTCGGGTTTGCCGTCGGCAAAACGGCGCGCGCGCAACGTGACTATGTTTCGTTCATCCACCTGTCCCCAAAAAGTCCAGACCGAGCCGTCGCCCGCGCAAGCGATGGCGGGTTGATGGATCATGCCCGGTTCAGACAGGGTCGCGACCGTTTCCAGGCCCGCCGCCGATTTGCGCGCAAGCTTGAGCACATCCGCCTGGCCGTCGTGTTCGATGAAAGCGATCCACGCCGTGCCCACCGCATCCAGAGCCATCGCCGGGAAGTCGCGGTGCAGTTTGGCGTCCGTGAGTTCCCATCGTTCTCCCAGGGGCGAGGGCAACGCGACTTCCGGCGCCGTTGCCGCCGGACGTTTGGCGGCTTTCTTCTTCGCCGCCGGTTGCTTCTCGGCCGAGATGGCAATCCAGCCAAAAGTGATCGCGACCAGTGTGACAATGACGACGGCAATCGCACGTGAAAGCTGATTCATGATTTGTCCATTATGGCGCATGCAATGGGCGGGCCAAGTGAAAAGGATTTTTGCGCTATCGGCTTGCGCAAATGCCGAGTTCCCGTAACTGTAATTGCACAGCAACCGCCCATGAGCCTATGAAAAAAATGTCTTTTGTCCTCGGACTCCTCGCGTTCAGCCTCGTCCAGCGTCCCGCACCCGCCGCCGAAGCCGCCGAAGCGCTGCGCAACTGGCCCCAGTGGCGCGGGCCGCTGGCGAACGGCCTGGCACCTGAGGCCGATCCGCCATTGGAATGGAGCGACAGCAAAAATGTAAAGTGGAAGGTCAAAATTCCCGGCGAAGGCGATGCGACGCCCGTCATCTGGGGGAATCGAATTTTTATTCTCACGGCGGTTGCGACCGGGCAGAAGACCGAAGCCAAACCGGCGGCAACGCCCGCACCTCCTCCCGCAGAACCGCCGCCGGACGGCGAACGGCGGCGCCGCGGCCCGGGCGGCTTCGGGCGTTCCGAGAAGCCGACGGAGAAATACCAGTTTGTCGTGCTTTGTCTTGACCGGGCCACGGGCAAAACGCTCTGGCAGAAAGTCGCGCGCGAGGAAGTGCCGCATGAGGGGCGTCAGCCGAACAACACCTTCGCCTCCGCGTCACCGATTACCGATGGCCGGTTCATTTACGCATTTTTCGGGTCGCGCGGACTCCATTGCTACGACCTGGACGGCAACTTGAAATGGTCGAAGGAATTTGGGCAGATGCAAACGCGCAACAGTTTCGGCGAGGGCGGTTCGCCGGCCCTGCACGGCGACACGCTGGTTATCAACTGGGATGACGAACGGGACAATGACTTTTTCGTCGCGCTCGACAAACGCACGGGCAACCAGCTGTGGAAGAATACCCGGGACGAGGATACCACCTGGTCCACGCCGCTGATCGTTGAACACGGCGGCAAGGCGCAGGTGATTGTGAACGCCACGCGCAAGGTGCGCAGTTATGACCTGGCCACGGGCAAGGAACTTTGGTCGTGCGCCGGTCAGACGGCCAACGCCATTCCCAGTCCGGTGGCCGACACCGACACCGTTTATGTCACCAGCGGCTTCCGCGGCAGCGCGTTGTTTGCGATTGCGCTCGGTCGGACGGGCGACTTGACCGGCACGGACGCGATTCGCTGGAATTACGACCGGGACACGCCTTATGTGCCGTCACCGCTTTTGGTGGACGATCTGCTTTATGTTGGCAAGGTGAACAGCGGCATCCTGTCGTGTTTCGACAAGAAAACCGGCAAACCCCATTTCGCGGCCGAGCGGTTGGAAGGCATCCGCGAGATCTACGCATCGCCGGTCGCTGCGAAAGACCGCGTTTACGTGCTGGGTCGCGATGGCACGTGTCTGGTGCTGAAAAAGGCTCCAAAGCTGGAAATCCTTGCCACCAACAAACTGGAGGACCACACGGACGCATCCATCGCAATGGTGGACAAGGAGCTTTTCATACGCGGGCGGGAAAGTCTTTACTGCATTGCGAGCAAGTAGCGATTTGTCCATGCGTTATCCCTCCGCAGAATTGGACCGCTCGCGGGGCCGCAGCGGGCTCCAGGTTCAATGCGCGAAAAGTTCCTTGGGCGAAATCTCACCCCAGCCTTCTCACGCTGGAAGCGGGTGAATAGCGGCCATTTGAACACTTGGGGGACGGGAATTGCCCGATGATCCTTCGCCAATCACAAACGCACACAAACGCACGGGGGCTATCCCCTCTCACAGTGGGAGAGGTACTGACCCGAGGTGGAAATTTCGTGTATTGTCCGGCGATTGTTGTTCTAATCTCCCCATGAACTTTTCAATCGAACATCTCGGCCTGCCGGCGCGCGACCCGGTCGTGACAAAGGATTGGTATGTGCGCACGCTCGACGGCAAAATGATTTTCCACGACGGTAAAACGCCGGGTTGTTATTTCGTGCAACTGCCCGGGGGTGTCTCGCTGGAAATCTACCAGGCTAACTCGTCGCTCAAGGAAACGGCGGACAACAAGCTCGCCGGGTTTCGTCATGTGGCCGTGCGGGTGGACTCGATTGAAAAGGCGCGAGGGACGTTGGAACAGCGCGGGGTAAAGTTCACCGCCGAGATCGGTTCGGCGGGCGGCGGTGGGCGCGTGCTCTACTTCGAAGACCCCGATGGGAATCTGCTCCACCTCGTCGAGCGCACCGCCGAGTCGAAGGTACGCTGATTCGTGGCTGCGTTCGTGAGAACGCGGCTGACAAGCTCGTCCAAGAATAGCCGCGCTCTCACGAGCGCAGCCACAGTCGTTTCCAAATAAACAACAACGCCGTCGCAAAATCCTGCGGCCGTTCCTTCATCCAACTGGTGACCTTTGCCGGCGCGAACCAGCCGCCTTCATCAATTTCATCCGGGTTTAGCTCAAACGGCCCGTCGTGCCGGCAGCGATACACCCAGACAAATTCCTGGTCCGTTGCTTCACCGGCGTTGATCTTGAAAAGCCGTTCCAGCGGTTCGGTCGCCGTCAGCCCGATTTCCTCGCGCAGCTCGCGCACCGCGGAAGTGTCGTAATCCTCGCCGCTGTCCACATGACCGGACGCCGAGGAATCCCACACCCCCGGCTGCCGGTCCTTCTTCATCGAACGCTTTTGCAAAAACACTTCGCCGCGCGCATTAAACACCAGCACGTGCGTCGCGCGATGTTTCAATCCTGTTCGGTGAACCACACTTCGCGGTTGGCGATCCACCACCTCGTCGCGTTCATTAACGACATCAAAATATTCTTCGGTCATGCGGTCAGCAATTTGGTCAAAGTTATGAAGGATTCCAAGTTCAGGGCTTCGGCCCGAACTTGCGGCGAGAGTTTCAAAGCGGCGAAGGTGCTGGTCAGCTTTTGCTCCGGCCAATCCTGCTTCAGCAACTTCAACATCATCTTGCGGCGTTGGGAAAAGGCGCGCTTCACAATCCGGACAAACACTTCTCGATGGACATCGGCAAGCAATGGCCCGGCACGCCGCACGAGCATGACGCAAGCGGAATCCACGTCCGGCACAGGGAAAAAGCAACTGCCGGGAATTTTGAAGGAGCCGCACGGTTCATAATCTAATTGCACCAGCAAGCTGAGCACGCCGAAATCCTTCTCGCCCGGGCCAGCCATGAGACGTTTTGCGACTTCCAACTGCAAGGTGACCACCATTCGCTCCGGGCGTTTGGGCGATTGCGCCAGTTCCACCAAAATGGGTGACGCCACCGAGTAAGGCAGATTCGCCACAAGTTTCCATTTGCTCCAATCGCGCGGCTCGCGTTTCAAAAACTCCAGTGCGTCGTCGTGCAACAATTTCAATTTCCCCTCACCCGACCTATCGGTCACCCTCTCCCCATCCGATGAGGAGAGGGATGGGGTGAGGGTTTTGAATCGCTCGCGCAGCACCTCGACCAATCGGGCATCCTTCTCGATGGCCAAAATCTCCCCTGCCCGCTCCAAGAGCAATTCCGTCAGCGGCCCCAGTCCTGGCCCGATTTCCAAAACCTTGTCCGTTTTCGTGAGTTCCGCCGACTCAACGATCCGCCGCAGTTGATTGCCGTCGTGCAGAAAATTCTGGCCGAGGGATTTCGTGAGTTGAATATCTCTCGCCGCCAGCACCTCGCGCATTTCGGAGAGTTTCATCGGCGAAGAATTGAAACCGCGGATGGACGCAGATGGACGCAGATGGAAAGACACCGGTTTTCCGGATGGAGAATGTTATCTGCGTTCATCTGCGGTTAGGATGTTTTCCAGTTCGTTCGCAGTCGCACACAACTGCGCTTCCGTGATCGTCAGTGGCGACGTGAAGCTGATAACGTTGCTGTGCTCGCCTTCCGGCAGCAGGAGGTAACCGCGATGCAACATCGCCTTGATGACGCGCAACGTCGTCTCCGTGTCCGGCTTCCCGTCCGCACAGCGCAACTCGATCCCCGCCATCAATCCAAGGCCGCGCACGGACATTGCCGGTTGCCGGTTGCCGATTACCGATTGGAGTTGGTCGCGAAGAAACTCACCCAGCCGTGCGCTCCGCTCCACAAGTTTGAGTCGTTTGATTTCGGCGATTTGCGCCAAAGCCACTGCACAGCCGACCGGATGGCCGAGGAACGTACTGGTGTGAATCGCCTCGCCCGTGGACGTAGGCCATGCGGCGTCCATCACGTCCGCGCGACCCACACACGCCGAGAGTGGAAAGCCACCCGTCAGCGCCTTGCCCAGGCAAATCAAATCGGGCACCACGCCTTCGTGCTCGCACGCGAACCATTTTCCCGTGCGGCCAAACCCGGTGTAAATCTCGTCGAGAATCAGCAATGCCTTATGCTCATCGCAAAGCCGGCGCAGGAGACGCAGGAAGCCCGGCGGCGGGACGTTGATCCCACCGCGTGCTTGAACCGGTTCGACGAGAATCGCTCCCACCCAACCACGCTGAAAAAGCCGTCGGGCCAGCGTTTCCACGACTGCGAGTTCGGCTGGTTTGGTTGGGAAGGGGACGAAGCTGGCGAACTCGCGCAGCTGGAGGCGAAATGGGGAACGAAACAATTCACGTTGTGTGACATTGAGCGCGCCGTAGCCCAACCCGTGATACGCGCCCGAAAACGCAATCACGCCGTATTTGCCCGCGGTCAGCATCGCAGTCTTCAACGCCGCTTCCACGGCCTCAAAACCAGAATTGCAAAAAATGGTTTTCCCCGTGGCTGCGCTCGTGAGAGCGCGGCTAAAATCTTTTTTGCTTTCGGTTTGCCGCGAACTCACGTTCGCAGCCACGGACCATCGCTCGAATGTGAGCCGGCTCAATTCGCGCGCCAGTTCCGCCTTTAGCGCGTGCGGATGAACGTCACCCATCGCGTGCAATAATCTCCCCATCTGCCGCTGGCCGGCGCCAACTACTTTGGGATTGGCGTGTCCCGCCGCTGCGACGCCAAATGCCGCCGTCAGATCGAGATACTTCTTGCCGTCCGCGTCCCAGACGTAAACGCCCTTCGCGCGTTCCCAAACGATGGGCCACGAGCCGTCCGCCTCAACGAAAGTGACGTTGCGCGATTCATAATCGCGCAACAGATCGAGCACTTGGCGGGTCTTGCTCACTAAACTCCTCGTTGCTCCGGTGGCCAGATGATTTTGTGCAGTTGCGCCTGAAAGCGCACCGGCAGCGCATCGGCGATGATGCGCTCGGCCAAATCGCGTCGTGAAATCGGCGTCTGGCCAACCGGGACTTTCTTCAACGACTTGTCCTGTTGCTCCGGCGACAGCGGATGCACCCACGACATGAGCAGCGGACAAATCGTGGCGAGCTTGTGCACGACAATCCGCTGTCTGGCCCACTCGTAATCCTCGACTGTGCCGATGACGAACTTGATTTCGTCCGTGGCTTTCAAGTGAGCGACGTTCTCGAAGCGATTGCGTTCAACCTCGCCGCTGCTGGGGCATTTCAAATCCATGATGCGATGCACCCGGGGATCAACCTGCGAAATGTCCAGCGCACCGCTGGTTTCGACCAGCACGGTGAACCCGTCGTCGCAGAGCTGCTTCATCAGCGGGAGGGCGTTTGTTTGCAGCAAAGGCTCGCCGCCGGTGAGTTCGACCAAGGGAAGTCTCAAGTCGGGAGTCGGGAGTCGGGAGCCGGAAAATGATTTTGCCAATCGCTCCACGTGCGCGCGCACCTCGCCCAGCGTCATCCGCTTGCCTTCGCTGAACGCAAACGCCGTGTCGCAATACGAGCAGCGCAGGTTGCACGCCGTCAACCGCACAAACACGCACGGCAGACCGGCGAAAGTGCTTTCGCCCTGCAAACTCAGGTAGATTTCGTTGACCACCAGCGATTCGGACATCGCGGACAATGTAATGGCGCAACAAATTTCTGGAAAGAAGCGAAAGCGAACCACACAGCGGCCGCGGAAAGTTTGCTCTGCAAATGCGGCGCGCGGCCCAAGGCTAATCGCCGCTGGTAGAATGCCGTTCTACTTTTGCTGCACCGCTTTTGGTTGGGACGACGGAGCGGGCGATGGCCTTTGGGATTTGGTAGCGCGGCGAAAGATCTCCCTGGGATCACTGTGAAATTCGCTGCCGCGGACACCGGGCCGTGAGGATTGGAAGGTATCAAGCGCGGCCAGCGCAAGCACCGCGCAGCCGGTCGGACTGGAATGCAGCTTGTCGTCCTGGATCAGCCCGCGCGTCTTGCCTTCGGGCAAAACGTAATCGTGAATCTTGATCGCGCGATTCGCCATGACGTTCCGCATGAATTCCGCAACGCCCAAAATGACCACCTGCGGGCGACTCTTGGCCCATTCCTTCAACCGGGCGTTAGCCGCGGCAATGGCCTTGAGACTGGGCATTTGGTCCGGTCGAAGCATCTCGTTCACCGCAGCGGAAGCATCCGGGATGTCGCCAACGATCAGCGGACATTTCACCCGTTCGAGCAGCTTGAGTCCCTGATCAAACCGGCGGAGTCGCTCCTGATCCGTGTTTCCATCGCCGTAACAAAACCAAAATAAAAAATCCACGCCGATGACGAGCGACGGGTTGTTGGTCAATGCGCGAGTCATTTGTTGCTGGGCGATCAGGTTTGGTTGCAGGAAAAAAAGCGCGTTTCCCAGGTTGCGCACCGGCTCATGCGGAACGATCAATGCCGCCTCCACGTATCGGCCCAGATCGTAATACGGCGTGTTGGGGCCGCCCAAAGGCTCGCTGACGGTGAAACCCGCCGTCACGCTGGCGCCGATCATGACGATCCGCTGCCAGGGCGATTTCTCGCCGGCCGGCGATGTGGCTGCCGGGACAATCTTGGCGACAGCATTCGACGACCCGGCAATCGCCCCGACAGCCATGACACTGAATAGCGAGACCGTCGCCAACCAGCGAATCCGGGTGAGATTTGCCCGAGCCAGTAGTCCGCGCACTGACCGTCCGAGCCCAAAGCTCTTCCTCTCCCGGACTTCGGCCTCCCTCTCCTCCATTCCGAAAGGAGGAGAGGGACGGGGATAGGAGGCGCTCGGGTTCACAGAAAGGGATCGTTCGCCCAGAGCTTCAAAAGGTTCAGGCAAAGGCGAGGAAAGCCGCATGGCGACTTTGACCGGATTCAGTGACGCGCGTTCGATGAGCATCATTTCGATGGAGCATATTCTATCTTCCCTCGGCGGCAACTTCGTGTTTACCTCAACCCATGGACATCTACGACCATCCGACGTTCCGTATGGCCTGTCGGCAATTCGACCTCGTGGCGGATCACCTGCAAATCCCGCAGGACGAGCGCGACCGGCTCAAGTACCCCAAACGTTCCCTCACCGTCGCCCTGCCGATCCACCACGACGACGGCTCAACCGAAGTGTTGACGGGCTATCGCGTGCAACATTTCCTCACGCTCGGCCCGACCAAGGGTGGGCTGCGTTACCATCCGGACGTGAAGCTGGGCGAAGTCGCCGCGCTGGCCATGTGGATGAGCTGGAAATGCGCGCTCACCGGGCTGCCCTACGGCGGCGCGAAGGGCGGCGTGACCTGTGATCCGGGCAAATTATCCAGAGCCGAAGTGGAACGCGTCACCCGTCGCTACACCCAGGAGATGATTCCCTTCATCGGTCCGCAGGTGGACATCATGGCGCCCGATCTCGGCACGAATGAACAGGTCATGGCGTGGATGATGGACACTTACTCCGTTCACATGGGTTACACCGTGCCAAGCATCGTCACGGGCAAGCCCGTCGGCCTCGGCGGCTCGCTGGGCCGGCGCGAAGCCACGGGACGCGGCGTGGGCTATCTGGTCAATCGCGCCACCGACACCATCGGACTGGACATGACCAAGTGCACCGCTGTCCTCCAGGGTTACGGCAACGTCGGCAGCATCGCCGCGTTGAGCATTGCCCGTTACGGCGCGAAGATCATTGCCGTGAGCGACGCCCACGGCGGAATCTTGAACCGAAACGGACTTGATCTCTTTACCCTGGACAAATACGTCGCCGAAAAGCGAACCGTCGTTGGCTTTCCCGAATCCGAGCCGATCACCAACGAACAATTGCTCGAACTCCCGTGTGACATTCTTGTGCCCGCCGCCTTGGAACGGCAAATCACCGAAGCCAACGCCGCGAGAATCAAATGCCGCATCCTGGCCGAGGCGGCGAACGGCCCAACCACGCCCGAAGCCGATGTGATTCTGAACCAGCGCCCGGAAGTGTTCATCATCCCCGACGTGCTGTGCAATGCCGGCGGCGTGATCGTGAGCTACTTCGAGTGGGTGCAGGACCTGCAAAGCTTCTTCTGGGGCGAAACCGAAATCGTGGACAAGCTCTTCCGCATTTTGGAAACCGCCTATGCGCAAGTCTTGTCGGCCAGCCGGAAACAAAAAATCCCGATGCGCCTCGCCGCGATGAGCCTCGGCGTCAAGCGCGTGCAGGAGGCGAAGCGGATTCGGGGATTGTTTCCGTGAGCAGAACTCGCTTTGCAGGTGTCGAATGTAGCCGCCTGAAACAAGTTTTGATTCGTGGTCAATGATCAACTAAGGTTAGCCCATGAATAGGGCAGTCCGAGTCGGTTGGATGATTTTGGGCCTAACTCTCACCCATTCAGGAAGTGCACAGTCACTCGGACAGATACAATGGCAGCAGAGCTTCGGGGGAATAGACGCTGATGCTCTTCTCAGCCTTCGCGAAATACCTGGCGGGGGCTATGTTATTGCTGGCGCTTCAAACTCCGGAACGAACGGCAACAAGACCAGTCCAAACCTCGGCGGCTTCGACTATTGGCTGATCCGAGTTGATGCAAACGGTGAAAAACTCTGGGAGCGATGTTTTGGCGGATCAAACAGGGATTGGGCTTACACTGTGACGCCTACCAGCGATGCCGGCTTCCTCGTTGGAGGCGAATCCTATTCAGAGACCGATGGGAGTAAGACAAGTCCTAACTATGGGGGCAGTGATTACTGGGCTGTTCGCTTGGATAGCAATGGTAACAAACTGTGGGACGCTTCTTTTGGCGGCAGTGGCAATGACGTTCTCTCCAGTGTTCAGCAGACCAGTGACAATGGATTTATCTTGGGCGGCTGGTCCTTTTCTGGCGCTGACGGCAATAAGGCCGATACCAATTTTGGGGGCTCGGATATCTGGCTTGTCCGCTTGGATAGCTCAGGAAATAAGGTCTGGGAGCGCTCATACGGAGGCTCTGCCAATGAAACCGATCTCACCATTCAAAATACCAGTGATGGCGGATTTGTTTTCTGTGCAACCTCCCGATCGGGAGCAAGCGGCAACAAAACCAATACCGCCAGCGGCGTGTGGGTGGTGCGGCTTGACTTTAACGGAAACAAGCTGTGGGAACGGATTATGGTTTCGTATTGGCCTAATCCGACCGCGACGACGATTCAGCCGCTCTCCAACGGCGAGTTCTTCGTGGCCAGTTCGGTGAGCTACGATGGTTGCCTTGGGGTTCCCTGCGCTTGGTCAGATTTTTATTTGGCCCGCTTGGACGCCGCAGGGAATCAGGTATGGTTCAGACCTGTGGGTCCAGTTTCGACTGGTGGTCCGACGCCCCCCATTTTAGCCGGCGCCCGGCAGACTGCGGATGGAGGATTTGTGGCCGGCTATCGGCTGGGAAATCTTACCGCTAGCGGTTATCCGTATCACATTTATCGCCTAAATAATCAGGGCAACTACATTTGGATACAGGATTTTGGGGCGGAAAGCTTTTTTACGAGTCTTTACAGCGTCGAGGTTACACGGGATGGCGGGTTTATTCTCGGCGGTTATTCCGGGCAGTCGCCTTCCGGTAACAAGACAAGTCCAAGCTTCGGGTCCGCTGATTATTGGGTGGTAAAATTGTTTCCGGAACAAGCTCGCCTCGCGTTGTTACCGACAACAAACGCAAATGAGAGATTACGCTTCCAATTGCAGACATCATACTTTGGCTCTTATGAGATTGACCGGTCGGTTGATTTGAGCGACTGGCGACCTTGGCAAACTAATCTGTTCTCGGGTGTAACTCCTGAAATCGTTGATTACGATACCAACGCTGCTTCTACCCAATTTTATCGCGCCAAGCGGTTGCCCTAAAAGTACATCAGAAACGATCTTGGCGAAGTGGGTGAGGAGGTGTTGCGAAAAGCAGGTGCTCAGTTGGTTGGTTTAGGGTCTTTTCTCTCTCAAATTCCAATGTTCCTCTCGACTCAGGCTTGTCAAATCTGACCACCGTGGGAGACTGGGTTGAGTTCACGTGTTACTACCGCCGCACCTTGAATGAATCCAAATCTGAAATCGATGCTCGAACACTTGTCTCTGACATTGGACGAGAGCAGACAGGCTGAGATTGAGAATTTGCACCGTCGCGCCCTGAGTTGGTTGCCGGTGAAACGTTTGCCGGTCGTAATGAATTATCCACTGCCGCCGGACGCGAAGTTCAAACCCTTTCCGCACCGGGAAGTCTTCGGCGACCCGGAGAAGATGCTGTTCAACGAACTGACTTACGCGTTCAACACCAGCATCGCCTGCCGCGACCGCCTCAATGACGACCTGCCCTGCACTGTCCGCGCGAATTACGGGACGGTGGTGATGGCGTCGAAGTTCGGCGCGGCGGTCGAACAGCACGAAGACAATCCGCCGTGGATCATGCACCCCGACGAAGGGGGCATAAGTCTTGAAGCCGTCGCGGACGGCGATCCCACGGACCTTGCGCAAGGCTGGTGTCCGCGTGTGGTGGAAACGTATGAATTCTTCCGCGCCACGCTGCGGGCCTGGCCCAAACTGGACCGCATCATCCGCGTCGTCCTGCCGGACATGCAAAGTCCATTCGACACGCTCGAACTCATCGTCGGCAGCAACGTGTTCGCAGACCTGCGGACGCGACCGGAACTGGCGTCGCGCGCGCTGCACAACGTGGCAATGGCGCAGATCGGTTTCGCCCGTCGCCTCGCCCCATTGGTTACGGACGGGCCGGACGGCTTCGCGCATCAACACGCCACCATGATTCGCGGCAACATCCTGCTGCGCGACGATTCGGCGATTCTGATGTCGCCAGGCCTGTATCGCGACCAGGTTGCGCCACAGGATGAATTTGTGTTGCGGGAGTTGAACGGCGGCGGGATTCATTGCTGTGGCAACGTCGGCCTGCACGCCCAGCGATTCCTCGAACCCGCCGGGTTGCAGTCATTCGACTTCGGTCAGTCCGAGCAAAACGACGTGGACGCCATCTACGCGCTGGCGAAGCCCCGGCAAACTGCGTTGATCCGCGTGGCCGCCAGCGAGCAGGAACTCTGCTCTGGAGAAATTCTGCGACGTTTTCCGACGGGCGTTTCGCTGGTTCACCGCGCGGAAACGTTCGAAGCTGCCCAGCGGACGATGCAGAGCTATTTGCGGGCGGTGAAGTCTTGAGCGTAGGACAGTCGTCGCCCCTGTCCCTTAACCCAATAGAATCCACGAATATCGAGACAGGCGCAACGCCTGTCCTATGCCGTCACTCAATCCAACCCGCGCTCGGTTAAATCGTCCTCGTCCAGGCCGAGATAGTGGCCGAGTTCGTGAAGCAGCGTGGTGTGGACCTCTTCGCGAAAGATTTCCTCATCGCTCTCCGCAAAATCCCAGAGGTTTTCCAGAAACAAGATGATCTGCGGCGGCATCGGCACCGCGCCTTCCTCGGTGAACTCCGGCCCGGTAAACAATCCCAACGTGTCCGGCGCAATGCCATCGGCGATCAAGCCCCGGTTCGGCACCCGCTCGAACGTGACGGGCAATTGCCACGCCCGTTCCCGCAACGGCGGCGGCAACTCGGCCAATGTGGCTTCGACCTCGGCCAGCGCCAGTTGCTTCAACCTGTCCCAACACGCGTGCATGGCTCATTCTTCGGCTGGCGTTCGGTGGGCGCAAGCTTCTACCATCGCCGTCATGTTAAAACAATTTGGGCACATGAAAACTCTGGTCCGCCTTTCCATCCTGATCACGTTCGCAGCCGCGCTGGCCGGCTGCAAATCCACCAGTCGCGAATCCACCCAACCCCGCGCCCGCTGGACGCCGGAACAGGCGCAGGCGTGGCAGGCGAAGCAACCCTGGCTCGTCGGCTGCAACTTCTCGCCCAGCACGGCCATCAACCAGCTCGAGATGTGGCAGGCCGATACGTGGGATCCGACGACCATTGATCGCGAACTGGGTTATGCCCGGCAACTCGGGTTCACCAGCGTCCGGGTGTTTCTGCACGACATCGCCTGGCGGCAGGACCGGAAGGGTTTTCTCAAGCGCATGGATCAGTTCCTCGCCTTCGCTGCGCGGCACCGCATCGGAGTAATGTTCGTTTTGTTCGACGGCGTCTGGGATCCGTTTCCGAAGCCGGGCCAGCAGCGCGCGCCGTATCCGCATCGCCACAATTCCGGTTGGGTGCAAAGCCCGGCGCAGGAAATTCTCAAGGACCCGGCCCGCCACGACGAGTTGAAGGCGTATGTGCAGGAGGTCATCGGGCGATTTCGCAACGACCGACGCGTCCAGGTTTGGGATCTTTACAACGAACCGGACAATCCCGTGCCGCAATACCGCGAGGTGGAATTGAAGAACAAGGCGGAGATGGCCCTGCTGTTGTTGCAGCAGACGTTCGTCTGGGCGCGCGAAATGAACCCGTCGCAGCCGCTCACCTCCGGCGTGTGGCGTGGCGACTGGGGTAATCCCGCGAAACTCTCGCCGATGGCGCGGTGTCAGTTGGAGGAATCGGACGTGATTTCCTTCCACAGTTACAGCCCGCTGCCGGAAGCGCGCAAATGCGTCGAGAACCTGCGTCGTTACAATCGGCCGCTCCTTTGCACCGAATTCCTGGCCCGGCCCATGGGCAGCCGGTTTGATCCCGTGCTCGGTTACTTCAAGGAGCAAAACGTGGGCGCGTACTGCTGGGGTTTTGTGGCCGGCAAGACGCAGACGATTTATCCGTGGGATTCGTGGACCAAGCAATACACGAGCGAACCGACGCCATGGTTTCACGACATTCTGCGCGCCGACGGCACGCCGTATGACGCCGCCGAAGTGGAATATATCAAACAGATCACTGGTGCGGCGAAGAACCGTTGATGGTTGTTGAACCGGTGATTAGTAACCGGAACTGGCGTTACTTGCGACCGCCCTGCTTGCGCGAACGTTGAAAGGCGCGCAGGGCGTCGGGGTTGGCTTCGAAGAACTGAGCCAAATCCGCCAGCATTGCCAACGTGGCCGGACTAAGATGATGTTCGATGCCTTCGATGTCCGCCCGCTGCGATTCGGCATCCAGATCGAACAACGAAAAGAACCGGGAAAGCGTCTCGTGCCGGCTCTGGATGCGGTGCGCCACGGCGCGGCCTTTGTCGGTCAAAATCAGTCCGCGATACCGCTCGTATTTCACGTAGCCGGCCTGGCCGAGCTTCTTGACCATGTTCGTCACGGACGCCTGCCGCACCTTGAGCGACGCCGCAATGTCCACCACGCGCGCGTAGCCCTTGCGCTCAATCAACTCGTGGATGCGTTCGAGATAATCCTCGGCGCTCTGACTGGGCGATGCGTGCTGGGTCGGCGGCATGACGCCGGGATTAAACACGGTTTTGCGGCGGACGCAAGCCGGGTTGGAGTCCAAGCTTCAGTTCGTGAACGACTACGTGAAGACGGGAACACGCTGAAGCGTGAACTCCAACAAACTTGCCCGAAGCACGGAATTGAAACACCATTGCCGCATGCGCAGTGGTTTCTTGCTTCTTGGAATCGGATTGGCGTTGGTTGCATCGTCGTGCGGAAGGAAATCTCCGGACACGCCACGTTCAACGCCGCCCGAAGTGTCCACGCAACCCACCCAGCAGGTCTTCCAGGTCAAAGGCACGGTGATCGAACTGAAACCGGAGGAAAAGGTCGTCCGCATCAAGCATGAGGAAATCGCTGGATACATGGCGGCGATGACAATGCCGTTCGATGTCCGCGACACGAATGAACTGGCCGGACTGGAGGCCGGGGACACGGTTTCATTCCGGATGACCGTGACGGATACCGATGGTTGGATTGATCAGATCAAACGCCTGAATGCCACCCGGACCAATACACTGCCGACGCGCGGCCCGTTTCGTTTCGTGCGCGACGTGGACCCGTTGAACATTGGCGATCCGCTACCCGAATATCATTTCACCAACCAACTGGGCCAGGCGGTGAGCCTGAGCCAGTTCCGCGGCCAGGCGCTGGCCATCTCGTTTATTTTCACGCGCTGTCCCTACCCCACCTTCTGTCCGCTCATGGCCGGCAACTTTGAGAAGGTTCAGAAACAACTGCTGGCGATGCCGAATGCGCCGACGAACTGGCATCTGCTGACGATCTCCTTCGATCCCGATTGGGACACGCCGCCGCGGCTCAAGGCCTTCGCCGAACGGTATCATTACGACCCGCGCCGCTGGAGTTTTCTGACCGGCGAACTGATTGACGTGACCGCCATCACCGAGCAATTCGGCCTGCAATTCTCGCGCGAAGAATCGGGCGACGGCATCAGCCACAATCTGCGGACCGTTGTGGTGGACGCCCACGGGCGCGTGCAAGCCAACCTGCGCGAAAACAAATGGAAGCCCGAGGAACTGGTGGCGGAAATCTTGAAGGCGGCGGCGGTAAAGGAATGATATCGCTCAACCCAAACTCGCCGGATCAATGTCCACCGTCAGCGTCACATCCTCCGGCAAAGCGAGCCCGGCGATGAGCTTGGCCAACGACTGGCTCAGTTTGCTCATCGCGCGTGTGCGCAGCATGATTTGGTAACGGTAATAGCTTTCCATGCGCAGCAGCGGCGCGGGAGCGGGGCCGGCGATGATTAAATCACGAAAGGGGACGCCGGCAGGCAGAGGGGCAGAGGGGAAAAGGGGCAGAGAGGAAGGCGCTTTCTCCACCGCATGGTTTTCCTTTTCTCTTTTGCCCCTTTTCTCCTCCGCTCCCTTTCCCATGACCAGCCTGTCCAATTCCCGCCGCACGTGCTCCGCTGAAAACTTCACCTTGTCTTCATTGTGTCCGCGCAACGTCAGCATCGCCAGGCGACTGGCGGGCGGATATTTCAACTGCTCGCGAAATTCGATTTCTTGTTCGTAAAAACCCACGAAGTCGTGGCGGCGCGCGAATTGAATCGCCGGGTGAAACGGCGTGTAGGCTTGCACGAACACCTCGCCCTCCACGTCGCCGCGCCCGGCGCGCCCGGCGACCTGGGTGAGCAATTGAAACGTCCGTTCGCCCGCGCGGAAATCCGGCAGATGCAGCGCCATGTCGGCAAAAATGATTCCCACCAGCGTCACATTCGGAAAGTGCAGTCCCTTGGCGATCATTTGTGTGCCGATGAGGATGTCTATTTTAGCTGTGCGAAAATCACCGAGGACTTTGCGATAGTCTTCCTTGCGCTTCATCACGTCGGCATCCATGCGCTTCACGCGGGCCTGTGGAAACAACTTGCCAAGCACGTCCTCGACCTTTTGCGTGCCGAGGCCGAGGTAGCGGATGGAAGGGTCTTTGCACTTCGGGCAGGCGGCAGGCACGGCCTCGTTGTAACCGCACAGATGGCAGCGCAGACATTCATCCGCGCGATGATAGGTAAGCGCGAGGCTGCAATTCGGACATTCAGCCACGTAACCGCAGCGCGTGCATTCCAACGCAGTCGAATAGCCGCGCCGATTCAAAAATAGAATCGTCTGCTCGCCGCGTTCGAGCCGTTGCGTGATGGCCTCCTTGAGTTGCGGCGAAAAAATCGGCGGCCCTTTGCCGACGCGCGCCGTCTGGCGCATGTCCACCACGCGGACGCGCGGCATTTTCTGGTTGTCCACCCGTTCGGGCAGTTCGAGCAGCGTGTATTTGCCCTTTTTGCAATTGTAGTAGCTCTCCAACGATGGCGTGGCCGAACCCAGCACAACCACCGCGCCTTCCATCTGGCCGCGCATGATGGCCACGTCGCGGGCGTTGTAGCGTGGCGCTTCTTCCTGTTTGTAAGTGTGCTCGTGCTCTTCGTCCACGATGATGAGCCCAAGCGGTTCGACCGGCGCAAAGATCGCCGACCGCGCGCCGATGACAATGCGGGCGCGTCCCTGGCGAATCTTGTGCCACTCATCGTGGCGCTCGCCGGCGGACAGGTGCGAGTGGAGCACGGCGACAAGGGTTTGCAACTTGCCGGAACTGAACCGCGCCTTGAAGCGCTCGACGGTCTGGGGGGTGAGTGAAATCTCTGGTACGAGTACAATCGCACCCTTGCCCTGTTCGAGTGCGTAGGCGATGGCTTGCAGGTAAATCTCCGTTTTGCCCGAGCCGGTAACGCCGTGGAGGAGGAAGGTGGCAGAGGGGAAATGGGGAAGAGGAGTTGAGGAGACCCCGTGTGTCGTCGGTTCTTGTTCCCTTTTCCCCTTTTCCCCGTTTCCCCTTTTCTCCTGGGCACTTTCCATCGCAGCCGTAATCGCCGTCAGTGACTTTGATTGCGCCGGGTTGAGCGGCAACGGCTGGCTCGGCAGAATGTGTTCGCGCGCGTAAGGGTCGCGTTCGGAAATCTGCGGCGCGACTTCCACCAAGCCGCGATCCTCCAGCTTGCGCACCGTGGCCGCGGTGGTCTCGGCCAGTTCGAGCAGTTCGGTCAAGGGCAACTCACGGCGTTCCTCCACGAGGTTCCAAACTTCCTGCTGGCGTTTGGGCAACTTGGGAAATTCACCCGTCACCGGCAGCGCGCGGACAAACAACTGCTCGCGCCAGCCGGATTTCTCGCGTCGCACGGCCTCCGGCAGCACGCTCTTCAAGGCCACCTCGGGCGCGCAGCAGTAGTAGTCGGCGATCCAGCGGGCCAGCTTCAGGACCTTGGGCGTAACCAGGGTTTGCGCGCCAATGACTTTGAGGATGGGTTTAAGCCGGGCGTGGGCCGACTCCTCGGCGATCGCTGTCACGCAACCGAGCACTTTCCGCGGACCGAACGGCACCTGCACGCGGCTGCCCACATCCACCTGCGCCGCCAGTTCCGGCGGAATGAAATAATCGAACTCCTTGCGGAGCGCGATTTCGAGGCTGACGCGGGCGATCATGCGGGGTTGAGGGTTGAGGGTTGAGAGATGAGAGTCAAGTTGCGCGACGTTGGAGTTCAAGCTTCAGCTTGCCTCGACTCCTCATGCCTTCGCTGGACAAGCTAAAGCTTGGACTCCAACGCGCTTCAATCCCGCGAGATGGCGCGCATTTCAGCTTCAAGTTGCAGCCGCAGCGCGTCGCGTTCGGCATCGGTCGCCTCGCGCGGAACGTGAACCGGTTTGCCAATGACCATTTCGCAACGCGCGAACGGCAGCGGCACAATGAAACGATCCCAACTTTTAGCCCGCAGCTTCCAGTTCAGCGAATACGACGCGGGAATGATGGGCAGGCCGGTCATTTGCGCCAGCATCATCGCGCCGTCCTGCACGACGTAACACGGACCGCGCGGACCGTCGGGTGTGATGGCCAGGTCATAGCCGCGCTCGGCCCAGCTCGCGAGTTCCAGCATGGCCTGGGCACCCCGCCGTGAGGAGGAGCCGCGCACCGGTTGCACGCCAAAGCATTTCAAAACGCTGGCCAAAAACGCTCCGTCCCGGCTCGCGCTGACGATGGCGGCCAGCCCGCGCGTCTTGGCGCGCGGTCGGGCATACGCCGAGTAGGCCTTCAAGCAAAGCGCGAGACGATTGTGCCACACGCAATAGATCGCCTGGTCCGCCGCAAAGCCCGAGTGGTCGTGCCAGGTGTAGCGAATCGTCCGTGCCACGGCGCGTACGAGCACAAAAACCACCCACGCCCCGACCCGCTGATACCACTTGGGCGCATGGGGCACAACCACGCCCGACTTCGCGGTGGTTCGACGTGTTGAGTCCGGTTCCTGGCTCTGGGCGCCGGCTACTGGAGTTTCTCCCGCCATCATGCGCCTTTCTTTAAGGCCGCGCGCACGAGGTCCTCGACCGAGGTTTGCGGGCCAAGCATGGCCTGGGCGGCACGCACGGCATCGTGCGCCTCGATTTGCTTGAACCCCAGCGCCATGAGCGCGAGCACCGCGTCGTTGATTTTCTGATCCGCGGGTGACAAGGCGCGCTGCGCGCTCGAAGCCTCCCACGCGCCCGCCGCGCCGATCTTGTCGCGGAGTTCGACGACAATGCGTTCGGCGGTCTTCTTCCCGACGCCGGAGATTTGGGAAAGCGCCTTCACGTCGCCGTTGGCCACGGCCCCGCGGAACGCGACGGGATTCATGCCGCTTAAAACGTTCAGCGCGGTCTTGGGACCGATACCGCTGACGCTGTTGACCAGCAGGCGAAACAAATCGCGCTCCGCCAGGGTCGCAAAACCGTAAAGCACATGCGCATCCTCGCGCACGATGAGCTGCGTGAGCAGTTTCACGTCGCTGCCGGGCTGCGGCAGCTTGTCGAAGGACGACAGCGGGATGAGCACTTCGTAGCCGACGCCATTCACGTCCACCACGACCTGGGTGGGCAGGGCCTCGATGAGTTTGCCGTGGAGGAAAGTAATCATTTTCGGAAAAGCGCGAACATTCAACATTCAACACTCAACGTCCAACGTTCGATGGAGCGCACCGCCGCCCTTACTTCGGCATTCGAGGTTGAATGTTGAATGTTGAGTATTTTCATCTACTTCCCCTGTGTTAGATCCGCTTCGGCGCCGTGAGGCTGTAACGACCTTGCTCCTGTGCATGGGCCAGCGCCAACGCCAGGGCGTCGGCGGCATCGGGTGCGGGCGGCTTGGGCAAGGCCAACAAACGCTGCACCATTTTGGCCACGGCAATTTTTTGCGCCGCGCCGTAACCAACGATGGCCTGCTTCACCTTGCGCGTGGCGATTTCGTACACGTCCAGGCCGGCTTCCGCGGCCACCACCATTGCCGCGCCGCGTGCTTCGCCCATGACGATGGCCGTTTGCAGGTTTTGCGCGAAGAAAAGTCCTTCGACGACACACACGGTGGGTTGATGCAGTCGCAGAACGTCGCGCAACGTCTCGGCGATGCGCAACAAGCAACGGGAATGCGGCCAGGTGGCGGGGCAGGAAATCGTCCCGTGCGCCACGGCCAGCGGATGCGGTTTGCCGAGGCGGATCACGCCAAAGCCGGTGCCCCGCAATGAGGGGTCCACGCCCAGGATGACCTGATGCGCTTTCCGGTCACTGAGTGACGAATCAAATACCGGCACCGCCGGGTGGGACACCGGACCACTGACGCGGTCCTTCATTTGTTTGAACTGTTGAAGCGTGATGCCCACGGCGGCAGCTTGCCAAGCACGCGCGGTTTTCAAAAGCAAAAACGCCCGCCGAAGCGAAAGCGGGCGTTGTCTTCAGCGCCAATTCATGGCGCGATGCAAGAGACATCGTGCTAGTTCCTGCGCGACGACCCCGAACGTCCCCCGTCGGAACGCATCGGTGCCGGCGAGGGGCTTGACGAACGCGACGGGGCCGAGATGACGGAAGGCGCCGACGACGGCGAGGATCGTGGAGCACTGGACGAAACCGACGAGCCTGGTGCGCTGTGAGAGCGTGATTCAACGGGCGCGGGCGAAGACCGCGGTGCGGTATACGACGGCGTGGGTGTGGGCGAAGACCGAATCACCGTCACCGAAGACGGCGGGGTGGAGCGTGGGGTGTTGTACAACGGGGTGGAGCGGGCCGGAGTCGTCGTGGTAGCAGGCGCGCCATACGAGCGAGATGCGCTGTAGGTCGGCGTGGTGGATTGAATCCGCGGAGACGTGGTCGTAGGCGTCGGCGTCGTAAAGGACCGGCTGGTTGGGGTGGTCTGTCGTAACGTCGGCGTAGAGGGACGGCTGTAACCGGGCGACTCCACTGACTGTGGCACGGAGGAGACCGAGGAGTCAGACCGGCTGGTCGGGGTCGGCGAAACCCGATTCTGGTTGAAGTTGGCCCGACTATCGGTGTTGGCGGTATCCCGCCGACCAATCACGATCACCGAACCAGTGGTTGCTTTCTGTGTGCCAGACGGCGAGAGAGACGAGTTGCGTTGGGTCACCGGAGCGGTGGATGCCGAACCTGCCCGGTCGTTGCCGTTGACAACGAGCGGTGCGGTGGTCGTGGTGCGGTTGTTGTTCCGTCCGGGAGTTTCAGTTCTGGTTGAATTGCCCAAACTGGCCGAGGCCGGGCGCGCGACCGGCGCGGTCGTGCGTGTTTCGCCGCCCGTTGCGAGTGTGGTTGAACCGGCAGCACGGCCATCCGTCGGCCTAGACGAGGCCATGGCAGGCAGCGCGGCACGCTCGCGCGACTCGGCACTGGCACGGGGACGCATCTGGTTGCGGGCGACTTCGAGTTGGGATGC
This sequence comes from uncultured Bifidobacteriaceae bacterium, assembly GCA_964458575.1. GTDB lineage: Bacteria > Verrucomicrobiota > Verrucomicrobiia > Limisphaerales > JADLHS01 > CAYWMD01. The sequence goes on along the minus strand of CAYWMD010000002.1, from coordinate 37,373 downwards.
CGCACCCGCGCCTGCGACAGGCAAACGCGCGGCGCGGGTATCGCGAAGTTCGCGGCTCGAAACGGCCGCAGTGTTCCCGGAGGGCGGAAAATTCGGGCGACTCACCGTAAGCGTGCGGCCCTCGCGATCCAGCCGTTCGCCCCGCCGATTGAAACCGAGCGCGGCGGGCGTCTCGCGAACCGCGACCTGATGGATCTCCGAACGGGAGTATTTGCGCGCCTGGTCAACCGGCACACCCCGATTGATGACGACGTTATTGTCGCCGTTGATGTAGTTGTTGATCACCGTGGTGTTTTGATAAATCGGCTGGACTTGCGCCGGCGGAACGCAGTGTTTGTAAGGCCGATAATTGCAAAAATTTCCCCACGAGACGAATGAGTAGCAACTCGAAGAGAGGCCGAAGCCAAAACTCACCCCGACATTTCCGCCGTAGTATGTAAAGCCGATCCCGGTCGTGTAAACCGCGGCGGGCGGCAGGGGCGCCCAACCGCAATAGCTGCTGTTGTAGCGCCAGGACACCCAGGCGGGTGCCCAGTTGTAGCCCGGATACCAGCACCAGCCCCAGGTCGGATGGCTGAACCAACGCCCGTAGTGGAACGGGGCCCAACCCCACGTGTAATCCGAATACCAATACCAGCCGGCGTCGGTGTACATCCAGCGGCCACCATCACAATACGGCCGCCAACTGCTGTTGCGAACGACCACGGTGGGTTGCCAGCACATTCCATAACCGTCAACGCTCACCCAGGTGCCATAGGGCGAGAGGGAATCGTAGAAATAATTGTAGGTGACATTCACCGGTGGTTGCGCCGGAGCGGGCGCCCCGGCGGCCACGGGTTCGGGCTCGGGTTGCGGCGGGTTCACGTAGGTTGGCGCGGCCGCCTGGGTGGCTTCCGCGTTCGCCTGCGCTATTGCATTTTGCGCTTTGGCGTTTTCGGCCCAGGTTTGTTTCAACGATTGATCGTGTTGGATCATCGCGGTGATGACGTTGTTGGCCACGCCAAGGTCGTTGAGATAAATGATTTCATCTGAACCGAGTCCAAACAAACTGGTCGAGTTGCCAACGAAGGTGAGCATAACGCTCTCATCCACGCCGGATTGGGCGAGCTTGGCCACTTCCGCCACCGGGGCGGACGGTTTGATGTTGGGCGGGAGCGGTGCTTTGCCGGCCTCGGGCGCGGGCAGAGCCGGGTTTGTGGCGACGGATACTGTTTCCGGAGCGGTGGGCGCAGCGGGAGCGTTGCTGGCTACGATGGGTGATGGTTCTGCCTGCGCGGCAGTGATCAGGGATTGGGGTGAGTTGGAAGCCTGATTACAGGCGCCAACGAAGGGCAGGGCCGAAAGCGCCAGCCCAAACCTGACATTCTTGAAAAACCGGGCTTTCATAACTTTAGTGGTTAGTTTACGCGATTTTTTCTAACTGTCACCTTATCAGACTGGCGGGCGCGAATGACTATTCACCTGGCCGGGTCCGGCGCCAGAACCGGTGGGCAAAGCGGTGGAAAAACGGGCAAAAATGGCTTCTAAAGCCTGATTTTATTCGGTTTTTCCCGGTTGCTTCTTTTTGCCTTCGCCAGCGGCCTTGGGCAGATCGGTCAGCGCCAGTTCGCGAATGGCCGCGGTCTCCTTTTCCCACAGCCCCGAGAGTGCCTGAACCTTTTCGGGGTACTTGCCCGCCAGGTTGTGGGACTCACCCCGGTCAGTGGCGAGGTTGTAAAGTTCCCATGGACCTTTCGCCGAAACGAGCTTCCAGTCACCAACGCGAATGGCTTCGTTATCCTCGTGCATCCACCAGAGAAAATCGTGCGACACCGTGCCGTCCTGCTTGAACACGGTCACCAGACTCTTCCCGGGTGCGGGCGGCACTGCCAAACCATCAATCGTGGCGGGTTTCCGCGCGCCGGACACTTCGAGCAGCGTAGGCACAACATCAATCAGATGCGCCGGGTTGTTCCGCAACTCGCCGCGAGCGGAGAATCCCGCGGGCCAATGCACGATCAACGGCGTGGAGATGCCGCCCTCATGCACCCAGGTCTTGTGCAGGCGAAACGGGGTGTTGCACGCGCTCGACCAGCCAGGCCCGAGACAGAGGTAGGACTTCGCCGATCCGGCCGGTGCCGCAGGGTCATGTCCGTCGCCCCGCACCATGATCTCGGCGCTCGCGCCGTTATCCGAGGCAAAAAGAATGAGCGTGTTTTCGTAAGCGCCCATCGCCTTGAGTTGCGCGATGATCCGCCCCACTTCCTGATCAATCCGGTCAATCATCGCCGCGTGAACAGCCATCTTGGCCGCTTGAAACTCCTGCTGCGTTGGCGTGAGTTCGTTCCACGGAAGCGGACGGTTGATCTCGCCGGGCCCCAGCCGCCGCAAGTTGTCTGGGAAGTAGTACGGCGGTCCGACATCCCGCTGCATTTGCGGCCGGGCGTTCTGCACCAGACCCATTTTCTTCATCCGTTTGTAACGTTCCTCAGCGAGCTGGTTCCAGCCCTGGCGATACCGGCCTGCGTATTTGGCGATGTCCGCCGCCGGTGCCTGCAATGGAAAATGCGGCGTGATGAAACACAGGTACTCAAAAAACGGCCGGTCCGGATGCTTCTCCGCGTGTTCTTTGAGGCACTTGATGGCGTGATCGGCAAACGCCGTCGCCGAATAGTAACCCGGCACATCCGGAACGGGTTGATTGTCCTCGGTGTCGCTACCGGACCGGAAGTTGTTGTCCTGACGGCCGATTTCGTAACTATGATCGAAACCGTTGTTAAGCGGTTTGCCGTCAATGTGCCACTTGCCCGAGTGGTAACAACGATAGCCCGCCGATTTGAGAAACTCGGTGACGAGCGGCGCCCAGCGCGGACGCGTCCCGCCACCGCCGCTGTGAATCCCCGGCAACGTGTCGCGCCGTATTTGCTGTGCGTAATAACCTGTGAGGATGCATCCGCGCGACGGCCAGCACCGCGTCGTGTTGTAAAACTGCGTGAAGCGCAACCCGCCTTTGGCGAGCGCATCCAGGTTCGGTGTGGCGATTTCGCTGCCGTAACAACCAAGATCGGAATACCCCATGTCATCCACGAGGATTACCAGGAGGTTGGGTTGCTTCGCGGCGAGGCTGTTCAATCTGGCGGCGCAAAAGGCGCAGACCAGGGCAATGATGATTCGTGTGCAACGCATGGTTGTGAGCATAGCCAATCCAGCGTGGTACCCCCACCCCGAATTGAACGGGGATCCGCGGTTTAGGAAACCGCTGCTCTATCCATTTGAGCTATGGGGGCCATCGCCGCGGCAAAATTAAAACAGGCACAACCTTTCCGAAAGCCGGAAAGTACGCCTCCGGCTTTCGTGGTCTTTGCGCGGCTGGCGCATCTCGCGATGCGAGAATTCAATCCGGTTGACCGGGCTTCAAAAGCGATCGTCCGAGAAACAAGCGGTCATCAACCCACCCGCAAATGCTTCACCGCGAAGTTCAACTGGTCACCCAACGCGAGGAATGCCCTCGTCCACTCGATCGCGCCGGGATCAGGATGACCGGCTTTTGGTTTAAACTCGGGAAAAACCGACTGCAACATCCCCCAGTACACGTTTTGCACCTTCCAGAGATTTAGATCCAGCGGCGTCGCGCGCACAAGCGCCACCAATGCCGCAAGATATTGGAGCAGGCGCACGTCGCCGGGATTGGCTGAAAGTTTCTGCATCATCCGTTCGAGCGTGGCTTTCACGACATAGGCCAGTTCCGCATCGAAGATCTTGATCTGCTTGGCGCGGGCATGCTCCAACAGTGACCGGACCCGGTCCAGGTCCGGGCGGTCCGCAGAAAGCGCGCGGCACGAATCGGCGTGAAGGATGAACAAGGCCGCGGTCTGCAACGGTCCGGGGAGCGGGATGCGCAGATCACGCAAAAAATTCATCAACGGTTGATAACGTTCGGTGACCAGCCGGTGACCGCTCTCCACGTCATCCCGCGCGGCGGCGAGGACTTCGTTGATGATCTTGCGTTGTTCGTCCTTAAAAAGGGTTTTGAGGTTGTACGACGGGCGTTCCAGATGCTGATCAATCAGCCGGATGATTTCGGGGTAGTCCGAACGTTCAAACGCCGCCCGCATGGCTTCGGTCGCCGCACCAAACTCCTTCGCGCCGCTGCACGGGTTCACGCCGCATACCACGTTTTGTTCCCCCATGTACAGCGCGGCGTAAATCATCACCGCCGATTCGCGCGCGATTTCAGAGCCGGCCCGCACGCGGCCGTACGCCAGCTTGTTTTTGCCGGCCACGTGCACCCGCCGCTCCTCCGACTCGAAGTCGTAATAGTAGATGTGCGTCCGCTGTTCGTAGGCTTCGAACAGGGAACTCATCGCGTAATGCGCGATGACCTTCTCCCAGTTGAGCACCGCCGGGCGCACGAACTTTTCGTAAATCACCCGGCCATTTTGGTGCTCGGGCAGGTTGCTGCGCGCATGTTGCAGCCGCTCGAGAAAACCCGGTTCGAGATCCTGCTCGAGAACATCGCGGGCCAGTTGGAGCGCGCGGCCGGCATACTGAATCACCTGGACGGTCTCGATGCCGGAAAGCTCGTCGAAGAACCAGCCGCAACTGGTGTACATGAGCATCGCGTGCCGCTGCATTTCGAGCAGTTTGACGGCGGCAATCTTCTCCACTTCGTTGAGCGGATGACGGCCGTGCGTTGCGAAAAACTTCTCCAGATTTTTCGGCGAGCGGTCGAGGATGACGCCGATGTAGTCGTTGCGCGCGTCCCATGGATTTTTGAACAGCACCGCGGCCTGCTTCTCGTAGAGCGGCGCGAGCTGATCGCGCAGCCAATCGAGTGCGTGCCGGAGCGGTGCCCGCCATTCCTGCTGCCAGCCGGGATGGCCGCCGCTGCTGCAACCGCAATTCATCATCCACCGTCCCACGCCGTGCGGACAGCTCCACGCGCTGCCCTCGTGAATGCGCACCTCCTGCGCGGCGGGATGCTGCTCCAGAAACTCACCGTAGTTGGTGAGCCGGGCCAGCTGGTTGCTCTCGATGTGGTGCAAGGCATAGGCCAGGGCCATCTCGCCGTGCCGATGATGATGGCCATACGATTCGCCGTCGGTCGCCACGTGAACGAGTTGATCTCCGTTGCGGTGGTCGGAAAAGGCGCTTAACAAACGCCCGGCAAACCGCTCGCCGCTTTCGAGCAACCGCTCAAACGCGATCGCCTGCGAAACCGGCGCGTCGTAGAAAAACAGGTTGATTTCACGGCCGGAAGGAAGCCGGCACAGGTAGGCGCGGGAAGGATCGATGCGGCCGCCGTTGACATCGGCCCACGGCTGGTCCCCGGCCACGGGTCGAACACTCTGCGCCTGAAACGGCGAAAGGATGGTGAAGCGCAGGCCGAATTCGGCCAGCACGTCGAGCGTTTCGGAATCGGCGGCGGTTTCTGCCAGCCACATGCCCTCCGGCCGGCGGCCAAAACGAGCTTCGAAATCGCGGATGCCCCAGAGCACCTGCGTCTGTTTGTCGCGCCGGTTCGCCAGGGGCAGGATCATGTGATTGTAACCCTGCGCCAGCGCCGAGCCGTGGCCGGAAAACTTCTGCCGGCTCTGCCCGTCCGCCTCGACAATCGCCTCGTGAATTTCCGGCATCGCGCGCTTCATCCATGCCAGCAAGGTGGGCCCGAAGTTGAAGCTAATGCGTGAGTAAAGGTTTACAATGCTCGCTATCCGGCCCTCGCCGTCGAGAATCCGGGCGGTGGCATTCGGCGCGTAGCACTCGGCGGCAATGCGCTCGTTCCAATCGTGATAGGGCGCGGCGGAGTCCTGAAGCTCGACCGATTCGAGCCACGGATTCTCCCGCGGCGGCTGATAGAAGTGCCCGTGAACGCAGACGAATCTTTGCATCGGTCAGCGATACGCAATAAATGGTTTACGCTGCTCCGTCACGAATACCCGATCGCGAATCACCCGGCAACCGCAGATTCACTGGCCGCAAACAACTCCGCGACCCCTGGCCCGGTGCGGCACGCCGTTTGTCTCGACCGCAAACCCGCTTTGCGCCAGTCTCACACCGCATGATGCAATCAGACGTCCATCCCGGTTCGCCCAGATTCTCCCGCCGGTCGTTTCTGAAGACCGCCGCGATGTTTGCCGGCACTGCTCCGTTTCTGGCGACGCCGTTCCCAGCCCGATCCGGCGAAACGAGGGCGCCGTTGATGGCGTACGTCGGCACCTTCAGTTCGCCGCTCCAGGATGTGCTGCCAACTCAGGTGGATTTGCCGCCGGGAAACGGCCGGGGCATTCACCTTTACCAGGTGGACCGCCGGACGGGAGCGATGACGCCGGACGGAATTTACGCATCGGGCACAAGCCCCAATTGCCTGGCTGTAAATGCGGCCGGCACGCGCCTTTATTGCACCAACGAGACGGACCATGTTGGCAAGCAGAAGGAAGGCACGCTCAGTGCCTTGGTCATCAACCGGACGGACGGGCAACTGAGCCTGCTCAACACCGTTCCCGCCGGCGGGGCGGGGCCTACTTACGTGAGCATTCACCCGTCCGGAAAGTTTTTACTGGCGGCCAATTACTTCGGCGGCTCCGTGGCGGTGCTGCCGATCCAACCAAACGGAAGCCTGGGAGCCGCCACGGACATCAAGACGGATGCAGGCACGGTGGGGCCAAGGAAAGCCACGAACGCACCGCCGGGAAGTTTCGCCTTCAGCGGCCATGACCGGACCCACGCGCACATGATTCAAGCCGATGCCACGGGCCGATTTGTTCTGCACGTTGACCTGGGGCTGGACAAGATCTTCGTGTGGAAGTTCGATGAACGGACGGGCACTTTGACTCCGAATGACCCGCCCGCAGTCTCGTTGCCACCGGGTGACGGGCCGCGGCATTTCGCGTTCCATCCCAACGGACGCTGGTGCTACTCGCTCCAGGAGGAAGGCTCAAATGTCGTCCTGTTCGATTATGATTCCACGAAGGGGCGGCTGTCACCGCGGCAAACCATCTCCAGCCTTCCGCCCGGACTTGCCGGCAGCAACTTTTGCTCGGAGATCCTGGTTGCGACCGATGGCCGGTTCGTTTATGCCGGCAATCGCCTGCACGACAGCATCGGCATTTTCTCGGTCGGCAAGACCGGGGAATTAACGTTCGTCACCGAAGAATGGACACGGGGCGATTACCCGCGCAGTTTCAACTTTGATCCCACCGGCCAATTCTTTTATTGCTGCAATCAACGAGCGGACAACGTCACGGTATTTCGCGTGAATCGCAAAACCGGTCGGTTGAACTTCACCGGTCATTACACGCCGGTTGGCAATCCTTCCAGCATCGTGTTTCTCGACCTGGCCACGGCGGGTTAAGCGAATCCCGGGCTTTGGCGACAAACGAATTCTGGACGGGACGCTTCTGAATCGGCCATGCTCGATTGCGTTTGTGTTAACCGATGAGCGCCGAAGCCAAAACTCAAGCCAGCGACTGGTTTGCCGTCGAGAACGTTGACGAAGTTGCCTCGCCCGCGTTGCTGCTTTACCCGGATCGCATCCGCGAAAACGTCCACCGCATGATTCGCATCGCCGGGGGCGCGCACCGGCTTTGGCCACACATCAAGACCCACAAACTGGCCGAGGTGATGCGCATCCAACTCGAAGCCGGGATCACCCGGTTTAAATGCGCAACCCTTGCAGAAGCGGAAATGGCGGCCGGCGCGGGCGCGAAGGATGTTCTCATTGCATACCCGATGGTCGGCCCGAACGCAGTGCGCCTGCTGCAACTGGTGAAGGCGTTCCCAGGAGTGGCGTTTTCCTGCGTCGCCGATGATGCGCCGGCAATTCAGTTGCTGGCCAAAACGTTTTCCGATGCCGGCCGCACCATGGACGTTTTGCTGGACGTGGACTGCGGTCAGCATCGAACAGGCGTCGAACCGGGTACAACCGCCACGCAGTTGTACCGGTTGATCGCCACCATGCCGGGACTCCGCCCGGGCGGATTGCATGTCTACGACGGTCACATCAATGAGTCGGATGCCGTGAAGCGGGCGGAGCTTTGTGCCACGGCGTTCTCGCCCGTCCATGAATTTCGCCAGCAACTGCTCGGAGCGGGCTTGCCGGTACCACGGGTGGTGGCCGGTGGCACGCCAACGTTTCCCATGCACGCAAAGTATGAATCCTTCGAGTGCAGTCCGGGCACTTGTGTGTTGTGGGATTTTGGTTACGCGGACCGGTTTGCGGACATGGAATTTCTCAGCGCGGCGCTCGTACTCACGCGGGTGGTCAGCAAACCGGGCGCCAACCGGCTCTGCGTTGACCTTGGCCATAAAGCCATCGCCGCGGAAAATCCGCCACCGCGGGTGCGCTTCTTGAACCTGCCGGATGCGACGGCGATTTCGCACAGCGAGGAACATCTGGTCGTTGAGAGCGCAAACGCCGGCCAGTTTGCCGTGGGCGATTGTCTCTACGGGGTGCCGCGCCATGTGTGTCCCACGGTCGCGCTTTATTCGGAGGCCGTGGTGATTCACGAGGGCCGCGCCACGGAACGCTGGCGCATCCAGGCGCGGGAACGGCGGTTGACGATTTGACACCGCCACCATGAGCCACGAAACCAGCCTGCTGTTGTTTGCTCTGATTGCGGTCATTGCGCTGGTGCTGCTCATCGCGCGATTCAAGCTGCATCCTTTTCTCGCCCTGATTCTGGCCGCGGTCGCGATTGGGTTCCATTCCGGCATGAAACTGCCCGAGATTGCCAGGGCTTTTCAGGAGGGTTTCGGCAACACGCTGGGCTTTCTCGGCGTGGTTGTGGGTTTGGGCATGATGCTGGGGAAAATGCTCTCGGAATCCGGAGGCGCGCACGTGATCGCCCAGAAATTCATCCGGCTGCTGGGCGGACGACAATTACCATGGGCCATGCTGGCGGTCGCGTTCATCATCGGCGTGCCGGTGTGGTTCGCGGTCGGGCTGGTGCTGCTCGCGCCCATCGTTTACGCCATCGTGCGTGAAACCAACACGCCACTGCTGCGGATTGCGATACCGGTCGCAGCCGGTTTGTCCGTCGCACACGGATTTTTGCCGCCGCACCCCGGACCGATGCTCGCCATCGAACAACTGGGCGCGGACGTGGGCAAAACGATTCTCTACGGCGTGCTCATCGGAATCCCCACGGCCATCATGGCAGGACCCGTCTTTGGGTTGCTGGTGGGGTCGAAACTCAAAGTTGACCTCGGCAGCCTTGGCGAACGCGCCACCCAGGAAGTGCCATCGCATCAGCCGCCAGGTTTTGGTCTCACGCTGCTGACCATTTTGCTGCCGGTGCTATTGATGCTGCTTTCGTCGCTGGCTGACCTGACTCTGCCCAAGGACAACCGCTTGCATGAGTGGGCAAACTTTATTGGCAGCCCGATTATCGCGATGCTACTAGCGGTAATGCTTTCCATTTATTCCTTCGGCTACGCGCGCAGCTTCAGCGGCAAACAAATTCTGAAATTCTTTGAAGACTGCATCGGCCCGGCGGCCTCGATTCTTTTGATCGTCGGCGCCGGCGGCGGGTTCAGCAAAATGCTCGAGCGCGGCGGAGCGGGCGCGGCCATCGCCGACATCGTGGAACAGGCGCAGGTCTCGCCGCTGCTGCTGGGCTGGACGGTCGCCGCAGCCATTCGCGTGGCCGTGGGTTCGGCGACGGTCGCCATCACGATGGCTTCGGCGGTGTTGTCACCGGTGGCTGCGAATACGCCCGACGTCAATCGTGAATTGCTCGTGCTGGCCATGGGAGCGGGATCGTTGGTTCTGTCGCACGTCAACGACGGCGGTTTCTGGTTTGTCAAAGAAACCTTCCACCTCACCGTAACGCAGACTTTCAAGACCTGGACCGTGCTGGAAACCTGCATCAGCCTGGTGGGACTGGCTTTGGTCCTGTTGGTCGCGCAATTTGTCTGAAATGAAAACGCATCCGTTCATTTTCGATGCCCATCTCGACCTGGCGATGAATGCGCTGGAGTGGAATCGCGACCTGACGCGACCGCTCGCGGAGTTGCGCGCAAGCGAGGCGGGCAAAACCGACAAACCCGATCGCGGGAACAGCACGGTGTCGCTGCCGGAAATGCGCCGGGCCGGCATCGGGATTTGTGTGGCAACGCTGATTGCGCGGGTGGAACATGACGCTTACAGCCCGATCGCGGGTTGGCGTTCGCCGGCCCAGGCGTGGGCGCAAACACAAGGACAACTCGCATGGTATCGCGCGATGGAGCAAGCCGGCGAGATGGTGCACATCCGCGATGCGGCGGGATTGGAGAAACACCTGACACTCTGGAACTCACCCGCGCCGGCCGAGAAAAAGCCCGTGGGCTTCGTGCTCAGCCTTGAAGGCGCGGATTCCATCTTGTCGCTGGCTCATCTGGCGGGCGCGCGCGAACAGGGTTTGAGAGTCATCGGCCCGGCGCATTACGGCCCGGGCATTTACGCGAACGGCACGGATGCCAGCGGCGGTTTCAACGCGAAAGGTCGCAACTTGTTGAAGGAGATGGACCGACTCGGCTTCATTCTCGATGTGACGCACTTGTGCGACGACTGTTTCTGGGAGGCGCTCGATTTGTTTCAGGGGCCGATTTGGGCGAGCCATCAAAACTGCCGCGCGCTTGTGCCACATGCCCGGCAGTTCAGCGATGAACAAATCAAGGCGATCATCGCGCGCGGCGCGGTCATCGGTTCGGCGCTGGACGCCTGGATGCTTGTCCCTGGCTGGTTGCGTGGAAAGACAACTCCACAATCGGCGAAACTCACGCTCGAACAATTTGTGGATCACATTGACCGCGTCTGCCAACTCGCGGGCAATGCCCTCCACTCAGGCATCGGTTCGGATTTGGATGGCACATTTGGTTGCGAACAAACCCCCGCCGATCTGAATACGATCGCGGATCTTTCGAGAATCCCCGCCCTGCTCGCGGACCGTGGTTACGCGCCGGCGGACGTGAATTCCATCCTGCACGGAAACTTCGTCAGTTTTTTGAAACAGGCATGGAAGTGAACGACTCCCGAACGATGGCCTTGATTACCCGCTCATCGAGCGAGGCGGGGCACGGAAATGTCGAGCGTCAAAGCGTCAAGGCTATGGACGGATTTGCGAGCTGATGGTACAAAGGGAGAGTTAATTGAACCCAACCGCATCATGAAACGTCGAGCCTTCCTGAAAGTTGCCGCCGGCGCCGCGGCCGGCAGCTACGCCCTGACCATCGAACGAATATTGGCCGCGAGCAAACCCGACCCGACGGTTGAGAAAGTCGCCGGCCTGCCGCGCCGTCTGCTGGGCCGCACCGGCCAGAACATTTCCATCGTTGGTTTTCCCGGCCTGGCGCTCACGCCCATCGAGCAGGACCAATGCACCGCCGGCGTCCATCGCGCCTTCGAGCACGGCGTGAATTATTTCGATGTCGCCCCGGCCTACGGCAAGGGCGTTTGCGAGACCAAGTTGGGCATCGGCTTGCAAGGCATAGATCGGAGCAAAATCTTTCTCGCCTGCAAAACCAAGCAGCGCGATCGCGAAGGCGCCCGCCAGGAATTGGAAGCCTCGCTGAAATCGCTCAAGACGGATCACTTCGATCTTTACCAGATGCACCATCTCGTGACGGTGGCGGAAGTCAAACAGGCGCTTGGCCCCGGCGGTGCGCTGGAGACGTTCCTCAAGGCGAAGGAGCAGGGCAAAATCAAATACATCGGTTTCTCGGCCCACACCATGGTGGCGGCCTTGGAGGCCATGAAGGGTTTCCGCTTCGACACGGTGATGTTCCCGATCAATTTTGCCGAATACCTCAATCGCGGCTTTGGCAAAGAGGTGCTCGAACTGGCAAAGAAGCAGGGCGCCGGCGTCCTCTCCATCAAGCCCATGTCGTGCGGCGCGTGGCCAAAGGACGTCCCGCAGACCCGCAAGTGGTGGTATCGGTGCACGGAAACGGAGGAGGAGGTTTCCCTCTCCTTGCGCTTTGCCTGGTCACAACCCGGCGTCGCCTCGGGGATCCCGCCGTCGTTCCTCGATTTGGTGGACAAAGCGATCATCGCGGCCAGGGACGACCGGCCCGTTACCGCCGCCGAGTTGACGCGGCTCAAAGAACTTGCCGATGGTGTCGGCACAATTTTCCGGCGCGACGAGGAACGGGCGACTACGGCCAGCTATTTGCGAAGTTCGCCGTATCCGGAGCATCCCCACGACGCAAATCATCCCTATGAATGGGTTTGAACTCCAGAGCATCAGTTGAACTCCGGCACTGCCGATTACGCGGCAATAAATCCCCCTGGCTATCTTACCCGAACGAACTTCGTCACCACCGATGAGCGTAAAAGTCAAAATCTGCGGCAACACCAACCTCGCCGATGCCCGGGTGGCGGTCGAGGCGGGCGCGGACATGCTGGGGTTCGTTTTCTGCGAGGCCAGCCCGCGCTTTGTGACCGTGGAACGGGTCGCGGACATCGTTCGACAATTGCCGTCGCACGTCGCGAAGGTGGGAGTGTTTGTTGATCCGTCCGAGGAACTCGTGATGCAAGCCATCGCCGGATGCGGACTAAGTTTGCTGCAATTTCATGGCAACGAGCCACCGGAATTTTGCATGCAATTTGGAATCATGAGCATAAAAGCATTCCGCATGCGGGATGCGGAGTCGTTGCGGTCTCTCGTGTCGTATCCCACAGATGCGTGGCTTCTGGACGCTTTTGTGCCTGGCCAATTGGGTGGCACTGGAGCGAGATTCAATTGGGAGTTGGCGGTGGCAGCCGGCCGGTTGGGCAAGCCCATTTTTTTGGCCGGAGGTTTGACGCCGGAGAACGTCGCCGAAGCCGTGCGCAAGGTGCAGCCATTTGGCGTGGACGTTTCAAGCGGGGTTGAGTCATCACCCGGAAAGAAGGATCACCAACGGGTGAGGAAATTTATTCGGGCGGCAAAAGCTGCTGCGGACGAGAAACTGGGAAATTGAGGGAAATACTCCCGTTCGCACTCGCTTTCCCGCTTCCTCCTTCGACCGCTTTTAACTAGGCTGACATCATGAACGCCGTTGCCAAAACTGAGCTTCCCGACGCCCAGGGCCATTTCGGCCCCTACGGCGGCCGGTTCGTGCCCGAGACGTTGATGCATCCGTTGCAGGAACTGGAGGCCGAATACTTCCGCGCGCAGCACGATCCGGAGTTTCAACGCGAACTTAGCTACTATCTTACCGAATTTGTCGGTCGCCCCACACCGCTTTACTTTGCCGAACGCCTCACCAAGGACCTCGGCGGCGCGAACATTTATCTCAAGCGCGAGGACCTCAATCACACCGGCGCGCACAAGATCAACAACGCGATGGGCCAGATCCTGTTGGCCAAGCGCATGGGCAAGACGCGCGTCATTGCCGAAACCGGCGCGGGCCAGCACGGCGTGGCGACCGCGACCGTGGCCGCGATGTTCGGGTTGAAATGCGTCATCTACATGGGCGCGGTGGATTGCGAGCGCCAGATGCTCAACGTGTATCGCATGAAGATGCTCGGCGCGGAAGTCGTGCCGGTTCACGCGGGGCAAAAGACCTTGAAGGAAGCCGTCAATGAGGCCATGCGCGACTGGGTCACGAACATTCGCAGCACGCATTACATCCTCGGCACGGCGTACGGCGCGCATCCGTATCCGGTGATGGTGCGGAATTTCCAGCGCGTCATCGGCGATGAAGCCCGTGCGCAGATTCTCGAAAAGGAAAAGCGCCTGCCCGACCTGCTCATCGCGTGCGTTGGCGGCGGCTCAAATGCTATCGGACTTTTCTATCCGTTTCTCGACGACAAATCCGTGAAGCTGGTCGGCGTGGAGGCGGGCGGCCTTGGCATCAAACCGGAGCAACATGCAGCGCGTTTTCAAGGCGGCTCGCTCGGCGTGTTGCAGGGCACGCGCAGCTATATTTTGCAGGACGATTACGGCCAGATTCAACTCACCCACAGCGTAAGCGCCGGATTGGACTACGCCGCCGTCGGGCCGGAACACGCATGGTTGCACGACCGCCAACGCGCGGAATACACCTACGCCACCGACGACAAGGCGCTGGACGCGTTTATGAAACTCGCACGGTTGGAAGGAATCATTCCCGCGTTGGAAAGCGCTCACGCCGTCGCCGAGTGCATAGTCCGCGCGCCGAAAATGTCGCGGGACGCGCTCATCATCGTGAACCTCTCCGGTCGCGGCGACAAGGACGTGGCGCAAGCCGCGGACAAGATCGGTTTGCAGATGCCGAAGTGATCTGGCTGTCCAGCAGAGAACGAAAAATTTGCCAACACTTTCTACTATCGGAAAGACCTGTAGTTCGCCGGGCAACCACTTGCTGTAACGGATCCCGACTGTGGGCGAGAGGTGTCTGGGTCTAAGATCTTCTTGGAGATCCCGACGACTTCCTCAAAACGAGCCCGTGCTTTGCGAGGTATTTCCCAAGTTGGCAGGTACGTATCCGTGAATTTGCGAGTGGTTTTCCTGGGGAGTTCAACAAGTAGAAGTTCGCATGCTTTTGCGAAATCGTCGTAAAAATCTTCGGCTACGAGAATAAGTGTACTGCCTCCGATGAGTGCCAAATGATTCTGTCCTGCACATCGCGTGTTTTGGCGACACGCAAACGAAATCGACCCCTGAGGACGCATGATATGAGCCATCCCGCACCGCAGATTCTTGTAAAGATTGAATGACCGGTTGTAGGTCGAGTACAAAGGGTTCACGAGTCGCATGAAATCCTCAACACCTCGTTCGAACCTCTTTCCTGACAGCCGTTCTGCGCCAAACTCTTGCTCGTCCTGGCACGCGCCAAGAAATTCGATTCCAACGCTAATTGGGCCGAACGCGAGAAAATGGTGGTCATATGTCAAGCACCGCAAATCGCCTAACAGTATTGTGCGGACAAACGATTCAATAGAAAGACCATCTTGCATGGTGATCAAATATCATAATTGCATTATTGATTCAAGTCCGGACCTGTCACCAAACGCAGCGCGATGACCTCAGTGCCGTTTTTCCTCTGCAGGTTCTGCCGGCAGATACGTGATGATCCGGGCGCTGCGTTTGTAGGCGAAATAGGAGTAAGTCCACTGTAACAGCACCGCGAGCCGATTGCGAAAACCGATAAGAAAAATCAGGTGGATCAGCAACCACGCCAACCAAGCGAGCAACCCGGAGAATTTGAACCTGCCCACCCACGCAACGGCAGCGGAACGGCCGATCGTGGCCATCGTGCCTTTGTCCCAATACTTGAACGGTGGGTGTGGCGATTGGCTCGCGCCCGAATCCATTTCGCTCTTTATGAGCCGTGCGACGTGACGGCCCATTTGCATGGCGGCAGGGGAAACGCCAGGCACTGCCTTGCCATCGTCACCGAGCACCAGCGCCATGTCACCGATGGCAAACACTTCAGGATGTCGCGGCAGGCTGAGGTCGGGATTCACTTTCACGCGCCCGGTTTTGTCCAGTTCGACACCCAGTTGCTTTGTCAACGGTATGGCTGAAACTCCTGCGGCCCAAATTATGTTTCCGGCACGAATGATGTCGCCGTTATCAAGCTCCACCTCGCCTTCGCGGATATTTTTGACACGCGTCGAAGTGCGAACTTGCACGCCAAGGCTTGCGAGCTGACGCGTAGCGCTCCGGGCCAGCTCCAGCGGAAAATTCGAAAGCACAACCGCCGAGCCTTCAATGAGTATGATCTTCGCGTGCGCCGGGTTGATGCGGCGGAAGTCCCTGGCCAATACTGTGCGTGCGAGTTCAGCAAACGCGCCTGCCAGTTCCACGCCCGTTGGCCCGCCGCCAACAACGACGATAGTCATGAGCTTTTCGCGCTTCGAAGCTTCGGTTTCGTTTTCGGCTTTCTCGAAAGCGAGCAGCACGTGACTGCGAATGCGCAGCGCATCATCGAGTGTTTTCAGGCCCGGCGCGAACTTTTCCCATTCCGGATGGCCGAAGTAACCGGTCTGGCCGCCCATCGCCAGCACGAGGTGATCGTACGCAAGTGTGTTTTCTTCAAGCAGAACTTTTCTGTCCGTGACGTTTATCCCCACAACCTTGTCCAACAGCACGGTAATGTCGGGCCGGCGGGAAAAGATGGCGCGAACCGGTTGCGCGATTTCCGGCGCGGAAAGACCGGCGGCGGCGACCTGATAAAGCAACGGCTGGAACAAATGGTGATTGGTGCGGTCCACCAGCGTGATACGCGCCTTGGGATGACGGAAATGTTTGCAGAAAGCCAGTCCGCCAAAGCCCGCGCCCAGCACAACTACATGAGATGTCTCGTTCCCGTCCACGTGATTTAGTGTGAATCAAAGCGTACAAAATGCAATGCGATGAACTTCTCCCATCGCCGCCATCCTTGACCGCGGGCGCATTCGCTGGCAGAAGGGTTGGGCGTCCACCCTCCGCAGCGGCACGGTGAGAGCTGCGGCCCGAAATATCCTGAGGGCTTCCCAAGTCTTGCGACCAAACAGATTACCTGCTACGGAGGACGGGTGAAAGTCATTCGATTCGGAATCATTGGCGGCGGTTTGATGGGACGGGAATTTGCCAGCGCGGCGGCGCGGTGGATGCATTTGCTGGAGGTGAAGGCCCGGCCGGAAATCGTGGCCGTCTGCAATCGCAGTGCCGGACCGTTCGCGTGGTTCCAGGAACATTTTCCCACGGTGACGCAGTTCACGCACGACTATCGCGAATTGCTGGCGAATCCGGCCGTTGACGCAGTTTACGTGGCCGTGCCGCATCATCTGCACCGGGAAATCTATTGCGCCGCCATCGTCGCCGGGAAACATCTCATGGGCGAAAAACCCTTCGGCATTGATCAGCCGGCCAACGCCGAAATCATGGCGGCGTTGGAAGACAACCCAACGCTTTGTGCGCGGTGCTCATCGCATTGGATGTTTTATCCGGGAGCGCAACGCATCGGTGACTTGCTGGAACGACAGGCGTTCGGCCGGATCATCGAGGTCAATTGCGGCTTTCTGCATTCGAGCGATCTGGACCCGAACAAGCCGATGAACTGGAAGCGCCTGGTCGAATTCAATGGCGAATACGGAGTGATGGGCGATCTCGGCATGCACGTGTGTTCGATGCCGTTTCGCGCCGGATGGAAGCCCAGGAACGTGCGCGCCATTCTTTCCGACATTGTCAAAGAGCGACCTGACGGTCGCGGCGGTTGCGCCCCTTGCCGGACCTGGGATAACGCGACGCTGTTTTGCGAAACGATTGACCCGGTGACCAGCGAACCTTTTCCCCTGATGCTGAAAACGCAACGGATCGCGCCCGGCCAGAAGAACACCTGGTATGTGGAAATCTACGGCACGCGGGCGTCCGCCCGCTATACCACCGGTGAACCGAAACGGCTGGAGTTTCTGGATTACAACGGCGGCGAACAGATTTGGGGACAGATCCAAACCGGCTACGAGACGCCGTTCAAGACCATCACGGGAGGAATCTTCGAGTTCGGTTTCACAGACGCGTTTCTCCAGATGTGGGCTGCGTTCCTCCACGAACTGGCCGAAGGCAAACCGCTGAAGAAGTTTGCCGGGTGCGTGACGCCGGATGAAGCGGCGGCAAGCCATCGGCTGTTCACCGCGGCGCTCAAGTCGCAGCACGAATCGTCCGTGGTGGAAGTGCAGTCGCCGTCCGGGAGTCCATGAAACCGGATCCACAGTTTCCCAACGCGGGTTTTGCGCTGCTGCTGACTGCGGGTGTCATCGTGATGCAATTTGTGCTGGCGGTCCCGATCGAGGTGGCCGCGATGCTTTACAGCCGGCTCGCTCATCAACCGCCGTTGCATCCCGCCAACAATCCGTTCGTGCTCGGCGCCATCAACCTCCTGGCGGTGGGATGCGTCGTGACGTTGGGTATTTATCTGGCAAAAAGTCCGCCGTGGGAAATCCTGGCGTTCCGCCGGGTGCGCACCCTCCTGCTGCTGCCGATCCTGCTCAGCACGCTCGGGGCGGCGGTCGTGTTGTCGGAAACCGATAATTTGTTCCGTTGGATTTTTCCCGTGCCGCAATTGCTGGCGGATTTTTTCCGCGACCTCATGTCAACCGATGCCGGCTGGTTGGGCCCCGTGTTCGGTCTGGTTGTGGTGGCGCCGGTGACGGAGGAGATTTTGTTTCGGGGACTTATCCTCCGCGGGTTGTTGAGCCGGCACAATGTGCGGCTGGCCATCTTGCTTTCAGCAGCGCTTTTTGCGTTGGCGCATCTGAATCCCTGGCAGGCCGTCTCCGCCGGGTCGCTCGGAGTGCTGTTCGGCTGGTGGTATTATCGCACCCGCTCCATCGTGCCGGGGCTGATCGGCCATGTGCTCGTGAACGGGACGGTCCTGACCTGCGGCTTTTTCCCGATGGAAATTCCCGGATTTAACCAGGGCGAACCTTACGCCGACGTGGTTTTTCAACCGATGTGGTTCGACCTGACCGGACTGTTCCTGCTCGGGTTAGGCCTTTGGCTGTTTCATCGGTGGGCGCCCCAGCCGGACAAGCCGGTGCAACTTGGGTATGACGGCCCCGCACCGCCCCTCATCCCACCGACTCTTTCCGGACCTTGAATTTGAGCAATCGAGCATTCGCGCCCGGGTCATTGCCGTTTGAACCGGATTCCTGCCGCGGTGTTCCAATTCAACTCCAGCGCGCCATCGGGCTTGCGTTGAAGCGTGGCAGCCGGTGTGGAATCCGAGCCGCTATCGGATAACCAACTCGCCTTCCATTGACCCGCAGGCAAATGGACGAGCAGCGGTTCATCACGAACCCCTTGTTTCCAAATCTCAATTTCATTCCCGGTCGCGCGGATGCGCAGCACCAGCCCTTGGAAGTCAATCCGGTCAATCGTGAGTTCCGACCAGTCCGTTGGCAGGCGGGGATCGAGCTTGAAGCCATCCGCTCGCGGCACGAAGCCGAGGAAACCGTGGAGCATAATTTGCGGCACGAGCGCGCTCTCGAAGAATTCCATGTCCAACCCCAGCCCGCCCGCCGTACCGCCACCTTGCATTGAGCCTTCGCGTGAGCCGTCGTAGTATTTGCGATAGGCGCCCGCCGCCTGCACTTCATCGAACCACTTGAGGATTTCCCGCAACCGCCGCCAGGCATTGTCCGGACCAAGCACTTTAAGCCGCGCCATCAGGTCGTGATACGAGAAACCGAGCACGGCCCCGCCGTCCTGCACCTGACCGCCCCAGGGGATGCTCTCCGGATTGCTCCACGCCCAGAAGTACCAGTCCACGTTTCGCCTCGTGGTCGCCCGCGGTGCGAACCGCCAGTGGTAAATGTCGGCGCCCGTTGCCGTGTCGTCCGCCACCGTCCGATCACCGTTAACCCAGCTCAAAATCGCCTTCGCATGCTCCGGGCTGGCAAAATCGTAATAGATCGCTTCCAGATTCAGAAACGTGTAGCCGTAATCGTGCGTCTGGCCGTCGGCATCAACGCAGGCGTTGAACCGTCCCGTGCCCGCATTCCAAAACATGTCGTTACCAGTCGCCTTCACCTCGGCGGCGTGGCGTGCGAGGAACTCCGGTTCAAAGCTCAACACGCCGCGCGGAACAGCCCACTCGGGATGCGCAAGGATCTCGCGTTCCACCTCCGCCAGCACGCGAACCGCATCGTAATATTGAATCGTGGCGTAGCAATCCAAACCACCGAACGGCATCAGGTCCCAGTAATTGTTGCCGATGCCCTGCCCGGAAATGAGTTGCTTCTTCCCGTCCGGCGTGCGCTTCAATCCCGTGCGCCCGTCGTGCCCGACCCAACCGGTGAAAACGACTTTGCGTTCCAGCGCTTGATGCTCGGTCATCATGTAGTGCAGGGCCGTGCGCATCCGGTTGATTTGTGTCCGCAAAAAATCCAGGTCGCGCGTCCACCAGAAATACTTCGCGCAACCCCGAATGAAGTTTTGCGCGTTGATGTTGTGGCGCGTGTCGAATTGCGTGAAGAACGCCTGGAGGGTCACACTGCCCGTCGCCGAGTTGCCAAGCCCGATACGCAACTGCGCCACCTCACCCGTCCACTGCGGATGGCGATACATGGGAATCATCGTGTAGGTCATGCCCTCGCCTTTCACCGGCTCGAAATACATGCGGCGGGTCGGGGAGAAGTTCGTCGCGCCGGGCGCGGTCCATTCGACGAAAGGCTGCGTCGTTCCCAACCCGCTCGACTGCCAGCGAAGTTGCAGGAAAGGCGCTTCAAACGTGTCGCACATTCGCGCTGGGGCCGTGACCATGGCCGCCGCGTTGGTCACTTCAATCCGCCAACCGTCGTCGTTAGTGCCGGCAGCTTTTGCCCCTTCGAGCGTCCACCCGTCCGGCTGGTTCAAGTTGTTCTGTCGCCAATTGGGTCCGATGGTGTTCTTGAAGGAAAAATGCCAGCCACAACCACGCTTGCCCTGATTCCAGAAGGGAAACGGCCAGCCCAGTTGGTGGGCAATGCTTCCGTGCTGATGCGTCGCGACATAACCCTCCGGATCAATGATCCGGCCGCGCAACGTGTTCGCCCAGTCGCGGCGCATTTTGTCCGTGTAACCGTCCGTGTTCACCGCCGGCCAAAGTGCCGCATCAGGCAACCATTCGTCCCAGAGCGTCGCCTTGGGGCCGGCGCCCGGGTAATGCAGCCAGAACAACTCGCGAAGCGTGTTCATTTCCGACTCGTGACCCGGCACCTGGAAGCGCGGAAAATCTTCCGGCGGTGCGGCATCGAGCACGACACCGCAACCAAGCCACGCGAGGACGACAGTCGTGAACAAAACCGGCAACCTTTTCATGCGATTCTGTCTTACGGTGCGGGGCGAAGCTTCTGGACGATCAAAACAAATGACGTTCACTGCATCCTTCTGCCAGCGATTCGGTTTTCGGTCAAGATTGCCGATAGCTCCTCCAAGTTCGCAGGCGTTGGCATCCCGGCTGAATTCAGCTTCCGCGTCCGTCCCGCTTCACTTTTTGCTCACACCGGCCACCGTTTCGCGCAACAAGTCGCCATATTTCTGCGCGCTCGCCAGGGAACGATGGCGAAGCTGCGCCTCCGCCGGCGCCGGTTGGTCCGGAATCTCCGCCGCGATGTAGTCCTCCATGTGCCGACGGCTGCGCACAACCACCTCGCCGTAATAGTCCAGCAGATAGCTTTCGCCATAGCCGATGCCCTCGTAACTCACCATGGGGTTTTTGCCCAGCGACACATCGTTGCCACGCAAAAACCACACGCCGTTCTCGACCGCCCGCGCGATATGATCGCTACGCACGGACTCGAAATGGTTGATGAGATAATCCGGCGATATGTAGTTGGCGTGCGGCGAGAAAACCACCCGCGCGCCTTTCAGCGCGAGAATGCGCACCGGCTCGATGTAGCCGCCGTCCGCACAAATCACCACGCCGAACTTCAATCCGCGCCGTTCGAATACCGGCAATTCCGTCCCGCGCTGGTGAAATTTGTGATACGCAAACACCTTGCTGTAAAAGCTCAGCGGCTGGCCCCGCTCCGCAATCATCACCGTGTTGTACAGATCGCCCCCCCGAAGTTCATTGAACCCCACGATCACCGTCGCTCCAAAGTGCCCGGCGATTTCCCGCACCTTGTCCATCTTTGCAGAATCCACGCTGAACGCCGTTCGTCGGGCCGGCTTTTCCTGGTCGTAGTAACCGTTCAGAAAACATTCCGGGAAGCTGACAATCTCGACCCGTTCTGCCGAGGCCCATTCCAGGCCCCGGCGGAATTTTTCCAGATTAATGGCGAAGTCCTCTGTGGCTTGAAGCTGGCAATGGCCGATTTTCATAATGCGAATTGAATGCGATTCCGCCCCGTTCTGCCAACGTTTCCGTCCCCGGTCAAGGACACTGGTGACCGGCCCTGGAACCAGGAATAACGGAAGGGACAGCAAATGGCTTGCTCAACCCGTCGGAAAACGGCCGCCCATGCTCGGGGCGTTTCCGTCGCTTCCTGTGTCGTCTCGTGCTCACGGCCAGCGGAGGCGGTAGAAACGCGCGGAATGATTCGTCCACTGCGGATCGATGAAATAGAGCGTGTCGGCTCTTCGAGGCCAGTTTCACCGTTTCGCTTTCCCCAAACGTTGTTGTTTCCGCTCCAAAATCCCCTTGATCAATCGCGCCGCGTTGTCGTGGAAGATGGCTTCGACGTGTCGCCGCTCGGTGAGGCCAAGTTCCGCGCAGGCTTGTTTGATGGCGCGGATGTCTTCGTACATGAACAGCGTGTAGCGCGCCTCGATTTCTGGTGGCTCGCGGTGTTGGTTGAAATGGAACGGATAATTGGTGCGGTTGAAATAATTCCGTCCCTCATACTGCCGCCGGCCCCGCATGTAAAAGATGGGATTGTCGGAGCCGTAAAGCACGCGTTGCGGTCCGAGATGCTGCAACGCCACGCGATGACTGGCCGGGTTCAACACGGCGGACGAGTCGAAGAACAAACCGGGATCATCCGCCAGTTGCGGCAGCGATTCCAACGCGTGCGGCTCGGTGTAGCTGCGGCCCAGGTGCGCGATCACCAGCACGACGTTCGGATAGTGCCGGCGGATTTCGCGAATTTCGCGGATGTTATCGGGATGCCCGAGCCGGTCGGCCTTGGGGACGTGCAACGTCACCCAACCGCCGCGGTCATTGACCACTTCGAGAATGTGATGCGGCAGGAATTCAAAAATGCTCGCCTCCAGGTGCAGGTCGCGCGTGTCCTTGCTCTGGCTGATGAGCGAGTAATATGGCTTCACCCCAATCACGCCGGGCGCATCGAGCAGTTTGGAAACTTTTTCCTGCGACCACTGCGGGCAGATGACCGTGAGACTGTGCCAGCCGCGTTTCGCACATTCCTGCTGCACGTCGGCGTTCTCGCCGTCTATGTCGAAATCGAGTTCCGGCAGGCCGAACGCCACGCAGTTGAACTCACGATTGGGAAAGACCGTGCGATAACAATGCTCGGCGGTGGCGGCGTCAATCGGTTCAAGCACTTCGCTCACCCAGTATTGCCGGCGCTTCTCCTCGGTCATGGTTTCGAGCCGGAAGCGCGGATGCGTGATGTGCGTGTGGGCGTCGAAGATGCGACGCGGCAGCCAGCCTTCGAGGTGTTCCGCCCAAAAGGCGCGGTCCACATCGGTGTAGGTCCAGACGTGATGGAGGGGGATTGGGTTCATGAGAAAACTGGGAAAACATTAAACAACCAACATTCAACATCGAACATCCAAGGGTTTCCATTCGACGCATCATTGAATGTTGGGCGTTGAATGTTGAGTGTTCGCTTTGGTTCATTGAGCGGTTCAGCATGATTCCAAATCGCGGAAGCGTGCTTTTCGATACGCCCTCCCTCCCCCTTAATCCCTCTCCCGCTGGGAGAGGGAGACAGCAACCGAGTGATTCACTTGATTCCAACGCCCACGCCGCTGCTTGGTCGGTAGAAGAAACGAGCAGGCGAATGTCGCGACAGCTTCTTAGTGCAAGCGACTGGCGAACGGTCCTCCCTCTCCCAGCGGGAGAGGGCCGGGGTGAGGGAGAGTGCGTATTGAGTCGTGCCATTTTCATTCGCGGTGCAATCAGTCTTAAATTCAGTTCGATGTTGTTTCACTCAACGGCAACTCACGCAAATATTGCTCGTATTGCTCTTGATACAATTTCGCCGCTGGTCCGGGTTCAACGTGCCGCGCCACTGGCGCCATTTCGCGGGCAATGTCGGCCAGCGATTTCTCCGACTCAAGCAAGCCACGCGCAATGATGGCTGCGCCCAGCGGACTACCCTCGCCGGCGCCGGCGCATTCCAACGGCAAACCGGTGACATCCGAAAGAAGCTGCGGCGAAATGCGGCTGGCCGCAACCGCGCCGCCCAAGACTAATCGGTTCACCGGCATGCCGGCCTGGTGCAAAAGATCAAGGTGTCGCCGCAACTCGAACGCCAGTCCTTCCAACACCGCGCGAACCACGTGACCGGAGCGGTGTGACAACTGGAGTCCAGTAAACCGCCCGCGCGAACTCGGAGCAACGCCGGATGGGACAAACGCCGTGAGAAACGGCTGGCATTGCAAGCCATCGCAACCCGGCGGCGCGGATTCCAGCAGACGATCGATTTCCTCGGCTTTGCTTTTAGCGTGACCGGTCAGTTCCAAAGCCCAGGCGAACGCCGAGCCGCCAGTCATCAGTGCCACGATTTGCCCCCACAAACCGTCCACGACGTGATGGCACTCGAAAGACCACTCGGTCACGGGCGCAATCCAACGATCTCCCACCGCCAGCAAAATCCAAGCGGTGCCCGCGCCCAGCATCACCGTGCCCGCTTCCACGGCGCGCATTGCGAGGGCCGCCGCATATTGATCGTGGATCGCAGGCGAAACGGGAATTCCTGCACGAAGGCCGGTTTGACGCGCTACTTCTGGCAATAAACCGCCAGCGCTGTTGCGTGGCGACAGCAACGTGGGAAACTGTTCTGGTGTCACGTCCAACCGCTGCAACAAATCACGGTCGTAGGTTCGCTTCGCGGAATTGTAGAGGCACGTAATGCCGGCTGAGGTGCCATCTTGCGCGGCGCAACCGGACAGCCGACTAACAATGACATCTCCCACAAAGCCGATGCGGGCTGGCCTTTCCCTTTGCAAACGTCGGACCTGTCCGACCGCAACAGCGGCAGCGCCGTGGCCAATGCGTTGCGCGAACCAGTCGTGACCCAACTCCTTCGTAAGTGTGTCGCCAAAGGAACTCCCGCGCTCGTCCATCCAACTGATCACCCGGCCCGTCGGCGTGCCGCGGGCGTCGAGCGTTTGCAGCGCACCGCCCTGACTGGAAATTCCGATAGCCTGGATCTTGGTGGCATCCACCGAACGGGCCGCTTCTTTGATCACGGCCAGCGTAGCCTGCCAGATTTCCTCAATGTCCTGTTCCACGCCGCCATTACCCAGTTGGAACAACTGGACTGGGCGCGAGGCTTCAGCCAAACGTCGGCCATCGGAATCTGTGATGATCGCCTTGACGTTGGTCGTGCCGAGGTCGAGTCCGAGCAGCATGATCAGCTCCAAAACATGTTCACCACGAAATACACGAAAGACACGAAATGAAACTCATTGATACGCAGAGAAGCAGGCTTGTCTCTTCCAAACACCGCATCCCGCGAATTCCTTACTTTTCGTGTGTTTCGTGTATTTCGTGGTTGCATCTTCCTTTTCAAATCTCGATGTAATCGGCCCCAATGAGTCCCGCCGCAAAGCGCAATCGCCGGCGCGCGTCGCCGAAGCACACGGCGTTGTGGTGTGGGCCGCCCGCGTTGGCGTAGTTGGTGAGGAATTGCCGAACACTCCCCGCAGGCTTGAGTTTAAAGTGCGGCACGCAGAAGCCGGGCAGCGGTCCGTAATCTTGAATCTCCGCAGGCGCAGCAATGATCCGCCACTTGCCACCGCCAACCTGGGTCAACGCCGCGAAGGTGGCCGGGCCGGGCTCGAAACTTGTGACAAGCGCGAGCTGTCGGTCGCGCGTGCGCGTGATCGGCCCGGGCCGCGCGACCAACGGCACTTTGCGGTCGCGCCGGGCCATCGTCACGTTGGCTTCGCCCATGTGGCTCATGAACAAACTCTCGCCCGCAAAATCAATCGTGAAGATCTCCGCGAAGCTCGCTGGTGTTTTCAGCCAATTGAACAACGCCGTCGCGGCAGCGGCAACCAGATCGCCTTCGCCACCGAAGCCGATACCGTCGGCCATCATCCGGCTCGCCGCCACGAAGGGCAGCGTGCGCGTGCGGTCATCGTCGCCGAATGCCATGAATTGGTAAGTGAGCGCGGACAATTTGTGATCGGCAACCATCCCGCGCATTGCGAGTTCAGCAGCAGCAGTGGATTTCAGGTCGGTGTCCGTAAGATCGGCAGCGAGGTCATAAGCACGACGGTATTCTGCCACGAGCTTTCCAACTTTGGCCGCGGGAACCGACGCGCATCGGATGTTGTAATCCTCTACGGTCAGGTTGACCCAGGAACAACCCAGCGACGCGGCCATGCGCGTGGTGTCCACCGCAAAATCGCCCATGCCGGGGAACGGATAGCCGAGCAGTCCGACGCGCGCGGAACGAAGTCGGTTAACCGCTGCCGCCGCCGCAAAAAAATCACCGAGTTCCTCCAGACCAGCGGCATCGTTGTCCGGGCTGGTCACGTAGTGAAAAGGAACGCCGCTGCGCGTGAGCACGTTGGCGAGGTCTTGCGTGCCGTGGACGCCGTGGTTGTCCACCATTTTCTGGAGCGTGTAAGTCTCATCCACCGCCAGCAACTGCTGCGTGTTCCAAATCACGATTGGCAACCGCGTCCGTTGCAGTGCAGACAAAGCCAGTTGACTCGGCGAGTAAGTAGTCAGAACGACCAGCAACGCGTCCACCTTGGCGGCTTCAAAGCCAGCCACAACGGTCTCGATGTCCTCCCGCCGGAAAACGGCGCCGTTGAAGCTGACGTCGGCCTGCTTTTTCAATGCCGGCAGCACCGACTTGCGCAACCATTTTTCCCGCGAGGCGCGCAGGTCGGGCAATAGTGTCTCGTAAAGTTCAAGCGTCAGCGCCAGCAGGCCGACTTTGGGTTTGACGGATTGAGTTGTCATGCTCGCGACGCAGCTTGCCTGCTCGCTGGAGGAGAGGCAATAATGGACAGCGCGCAGGAGGCGGCATGCCTGGTCAGTCGCCCGGTGTGGGGCAACGGTAATTTCATCAGAGACAAATTATCCTTACCACCACTCAAAATTTTATTCTTTAGGTTTAAGGTCTGTTTTCGTAAACATAAGCTCATGAGCATAAAACGCATTCTCAAGCCTTGGCCGCCCAAGCATATCAAAAACCTTTACCTACAAGTTCCAAGGCAGGGAAGCATTCTTGATGTCGGTTGTGTGGGTTTCAGGCAAGTGGAACTTGCGCACGTTTCCGGCCGTGACGATTTGAAGCATTATGGCGTTGATTATTGCGAGCTAGAAACCACCGCACCGGAAGGGTTCGTTTTTACGAAGGCCGATTTAAACAAAGAGAAGCTGCCATATCCGGATGACACATTCGATCTGGTCATGGCCGCCCATATTATCGAGCATATGAGCAATCCCGTGGAGTTCTTCGGCGACTGCGTTCGCATCTGCAAACCGGGAGGACTGATCTACTTTGAGGCCCCATCTGAACGGACATTGCTTTTACCCGGCATGCCGTTTAGCCACGAGGCTTTCCACAGCCTTTCCTTTTATGACGACCCGACTCACTGTTCGCGACCTTGGAGTCCCCAATCCTTCTATCGCCTGGCCAAATACTATTCCTGCGAACCGGTTAAGACTGACTACCTTTACTCCTGGCTGCATCGTCTGATTTGCCCCGTCACGTTGCCAGTTGCGCTCATCGCCCGGCACGGTCTCTTGTTTATGTGGACTGTTTGGCAGGTCGTGGGCTGGGCCAGCTACATCATCGTGCGAAAGCCCCAAAGCATTCGCGGCGCTCCGCCATTCAACTACTACATCGCGCACTGATATTTGCGTGATTGCGATACCGAAGTCGTGACTATCAATCCGGTCGCGGCATAAGCCGAGACTCGTGTCACGAGAGGTTCAGTGCGCCATCATCAAGGATGGAACAGCCGGAAATATTTCGATTCGGCAGCAATCGGCAAGTTGACAAACACCGTGGAACCGTTGGTCTGCAACGTCACCGATGTATTGCTCCACGTCCCCTGCACGCCATTGGTGCCGGTCAGCGTCTGCAACGTGAAATCCGCCGCCCAAAGCGGCCACGACAGAACGACATTCGTGTCTGATTGCGCAATTTGCAGAGTCGGGTTGGGGTTGATTGGCTTGACGGTCAAGACGCCGTCGGCGTAATTCACCGGCAATTCGGCTGCCAGAGCGTCAGATGCGCACCTCGTCACCATCTGGTCGGTCAAACTGATTGGGAACGGTCCCACCACATCGGGTGAAGCCACGAGGTTTACCTGGACCAATTCGGCCGAGCCCGCGTCGAACGTGGTGCCCGCCGGCAACGCGAGCACAAGCCCGACTCGACCTGCGCCAGCCTGACTGGTGTTGGCGATCAAATTCGCCCCCGGCGCACCGCCACCCAGATTCACATCGGCCAACGCGAAGGCGCTCGCATCGAACTCCAGGGTGAACCCAATTGCATTCTCATCACCTTGCGCGTCGAGCAGCACCGACACCTTCGCGCTTTGCGTCTGAAGCACATTCGTGCTCGACAATCTGAGTTGCCGGCTGACGGGCGAACTGCCGGAGCTGACAATCGTTTCGTTTGTCGGCCCGCCCAAGGCTGCCAGAACATCCAATCCGGCGAGATACCGGCCAACTTGCACCCAGTCGGTTGCCTTCATCTGTCCGTCACCCAGCGTTGCGCGCGGGGCCACGTCGGCCCGCTGAAATTCTGCACCCGTTGCCGCCGTGTCGAGCCGGGCCGCAAATCGGCCCGCCTGCGACCAGTCGCTGGCGGCCACCGTTTGATTCCCATTGGGCCGCGGGAAAACGTCGCCCTCAAACACCGTGGGATTGAGGGTCACGATCCCGTTGGAAAAATTGACCGGCAGTGCCTGCAGTTGCGGGTCAAACAGTTCGCGCAACACCGGTTGGTCGGCAAAGCTGTTGGTCGCGTTCACAGAGGAAACGCCCAGCAACGGGAGCGTATTGAAATTGATTCTGACCACCTCTTGCGTTCCCGAGGTGAACGACATCTGAGGCGGATAGGCGATCGCCACCCCCAGCCGGCCCGTGGTGGTCATGCTGGTGTTGACGAACAGCACGGCACCGCCCGCGCCACTGCCCAGGCTCGCGCTGGCAAAGGCCAGCCGCTGCGTGTTGAAATTCAGGCTGAAGCCCAAGCCGTTTTCATTACCGTTGGCGGCGAGGGTCACGGGCACGGTCACGGGCCGGCCGCTGATGACATTCGTTGCACCCGCCCGGACAACCGCAGTCGGGAAGGTCACGGTCAACGTGGCGTTGCTGCTCGTAGCCTTTCCAGCAGAGTTGGTCACCTCGACTGAATAGCTGCCAGCTTGGTTCAATTGGACATTGGACAGTGTAAGAGTGGTGGAAGTAGCACCAGCAATGTTGGTTCCGTTGAAACGCCATTGGTAACTTGGCGTAGTGCCGCCGGCCGTGACGTTGAAATTCGCTGTGCCACCCACGGTCACAGTCCTGTTCGTTGGATGCGAGATAATGAACGGAGCAAACGGGACGATGCATTTTCCTGAAACACCCGCACTGTAGATCGCTTGGATCTCATTGGTGGCCAGCGCACGGTTATAAAGCGCCACCTCGTCAATCGCCCCCATGAAACTATTGTCCAAGTTGTCGCCACGCGCGCCTATTGCGGCCACCGTCGAAAAACTGAACGTCGGGTTGTAAGCCGACGCCGAATAAGCCACCCCATCAATAAAGACAGTAACCACACTACCCGTTTTGGTTACCGCCACATGATGGAATAAGGTATCGGTTATCGCCGGTCCGGCCGTCGCGGAATCGGTTCCAATGAGACTGAGACCCACATGCCCGTCGGGCAGCATCAGAAGCCCATAACCGCCCTGCCCGTAACCGAAGATCTCAGCGATCCCGTACGATCCAGAGGAAACCGTTGATGGGCTACTCCGTTTTATCCATGCTTCAATCGTGAACGTTTGCAACCGGAAGCTCGCGGGATTACCAACCGTCACCAGATCGTTGTTACCATCGCACACAAACGCTTGCCCCACCCGACCTGACCCATACGTAACGTTCCCCGAAAGCGTCCCGTTGTTGGCGCTGACCTCGTCCAGCGCATTCCCCTCGCCGCGCCACCAACCAACCAAGCCGGAAGGCGGGGGCGCACAAGGCGGCGCCACGTTCACGATCAGAACTGCATTCGAACTGATCGCAGTACTGACCGAATTGGAAGCAAACACGGAATAAGTCCCAGCGCTGGTGAGTTGGATATTGGTCAAAGTGAGTGAACTGTTGGTGGCACCGACTACGTTTGTACCGTTCAATCGCCACTGGTAGCTGATCGGTTGCGATCCAGTCGCGATTGACACGAAGTTTACAGTTTGGCCCGTAAACACGGTTTGACTCTGGGGGTGCAGCACAATTGTCGGCGGAATCAGGCATTTTCCTTGTGTGCCAGCGTTGTAAATGGCCTGAACTTCGATCATCGTTAGCGCACGATTGTAAACGCTTGCTTCGTCCACGACCCCATAAAAGGAGTAATTATTGTCCAGTCCTCCAATGTATAAATTTGCCGAGAATGAAAATCCGGGGTTGTAGGCCGCCGCCGAATACGCTACCCCATCCACATAGAACACCACCGCACTTCCGGATTTGGTAACCGCCACATGGTGCAGATTCGTGTCTGTGATTGCCACACTGGGCTTAACCTGATCTACCCCGACCTTGCTGAGGGTGGGTACCCCGTTTTGATCCATGTAGAGGCCGTATCCGCCGTTGCCGTAGCTAAAAATATGACCGTTGCCGTTGCCATTCAACGAAGCCGCCGATGTGCTGGCTCTACGAATCCAGGTTTCGACTGTCAAATCCTGAATTTGGAGGTTGGTGGGGTTGCCCAGATTCACAACAGCTCCGGTCCCGTTGAACACAAACCCCTGTCCCACTCGAGCTGGACCGTAGGTGGTGTTCCCAGAAAGCGTTCCGTTGTTGGTTCCCACCGAGTCCAAGGCATTTCCTTCTGCACGCCACCACCCCACCAATCCCGTCACGGGCGTGGCGCATGGTGGCGACGTCAGCACGGTGAGCACCGCGTTGGAACTGACCAGCGTCCCGGCACTGTTTGAAACAAGCACCGAATAGATGCCGGCATTGGTCAACTGGACGTTCCCAAGCATCAAAGTTGTTGCTGTCGCCCCCGCGATATTCGTCCCGTTAAAGCTCCACTGGTAACTTAACGGTTGTGCGCCGACCGCCGTTACATTAAATGTGGCGGTTTGCCCAACCAGGTTGGTCTGGCTTTGCGGTTGCACGGCAATGGTCGGGGGAATGAGGCATTTCCCGGACGCATTGGCACTGTAGATCGCCTGAATTTCGCCCGACGCCAGGGCCCGGTTGTACACGCTCACCTCATCAATCACACCGTAGAAGCTGTTATCGAGATTGTCTCCACGGGCGCCGATCGCCACCGACGTCGTAAACGTGAATCCCGGATTGTAGGCCGACGCAGTGTAGGCCGTTCCGTCCACGTAAAATACCACTGTGCTGCCGGACTTGGTGACGGCTACATGGTGGAAATTGGTGTCGGTGATGGTTACCGACGGTTTGACATCAGTGACACCAACCTTGGTGAGGGTTGGGACTCCAGTTGGGTCCAGGTAAAATCCATAGCCATTTTGTCCATAGGCAAACAACTGCCCAATGCCATTCGCGCTAAACGACACGGCCGAAGCGCTGCTTCTTCGGATCCATGCTTCGATGGTGAGATCCTGCAACTGCAAACTGGCTTGGTTGGCCAATTGCACGGCATCGTTTGTGCCATCGAACACAAAACCCTGAGCGACCCGGCCCAACCCGTAGGTTGTGTTGCCCGCCAGCGTTCCGTTGTTGGTCCTCGCCGAATCCAACCCATTGGTCTCCCCGCGCCACCAGCCCACCAACCCGGCCACCGGGGTGGAACAAGGTGGCGACGTGCTCACGGTCAGCACCGCATTGGAACTGATCGCAAAGCCGGCGTCGTTGGTCATGGCCACCGAGTAGTTACCCGCGTTGGTGAGCTGAGCGTTTGTCACGATGAGCGAAGCGCCGGTTGCTCCCGCGAGGTCTGTGTTGTTGAACTTCCACTGGTAGCTCAACAGCGGCGTGCCCGTCGCGGTTACATTGAAAGTGGCGTCTTGTCCAACCAGCACGGTTGCGTCCTGCGGTTGCGTTTGAATCGTTGGGGGCGTCAGGCATTTCCCGTCAGCGCCGGCGTTGTAAATGGCCTGGATTTCGTTGGTCGTCAAAGCGCGGTTGTAAACCGACATTTCGTCAATCAAACCATAAAAGCTGTTGTCCGAATTATCCCCTCGCGCACCAATCGCGGCCAAGGTTGTAAAGGTGAACCCTGGGTTGTACGAAGCCGCCGGATAGGCCGTCCCGTCCACGTAAAACACGACCGTGTTGCCGGACTTGGTGACCGCCAGGTGATGCAAATTGGTGTCGGTGATGCTCGCCCCCGGTTTTACGTCGCTGATGCCGACTTTGGTCAGGGCCGGAGTTCCGAAGGGATCCAGGTAAAGCCCGTACCCATTCTGGCCATAAGCAAACAATTGCCCGACACCATTCCCGCTAAACGAAACAAGAAACACACTGGTCCGTCTAATCCAAGTCTCGATAGTGAAATCCTGCAACCGCAAACTGACAGGATTGCCCAGGGTCACGGCATCGGCATCACCATCCAGCAGCAATCCCTGGCCGACCCGCCCGGGTCCGTACCCCGTGTTCCCAACCAGCGTCCCGTTGTTCGTCCCCGCTGCGTCCAAGGCAGTGCCTTGTCCGCGCCACCAACTGACCAGTCCCGATGGCGCCGTCGCACAATTGGTCTGCGCCGAAGCCAGGTTCGCCAAGGTGAATCCGGATATCGCGATAACAGCGAAAAGAGGAGTAAACAGAACCGACCTTTGTGGTGATGCAATTTTCATGTGCTTCCGTTCTTGCTTGTAACCTGCCGGTAAGTATCGGAGGAAATCTTCCACGATCTCCCGGATACCTCGCTGAGTTTGGAAAACACGAACTTCCCTGTCAAGTTCAAATGCGACGGTTTAGCAGGAACAGGAAACCGCCAATGATCAGCGTCTCCTTTGAGCAGGCAGACGTCCGGCTGAACAGGTGGTCGCGCTGCTACCCACCTGCAGACCCACGTCCAACCACCGCAATGAAGGTCGCTCCAGTTGAATCTGACGAGCCACCGCCGCGAGCATCGCGTCACCTGCACCAACCGTATTGCGCGGCTTCACCCGTGGCGGCGCGGCAAAGCACCGAAATCCCGCGGCGTGATTGACGAGCAAGCTCCGCTTTGCTCCCCGCGAAACCAAAACCCAGCCGCGCGTCTGCCGCGATAACGCGGCGGCAGCGCGCAGAATACCCGCTTCGGAACGCAGAGGTCGTTTCCACCATTGTGCCAGTTCATGCTCGTTGGGTTTCACGAGAAACGGATGCGCCTTCACCGCCGCGGCGAAGGCAGGCCCGTCGCAATCGAGCAGGGTTCTCACACTGAAACGATGCGCCAATCGGACGAGTTGGGCATACGCCTTGACCGCCACGCCGCGCGGCAGGCTGCCGGAGAGGATAAGCAATCCGTCGCGTCCGGTGGCAGCCGGCACATGAAGGCGTACGTTTGGTCGTTGCATTTTTTCCGCCCGCTTGCTTCGGCGGCTTCGCAGCCACCGCTCAACAGACCGCAAAACCTCGTTCCATTCGCGTCGAGAAAGTTTCGGTCCAAGTGGATTAAAACGCATTTGCCGTCCCGCCTTGGTCGTGATGATGAAGTTGACGCGCGTCGGTTCACGAAGTCGAACGATGTGTGCGGGAATCTTTTCGTCACGCAGGCAAGCGGCGAGTTCTTTTCCCGTTTCACCGCCCAGCGGCAACACGAGCTGCGGCCGGCCCCCGAGATGTTTCAGCCAGCGGGCGACGTTGATGCCTTTGCCACCCGCCCAACGGCGCTCGGAGCGGACGTTGTTTTTTTCCTCCCAAAGCACGTCCTCCACCTGCCATTCAGCGTCAATGGACGGATTCAGCGCAAGGATGAGTGCGTTCATTACCGGGAGTTCAACCAATGCAATCGCATCAACTCCAGTGCACCAATTTGCGCGCGATTGTCAACGAAGGAAAACTCCTGTCCGTTTCAGGGTATGGCGTAAAAGACGCGGTAGAAGCGTTGGGCGGTGACGGGAGTGGGATCGGTCTGGGTGTCGGTGGTGGTGAGGGCGGTTTTGGTACCGATGATCTGCCAGTTGGTGGTAAGCAGATTGGTGCTGCTGGCCAGGACATAATCCAAGCCGGCCACGGTGTTGCTGTAGGTGACGGTCACCTGGCCCGTCCCCGCACCGCTCACGTCCGTGATGCGCAGGGCCGCACTGGGCGCCTGGCCCAGATACGCCACGCGATAGTAGCGTTGGGCGCCGGTCGCGGAGCTGTCGGTCTGCTGGTCGCTGGTGCCGGCGGCGATTTTGGTGCCGAGGGTGTACCAGTTGGTGGCGCTGAGGTTGGTGTTGTAGAGCAGCCGGTAGATCCCGCCGGGTAGCGTGTTGGTGTAGGTCACCGTCACGGTGCTGGTGCCGGCCCCGGTGAGGGCGATGATGCGCAAGCCCGTCTCCGGCGGCGGCGGGGGTGCGCCCAGCACGGTGGAGATGCGGTAGTAGCGCTGGCTGCCGTCGGGGGCCTGGTCAACTTGGAAGTCGCTGGTGCCCGTCGCGATTCGGTTGCTGATGGTAAACCAGTTGGTCGCGCCCGGATCGGGACTGTAGAGCAGCACGTAGTTGGTCCCCGGTATCGTGTTGGTGTAATAGACAGTCACGTTGTCGGTGCCGGCGCCAATGATGTCAGTAATGCGCAGAGCGGTGGCCGGGTTCACCATGCCACTGGGGATATAGTTCAGCACGATGCTGCCGCCGCTGACGGACGTGGTGAAGTGGCCCGCCGCGTAGGTGCCGTGGTTGATCCGGCCAAAGTTGGAAGGTCCTGGGTTGTTGCCGCCGCCCAGGGCGATGACGGTCCACGTGTGCGGTAATTGCCAGAACGGATCCCCGCCGTCGGGGTCGCTGGCGGTACCCGTGAAGCGAATGTCCAACGTCGCCGACGACCCCAGCACCAGATTCCCGCCCGCTACCGTCATCCGGTCAAAGTCTACGCCGGGCGCGCCCGTGGCGTTGTCACGCAACGCCGCCAGTTCCCAGACGTTGGTCGCGCCGTTGCCACCGGCGCTCAGGTTCAAGCCCGCCGGCAACGTCAACGCTCCCGCGCCGAATCCGGCGCTGATCGTGCCGCCATTGGCGACGGTCACCGGACCGGCGATTGTGCCCCGGCCCAGCAACGTGCCGCCGGTGTTCACCGTCACCGCGCCCGTGCCGGTGTTGCCGTTGACCTTGAGCGTGCCGGCGTTCACGGTCAGGAAACGCGCCGAGTTCGCGCCCAACATCCCGTAAGTGCCGCTCCCGTTCTTGCGCACCGTGCCGGTGCCGCTGATTGAGCCAGCGAAATCCGACTCACCCAAACCGCCGGTGTTGTAAGTCGTGCCCGCCAACGGCGCGACCGTCAACGTCCCATTGGCGCCCAATACCACGCTCGCCCCGGCGCTCGCCCCCTCCACCGTTTGCACCGACTCCGGCTGACCGCCCAGTTGCAACGACCCGAAATCATTCAAGGTCACCACCGCTCCGTTCGCGATCTGCTCCCCGCCCACAATATTCATCACCAACGACCCGTGCCCATTCACCACCACATCTCCCGGAATCGCGTCCATCCCCGGCAACTTCTGCAACTTGATCGAACCCGCATTCACCATTGTCCCCCCGCTGTAAGTATTCGCATCATTACCCAACAACAAATCCCCCGTGATATTCAACGTATAACGCCCGCTCTTCACCAACCGGCTGCTCGCCCCCGGCCCATCCTTCAACACCCCATACATATCCAACCGCCCGCCGATGCACTGAAAATCCGTCTGACTGTTGCAGGCCGCCCCGCCCAGTGCGTTCGTATGATAAGCATTCATCACCGTGTAAACCGGCGAACCCGCCCACACGATCGGCACCGGCCCCGTGATCCCGAAATAACAAGGCTGCGCCGTATCCTGCCGCGCATACGACCCCAGGTTCACCGTTGTATTGCTCCCCGCCAGCACCTTGATCGAATTCAACACAATGTTGTTGCTGAAAATCAAAATCGTCGTCCCATAACTCTCATCCACAAACGGCCAGTTCCACGGCACCAAAATGTCCCCCTGAAAAATCATGATGTTCGACGACCCCGCCGCCGGGGCCACATTCTCCAGCCAGTTCGCCGCCACCGACATCGGCACCTTCCACGGCGGACTCGTCGCCACCTTCCCATCCCAAGTGAACACACTTGTCGGATCGCCCGTAATCGGCGTGTTCGAGGCGTAAAGCACCTCGATGCTCCCATCCACCGCCAGCTTGTTCGTCCACACCTCGCGCCCCGACGACAGAATTCGAATCGCCTCGCCGTTCAACAACGCCTTGTTGAAAATCTGAAACCGATCCCCCGTTTCCAGCACCGGCCCGTAATTGAACACCTGCAACGTCCCCGCCCCGCTGTTCGTCAACACCCCGCCCACTTGGATTTGGTCATTGGTGGCGAGTTGCGGATTGAGGGCCAGCTTGTCCACCTCGATCACCAAATCCCCGCCCAAGGTCAGATCGTTGTTCACCGTCAGCTTCCCGATGGACTGGCCCGGCGACACCTCGCCCCCCGCCGCCACCACCACCGGCCCGTTGATCACGCCGTCCCCGCCCAGGATGCCGCCCCCGTTCACTGCCACCGCGCTCCCCGCACCCAACGACCCGTTCACCAGCACAAACCCCGCGTTCACCACCGTCGGCCCGATGTACGAATTTTGCCCGCTCAAAATCAACCGGCCCGGCCCGTCCTCACCTCCGTTCAACACGAACCCGCCCGCGCCCGACACATCGCAACTCACCCGCAACGTCGTCGCCTTGTTCAACACCGTCCCATTTGTCCCCACCCCGTCGATCTGCAACTTCAACCGCGCGCCATGCCCGTTGGGCGACCCGTCCAGAGCGAAGTCCACTCCCGCATTCCCGCCATCAATCAGAGCAATCCCATCCCCCGCCAACTCCAACGTCCGATCCACCAACTGACTCTCCTCAATCGTGATCGTCCGATGCAACCGTGAAAATTGCTGCCGCAGCCCACGCGCAAAGGCGTCCCCGGCCACCTTCACCACCCCGCCAGGTGAAAAATTCCGACGAAACGTCACAAAATTCGTCAGCGTCGGCACCTGATTGAAATCCGGATTGCCCAAAATCCCCCAGTTCACCCCATCCTGCCAGAGCTGATTGCCCGCCTGATTGTCCCAGATGTAATTGCCCGGCCCACCAAACTCCGGCGTGAAATTGAGCACGATGCCGCTCGCATTGGCCACCACCGTGAACTGCCCCGCCGCATTGCTCGCCACGTTCACCGGCACGATCAGTCCAAAGTTGTCATCGCCCGGATTGAAGCCGCCGTTGAGCGCAATCACGGTCCAGGTGTGCGGCTCCTGCCAGAAGGGGTTGTTCGCATCTGGCGCACTCGCCGCGTCAATGAACCGAATGTCCAACGTGCTTTGCTCGTTTAACACCAGCGCCCCGCCCGTCAGCACAATCTGATCGAAATCCACCCCTGGCACACCGGTGGCGTCGTCCTTCAACGACGCCAGTTCCCACACATTCGTCGCCCCGCTCAGGTTCAAACCCCCGCCCAACACCAGTTTGCCCGGACTGAAACCCGCCCCCACCGTCCCGCCC
>CAYWMD010000001.1:98030-434061 GCA_964458575.1 uncultured Bifidobacteriaceae bacterium | reverse complement strand
CGAGGTGGCTTCGGTGCTGGACGGGGAATTGGTGTTCCACACCCTTGCCGAAACGAACAGTCCGGTGGGTGAGTACGCGATCGAGCCCGGCGGACTGACCGCGACCAATTACACGCTCACTTACTCCAATGGCACGTTGACGATTACCGTGGCGGCCTTGACCGTCGGTGCCGACCCGGTTTTCCGTGCTTACGGCGAGACCAACCCGCCCTTGACGGGCACGCTGATCGGCGTGCAGAACGGCGAGAATATCACGGCCACTTTCCAAACCCCGGCCGAAACCAGCAGCCCGGCCGGTGAATACCCCATCACTCCCGCGCTCAACGATCTGGATGGGAAACTGGTCAACTACTCCGTGTCCACGAATCTCGGTACGCTGACCGTCATCCCGGCGGCGTTGTTGGTGAAGGCCGACGATTCGAGTCGAGCGTACGGCCAGACCAATCCGATTTTCACCGCCGCCATCAGCGGTTTTGTCAACGGCGAGGATGCCTCGGTGCTGGGTGGGGAATTGGGGTTCCAAACGCTGGCGGAGACGAACAGTCCGGTGGGCAACTACGCGATTGAACCCGGCGGATTGTCGGCGACCAATTACGCGCTCACATTTTCCAACGGCACGTTGACGGTTACCGCCGTGAACTTGCGCATCAGTGCCGACGCGGTGACGCGATCCTACGGCGCCACCAACCCACCCCTGACCGGCACGTTGGCGGGCGTGCAGAACGGCGACAATCTGACCGCGATCTTTCAGACCGCGGCGGATACCAACAGCCCGGTGGGTGATTATTTGATCTTCCCGGTCTGGCAGGATCCGGACGGGAAACTGGGAAACTACGCAGTCCTCACCAACTTCGGCACATTGACCGTCACGGCGGCGGCGTTGTTGGTTCAGGCCGATGACTGCACTCGTGCGTACGGACGGACCAATCCCGTGTTCACCGCCAGTCTCAGCGGTTGGGTCAATGGCGAGGATGCGTCCGTGCTGGGTGGGGAATTGCTGTTGGGCACGGCCGCCGACACCAACAGCCCGCCGGGCAAGTATACCATCGAATCTAGCGGACTGATGGCGACCAATTACGCGCTCACTTTTTCCAACGGCGCGTTGACGGTCACGGTTGCGGACTTGACCGTCAGCGCCGATTCGGTGTTCCGCCCCTACGGCACGACCAATCCGCCGTTGACCGGCACGCTGACGGGCGTGCAGAACGGCGAGCGTATCACCGTCACGTTTCACACGGTCGCCGTAACGGACAGTCCGGTGGGCGAACATCCGATCACGCCTGCGTTCGATGATCCGGATGGCAAACTGGTCAACTACACCGTGTCCACGAATCTTGGCACGTTGAACATCACGCAAGCTGTCACGGTGGCCGTGCTGGGTTCATCGGCCAACCCGGCGCTGCTTGGTTCATGGGTCACGCTCAGCGTTGGATTGAGTCCGCTTCCGCCGAGCACGGGAGTTCCAACGGGCACGGTGCAATTCAAGGTGGACGGCGCCGATTTCGAAACGCCAGTGAGGTTGGTCGAGGGCCAGGGCAGTCTCAACAGCGTCGCAATCCCCGCCGGTCACCACCTCATTAGCGTTGAGTACTCAGGCGACGCCAATTTCCTGGGAACAACGGCCGAGTTGGGGACGATGCAAATCATCAACACACCGCCGGTGATAATGGACGACGTCGTCACCCGGGTTGCGACGCAAGGCGCGAAAGTGCCCGTGAGTGTGCTGCTGGCCAATGATTCGGACGCGGATGGAGACACGGTGGCATTTGACGGAGCGGCGCTCACCAGCACAGCCGGAGGAACCATCGGCCAGACCAACGGCTGGCTCTTTTACACCCCACCTCCTGATTTCACCAGCAACGATTCGTTCGCTTACACCGTGCGCGACAGCCACGGCGGCTGTGCCACCGGCGCGGTCACGCTGGCCGTCCTTCCCGACCGCGGGACGGCAGCACGATTGAACCTCTTCGATTTGGGCGGCGGACATTTCCGGGTCATCTCGGATGGTGTTCCATGGGGAAACTATCTGATTGAATTTACGGAGACGCCGCAAGATCCATCCTGGCGAATGCTGGCCGTTGGCACCGCCGACCCGTCAGGCGAATTGCGGGCGGAAGATGCAGCGTTGGCGGGGCCGGGAGCCCGATTCTACCGCAGCGTTTATCAGGAAGGCGGAGACGTTTCTTTGCCGTTCTGCCTTTCGGTTGTGTCCTCGACCAATCCAGCGCCTCCCGGCACGACCGTGGCGCTGGTGGCCAGACTCGCGAAATTCTCCGGCGGCGATGCCGCACCTTCAGGAACAGTGCAGTTCCAAATTGACGGAATGGCTTATGGCAGTCCCGTTGGCGTTCAGGAAGGCGGTGCCAGTCTGGTCACCAGCAGCCTCGCCTGGGGTGAGCACACCGTTTGCGCCGAATATTCCGGCGACGACCATTACCGAAGCGCCACGTGTCTGTTCGGCTTCTTTCAGGTCATGAACAACGTGCCCGTGGCTTTGGGAGATGTCATCCAACGCAATCCGACTCACGGGACCAAATATCTGCTGAACGATTTGCTGGCCAACGATTCAGATGCCGATGGCGAAGCGCTGACTTTGGACGCCATCAGCGCCGCTACCGTTGAGGGCGGTTCGCTTAGCCTGGCGGAAGGCTGGATATTTTACACGCCGCCAGTCGGATTTGTGAATGCCGACGCCTTCACCTACCGGGTGCGGGACAGCCTGGGCGCCACGGCCACGGCCACGGTGGAAATCGCCCCCCGCGTCGGTTACGAACCTTCTGCTAATCTGTCAATCGTGGATCTGGGCGATGGAAATTACCACCTCATCTTCTCCGGTGTTCCTTGGCGCGTGTACAATATTCAATACGCCGAAAGCCTGGAGCACCCGAATTGGCAATCCGTTGCCACGCGCACGGCGGACACCCAGGGCCGTTTCGAGTATGACGACGTTCTGCCTTCGGGGACGCCCTCGCGATATTATCGCTCCATCTCCGATTCCGGCGCGGTCACCGCTTCACCTTTCCGACAGACGGTCTGGACGAATTTCATCGCGCATACCAACGGGCGGTCCATGGTGATGTGGACCGAGCGCACACTCCCACCGGGATGGCCCGATACGCCGCCGGTGATGGCGTGGAATACAAACTGCCTGCTCTACGGGCTGGAAGGATTCACCGCCATCTCACAGTGCAATGAGTTTCAGATGGCCCCCGGCCAGATACCGGTGACGCTCCTGACGCGACGGCATGCGTATGTGCGCGGACACTCAATGGGTGAAAACGGCTTGCACACCTACCTGGCGGGCAAACGCGTGTGGTTTTGCAGCGCCGACAACACCGTCGTCCAAATGACCGTCGCCGCTGAGTTCATCCGCGTTGATTACACGGCGGGCTACGATTACGGAATTCTGATCTTCACGGAAGACGTTCCGCCGAGCATCAGCCCCGTCTTCGTAATGTCTCCGGCGGACCGGGAGATCTATTACGCGAACACGCCGGATCTGCCCTACCTGTTCCTCGGCCCGGAACAGTTTGGAAATTGCGCCGCCGTCGTTCCTCCCTTTGTCTATTCAATTTACAAGGGCGGCGACAGCGGCTCTCCGAATTTGATTCCATCACCGGACAACAAGCTCATCATGTTTTCCGGTCGCGGCACCAGCGGCCTAAGCCCGCAAATGCAGGCCGACATGGATTTCCTTTCACTTCATGAGGGCTTGGACCCGGCTCGATACCAGATGCGCCGCTTTGACTGGTCACCGTGGGCGCCGTGAGCAACTGGCCTTTACGCTTGGGCTGTCAACGACAACGGTTAAGATGAAGTCGTCCTTCGAAAAATCGGCTTGGCCACGACGATCGCAGGCGCACGTTTCCCGCGGATCTCAATTTCGATTCGCGTGTCCGCCTTCGCCAATTCCGGCGGTACGTAGCCCATGCCGATGCCGACGCTGAGTGACGGGCTTTGCGTGCCGCTCGTGACTTCGCCGACCTTCGCGCCGTTTGCCCAAATCGGATAGTGCGGTCGCGGCGGCGCGGATTTGTCGGTCATCTTGAACGCGACACATTTCTTCTTCACCCCGCTCGCTTTTTGATCGGCAAGAACCGGGCGGCCCAAGAAATCGCCCTTGTCCAGAGCTACGAAGAATCCGACCCCGGCCTCGATAGGCGTGGTGATTTCATCCAGTTCGTGGCCGTAGAGCGGATAGCAGACTTCCGTGCGCAAGGTGTCGCGCGCACCCAGGCCGCAGGGTTTGACCCCGAACGGCTGGCCCACGCCAAGAACCTTGTCCCAAACCTGCCGGATGGATTCGTCCTCGCCGATAATTTCAAATCCATCCTCACCGGTGTAGCCCGTGCGCGAGACGAACACGTTCATTTTACCGAACGTGAACCCGCCGATTTCGTTCTTCTTCAGGTCGGAAACCTTGCCCGTGCGCATCGCACAAAACGACGCGCCCGAAATGCAATCATCAATGAACTCCTTGACTCTGGGACCTTGAACCGCCACCGCGGAATAGTTGTGCGACGCGTCCGTGAGCCGAAGCTCGCCGCGCTCGCCGAATTTCGCCGCCTGCGCCTGAAGCCACGGCACATCCACCGCTATACGCGACGCGTTGATGATCAGCAGATAGACACCCTCGGACAACTGGTAGGCGTAAAGATCGTCAATTGTCCCACCGCGTTCATTGCAGAGCAGCGTGTATTGACCGTGGCCGGGCGTCAGTTTCCGAATGTCGTTGGTCAGGACGTGATTCAAGAAATCGACGGCCAACGCCCCACTTACCGTCACCTCGCCCATGTGGGAGATGTCGAAAATGCCCGCTGCTTGGCGGACGGCCAGGTGCTCGTCCATGATGGACGTGTATTGAACGGGCATTTCCCACCCGCCGAATTCGATGAGCTTGCCGCCGAGTTTTTGATGAGCCGAAAATAGAGCCGTGCGTTTGAGCATGGCGCAGTTTCAATCGTAAATCGTAAATCGCAAATCTAAAATCCCTAGCCCCACTTCTCCGTCTTCATCTGTTCCTTGGGCACTTTCATCTCGTGAACGACGAGTTGCTCGGCGAACTCCACGAGCGGGTTTGGACCGCAGGCGTAGAAAACGGTGTTCGGCAGGTCATGGATTTGTTCGTGCACCCACGCGGAATCAATCCGGCCCCGCCGGCCCGTCCACTTGTCTTCCGGGTGAATTCGAGTGCAGGTGACGTAGAAATTGAAATTGGGATTTTCCTGGGCGAGTTCATGGAATTCGCCGTTGAAGATGATGTCATTCGTGGTGCGAACGCTGTAGAGGATGGTGATCTTCGTTTCCAACTTGCGACGCGTGGCCTCGCGGACGAACGCGCGAAAAGGCGTCACGCCGGATCCGCCAGCAATGCAAACAAGATGTTTGTTCGGCTCGAACACCGGCAGGAATTTTCCCGTTGGCGGCAGGACCATCAGGCGTTGGCCGGGTTTGATCCAGTCCACGAGGCGCGTGCCCATTTTGCCGTCGCGTCGCACGGAAAATTCATAGTGGCCGTGGTCGAGGGCGCAGGAGGACAGCGAGTACGCCCGCTTGTAACTCGGTTCGTCCGGCCAGTAACAGGTGATGAATTGGCCGGTCTTGAATTCGGGGGTGTAGCCGGTCGGCCATTGGAGGCGGATGGTTTTAACGTCGGCCACTTCAATCGTGACCAGTTCGACCGGCATTTCGGTAGCTTCGCGCGCCATAAACGGTGGAATTGGCGCTTAAGTAAACCACTCAACACGCGCTGTCAAAGAAATGTTGGAGTTCAAGTTTTAGCTTGTTGGCTGGTCGAGCTGCGCAAGCCGCGCCAAGCTGAAGCTCGAACTCCAACGCGACTGCATCTTCTGATTGACCAGCCGGAGGTAAATCGGCGAAGGTTGACTGCGTTAGTGTACAGCAGATTGATATGCACGCCGTTCTAGCCAGCCAACAACTCAGCCCCAATGTCACCCGCCTCGACGTCCAGGCACCGCGGCTGGCAAAAATCCGCAAGCCCGGCCAATTCGTCATCGTCCGCCTCGATGAGCATGCCGAGCGCATTCCCCTGACCATCGCTGACGCCGACGCGGATCGCGGTTCAATCGCCCTGGTCATCCAGGCGGTGGGCAAGAGCACGAACGAGCTCGTGAAGCTCAAGCCGGGGGACTCCATCCGCGACATCGCCGGGCCGCTCGGTCATCCGACGGAAATGATCGAGCACGGTCACGCGCTTTGCATCGGTGGCGGCGTGGGGACGGCGGTAGTGCATCCCATCGCGCAAGGGTTGCAGGCCCGTGGCGTGAAAGTGACGAGTGTTATCGGCGGGCGTTCCAAGGAGTGGGTCATCTTTGAAAATGAACTGCGCCGGTTGGGCGATGTCGTCGTTTGCACGGACGACGGCAGTTACGGCCGGAAAGGTTTTGTCACCGACGCCGCGCGGGATTTGCTGGTCAACGGCGGGGTGAAAATCGTTTACGCGGTCGGGCCGGTGCCAATGATGCGGGCCGTGGCCGGGCTGACGAAACCGTTTGGCGTACGCACGATTGTTTCCCTGAACCCGGTGATGATTGATGGCACGGGCATGTGCGGCGGCTGCCGGGTTTCCATCGGGCACGAACAACGTTTCGCGTGCGTGGACGGGCCCGAGTTTGACGGTCACCAGGTGGATTATGACGAATTGCTGGACCGCCTGAGCACGTATCGTGAGTTCGAGCAACGCGCGTTGGCGTGCGCAAACGAGACAGGTTGCCGTCTCGA
Source organism: uncultured Bifidobacteriaceae bacterium (assembly GCA_964458575.1). Taxonomy (GTDB): domain Bacteria; phylum Verrucomicrobiota; class Verrucomicrobiia; order Limisphaerales; family JADLHS01; genus CAYWMD01. The sequence goes on along the minus strand of CAYWMD010000001.1, from coordinate 427,320 downwards.
AGCTCAGGCCCGGCAACTTCCCACCTCGCAAACCTGACCTGCCCGTCCATGCCCGGAAAAATCTCAACCAAGGAGCGACTGCAAATCCCGCGGCAACACGTGACCGAACAGGACGCCGCCGAGCGGGCCGCAAATTTCGCCGAGGTCAGCCTTGGCTTCAGCGAACAGGTCGCGTTGCTCGAAGCGGAGCGTTGCCTGCAATGCAAAGACCCCAAGTGCGTCAAGGGTTGTCCGGTCGGTGTCAACATCCCGCGTTTCCTCGACCTGCTCACGGCCGGCAAAATTGCCGAAGCCGCACAAAGTTTGATGTGTGACAACACGCTGCCCGCGGTCACCGGCCGTGTTTGTCCGCAGGAAACGCAGTGCGAAGCGGAATGCATTCGCGGCAACAAGGGCGAGCCCGTGGCCATCGGCTATCTCGAACGCTACGTGGCCGATTGGGCGCGCAATCATCGCGATCAACTTCCGGCTCGGAGCACTTCACCCTCCGGCAAACGCGTGGCGATTGTCGGCTCCGGGCCATCCGGTTTGACCGCGGCCGGCGAACTCATTCGCCGCGGCCATGACGTGACCATTTACGAGGCGTTGCACAAACCCGGCGGCGTTTTGGTTTACGGCATCCCGGAGTTTCGGTTGCCCAAGAAGATCGTCGAGCAGGAGGTCGAGCGGTTGCAGGAAATGGGCGTGAAGATCGAGTGCAACGTGATCGTCGGCCGGACTTACACGTTGCCAGAACTGCGCGAGCAGTTCGACGCGATTTACATCGCCAACGGCGCCGGTCTGCCGGTGTTCATGAACGTGCCCGGGGAGAATTTCAAGGGCGTCTATTCCGCCAACGAGTATCTCACCCGCGTAAACCTCATGGCGGCCTACCAATTTCCGCGGGCGGACACGCCGGTGCTGCAAGGCAAACGCGTCGCCGTAGTCGGTGGCGGCAACGTGGCGATGGACGCCGTCCGGACGGCCAAGCGGCTGGGGGCACAGGCGGCGATGATTGTTTATCGCCGCACGAAGAAGGAACTTCCCGCGCGCGCCGAGGAAGTCCATCACGCCGAACAGGAGGGAATTCAATTTCACTATCTCACCGCGCCGACGGAAGTTGTGGGCAACGACAAGCGCTGGGTGACGGGGCTGAAGTGCATTCGCATGGAACTCGGCCAACCGGACGAATCGGGTCGAGCGAAACCCGTCCCGGTGGCCGGTTCGGAATTCATCCTGGAATGTGACGTTGTCGTGGTCGCCATTGGCACGCGGGCGAATCCGTTGCTGACGGCAACCTGTGCGGATTTGAAGTTGAACAAATGGGGCAACATCGTTGTGGACGACGCTGGGATGACCAGCATCCCGGGTGTATTCGCCGGCGGCGACATCGTGCGCGGCGCGGCCACGGTCATTCTAGCGATGGGCGATGGCAAGAAGTCCGCGCACTCGATTGATGCCTACCTGAACGGGGCTTCGACCGCATCCCGCGACTGAATGGGCGCGCGCCGGATTACTTCGTCTTGGACGGCCCAACGTCCAGGCAAATGCCTTCCTTAGTGTTGCGTTCGTAGATTCGCCCATTGCTGACCACCGGCATCGTCCAGCACTTGCCGCCGAGAATCTGCGCCCGGGCGAGCTCCTGGTAACCGTCCGGCTTCGCGGCCACCAGCACGAGCGGACCGCGGTCGGCTTGCACCAGCACACCGTCGTTGACCAGGATTGTTCCGCTGCCCGAACCGAAACCCGACTGCGACCACTTTTCCTTGCCGGTCGAAATGTCAATGCACTTGAGCGGCGCCGTGCCGAACTGCTTGAAACCGATGATGGCATACAGATGACCATCCTTGCAGACGGGCGTTGACCAGTGGCTGATCACGTTCTTGTCCCGCCAGATTTCGCGGGCTTCAAAACCCGTTTCCGTCTTGGTGACGCGACACGCACCGCCGCCCACGCCGTAACCGGCCGAGCAATACACGATGTCCTGCCATACCACCGGCGATGCGGCTGTCGAAGTCCGAAAAGGAAAAGGAAAACGCCAAAGCACCTCGCCCTTCCCGGGTGTCACGGAAACCAGGCCGCTTTGCGTGAAGAAAATAATTTGTGGCACACCGTGAATCGTTGCTGGAACAGGGGAGGAGTGTGTGGGTTTGTCGTCCTGGCCTTTCCAAACCACCTTGCCGTCGGTCTTGTTGAACGCCAGCAACGCCTGTCCAGGACCGCCCGCATTCACGAAAATCAGATCTTCGGCGAGAATCGGCGAGGCGGCGCTTTTCCACTCGGGAACGCGGCCACTGTGTTCCTTGACCAGATCATGCTGCCAGAGGATCGCGCCGGTTGCCGCATCGAGACACGTGAGGACGAGGTAGGCGCCGATGAGGTAAACGCGGTTGCCATCCACCGTCGGTGTAGAGCGGGGGCCGTCGCCGCCCTGGTGATCGTAGGTGGCCTTGCCCAACGGCGTGGCCCAAAGTTCCTTGCCGGTGTTCGCATCCAGCGCGACGGCGACTTCCTTGTCCTCGCCATCCACCTTTCGTTGGATGAAGCAAAACGCCTTTCCGCCGCTCACGGCAAACGACCCGAAGCTCGGCCCCAACTCGGCCTTCCATACAACGCGTGGTCCTTCCTTCGGCCAATCGGTCAAAATCCTTTCCGCAGTCGAACCGTCGTGATTCGGGCCGCGATACTGCGGCCAGTCGGCGGCCCATGCCTCCACGATCCCTGTCAAACCTGCTGCGAGGACACAGACCGCAACGAGCCTTCCAGGATGACCGGGCTTTGCCCACACATTTGGCGTTTGTTTATTCATAATCGTTATCACGAAACACTATTGACCACGGTACCGGCCTCGTCCTTCAATCTGGGGACCACTTTCTCGATGCAAATTGCGAATCGCTTCTGGATCAATACGATAAAGCGCATCATACGCCCGACGCCGCGTTCCCGCATCCGGATTTTGCAGCGCGTTGGTGAGGAGATACGGCACGGCAGTTTTCGCAGTAGATCCCAGAGCCCCAAGCGACTTGATCGCCGCATCACTTGTCAAATCCCAACGGTCGTCAGCGGCTTCGACCAGTACTGAGATGACTTCGGTAGAAGCGACGCCGATTTTGCCCAGCGTGCGCGCATATTCCTCGCGTAGCATCGGCATTTGTCCTTTATCGGCCAGACGCCTCACCAGTTCAGGAATGGCACCGCGCGCGTCCAGCCCAAGGTCAGCAAGATAAACGACTGTTTCCCGCTTCACACGCCAATCAGGATTGTTCAAGTCGGCAATGAACGCGTCAATGCCAGCCTGTGCAGGATTCGGCCTGCCCGAATCTGACGGACCGGCAAAGCGATGGTGGGTGGCGATCTTTATAATCGCTCGCGCCGCGCAATTGCGGCGCTCTGCGACATGCGATGTGGGCGGCGAGAATAGTTTTCTGAGCGCGGGCGGCAGCCTTTCCCACAACCAAAACCACCCTCGTTTGACGGGCGTATCACGGCTTTGGTACATCCTTACCAATGCCGGCATGACGTGTGGCGAGATCGGACCGATTTCGCCCAAAGCCCAGGCTGCTCTTCGGTTCAGTTCCAGGTCGTCCTTTTCCAACATTCTCAAAACGACGCGCATCGCGTCCGGGCCGAGGGCTCGAATTGCGTTTAAGCAGTCACGCTCTGAATCAGTGTGCTGATCCGTATTGAGAACTTGCGACTGCTCGATGGTTGGTCGCTTTGCAACCAGAGGGGGAGGTGGTCTGATCTTGCCAGAAGGCACTCGGGGATAGAGGTCCCGCGTTTCGTATGAAAAGCGAAGCGCCGTCTGTTCGCTCGAAAAGAGGGTCTCGTTTGTTTCGGATGCAGATGCGATTAGGGGTTGAAGAACATCAGACGCGGAGAGCGTAACTTCACGTGGCACAAAGTTAGTGTTCAGTTTAGCGACATGCGATACTTCGCGAATCCAGGAACTCAGTCGCTTTCCGCGATAAACAGGATCAGGTCGGAAAAAACGCCACGCCAGCATCGTTCCGGCAACGAACACGACCGCGACAGCCAGCAGATACAGACTCTTCTTGCTCATTTCACGACTGATGAATCAACTCAACCGCAAAAGCCGTTGTTCTCGTTGCGGTGGCTTCAGTCGGTTGATCAAGGCGGAATTAGAAACCTAACCGCTCCATCACTTCCTGCGCGAAAACCTCGTAGGCTGCCGCGCTGGCGCTGTATTTATCGTAGTGGATGATCGGTTTGCCGAAGCTGGGGGCTTCCGCGAGCTTCGTGCTGCGCGGAATCGCCGTCTGAAACACGCGTTCCCCCAGTTGTCCGCGCACCTCCGTCACCACCTCTTGCGACAGCCGGGTGCGTCCATCGTACATCGTCATTACCACGCCGAAAATTTCGAGGTGCGGATTAACACCGGCTGCGCGCAACTGGTTTAGCACGCGGTTGAGCATGGTGATGCCTTCGAGGGAGTAATATTCGCATTGCAATGGCACCAACAATCCATCGGACGCCGCCAGCGCATTCAGCGTCAAAATTCCCAATGACGGCGGGCAATCCACCAGCACCAGATCGTATCGCCCCGACTCCCGCACCGGCTGCAGCGCGTCCGCCACCCGGCGCAAATGATTTTCCGACCGGGCCAGTTCCACGTCCACGCCGCACAAGTCCACTTCGCTCGGGATGACTTCCAACCGCTCGAAGGCTGTGGTTTTGATCTTGTCCAGCAGGCCGCCTTCGCCGAGCAAGACACGATAGGCGCTGTCGCCTTCGGTCTTTTCCAGGCCCAAGCCGCTCGTGGCGTTCGCCTGCGGGTCGAGATCGAACAACAGCACGCGCCGACCGGCGGCGGCCACACACGCCGCGAGATTCACAGCCGTGGTGGTTTTTCCGACGCCGCCCTTCTGGTTGGCGACCGCGATGACTTTGGTTGGCACGCGGCAGATTAAAAACGATCTGCCACAGAGTTCAAGCCTTCCCACAGCGTCGGCGCTTGCATTACTCGGCGCGCAGTCTATTTTGGTGCAGGAACTATCTGGCAACATGAAACTCATTATCATCCCGCACAACGTGACCCTCACCAAAGCGATTGAGGACCACGTGGTGGCCAAACTGGAAAAGCTCGATCATTTCGACAAACGCACCATTGACGCACGTGTCACGTTGGAACACGACCATACTCGCGCGCCGGAACGACAGTTCTCGTGCTCCATCCGCCTGGCCGTCCCGGGCCCGGATTTGTTTGCCGAAGACCGCGAAAGCGACCTGTACGCCGCCATTGATCTGGTTGCGAAGAAAATCGAACAACAAATCCGCAAGCGCCATAAAAGGACCCTCGAGCGATGGCACAAACAGGCGGCGCGCGAGAAGGAACATCGCAAACAGCGCGGCGCCTGACAGTTGGTCGAGAGTCGAGGGTGAATGCTTGATGGACTAAAAACAGCCCACCGTGCCGAAACGCTCTCAATCCTCGACGCTCAACCCTCAGCCCCTCCTTATCCTCCGCGCCCGCGTCGTTGTTCCCATCCGGCGCGGGCCCATCGAAGACGGCGCAGTGGTCGTTGGCTGCGACCGCATCGCCGCTGTGGGCCGCTGGCGTTCGATCCGGCGAACGTATTCCGGCTGGGTCGTTGATCTCGGCGATTCCATCCTGCTGCCCGGACTGGTCAACGCACATTGCCACCTCGATTACACCGGGATGGCCGGGATGTTTCCGCCGACGAAAAGCTTTTGCGACTGGATCAAAAGCATCACCACCGAGAAGTCGTGCTGGACTTATTCCGACTTCGCAAAATCGTGGCTCGACGGGGCGCGGATGCTGTTACGCACCGGCACGACCACGGTGGCCGACATCGAAGCGGTGCCGCAACTACTGCCTGATTTGTGGCGCAGCACGCCGTTGCGGGTGTTTTCGTTTCTGGAAATGACCGGGGTTCGCAGCCGCCGTGAACCCAAGACCATCCTCGCCGAGATGGCGGAGAAGATTGACTCGCTGTCGCCGGGGCGCTGCGCCGCCGGGTTGTCACCGCACGCGCCCTACTCAACTACGTCGAAATTGATCAAGCTCATCGCCGCCGCAGCGCGGCGACGGCGCTGGCGCGTCGTCACGCACGTGGCTGAATCCGCCACCGAGTTTGAAATGTTCACGCAAGGTCGGGGCGAGATGTTTGACTGGCTGATGCGCAGCCAGCGGGACATGGCTGATTGCGGCGGAGGTTCGCCGGTGCAACATCTGGTCAAAAACCGGCTGCTCGGTTCAAACCTGCTGGCGGTGCACGTCAATCATCTCGCCCCGGGCGATGCCGAACTGCTCGGACGCAAACGCGTCAGCGTCGTGCATTGTCCCCGCAGTCATGATTACTTCCGGCATGCGGAGTTCCCTCGGCGCGCGTTGGCGAAGGCGGGCGTGAACCTTTGCCTCGGCACGGACAGCCTGGCGACGGTGCGCAAGCATCCCTGTACGCAACTGGAGTTGAATCTGTTTTTGGAAATGCGCGCTTTCGCCGGGAAACATCCCGGTGTGTCGCCCCGGCGCATTTTGGAAATGGCCACCGTCAATGGCGCCCGGGCCCTCGGCCTGCGGGGCAAGGCCGGCGAACTGACCCGGGGCGCGAACGCGGATATCGTCGTGTTGCCCTGGCCGGGCAGGAATGCGGACAGCTTCGAGGCGGTCCTGCATCATGAAGGCGACGTGAACGGCAGCATGATTGGCGGCCAATGGGCCCTTGCACCCCGGTTCATGCAGCAACCCGCGCTTTTTTGAAGGGCCCACGCGACATGGCGAACTTCGAACAAGCCATCGAACAGCAGTTGACAGCGATCCGCGAACAGGGACTGTATCGCGAACTGCGCCGGGTGGATTCGCCGCCGGGAACCCGCATCGAAGCGGGCGGCCAGACGCTTTTAAACTTTTCCTCCAACGATTATCTCGGACTGGCCAATCACCCGGCGCTGAAAGAAGCGGCCATTCGCGCCGCGGAAAAGTACGGCGCCGGCAGCGGCTCGGCGCGCCTGATTTGCGGGTCGCTCGCGCCGCACCATGAACTTGAGGAAACTCTCGCCGCGTTCAAAGGCACGGAGGCCGCGCTGGTGTTTTCATCCGGTTATGCCACCGCCCTGGGCACGATCACCGCACTGCTCGGCAAGGACGACATCATCATCGTGGACAGGCTCGTTCACGCCTGCATTGTGGACGCAGCGCGATTGAGCGGGGCGAAATTGCGCGTGTTCAAGCATAACGATCTCGACGATTTGAGAAAGATTCTGAAATGGTCGGCAGCGCAGCGAAAGAGTTGGAGTTCGAGCTTCAGCTTGTCCCCGAACACGCTAAAGCGTGAACTCCAACCACCGCGCACCTTGATCGTCACCGAAAGTATTTTCAGCATGGACGGGGACGCCGCACCGCTATCCGGGATTGTCGCCCTCAAGCAGCAATACGGAGCCTGGTTAATGGTGGACGAGGCCCATGCCACGGGGTTGTATGGCGCCAACCGCCGCGGTCTCGCTGAAGAATTTGCGGTGGCCGAACAGATCGAAATCCAGATGGGCACGCTCGGCAAGGCGCTGGGCGCGAGCGGTGGTTACCTTTGCGGATCGCGCCAGTTGATTGATTACCTGGTCAACCGGGCACGAAGTTTTATTTTTTCGACCGCGCCGGTACCCGCCGCCGCCGGCGCGGCCACCGCGGCGGTCCGGCTGGTTCAAGCCAATGCGGGCGCCGAGCGGTGTAAACTTCTTTGGCAACGCGCGAGTGAACTTCGCGCGGGCCTTTCCCGGCCCGATTCACGAACCAACAGCGCCATCATTCCGATTCTCGTGGGTGACGAAGCAAAAGCCATGAAACTCGCGGCCGACCTGCGCGCTCGCGGTCTGTTCATTCCCGCCGTTCGCTATCCGACGGTCGCCCGCGGCGCCGCCCGCTTGCGTGTGACTTTGAGCGCAGCCCACACGAGCGACGACCTCGCCCATCTAATCATGGCGCTGAAAGCGGCTCAGTCTGAGCTCCACCTTCCAGACTGACCCATGCACCAGCTCGCCCAACTCGACCACCAATTTGTCTGGCATCCGTTCACGCAGATGCGCGACTGGCTCAAACGCGAGCCGATTGTGATTGTTGAAGGCGAAGGCGCGGTGCTGCGGGACGCGCGGGGTCGGGAATATTTCGATGCCAACTCGTCCATCTGGACCAATCTGCACGGGCACAATCATCCGAAGCTCAATCGCGCCATCCAACGACAACTCAATCGGATTTCTCACAGCTCGGCGTTGGGATTGGCTAATGAACCGGCCGCCTTGTTGGCGCGGAGACTGGTGATAGCCGCTAATCCGTCCGATTTCAGAGGGACGAGTTACACGAGTCCCATTCGTTCCCAGTCGGGTTCCGGGACTCGTATAACTCGTCCCTCCGGGATGTTGGAAAGAGTCTTCTTTTCCGACGACGGCTCGACCGCAATGGAAGTCGCGCTCAAGTTGGCATACGAGTTTACCCGCCGGACGCGCGGGCCAAAATCAAGGCCAAGATTCCTCTCGCTTGAAGGCGCTTATCACGGCGACACGCTGGGCGCCGTGGCGCTGGGCCATGTGGACCTTTTTCACAAGGCTTACTCCGGCCTGCTGTTCAAAACCGATCAGGTGATGTCGCCGTACTGCTATCGCTGCCCGTTCAATCGCGCGAAACCGGAGCGAGCGGATGCGCGTGACTATCGCAAGTGCAGCTGGGAGTGTGTCGGCGCCGTTGCGAAGAAATTCAAGATGCAGAAGCGGAAAGGCAATTCCTACGCCGCGTTTGTTTTCGAACCTTTGCTCCAAGGCGCAGCGGGAATGATTCCGCAGCCAAACGGGTGGTTGAGGCAGGTGACGGACATTGCGCGCGGTCAAGGTGCGCTGCTGGTTGCGGATGAAGTGATGACGGGGTTTGGACGATGCGGCGGGGCTGCGAACGTGAGTTCGCGGCTAACTTCGTCAAGAAAAGATTTGCCGCGTTCTTACGAACGCAGCCACGGAGATTTGTTCGCCTGCCAGCATGCGGGCGTCCAACCAGATTTTCTCGCGCTCGCCAAAGGGTTGACCGGAGGTTACCTGCCGATGGCGGCCACGCTCACCACGCAGAAAGTCTTCAACGCCTTTCTCGGCGAATATCGGGAGTTCAAAACTTTTTTCCACGGCCACAGTTACACGGCCAATCAACTCGGCGCGAGTGCGGCCCTTGCGTCCCTGGAAATTCTGCAAGGCCAGGAGTCCATCGTAAAGCGCACGGCACTCGAAGCGGCCTTGACCGGAGAACTGGAGTCGCTTTGGTCACTCCCCAACGTGGGCGACATCCGCCAGGTCGGTTTGATCGTTGGTGTGGAACTGGTCCGTGACTGGCGCACACGGGCGCCATTCGATTTGCGCGAACAAGCCGGTACCCGTGTCTGCGAAGCAATGGCACGAAGAGGCGTGCTAACGCGCCCCATCGGGAATGTCATCGTGCTGATGCCGCCATATTGCACGACGGTCACACAAACACAGCGGATGGTCGCGGCCTTGCGCGAGTCAATTCTAGAAGTGCTCGATGGCTCAGGCCGTTAAAGCAGCTTCTTCAGCGCGGGTTCGATGGCTTGCGCCCATACTTCGTAACCCTGCTCGCTCAAGTGCAGGTAATCCGGCATGATGGCCTTAGGGATGGAGCCATCCGGCTCGATGAGTTGCGACCCGAAGTCTATGTAGTAAATCATTTTGTCGTCGGCCAGTTTTGCCAGCGCCTGGTTGACCTGGAGAATTTTTCCCCGTTGGGTAGTGAAGGTTTGGCCGCGGGGGAAGATGCCGACCACGATGATCTTTGTCTTGGGCAGGCGCTCGCGGATTTGTTTCACGATGAGTTGCACGCCCGCGAGGATGTCGGCCTCGGAGTTGTCATCCTTGTTGGAATTGTTCGTGCCGATCATCAGCACCGCAACTTTGGGTTCAACGCCATCCAACTGGCCATGCTCGAAGCGCCAAAGCACGTGCTGCGTGCGATCTCCACTCACGCCAAAGTTCAGGCATTTGCGGTGGCCGTAATATTTCTGCCAGACCTTTTTTCCACTGCCTTCCCAGCCCTGGGTAATCGAATCGCCGATGAACACGATGTCGCACTTGCCGGGATGGTCCTTCGCCGTTTGCAGCACGGTCTCCGTGCGTTGGCCGGTGTGCATCACGGGGACGATGGCCGTGTTGGCCCGATCGGCTGAAGCGGGCGACGATTGGGCGCAGGCCTGGGTGGCCAGCGCCGCCGTGATCAACGAGACTGCGATAAATGGGCGAAGAGTTTTCATATTCATGGCGGAAAGACTGGCAATTCGGATCGCAGCGTGTCAATGGCGGAGCCGGCGACTGGCGTCGCCTGGGCTTGCCTTTCAGTGCCGCTCGACTTCTTTCCGCAGCTGGTCGCGGCGCAAACCGATCCGCTCGAACGGAATGCGCTGAAACCCGGGCAGCCTTTGAAACACCACCGAGTCCTCCCGCAACTGGAAATTCTTCGCCTGCGCCTTCACAAAGCCGGGATCGCTCCTGGTGATGAAATTGTTGGTGGCCACCCAATTGCCGGTGGCAATTTGCCGGCAACTGAACACCACGTTGTTGGAGGCAAAATTCATTCGCGGTTCGCCGTGGAAATCCATGAAGCCTTTCAGTTCTGGGTACCGGTCCGTATAGGGCGGACGCGTGATATCCACCTCCTGGAGCAGTCGCGGCTGGAAGTATTCGCCCGCCAGCCATTCTTTCCAGAGTTTGTCCGGCCATGGTGCGCTGCCAAACGCGAGCGGACAATCAACGAAGATGTTGTTGATCGCGAGATTGTCATGTCCGCCGTGCGAAAAGACGGCACCGAACTTCCCGCCGGCCGCGCGATGGAAAACGTTTCCAAAAACCGTCTGCCCGCCGGCCCCGTCGTCGAAATAAACCGCGCAACTGCCGTGGGCGCGCGGGCTGCCCGTATCGTGCCAGTAGTTGTAACGTAGAACCGAGCCTCGCTCGGACGGATTGCGGCCCATGTAGAACGCACCGCAGTCATCACTCTCCATGCCGGTGTGATGGACCTCGTTGAACTCGATCACGTGGTCGTTGCCCGCCAGCCAGATGGCCTGATGCGGACCGTCGTGGATGAGATTATGCGCCAATCGAACCCCCACGCCGCCAATGTGGATGTGCCCGGCGCCCGTGCGTTGCCGGCCGGACACGTGATGGATGTGATTGTTGACCGCTTCATGTCCGCAGGGCGTGAGCGTTTTGCGGTCGCCACCCGTCATCCGCAGCCCGGCGGTGCCGTTGTCGGAAATTTCGCAGGCCGCGACGCGGTGTAGCTCGCCGCCCTCGACCACAACGCCGTCCCGGCCCGTGTTAAGCACGCGACAGGCGGCGATCTGATTTTCGCGTCCGCCATTCACCAAAATCCCGGTGCCGACACAGTCCATCACCGTGAGGCCACGCAGCGTGACGTGGGACACGTTATGCAGCGATACAACCGGCTCGGCGAGAGTTGAAAGGATTGCCTGGCCCTTGCGCAGCGAGCCGGGCGGCCAGAAGTAAAGTGTCCCCGCGGTTCGGTCTATGAAATATTCGCCGGGACGATCCAGTTCTTCGAGCAAGTTTACCGCGACGAACCGCCGCCCGCCCGGATTGCCTTGGCCGAGACCATAGACGTGCTTCCGGGCAAGAGTGATGCGATGTTGCCGCGGATCAATTTCGCCGACGCGAATTGTTTCGCTGGCCCAATCAAAACACCAGTAGCCGTTCAGCCAGACGGCGGGCGCATTGTGCCATCGTTCCAGCCGGTCGTTGATGAACTCGAACTGACCGGGTTTGGCGGAAGCGTATTTGCGCCACTCGGCCGGGCCGCTCTCGATGACGTTGGTAAACTCCACCCAACCCTCATTTGGCCACTGCGCCAGCGTCATGCGTTCATCATTGAAAAACAGTTCGGGCAACAACACCGCGCCGCTGAATTGGTCGGGAAACGTGCCGAGGTTCGTGACGCCAAGCGCGGTCAAATCCACGCTCAACACTTTTCCACGCGCTCCCGCATCCAATCCTGCCAGCACACCCGGGTTCTTAACCAGGTGGAACGACCTGGCGGGCAATGAATGTCCACCCGAGAGCTGAACTTTCTCACCGGGCACGGTGCGATAGACAATCGGCCGACCCGGTTCACCGCTGTCGAGATCAGTCAGTATGAAGCTTTGCGTCAGCGGATAATCGCCCTTGTGAATCCACACCGTCACACCGCCGTTTGGGAGGCCGGAAGTTTGCTTGAGCATACTGACGGCATCCCGCGCCCGCTCGAGCGTCGCGAATGGCGCGCGCTTTGTGCCGGCGTTGGAATCCTTGCCTTTGGGCGAAACGTGAAAATCAGCGAGCGTGGGTTGGCCCCAAGTGCAGAAGATTGCGAGCAAAATTAAAATCCCCGGCGGAGAACCACGAACCAATTTTGCGGCCTTTGCGCCGCGGTGTTCAGACATCATTTCGTCCCCAAATTCCTCTGGACAGGGACTCTTTCCAAGCGCAAAGTCAAATCCGAGATGCAGGATTGGCTATAAAACTAAAATCCAATAACTGTTAGGTGTCGCCATGAACGCACTGAATGCGCTCATTGTCATTGGGTATGTTGCCCTAGCGTTGGTTCTGTTGAGGTTTACGCACGACGCGAGAGTGAGATACACGTTGGCGCTAGTGTTTTTCGTATCGGCCTGCCTTCGCTTTTTTGCCGGCTGGATATTCACACCCTGCGCCCATCTCGCTCTTGCTCTAATCGTGACTTTCGGGCCGACCTTGACGCACTGCCGGCGGCCCAATTCTACCAAGTGAGCAGCGTTACGAGAGTGCCGACTAATCAGGTAATGGCCTGCAAATCTTGGACGCTTTCGCGCTTCAACTTCGCGCTCCATACAATCGCAGCACCGGTTCAAATTGCGCTTTCATTCGTGGGGAGACTGAAAGACGTGATTGTTTTTGCCGGCGGCGTTTCTTTGACGCCCAAGAAAGACATTGCGCCAGCCGATTTTCATGCAATCATGGCGTCGGTCGTCGGAGCGTAGCTCAGCCTGGCTAGAGCACTTGCTTTGGGAGCAAGACGTCGCAGGTTCGAATCCTGTCGCTCCGACCATTTTTAACCTCAATAGTCCGGATTCCTCTTTCAGTGTGAAATTTGAGCTTTGAGCTTCATCGCGCTCCGGCCATTATCAGGCCTCACATGAGTTTGCTCCTGGCAGACCACGCTATGACTTCGTACGCAATGCGGGTCGGTTTTCTTGCTTGAACCATGCAAGGCTCCGGCGTTCATCGTCCACGCAACGTTGACTGGCAACGCGCCGCCGGATTGCTCTACGGCGACTGGGGCACCAGCAAAGCCTACGTTATCGGGTTGGCATTTGTGGCCGCAGCGTATGCCGCATTGCCCATCATCCTCGCGGTTTGCGCGCTCACGGCGCTCGTCGCGTTCAATTACATTGTTGTCTGTCGACATTTTCCCGACGGCGGGGGCGTTTATTCCGCGGCGCGCAGCCAAAGCCGTTTGCTCGCGGTCATGGGGGCATTGTTACTGGTGGCGGATTTGACTGTCACCGCGGCGTTGAGCGGTTGGGCCGCCATGAGCTACTTCGGTGTGCCCAAGGAATTTGTGGGATGGGCGACGGTAGGGATCATTTTGCTCGTCGGCGCGCTGAACTATTTTGGCCCGAAACACAGCGGCAGTTTCGCGATGTCTCTGGCCGTGCCGATGGTGGTGGTGGTGGTGGCTATCATTGCGTTCAGTTTTCCTCACCTTTCCACCGCCCACTTGGAGCCTTCACACGACAGCTTCGGTAAAAACTGGGTGGCGTTCGTAGGTGTGATCCTCGCGTTGAGCGGCGTGGAATCCATCGCAAATCTGACGGGTGTGCTCAAACTGGATCCCGGCGCGACCATGGAACAACCCCGAGTCGGACGTGCTTCAACGACCGCGATCGTGGTGGTGGCGATTGAAGTGGTGTTCGGCACGGCGCTGCTGGGCTGGGCAATGCTGTCGTTGCCAGTGGAACTGAAGCCGCAGATGGACACCCGGTGGGAGGACATGATGCGCTTCCTCGGCGAGCACTACGGCGAACTGGCTTTTGGCCCTTTATTTGGCCGGGTGTTCGGCATCCTGGTGGGGATCGTGGTGGGCATGTTGCTGTTGAGCGCCGTCAATACGGCGGTGGCCGCGTTGATCGGTTTGCTTTACATGACGGCGCGTGACGGCGAGATGCCCCGGAATTTCACGCGGCTCAATTCCCACGGTGTGCCGTGGGTGCCACTCATGATTTCGGTTTCGCTACCGATCATCGTGGTTTTGCTGGCGAACAATCTCGAATCGCTGGCCGGCTTGTATGCCATCGGCGTGGTGGGTGCCATCACCCTCAACCTGGGATCGTGCAGTTTCAACAAACGGCTGAAATTGAACCTGCCCGAGCGGTGCCTGTTGATGGCGACGTTCCTAATCCTTGTTCCCATCGAACTGACCATCGCGAAAACGAAACCCGACGCGCTCTTTTTCATCGTCTGTATTGTCGGCGCGGGATTGGGTTTGCGCGCCTGGTCGCAACGGCGCGCGGGTCTGCGCACCGTCACGGTGCCGGAGCATCTCGTGCCCAGCATGGCGCCGGAACTAGTGCCTGATTTCAAGATCAACCTCAGTCCCGGCCAGTCCATTCTCGTGGCCGCCCGCGGGCTGACGCCAGTGTTGGGCTTTGCCCTCGAAGAAGCGCGTTTGCGGCAGGGCACCTTGTATGTCCTCTACGTGAAGGAACTGGCGGTGACGCTGCCCGGTCCTTTGGAAACCAATGAGCGGCCCAAGTGGCAGGATGACCCCGATGCCTCGAAGATCATGACCAGCATGACGGAGTTGGGCCGGCAGAACAATGTGCCGGTTGTGCCGCTGTATTCCGTGAGCGAAGACCCGGCCGCGACCATTCTCGATCTGTCCGCCACGCTGGGCATTGACTTCCTGATGCTGGGAGCGCGGCATCGCCGGACGCTGGCGCAGATGTTCAAGGGCGATGTGGCCAATCGCGTGGCCAAGGATTTGCCGGAGAACATTCAGTTAGTCATTCACGGCTGAGAGCGGAAGTCCGAAACGGCAAGGTTGCAGGTCCAACCCGGGCTAGCGGTCAGTTCCGCGGCCCCGAGCGCCGCAAATCCCATTGATTTCGCTCGATGCGTTTGTGTGGCGAAGAATTTCTTGGGTGTGCAAATCACAACACTTCAAACCGCCGCCGCACTTTCGTCCGATGCGGCAAAGCGCCCGTAAACAAGGGGTTTCCTGGTGTGCAACCATTCCAAATCGCCTTGTGGCATCGGCAGTGCTTAGGACGCGCGGGCGTACTAACCAACGCCTGAAAGCAACATATTTGCAGCTTGGTACGGACAACAAACCTATGAAGAAAATCGAAGCGATAATCAAACCATTCAAGCTCGAGGAAGTAAAAGATTCCTTGGGGGAGATTGGGATTGAAGGCATGACGGTCAGTGAGGTCAAGGGTTTTGGCCGACAAAAGGGCCACACGGAAATTTACCGTGGCAGCGAATACACCGTGGACTTCCTGCCGAAAATCAAACTCGAACTGGTTGTGCCTGACGGGCGCGTTGAAGCCGCGGTGGGCGCGATCGTCAAGGCGGCCAAGACCGGCAAGATCGGTGACGGCAAGGTTTTTGTGTCATCGGTTGAACAGGCGGTGCGAATCCGCACGGACGAGAAAGGCGACCAGGCCATTTAAGCAAACAGACAGCTCATTCCCAATTTACAAATCCAATGAAGAAAATCATCACGTTGTTCAGCATCGTTGCGGCCATACTAATGGCCAGCCCAAGAATCGGTTTTGCGCAGGCTTCACCGGCGCCGGCGCCCGAACGTTCCATGCAGGAACGGCTCGAGGACCTTGAGGCTTACGTTAACAACACCGCGCGGAATGGTTCTACAAATGCTCCTTCCAAAATTGCCGGGCCGGGGCCGGGGCACAATGCGTGGCAAATGACTTCCACGGCGCTGGTTCTGTTCATGACCCTTCCCGGTCTGGCCCTGTTTTACGGCGGGCTCGTGCGCCGGAAGAATGTTCTGTCGGTGATGGCGCAATGCCTTGGCATCGCGGGCTTGGTGACCATCCTTTGGTGGATTTGCGGGTACAGCCTGTCGTTCGGTGCTGGCAAATCGTTCATTGGCGGGTTTGATTATGTCTTTTTCAAAGGACTGGATGGGAGCGGGGTCGGACAGGGGAGTAATTGGATCTCCAACAACGTATGGGCGATTTTCCAACTCACCTTTGCGATCATCACCCCGGCGCTCATCATCGGCGCAATTGCCGAGCGCATGAAGTTTAGTGCCATCCTCCTGTTCATTACCTTGTGGATGTTTATTGTTTACTTCCCGCTGGCTCACATGGTTTGGGCTGCGGACGGTCTCATGTGCGGTCCGTTGAACCCGGCAGCAAAAATCAAGGCGCTGGATTTCGCCGGCGGCACAGTGGTTCACATGTCCTCGGGGTGGTCGGCTTTGATTCTGTGTTTGATCCTCGGCAAGCGCCTGGGTTTTCCGAAAGAACCCATGGCCCCGCACAGCATGGTGCTTTGTATGGTGGGCACGGGCATGCTGTGGGTGGGCTGGTACGGTTTCAACGCCGGCAGCGCGCTGGCGGCGGACGGCATTGCCGCGCAAGCTTTCACCACCACCACGCTCGCCGCCGCCACCGCTGGTTTCGTGTGGGCGATGGCGGAATGGGTGGTCAAAGGCAAGCCGAGTGTCCTAGGCTTTTGTTCCGGGATTGTGGCCGGATTGGTGGTCATCACGCCGGCCTGCGGTTTTGTCAACACCAACGGCGCCATGATCATCGGGATTGCGGCCGGCCTCGTCCCGTTCCTCGCTTGCTGGAAGCTCAAAGCCTGGCTCGGCTACGACGACGCGCTCGATACCTTTGGGGTGCATGGCGTGGGTGGAACGCTCGGGGCGTTGTTGACCGGATTTCTGGCTGATCCCAAGGTCAATTCGGTCGTGGGCAACGTGAAAGAAGGTCTCATCGGGGCCCAAATCAAGGCGATCTTGTTGACGCTGGTTTTGTCCGTGGTGGCCACCACGATCATCGCCTTCATTGTCAAGGTGACCATCGGCCTGCGGCCGAGCGAGGAAGTGGAAGTGTCGGGCCTCGACCTGGCCGAACACGGCGAGGAAGGCTACCACGCCGCCCGGGGATAGGGTTGATATCGGAAATTGACGTAACCAACCAAATTCATAGACTGACGCGAATTTTCGCCCAGGTCAGACCGGTCGAGGTGACAAAACCCCCGGTCTGACCTTGCGATTTGCAGTGAACCAAAACCAAACCAAAACAAATCAAAAGAAAGTATGAGTACACCCAAGAGTGTGATCGAAATGGCCAAGAAGGCCGGCGCGAAAATGATGGACATCAAATTCGTGGACACCTTCGGCACCTGGCAGCATTTCAGTTGTCCCATCCGGGAACTGAACGAGGAAATCTTCAGCGAAGGACTTGGCTTCGACGGCTCGAGCATCCGCGGCTGGAAAAGCATCGAGGCGTCGGACATGCTCGCCATGCCCGACCCGGCCACGGCGTTCATTGATCCGTTCTGCGCCGTGCCGACCCTGTCACTGACCTGCACGATTGCCGAAACCGGGACGAAGGAAGCCTACAACCGTGACCCGCGCGGCATCGCGCAGCGCGCCGAAAAATATCTCAGTTCCACCGGCGCGGCTGACACGGCCGTCTTCGGACCGGAAGCGGAGTTTTTCATTTTCGACAACGTGCAATACGACGCCAAGAGCAACGGCACGTTTTACAGTGTGGATTCGGACGAGGCGATCTGGAACACCGGTCGCGATGAAATGCCCAACCTCGGCTACAAGATCCGCCACAAGGAAGGCTATTTCCCCGTCGCTCCGTCCGACACCCAGCAGGACATCCGCACCGAGATGAGCCTGATGATGGAGGAGCTCGGCATTCACATCGAACGTCAACACCACGAGGTCGCCACGGCAGGCCAGGCGGAGATTGATTACCGTTTCGACACGCTCGTCCGCGCCGCCGACATCATGATGCTTTACAAATACGTCGTGAAAAACGTGGCGCGCAAGCACGGCAAGAGCGCGTGCTTCATGCCCAAGCCGCTCTTCGGCGACAACGGCAGCGGCATGCACACGCACCAGTCATTGTGGAAGAAGGGCAAACCGCTGTTCGCCGGCAATGAATACGCCGGCTTGAGCAAGCAGGCGCTTTACTACGCCGGCGGCCTGCTCAAACACGCGAAGGCCCTTTGCGCGATTTGCAATCCGACCACGAACAGCTACAAGCGCCTCGTGCCCGGTTACGAAGCGCCGGTCAACCTCGCCTACAGCAGCCGCAACCGTTCGGCGGCCATCCGCATACCGACCTACAGCGAGAATCCGAAGGCCAAGCGCCTCGAATACCGCCCGCCCGATCCGGCGGCGAATCCGTATCTCGCGTTCGCGGCGCTGCTCATGGCCGGTTTGGACGGCATCCAGAACAAGATTGATCCGGGCGAACCGCTCGACAAAAACATCTACGAACTGCCGCCCGAGGAACTGAAGAAGGTGCCCAACGTGGCCGGCAGCCTGGACGAAGCACTCAACTGCCTGGAGAAGGACCACGAGTTTCTGCTCAAGGGCGACGTGTTCACGAGCGACTTCATTGACATGTGGATCAGCCACAAGCGCAAGGAACACGACGCGTTGCGGCTGCGCCCGCATCCTTACGAGTTCTTCATGTATTACGACGTATAAAACTGCCAAAGGTTCACGGCAGCAAGCGAACAACGGCGCGGATTGGTTTGGTCCGCGCCGTTTTTGCTTTTGGCCGGGATCGTCTCCTCACCACGAAATGTTCAACACCAGTGGATTGAGCAGGCACAGCGGATTCTTCTTTTTGATGGCCGTGACCAGCGGGCAGTTTACGGTGGTGGTTTTACCGATGCGAATCGGTTCGGAGTCAAACATGGTGTTGACCGAACGAACGAAGTAATTCTTCGATTCCGGCTGTTTTCGGACAAGGTAGCCCTGCGCCTCCAGCCGCCGAGAAAGCGCCGCGTCCGATTCAAGGCTCGACGTCAGCGAATGTTCGAGGGAAAGGCCGGGGTTTTGGTCCGATTGAAAATCCGACGTCGCTGGCTCGCTGGGCGTGGCCGGAGCAGCGGGTGCGTCCGAAAGTTTGGATGCGTCGTTCGGTAGTTTGCGCGCTGGCGAATCGTTTGCGACGACCTCGCGCAATTGCGTTGGCGGCAGGGAGAGCCATTCGCTCCGCGCGGGCGAACTGTTCGTTTGGCCCATGCCATTCATGCACCCGATGACCAGCAAGATGAACGAGGCAAATTTCATTCAACGAATCCGGACGAGCATCCACCTAATCGACAGTGGATTCATCATTGTGTTCAAGCGTGCCGGGCTGGTTGCGCTAAGCTGCGACCCTGGCTGCGACTTTGAACTTTGAAGTTTGTCCGATATGCCCAATACTTCGCGCATGTCCGGACCGTTTTCAGAGCCGATCAACGCCAGCACGCGCTATTGCGCGGTGTATGGCCATCCCATCAAACATTCCGCCTCGCCGGCCATGCAGAACGCCGGCATCGCGAAGCTCGGTTTGCCGTGGCGTTATCTCGCTTTTGAAGTTCACCCGAACGATCTGCGCGCCGCCATTGCCGGAGCGCAGGCGATGAAATACATCGGGCTGAACCTTACTGTACCGCACAAGGTGCTGGCGATGGACATCGTGGACGTCATTGATGACGGGGCGAAACAATACGGCGCCGTGAACACGGTTCGCTTCGAGGTTCGAACGCCCGCGGGCGAATGGCAACCCCTGGCGAATTGGGAAGGCGGCGAGTTTTCACAAATTCGCAGTCACGGTTTCAACACGGACGCCGAGGGGTTTGTGCTGTCGCTGGGCGAGGAGTTTCCCAATCTCAAACTGGCGGGCGCGAGCGTTGTGCTGATCGGCACCGGCGGAGCCGGGCGTACGGTTGCGTTGCGCATGGCCAACGCCGGTGTGAAAGCCCTGTGGTTGATTGATGTGGACGCCGGGCGGGTCGAACAGTTGGTTCGCGAACTTGGCAAGGCGGCGCCCGGAACGAGCGTAAAGATCGGTTATCCGGACAAGCCGCAGCGCGCCGACGTGCTGGTGAACGCGACGCCGCTGGGGTTGAAACCGGGCGATGCTTTGCCACTGGACCAGGGTCGTTGGCCAGTCGGCAATGCGGCTTTCGTCTATGACTTGATTTACCAGCCGGCGGAAACCGCACTGCTCAAGACCGCCAAAGCTGCCGGTTGTCGCACGGGCAATGGCATTGGCATGCTGCTTTATCAAGGGGCGAAGGCGCTGGAGATCTGGAGTGGCCGGGCGGCGCCGGTGGCTGAAATGCGGCAGGCACTGGAAGCGCAGGTTTATGGGGCAGGCCACTGACCTTTTCATGCTCGTCCATTTTCATCGCGGCGTTCTCCCTCACCCTGACCCTCTCCCGCTGGGAGAGGTGATAGCAGTGTTTGACTCACAAACGTCGTCCGATGTGCGACACGCCCGCCAACTGGCGATAATTCTCCCTCTCCCATCGGATGGCAGAGGGCAGGGGTAAGGGCTGGGACGCATGGATGCAATCAGAGCCATCTTCGACCCGGAACTTTGGGGGCGCGTGCCGTTCGAGTTCTGGGGGTTGGTCTTCTTCGTGTTCGGCGCTTGCGTCGGCAGTTTCCTGAACGTTTGCATCCACCGAATGCCCCTGGGCATGAGCATTGTCTCGCCCCCGTCGCATTGTCCGCATTGCAAATACTCCATTCCGTGGTTTCTCAACATCCCGCTGGCAACCTGGTTGGCGTTGCGGGGCAAATGCAAGAACTGCGGCGCGCCCATTTCCGTCCGCTATTTTCTCGTGGAATTGCTGACCGGTGTGGCGTTTCTGGCGTGCTGGTTGAATTTCGGTCACGTTTCGGTCCTGCTCGCTGTGGTGTATTCAGTCTTTCTCGCCGGCCTGATCGCGGCAACGTTCATTGACTTTGAACACTTCATCATCCCGGATGAAATCACGTTCGGCGGCATGGGAGCGGGGCTGGTCGCCTCATTTTTCCTGCCGGTCATGCACGGCGAAGCCACGTTGACCGGGAGCTTGAAACAAAGCGTGCTGGGACTCGCGGTCGGTGGTGGCATCGTTTACCTCGTTTTGCGGGTGGGCAAATTGATGTTCGGTCGCCAGAAACTGGAACTGCCGACGGACACCCGGGTCGTTTTTTCCGAAACCGCGCTGCACCTGCCCGACCGGGAGATTCCATACGAGGAGATTTTTTACCGTGCCTCGGACGCAGTTGTCCTGCAGGCGCGCACGGCGGAGTTGATTGATCGGGGTTACCAAGACGTGCGCGTCCGGCTGGCGCTGCTGGCGAAGCGCCTGGACATTGGCGATGAGAAAGTGGACGCCGAAACCTGCCAGCATCTCGAAGTGGTGACTTCGGAACTGGTGCTCCCGCGCGAAGCAATGGGCCTCGGCGACGTGAAATTCATGGCGGCCATCGGCGCGTTCCTGGGCTGGCAATCCGTCATTTTCTCGCTGATGGTCAGCTCCATCATCGGCGCGTGCGTGGGGGTGGCGCTGATCGTTCTGCGCAAACGCGAATGGTCTTCGCGTCTGCCGTACGGTCCCTACATCGCGCTGGCAGCGGTGCTCTGGATGTTTTACGGTTGGCAAATCGTGCAACGCGTCTTTCCAAACCCGATTCCTCAATGACCATGACTCTACGAGCCTGTTATCCGTTCGTTGCCTTTTCGCCGCGCCTGCGGTGTGTGATTGCCGGCTGGCTGGCGCTCCTTGCCGTTGCCGTCCGCCTGACCGCCGCCGATTCCTATCTGGCGGCCAAACAGGTTGACGGTCTGGTGCTGTTGCCACCGCCGCCGGTGGCGGAGTCCGCCGAACAGGCGGCGGACCTGGCTTCGGCGCAACGGGTCTTCCATGCCGCAGCGCCCGAGGAAAAAATGCGGGCGGAAACAAACGCCGCGCTCACGATTTTCAAGTTCACGCCGGTCATCGGTCCGTTCTTTCAACCGGGTAACTTGCCCAAGACAGAGGCGTTGTTTGACCGGGTCAAGGCCAGCATCAAAGAGCCGGTGCACACGGCGAAGGAATACTGGAAGCGCGCGCGGCCTTGCCAGGTGGATGCTGGTTTGAAGTATGGCAAAGCCGAGAACAGCTTCAGTTACCCCAGCGGCCACTCGACGGTGGGGACGGTCCAGGCGCTGGTGTTGGCCAAGTTGTTTCCTGACCAACGAGATGTGATCCTGGGAATCGGCCGGCAAATTGGCTGGGATCGAGTGATGATTGGTAAACATTTTCCCACGGATATTTACGCCGGGCGCACGCTCGCCCAGGCTATCGTCCGCGAACTCGATAAGAGTCTCGAGTTCCAACACGATCTGGCCGCGGCCAAAGCCGAGCTGAAAGCGGCTCGCGAAGCGGCGGCGGCCACGAAGTAATTGCGGCTGTCGCGGCCGGGCCCTGCCGTGGGAGTGACTTTACATCCCCCGCATCAACGGGCGGCACGGATGCCGCCACGGTGCCGGCGGGCATCCTGCCTGCCGGTTAGCGCGGCTTCCCAGCCGCGTGTTCTCCCAGCCACGGTGGCGCGCAGTTGCGTTTCCCCGACGCCTTTGCCAAAAAATCTCTTTGAAATCCGGGCGTTTCATCGCCAACATCCGCGTTCCGTTGGAGTTCGAGCTGCAGCTTGCACCGCCACGGGAACTGACTGGACCACAGGCCGAAGCCTTGACTCCAAATACGATTTAATGAAACGCACGCATCACTGCAACGAACTCCGGCCGGAACACGCCGGGCAGACGGTCACGCTCGCCGGCTGGGTACACTCGCGCCGCGATCTCGGGGGCGTCCTGTTTATTGACCTCCGCGATCGCGAGGGACGCACACAAACGGTTTTTGATCCGTCGGACCTGGCAAAGGACATTTTTGACCGTGCGAGCCGGCTCCGCAGCGAGTCGGTGATCCAGGTCATCGGCAAGGTCCGGCAACGTCCGGCCGGCACGGACAATCCCAAGATCGCCACCGGGCAGGTCGAAGTTCTGGTGAAGGAACTCATCGTACTCAACGACGCGGAGGTCCTGCCGTTCCCCGTGGATGACCCGGAAATTGCGAGCAAGGTCAACGAGGAGTTGCGGCTGCAATACCGCTTTCTCGACCTCCGCCGGCCGGAGATGGCCCGCAACCTCCGTCTGCGTTCGAAGGTTGCCACGGCGACGCGCGTGTATTTTGACGAACAGGGTTTTCTGGAAGTCGAGACGCCGATTCTCTTCAAGTCCACACCCGAGGGGGCGCGGGAATTTCTCGTGCCCAACCGCCGCGACCCTGGAACCTTTTACGCGCTGCCGCAATCGCCGCAGCAGTTCAAACAAATCCTCATGGTCGGCGGCGTTGAGCGTTATTACCAGATCGCGCGTTGTTTCCGGGACGAGGACCAGCGGGCCGACCGGCAGCTTGAGTTCACGCAGATTGACGTGGAGATGAGCTTCATCGAGCGCGAGGACATCTACAACATCATCGAAGGGCTGTTGAAGCGCATCTGGAAGGTGGCGCTGGGCATGGACATTGCCGTGCCGTTCAAGCGGATTAAATTCGAGGAAGCCATCAATCGCTGGGGCATTGACAAGCCGGACACGCGCTTCGACCTGGAACTCGTGGATTTCACCGAGGAATTCCGCGCCAGCACGTTCAAGGTGTTCAGCGGCGCGGTGGCCAACGGCGGCGTGGTGAAGGCGCTCAATGCCAAAGGCATGGCTGGCGCGACCCAGGGTCAGATCGAAACGATGACTGAATACGCGAAGAGCTTTGGTGCCAAAGGCCTGGCATTCATCAAGGTCGAGGGCGGGGAATGGAAATCGCCCATCGTGAAGTTTTTCAATGAGGCTGAGAAGGCCGCGCTCACCGCGAAGCTGAGGATCGAGGAAGGTGATTTGATCTTGTTCGCCGCCGACCAATGGCTCAACGCGTGCGAAATCCTGGGCAAGATCCGGCTTTACTGCGCCGAGATCTTGAAAGGGCAGGGGAAGCTGACGATTCCCGCCGACCGCTTTGAATTTCTCTGGGTTGTGGATTTTCCGTTGATGAGTTTCGACAAGGAACAAAACCGCTGGTATTCGAGCCATCACCCCTTCACGGCGCCGGTGGTCGAGGACATTCCGTTTCTCAAGACCGACCCAAAGAAGGTCCGTGGTCAGCACTACGACATCGTCGTGAACGGCGTCGAACTGGGCGGCGGGTCCATTCGTATTCACCAGCCCGACGTGCAAAAGACGGTGTTCGAAGAGGTGCTGCAAATTCCTCCCGAAATCGTCAAAGCGCGGTTTGGCTACATGCTCGAGGCTTTCAAGTACGGCGCGCCACCGCATGGAGGCATCGCGCTTGGCTTTGACCGGCTCAATGCGATTCTGTGCAACACGCCCAGCATCCGCGACGTGATCGCGTTTCCGAAGACGGCCAAGGGTGTTGACCTGATGACCGAGGCGCCCGGCAAAGCCGAGCCCAAGCAACTCCGCGAACTCTATCTCGAACTGAAGTTGCCGAAGAAGGACTGAGCTGGCAGCAATCGCTAAGGCAAAACGTTGAACGTGCCGGCCTGCGTGCCGAACGCGCCTATGACTGTGGCGGTGTAGGTGCCGCTATCGGCGGAAGTGAAGGTTAAGTTGACCCGTTCGTTGAAAAAGAAGAAAAACTCTTCCGCCAATAGCAGCACTCCGGTGTTGGGACCGGTCTTTTCATAGACATAGGAACCGCTGGCGTCACTGGCGTCTCCGCTGATATACAACATATCGAACGTGTTGAACTCCGAAGCGAGGAACTCAAACGATCCATTGGTTGCGAGTTCGCCAGAGCCGGAGGAGATGTTGGCAATGATGGACACGTTGTTCATGTTCGTGGGAGCAAAGCCGGTTGTGGCGGGCGCATAAATCTTCCCGGACATATTTCCGGTGAGGTGGCAAGTGTCAAAATCGGCGTCGCCCACCAGGTTCATCTGCAATGTGTTGCCGCTCACCGATCCGGTAAAATTGGTGCCGCTGTAGGATTGTCCGGAACTGGTTAGCACTTCGAAGGAGCCCTTGATTTGTTTGGCAGCATTGACCGTGCAATTGAAGAAATTCACCCGCGCGGAGCCGTCCGTCGTCGTGGCAATCAACAGTCCGTCACCGTCGAAGCTGTTCCCGTCCTGGTTTAATTGCACGTCGCCGGAGAACGAAAGACTTCCATTTCCTTCGGTGTCAAACGTGCAGCCTGACACTGAAATTGACCCGGTCACTTTGTAAAAGCCCTGCACTTTGACTTCGTCATCCCGGATGGTCAGCGTCGCATTGGTGATGGTGCCGAGACGCGCTCCGCCCGTGGCGTCGCGCAGCGTCAGGAAGACGGTTTCGTCTCCTTCCGCATCCGCGTCGTCATAGATGCGGATCAGCAATTGTTTGCTGGTTTGGTTGGCGTCAAAGATCAACGACTCCGAATGGGCCTCGTAATCCAGCACGTCTTGCGCAGTGCCATCGCTGGTGGCGATGTCCACCGTGACGCCGCACGCCGTGCCGCCCGGGCGCGAGACGGTGATGACGGCGTAACCATTGGTGGCGCCGACCGCTTCACTTACGGAGAAGCTGGCGGTGCTGAAGGCGATGGCGCCGCCGTTGTCATTATCCTGGATGGTGAGCACCGCTTGCGACGGTGAACCAATGCTGGCGCCACCGGAGGCATTGGCCAGGGTCAGGAGCACTCTTTCCGTGGCTTCGGCCTCGCAGTCATTGTTAATGGGAATGACCACCGTCTTGCTGAGTTCGTTGGCGTTGAACGTCACTGTGCGCGTGCCATTCGAATAGTCCAGTCCCCCAAACGCCGTCATGTCGCTGGTCTGTAAATCCACCGAGACGCCGCCGGCCATGCCACCCGAGCGCATCAACATGATGGAGGTCGTGGCGGAGGACTCAAGCGCGTTGTAGTTGGTTGCGGAGAGCCGCACTACCCCGCCCAGGTCGTTGTCATTGACGGTGACGGTGGTGTTCGTGAGCGTGCCCAGTTGGACGCCGCCGGTGGGACTGTGGAGGAATACGCTGAAGGCTTCACTCCCTTCGACGATGGTGTCGTTGAAGATGGGGATGGTGATGGTACGGAAACCAACGTTGGGCGGGAAAACGACCACGCCACTGTTGGTGCCGCGATAGTCATTGGTGGAGACGGCCGAGCCGTTCACGGTGCTGTAACTCACGCCGACCGGCGTGATGAGCGCACCGGAGCGAACGATGTTGATCGAAACACTCGGGCCGGCTTCGGTCACGGTGTAAGAGGCGTTGGTGAATGCCACGCTCGATTCATCGTCGCGGATGGTCAGGGTGGCGTTGCTGATCGCGCCCAGGGTCGCGCCGCCGGTGACTTGGCTCAAACTCAGGCCCAGCGTTTCGTTGCCTTCCGCGAGCACGTCGTCGCTGATCAACACGGTGAAGGTTTTGCGGAGTTCGTTGGAGCCAAAGAACAGCGTGCCATTGGTGGCGGTGTAATCCGGTCCGGCCAGCGCCACGCCGTTCTGGGTCGTGAAATTCACCGAGACGCCGCTGGCCATGCCGCCGCTGCGCGCGACGGTGACCAGAGCGAAGCCCGAGTTCTCGTTCGTGCCGAACGCCGTGCTGCTGAAGGCGACCACTCCGCCGGTGTCGTTGTCGGTGATGGTGATGGTGGCGTTGGACCGGACGCCCAGACTGCCGCCGCCTTGCGGATTGGTCAGGGAGAGCAGCACGGTTTCATTCGTCTCGTCGAGCGTGTCGTTGTAGACCGGCACGAGGATGGTCTTGGAAAGCTCGTTGGCGTTGAAAGTGACGGTGCGGGTGGCGTTGGAGTAATCCAGCCCCGTTGTCGCGCTGCCGTTACCGGTGGTGAAATCCACGGAAACTCCGCTGGCCATGCCGCCGGAACGGTTGATGGTCACGGTAGTCGTCCGGCCCGCCTCGGCTACGGGGTAATTGGCGAGACTGAACGTCAACGCGCCGCCGAAGTCATTGTTGGTGATGGTCGCGGTGGTATTGGTCAACGCGCCCAAGCGCGCGCCGCCCTGCGGGTTGGAGAGCGTGAGGGTGAACGTTTCGTTGCTCTCCACGAGGGTGTCATTGGCGATGGGAATCGAGAGCGTTCGGAACCCGATGTTGGGCGGGAAGGCCAGTGTGCCATTGGTGCCGCGATAGTCGTTGGTGGAAATGGCCGTGCCGTTGGCCGTGGCAAAGTCCACGGTGACGGGTGAAATGCGCGCACCGGTCCGGACGACGTTGATGTTGAGCACCGGGCCGGCCTCGCTGATGGTGTAGCTGGCGTTGGTAAACGACAAAGTGGACTCGTCATCCAAAATGGTCAGCGTCGCGTTGGTGATCGTGCCCAGGCGCGCGCCGCCGGTCGGGTGGCTCAGGTGCAGCAGCAGGGTCTTGTTGCTTTCGACGAGGTAGTCGTTGATGAGCGCGACGGCGAAGGTCTGGCGCGTTTCGTTGGAGCCAAAGGTGATCGTGCCATTGGTCGCGTAGTAATCCGAACCGGCCAGCGCGGTGACGTTCTCCGTGGCGTAGTCCACCGTCACATCGCTCGCGGCGCCGCCGGAACGGGTCACGGCGATGAGGGCGAACGGCCCGAATTCATTAGTGGTGAAGCCCGCGCTGCTGAAGGCGAGCACCCCGCCCGTGTCGTTGTCCGTGATGTTCACGGTGGCAATGGTGTTGGAGCCCAGCGCGGCGCCGCCGCCCGAGGCGTCCAACATCACCGAGAAGGTCTCGTTGGTTTCATCCAGGGTATCGTTGACGACGCGGAGAGGAATCGTCCGGCTGAAAATGCCCGGACCAAACGTCACGGTGCCGTTGGTGGCGGCAAAATCCAGATCGCTGGCGGCCGAGCCGCTGACCGTGTGAAAATTCGCCGTCACGGTGCCCGCCGTGCCGCCGATGCGCTGGATGGTGACATTGACGGTCGGCGTTGACTCCAGACCGGTGGCGGTGGTCGGGAAGAATTGCAGAATGCCCGCCCCTGACTTTTCATTGTCCGCAATGGTGAGCACCGCGTTGCTGCGGCTGCCGAGTTGCGCGCCGCCGGTGGGCGAGGTGAGCGTGAGGTTCACCGTTTCATTGCCTTCGAGCAGAAAATCATCCAGCAACGTAATCGGAATGTTCGTGGTGGTGACGCCGTTGGCGAAAACCAGCGCCGTGGAAAATCCGGTGTAATCCAGTCCCGTTTTGGCGGTGCCGTCCGTCGCCGAGAAATTGACGCTGACGGTTCCCTGGCTGCCGCTGCGCGTGACCGTGACAACCGCCGGACCGGCGTCTTCCGGTGAAGAGAAGTTTCTCATGCTGAATTGCACGCGTCCAGCCGCGGGCGGCGCGGGCAACGTTTTCAGCGGAAAGCGGGTCTGTTTGTAGTAGCCGGAAATGCCGGTCGCACCGGGGATGTTGGTGCTGTTGATGGCGGCGCGTTTTACAAAGAGCAGCCGCGCGTTGTAGGTTTGATTGGAGTTCAACACCCCGGCGGCGAGGATGGCGGACAGGTTGGTGCCGTTGAGCGCGCCGTTTTCCAGCAGGCCCGGCGTGGTGGCGACCGCCTGGTCGTTCGTGTCGGCGATGCTGAACACAATAAAATCATTGGCAGTGCCGTTGGTGAACGGATCCCACAGCACGGTGAGGGGAAAGCCCGGCTCAATGTCCTGCGCGTCCGGCCAGTTGGCGATGTGCGGTGTGGGGGGATAACTGTCGAAGGGCAACATCAGCGCGGGACGATTGGTGCCGTCGTTCAAGGTCTGGATGGTGAAGTTGTAAATGCCCATCCCGAGCGCCAGATCCAATTGGGCTTTGTTGGTAAACGCAGGGTTCACCTCGAACACGCCATCGCCGCTGTTCGTGAGCGTCAGCGACGAGGTGTTCGGCAGGCGCAGTGTTGCACCGAGCACTGTGTTGGGCCCGCTGGGCGTGACGGAACTGTAAGCCTGAAAGGGTTTCTCACCGGGAAGCTGCACCGGTGCGGCGGCATTGGTCTGGCGGAACTCCTGGCCTTTCGTGATCAGAAAACTATCCACGTCGGCGGCGTGGACCACGGTTGCGGCGGCAAGCGCCGAAAGGGCCAACCAAGCCCGAACTTCAATTCTCATGCGGAATTTGTGTTGCGATATCACACTTACAAGGTCAAAAACCTCATCCAGTCTAGCGCGATATGTACCAAAACACCCAGCGGAAACGTGATGAATGGAAGGGGCTCGCAGGCAGTCCGCTGCCTTTTGGATACCACAAAACTCGGGGTGTGAGTGGAAATCGCTCAATTAAACCCGACGCGGCAGCTTGGCCAGGAGCCCGCTACCCGCCATGGATGGTTACAGGACGTGGCGGACCCGCCGTTGACCAATAGTTGGTCACTCAAGGCGGCCAGTAAGGATCAATGGTAAACCACCCAGACCTGACCGTTGCTGATGGAGGGAGTTTCCGTGGGAACGGGCCCAGGGGTGATGACCGGCGGTATGCCGCAACTGGTCCCGGAATCCACGCCGTGCAGTGTGCAGTTGAACGTGGCCTTGAAGGTCTTGGTGGTCGTGTTCCACTCGGTGATGGTGATACATCCGGTGCTGGGCAATTCACTATTGTATGTCTTGGTGAGTGAGCACATGGTGTTCGGGTTGAGGGTCGAATGGCTAAACCCGACGAAATCCGGATCGTCGTTGATGAAGAAAGTTCCAGTGCTCCCGGGCGGGATGCTGCCCAGATTGATGGTGATTCCGCGGGTGATCAAGCCGGCATCGGTTGAAAAGATGGAGAGGTTGTTGCCGACGAGGCCGCCGCTGACATTGAAGGCGGTGTAAGCACCGCCCATGCTGACTGTGGCGGTGAAACCAGGGCCGGTCAGAGTGAAGGGCGACACGGTGCAACCCGCTGGCACCTGATTATTGATGTTGAGCACCGCCGTGCTCGGCGTGCCCAGCGTTGCGCCGGCTGACGCACCGGTCAGGGAAAGGTTCACGGTTTCCGTCGGTTCGGTGATCGCGTCGCTCTTGAGTGTGACGGCAATGTTCTTGTTCGTTTCCCCGCCGGCGAACGTGAGCAGCTGGGAGACGTTGTTGTAATCAGCGTCGGTGGCCGTGACGTTGACCATGTTGAATTGGACGGAAACGCCGGCGCCGGTGCCGCCCGTGCGTTGAACACTTACGTTGACCACGCTGCCTTCCGAGCCGGTGTAACTTGTGGAGGAGAACCGAATCACCCCGGGCAGGTCATCGTTCGTGATGTTGACCGTGGCGTTGGTGACGGTGCCGAGCTGAACGCCGCCCTGGGGATTGGCCAACCGGACGCTGAAGCTTTCGGGATTCTCAATGGTGAAATCGTTCACGATGGGAATGACGATGGTGCGGAGCGCCGTGTTGGCCGGGAAGCTCAGCGTTCCGTTCGTGGCGGTGTAGTCGCCGGGCGAAGCCGCCGTGCCGGTTACGGTGGAGAAGTCCACCGAGACCGCGGTGCCCAGGGCGCCGGAACGGACGACGTTGATGGCAAGCGAACCGCCGGATTCGCCGATGGTGTAGCTGGCGTTGGTGAAGGTGACGCTGGACTCGTCATCCACGATGGTCAGGCCGGCGGTGTTGTTGCTGATGCTGGCCCCACCCGTGACGTTGGTCAGCAGCACGCTGAGCGTTTCGTTTCCTTCCGGCGCCGTGTCGTTGACGATCGGCACAGTGATGAATTTGTTGGTTTCACCCGCGCCAAAGGCGAGCGTGCCGTTGGTGGCCGTGTAATCGGGCTGCGCCGAGGTGGCCGTGCCGTCCTGCGTGAAGAAGCTCACCGTGACGTTGCTGGCCACGCCGCCGGAGCGGACGATGTTCACCAGGAACGCGCCGGCGTTCTCATTCGTGACGTAACTCGGCGCGTTGAAGCGGAACACGCCGCCGGAATCGTCGTCGTTGATGGTCAAGCTCGCATTGGAAACCGTGCCCAGCGCGCCGCCACCCTGCGGATTGCTCAACAGCAGTTGCAAGGACTCGCCGTTTTCGTCCAGCGCGTCGTTGATGACCGGCACGATCACATTCGTGCTGGTCTGACCTGCGCCGAACACAACGGTTTGCGACACCGCCGTGTAATCCGAGCCAGCCGTGGCCGAACCATCCTGGGTGGACAGAAGCACCGAGACGCCGCCCGCCGCGCCGTTGGTGCGCGTGAGCGTGATGACGGCGTTTTGGTTTTCATTCGTCACGAAGGTGCCGCTCCGGAAATTGATGATGCCGCCCTGATCGTTGTCAGTGATCGTGAGGGTTGTGTTGGTCAGTGTGCCGAGTTGGAGGCCGTTGCTCGGGCTGTGGAGGAACAGGTCGAAGGTTTCGTTGCCCTCGACCAGGGTGTCGTTCGCGATGGGAATGGTGATGGTTTTCATCGCGGTGTTGACCGGGAACACCAGGGTGCCGTTTGTGCCGCGATAGTCGTTCGTGGAGCCGGCAGAACCGTCGAGGGTGCTGAAGGCAACTGAAACTTGGGTAATCAACGCTCCGGAGCGGATGACGTTGACCGAGATGCTCGGCCCCGCCTCGGTCACGGTGTAAGCCGCGTTGGTGAAAGCCACGCTAGATTCGTCGTCGCGGATGGTCAACGTGGCGTTGCTGATCGCGCCCAAGGCCGCCCCACCCGTGGGATTGAGGAGGCTCAGGCCAAGGCTTTCGTTGCCTTCGGCGAGGATGTCATCCGTGAGGGGCACGGTGAACGTCTTGCTCGTTTGGTTGGAGGCGAAGACCAGGGTGCCGTTGGTGGCGGCGTAGTCCGAGCCGGCCAGGGCGACGCCATCCTGCGTGGTGAAGTCCACGGAAACATCACTGGCCGCTCCGCTGCTGCGGGTCACGGTGATGAGGGCAAAGGCCGAGTTCTCGTTGGTGGTGAATGCCGCGCTGCTGAAGGCAATCACGCCGCCCGTGTCGTCGTCGGTGATGGCGACGCTGGCATTGGAGTGGACGCCGAGGCTGGCCCCGCCCTGCGGATTGGTCAGCGAGAGGAGCACGGTCTCATTCGTCTCGTCGAGCGTATCGTTGATAATCGGCACCTGGATCGTTTTGGAGAGGTCGTTCGCGTTGAAAGTGACCGTGCGCGTGGAGTTCGTGTAATCAAGCCCCGCAGTCGCGGTGCCGTCGCTGGTGGTGAAATCCACGGAAACGCCGCTGGCCGAGCCACCAGAACGGCTGATGGTGACGGTCGCGGTTTTGCCGCTCTCACCCACGGGATAGTTGGTGGCGCTGAACGTCAGCACGCCGCCGCCGTCATTGTCCGTGATGGTGGCGGTGACGTTGGTGAGGCCGCCCAGTTGCGCGCCGCCCTGCGGGTTGAACAACGCGATGGTGAAGGTCTCGTTGCTGTCCACGAGGGTGTCGTTGACGATGGGAATGGAGATGGTCCGGAACGCCGTATTGACCGGGAAGGTGAGCGTGCCGTTGGTGCCACGATAGTCGTTGGTGGAAATGGCCGTGCCGTCGGTGGTGGCAAAGCCCACGGTGACGGGCGTGAGACGCGCACCGGTGCGAACCACGTTGACGCTGAGGGTTGGACCGGTTTCGCTGACGGTGTAGGTGGCATTGGTGAAGGCGAGCGTGGATTCATCCTCCAAAATCAGGAGCGTGGCGTTGGAAAGCGCGCCCAACCGCGCGCCGCCCGTGGGATTGGTCAGGTGCAGGAGAACCGTTTCGTTGGTTTCAAATCCCAGATCGTTGGTCAGTGGCACCATGAACGTCCGGCTTGCTTGGTTCGACCCGAAGGTCAACGTGCCGTTGGTCGCGAAATAATCCGAACCATCCAGCGCCGTGCCGTTCTCGGTGGCAAAGTCCACCGTCACACCGCTGGCCGATCCCCCGCTGCGGGCGACGGTGATGAGGGCGAAGGTGCCAAATTCGTTGGTGCTGAACGCGGCCGAACTGAACGCAATCGCGCCGCCCGTGTCGTCGTCGGTGATCGTGACCGCGGCATTCGAGCGGACGCCGAGACTGACGCCGCCTTGCGGATTGGTCAGGGACAACAGCACGGTTTCGTTGGTTTCGTCGAGCGTGTCGTTGAGGATCGGGACCTGGATGGTCTTGGACAGATCCGTCGCGCCAAACGTCACGGTTCGCGTCGCATTCGAGTAATCCAGTCCGTCGGTGGCCGTGCCATCGGCAGTCGTGAAGTCCACGGATACACCACTCGCCGAGCCGCCGGAACGGCTGAGCGTCACCGTCACAAACCGTCCGGCCTCGGCGACGGGGTAGTTGCTGGCGCTGAAAGTGATCGCGCCGCCAAAGTCATTGTTGGTGATCACGACACTTGTGTTGGTCAACGTGCCCAACTGGACTCCGCCCGTCGGGCTGTGCAGGAACAGGCTGAAAGTTTCGTTTGGCTCAACAATTGTGTCGTTGGCGATGGGGATGGTGATCGTCCGGAAGCCGGTGTTGGGCGGGAACGTCACGGTGCCGTTCGTGCCGCGATAGTCGTTGGTGGAAACGGCCGAGCCGTCCACCGTGCTGAAACTGACCCCGACCGGAGTGATGAGCGCGCCGGAACGGACGATGTTGACCGCGATGCTCGGCCCGGCTTCACCGACGATGTAGGTTGCATTGGTAAAGGCCACGCTCGATTCATCGTCGCGGACAGTGAGCGTGGCATTGCTGATCGTGCCCAGGGTCGCGCCGCCGCCGGGATTCGAAAGGCTCAAGCCGAGGGTTTCGTTGCCTTCAGCCAGGGTGTCATTGGTGATCGTTACGGCAAAGGTCTTCGTCAGTTCGTTTGAGCCGAAAAGCAAGGTGCCGTTCGTGGCGGTGTAGTCCGAACCGGCCAACGCCACGCCGTCCTGGGTGGTGAAGTCCACGGAAACGCCGCTGGCCGCGCCACCGCTGCGATTGACGGTGATAAGCGCGAAGCCGGAGTTCTCGTTCGTGCCGAACGCCGCGCCGCTGAAGGCAATCGCGCCACCGGTGTCGTTGTCCGTGATGCTGATCGTGGCGGTTGTATTTGAACCCAGCGCGGCGCCGCCGGTGGGAAGGGTCAGCAGGACGTGGAAGGTTTCGTTCGTTTCATCGAGCGAATCGTCCGTGATGGGGACGACGATCTGGCGGCTGGGTTGGCCGGGGGCAAAGGTGAGAACGCCATTGGTCGGGGTGAAATCCAACCCGCCGATGGCCGTGCCATTCGCCGTGCTGAGGCTGACGCTCGCGCTTCCGGTTGTACCGCCCACGCGGTTGACCGTCAGCAAGGCTTGCTTGCTCAACTCAGTGCCGGTGTAAGTGATCTGGCTGAATTGAAAACGTCCCGCAGCGGCAATTTCGTCGTCCAGAATCGTCACCACGGCGTTGCTACGGCTGCCCAAAACCGCGCCGCCCGTGGGATTCGAAAGCGAAAACGTCAAAGTCCGGTTGCCGTCCAGGAGAACGTTGTTGAGGGGAGTGACGCCGACTTCGGCATAGCCGCTGCCGTCCGGGAACGTAATCTGCGACGTGAGATTGTTGACCTGATAATCCGT
The DNA here is from genome assembly GCA_964458575.1 of uncultured Bifidobacteriaceae bacterium. GTDB lineage: Bacteria > Verrucomicrobiota > Verrucomicrobiia > Limisphaerales > JADLHS01 > CAYWMD01. The sequence goes on along the minus strand of CAYWMD010000001.1, from coordinate 392,823 downwards.
GCCCGAATGTGCCGTGCCGTCGGAGATGGTCAGTGTGACCGAGACCTCGCCGGAAAGACTGGTGCTGGTGCGGTAGATGGGAACCAACAATGCCATCGGTGACGCCTCAGAAACGGAAAAGCTTTGGGCGCCAAGTTGGATCCGGCCCGCGCCGGTACTTTCCGGCAAGGTAGCCAGCGGGAAAATGGTTTGCTTGTAGTAGCCGGCCAAACCGAGAGCGCCCAGAATGGTATTGGTGTTACTGGCCGTGCGTTTGATGAACATCAACCGGCCTTGATACGCCGTGGTGGCTTCGAGCATACCCCCCGGCACGGTGGCAGAAGTGGAGGTGCCATCCAAAACGTTGGTTTCCAAATAGCCGGGTGTGCTGAAGACCGGTTGTTCGTTGAGGTCTTCGATGCTGAACACCACGAAGTCGCTTGAAGTCCCGTTCGTGAAGGGCAGCCACTGCAAGGTGAAGTCAGCCAGACTCTCGATTTCCTGGGCTTCCTGCCAGTTCGCGATTCTCGGCGTCGGCGGATAATTATCGGCGCCAAGGATCAGCGATGGACGGTTCGTGCCGTCGTTTAATGTCTGAATGACGAAATTGTAGGTGCCGATTCCCGCGGCGGCGTCGAGCTGGGCCTTGGTGGTAAAGGCGTCGCTCCCATCAAACGTCCCGCTGCCCGAGTCATAGTTCGTCAGGCCGACGACTACGCCGTTGGGCAGCCTCAGGGTCGCGCTCAGCACGTCGCCGGGTGCAGTTGGAGTGACGGCAGCGTATGCTTCAAACGGGTCTTCGCTGAAGATTTGCACCGGGGCCGCGGCGTTGGTTTGCCGGAAGATCTGCCCTTTGGCGATCAGGTAACTATCCACGTCGCTCGCCTGCGCAGCTTGAGCGACCAACAGACCGACAACGATGGACGGGAGGAGACTTCTGGTTCTCATTTTTAAGCAAAAAACCTTCTGAGTTATGTTTACTAAATGTTGCAATCGTAAAAAATCGGGCGCTTTGGTACTGGAAGCGTATCACTTTGGCAACAAGTAAATTGCAATTATCAGCCCTTAATCCGCGGTCGGGGGAAGTGATCAAATCTGAGATGCAGAAGAAAGCATTACGCGATTAGCGGCGCTTGCGGTTTCAGAATGCTTTCCGCTGCCGGATCAAAGCTTTGGGGCGATAAACTGGGCGAGCTTCTGCGCGTCGGCATTGAAAAGCCGGATGCCCTCGGCGGTCTTTTCCGCGGCCATTGCGTTTTCATTCAGCAGCCAGCGGAATTTCTTTTCGTCCAGTTGCAGGCGCTCAAGTTGGCTTTCCTGCGCGACGCTTGGGCTGAGCTTGCGTTCAACCGGTGAAGAGTCAGCCTTCAATTCGCCAAGCAGTTGCGGGCTGATGGTCAGCAGGTCGCAGCCGGCCAGTTCCAAAATCTCGCCCTTGTTGCGGAAGCTGGCGCCCATGACCTCTGTGGCATGGCCGAACTTCTTGTAATAGGCGTAAATCTCCTTCACTGATTGCACACCCGGGTCTTCTGCGGGGGAAAAATCCTTGCCCGTGCTCTTCTTGAACCAGTCGAGGATACGCCCCACGAACGGCGAGATGAGCCTGGCCCTGGCCTCGGCGCACGCGACCGCTTGTGGCAGCGAGAACAGCAGCGTCATGTTGCAGTTGATCCCTTCGCGCTGGAGTATTTCGCAAGCCCGGATGCCTTCCCACGACGACGCGATCTTGATGAGGATCCGTTCACGGGGAATGCCGTGCCGTTGGTAAAGGCCGATGAACCGGCGCGCCTTCGCCACGAGCGCTTCGGCGTCGAAGGAAAGGTTCGCATCCGTTTCCGTCGAAACACGCCCCGGGACGATTTTCAAAATCTCCACGCCAAACGCGATCAGCAAATAATCCATGATTTCGTCGAGCAAGCGGTGGCCGGCGGCGCCCGACTTCTTTGCGTCCGCGATCGCGCGTTCGACGACCGTCTTGTATTCCGGCATCTGCGCCGCTTTGTAAATCAGCGACGGATTGGTGGTCGCATCCTGCGGGGCAAATTGTTTGAGCGTGGCGAAATCGCCGCTGTCGGCGACCACCGTCGTGAACTGTTTGAGCTGGTCCAGTTGGGTCATGGTGCGTTTCGGTTTGACCGCACTCTGCCCGATGCGCGCATCGGAAGCAACGTGATACGCCCGCAAGAATTTGCTGGTCAAGCCGGTGAATTCATATATCAATGAGGTCAAAGCAATGAACTCCCGCACGGCACTGGCTTTATCGTGGCTGGTGGCCGCGTTCGCTTGCATGGGAACGGCTGCCGCCGGAAAACCCAACGTCCTTTTCATTCTCGCAGACGACCTCGGCTATGGCGACTTGAGTTGTTACGGCGCGCATGACATCAAGACACCGCATCTGGACCGGCTGGCGCAGCAGGGGGTGCGGCTCACGGACTTTTACGCCAACGCCACGGTATGTACGCCGACGCGTTGCGCGCTGATGACCGGCCGCTATCAGCAGCGGATCGGCGGCTTGGAATGGGCGATTGCTCCGGAACAAAAGCACTTGGGTTTGCCAGCGCAGGAGAAAACCATCGCGAGGATTTTGCGTGAGGCCGGGTATGCCACCGCCATGTCCGGCAAGTGGCATCTCGGCTATACCGAAGACCGCGCGCCAAATGCCCACGGCTTCGACCGTTTCTTCGGTCTGCTCGGCGGCAATCATGATTATTTCACGCACCGCTGGCGATCCGGCGAGCCGGATCTTTACCTCGACACGAAACCAGTCGAAGCGACGGGCTACTCCACCTCCCTCATCCAGCAGCACGCCCTGGAATTTCTGGCGGCGATGAAGTCGCAACCCTTCTTTCTTTACGTTGCTTTCAATGCGCCCCATTGGCCGATTCAAGGTCCGGACGATGGCGGTCAGCCCACTCCACTCAAAGGTTGGTCGCAGGGCACGCGCGCGACCTACGTGAAAATGGTCGAAGCCATGGACGCCAGCGTCGGTGAAATGCTCGCGGCCCTGGACCGGCTTGGGCTGGCCAATAATACGCTGGTCGTTTTTGCCAGCGATAATGGCGGTGACCGGTTTTCGCGTAACTATCCGCTTTCGCATGGGAAAGGCACGTTGGGCGAAGGTGGCATCCGCGTACCGTGCATCGCCCGATGGCCCGGCAAAATCCCGCCCGGGAAAGTCTCCTCGCAGGTCGGCATTATGATGGATTGGTCGGCGACGATTCTGAAGCACGCTGGCGTCAAGCCGCCGAAGGACCGGCCTCTCGATGGGAAAGACATCCTCCCAATTATCGCGGGCGAGAAGCGTGGGATGAAGCGAACGCTCTTCTGGCGGCGCGTCGGGCCCAATTGGGTGAAGACGCATCGCGCTGTTCGCGACGGAAACTGGAAGCTCATTGAGGAGCGGCGCGGCAAATTGGAGCTTTACAACCTCGCCGAGGACATGGGTGAGCGGAACAATCTGGCGGCGGACCAGAAGTCGCGGGTGGCGAAAATGAAGAAGCTGCTGGACAAGTGGGAGAGTCAGGTTGATCCGCCGCTCTATTCAGTTTCGCTGAAGCCCGAAAAAGCTTCGCCGTGAACTGCGTAGCCGCCGACGCAAGCCGGCCCTAACTCACCCAAACCCGCGGCCCGGTTGTGCTCGCGCCGCCCATTTTACATTTGCAATCGCAGCGCAATCAGCGACCTTACCTCCACTGCGGCTTGAATCCAGCGCAGACATTGGACGATCCCGACACCACGAATTATGCAAATTGGGAAGATGCCTCAACGGAAAACCCACCTGTGCCGCTTCATAGCCTTGGTTGGTGCGTGTGCCATCACCGTCGGCCTTCAGGCGGATGATTTTACCTTCAAACTGCCGCGCGAATCGGCTTTTCAGATTGACTTTCCCGCGTCGCAAGCGGCGCAAGCCGGCGGGCAGCAATGGTTGACCGCGCACGCCACGGCCGGAGATACCAATCGTGTGGAGTTGGGCGGCCGGCTGGTCTTGGAGCTTGAGACCAGCCAGGACCTGGCCGCGCTGCTCAAGGGCCGTCCCTTGAACGTGGCGCGCACGCTGCGAACAAATCTGTTTATTCTCCAGGGGCCGGATGCATTGAGCGCCATTCAGCAAGCCCAATCGCTTGCCGGGCAGGCCGGAGTGCGGACCTGCTATCCGGTGATGCGGCGCACGCTCGATCAAAACAGTCCTTACGCCTTGCGCGGAAATGATCCGTTTGCCGTGCCGTACTTTTACACGAGCGGCGGCCAATACGTCGAAGCACAGTGGCCGCTGGAAAACCGCGATGCTGATGGGAGAAGTCTGGGATTTGATTTGAACGTGTTCGCCGCCTGGCCTTACACGCGCGGCGAGGGTGTGACGGTGGCGGTGGCCGATGGTGGATTGGATTTCATTCATCCCGAATTGACCGACCGGCTGGCGGGCGCGCCGCATTTGAATTTCAACAATCTGACGACCAACGCCGGTCCTTACGGCGGCGGCCAATCGGACCCATACCGGGAATTTTGGACACACGGCACTTCGTGTGCGGGCTTGATCGCGGCCACCGAGAACAATGGCCGCGGCATCGCGGGCGTCGCGCCAAAAGCTTCCCTCGCAAGCTGGGTTATCTTTACTACCAACCGGATGGCCGTGGATGACGAACACCTCATGGACATGTATCAATACGCCTCCAACATCGTCGCGGTGCAAAACCACAGTTGGGGCAGCGGCTCGGGCAAGGCGGTGGGCGGGCCAACTTTCCTCGAGTTGGTGGGCATGGACAACGCCATCACGCTCGGTCGCAACGGGCGCGGCTCGATCATGGTCCGGGCTGCCGGCAACAACCGTGGTCTGATGGCACGGGCGGATGACGATGCTTATGTCAATGATCCCAATGTTCTCACGGTCGCCGCGGTGTCGCGTGGCGGCCGGACCACGGAATACAGTGAACCCGGCGCGTGTGTAATGGTCGCCGCTCCGGGTGGAGGTAGCGGCTATCAAGGATTGTGCACGCTGGATTTGCAGGGCGACACGCGCGGGGTCAATTCCGGCATTCCATATTTCAGCGACTACGCGGATTATCGCACGGGCACGACGCTGGGATTTACCGGGACTTCCGGCGCGGCGCCTTTTGTTTCCGGCATCGCCGCGTTGCTCGTGTCTGCGAATCCCAACCTGAGCTATCGGGACGTGCAACAAATCATCCTGCTTTCGGCGCGTCAGGTGGACCTCGCTGATCCCGGTTTGGTCATCAACGGGGCCGGCTTGTCCGTCAGTCACAACGCGGGCTTTGGTGTTCCCGATGCCGGCCACGCCATGTGGCTGGCCAGGATGTGGTCCAATCGTCCGCCGTTGACCCAACTCAGTCTGGCCGCGAGCGGTTCGGTGGCTATTCCTGACAGCGGATTAAAAATCGCCGTGACGGGCGCGGGCGTCCCGCCGAACCTGAGCGCGATTACCTGTTTGCCAGCGGACGCGGGGGCGCACGCCGATTCGCCAACGGCCGCCCTCCAACTGGTGGACATCGGTGTGGCAACCAACGTTCCGGCGCTGAACCTGACCAACAAAGGCGCGCTTATCCAGCGCAGCGGCGCGAGCTTTGCCACGGTCATCGCCAACGCGGCCAGGGCGGGCGCGGCTTTCGCCGTCATTTACGATTCGACCAACCAAGCGGGTTTCAATCTGGGCCTGTTGGTCGGCACGGACTATTTGCCCATCCCCGCAGTGTTCATCGGCAATCAAACCGGAGAAACGCTGAAAGCGCTTTTCCAAACCAACGCCGCGGCCCGCGCGCGCATCCAGTTGAACAGCGCCAATCTCACGTTTGACATCGAAAGCACGCTGCTGTGCGAACAAGTTGGCGTCGAGTTGAGGATTGATCATCCACTGCGGGGCGATCTGCGCATCACGCTGGTGTCACCGCAGGGCACGCGCAGTGTCCTGGCGCAGTTGAACGACGACACCAACGGCGCGCCTTCGGGCTGGATTTACTGGTCCACACATCACTTCTTTGAAAGCAGCGCCGGACGTTGGACGCTTTGTGTGAGCGACCAGGCTGGCGGTGCGACCGGCGTGGTTCGCAGTGCCAACCTGATATTTCGTGGAACGCAGATCACGGACACAGATCACGACGGGCTTGACGACGCGTGGGAACAGACGCGTATTGGCTGGCGTGGCCTTGGTCCGAAGGACGATCCCGACGGCGACGGCTTTTCCAATGCGCGCGAGCAGTTGATGAAGACCGATCCACTTCATCCCGACCTGCCGTCGCGGGTGGACATCGGCGCGTGGACCCTATTCGGGGCCAGACTGGCGCGCCTGAGCTGGCCATCCGTGCCGGGCGTGAATTACGCCGTTTCGACCACCACCAATGTCAACCAGCCGATGACGTGGCTGACGAACGTCGCCGGTCGGATTTGGGAAACCGATTTTTACGGCAGCTCGCCCGACCTGCAACAGAACTTTTTCCAGGTTGCACCCTTGCCGTCGCCTTGAGTCCAGAGTGGATTCAGAAGTGTTTGCGTCGTCGAGCAAAGGACGATTGCGCAGTTGTTCGGCGTCCGGCGTGATCGGAGCAATCAGCCTTGAGGTTGGCCATGACCCGGCGGCCCGGCCGCCGGACTGGCCGCGGCGGTTTCAAGCTCCCGTTGAACGCGCAGCAAGTCGTGGTGCATGTCCTGAGCCGAGGCGTAGCGTTGCGCGCAGTCCGGATCGCAGGCTTTGAGGATGACGCTGTTCAAGCGAAGGAAATCAGGCAGGCTGGTGCCGTCGGCCAGCGTGGTGGCAATCTCCGGAAAAAATGACGGCGTGCGACCCGTACTGAGCACATAGAGCATCACCCCGAGCGCGTAAATGTCCGCTTGGACGGTGCCCGGGAGTTCCGGGGGCGGTGGCATGTAACCGGGGGTACCCACGTAAGTCCGCGTCTGGTCTGAAGGCCGGATTTCAGCGACCAGACCCAGATCCGCCAGTTTGGGCCGTCCGTTTACGAAGATGACATTTTGCGGTTTGATGTCGCGATGGGTCAATCCCTGACGATGGAGGAAGTGGAGTGTGTCGGCCAATTCCAGTCCGATTTGAACGCAGTGCCGCGCCGGCAACTTTTTTCCCGGCCATTGAATCCGCTCGCTGACCAAATCCCGCGGCTGGTAGGCGGACGGCTTTTCCCGCCAACCCGCACTCAGCGAGTCGCCCAATTCCATGACGTAATAGAAAAAGCCCGTGGGGTCCGGTTCGCTGACAAAACTGACCCGCAACAAGCCGGGATGTTTGTCCGAAAACGGCATGTACCGCTTGATGCCGTTGAACTCACGGTTGTACGGGTCGGTGTTTCCGTCGAACTTGGCCAGGTACACAATCTTCAAAGCGTGCCACTGGCCGGCTGTGTCGCGGGCGAGCCAGACTTTTCCATAAGAACCCTGCCCGATGGGGGGCTGGATCAAATCGTAGCCGGAAACCTCTGGCGGCGCTTCCTTCCCCTCCTCGTCGCTCGCGCCGCGTTCACGCCCGAGAAAAGTCCGGGAAATTACTGCCCACGCGCATGCGCACGGCAACTGACCGCCCGCGATGACGAGCCACGGTAACCAATAATTGGTGGAATGACTGGCGGAAACTGCCGCGAGCGCCACGACCAGGGCGGACAAGAGCGAGACCCCCGTTGCCGCCCACGGTCGCAACCGCGACAAGGTGCCGCCAAACAGGAGGCCGGCTGCCAGGACGAGAAAGATTTCCAAAGCTACACCTGGGCGGCGCAACGCATCACCATTCATCAGGTTCAGAAAACTTGTGACCATGATTTGCACGCCGCCCATGGATTCGCCGGTCCATCGGGTGTAGGGCGTGCGGAATTCGTCCGGTTCGTCGTTTGGCACGGAGGTCTTTGGTTCGCTGCCGATGAAAACGATTTTGTCGCGGAAATAGCCGGGCGGTTGCGTCAAGGCAAACCGGTAACTCAAATTCACCCACGGCCCGCGCGGTGCGTAGAAACGCAGCCAGTATTCGCGCGGCTCAACGGGCAACGAAGCTCCGGCCGTGCGCGCCACCGTCCAGGGCAGGCTGGGGTAAGTGCCGGGACACGGAAACGGCCAGTGGCGGCGCACCACTCCATCGAGGTCTGGATCGAGCCAGGCGACGCCCCAATTCGTTCCTGCAGCGCTGAGAAAGAAGTCGGCGGGCAGCGCGGGATGCGCGCCGGCCAGCATCGGATGCGCGACCGCGGCCTGTTCAGCCATCAACACGACCTTTTTTTGGCGGCGCAGGGCGTCGGCCAGTTGTTCATCCGTGAGCGAATCGCGGGCCGCGCGGAAAAAGACATCGAACACGACGAGCGCGCAACCATCATCCGTCAGTCGCCGCAGCAACCGCGCGTGGAATGCACGATCCCACGGCTGATCCGGCGACTGGTGAAAGTGGTCGCGCGATTCGTTATCCATCAGGAGAACCACGACCTGATTTGTGATGGCACGGTGGTCAAATCGAAAAAGGTAGTCGTAGCTGGCACTGACCCACGCGTCACCGAGGTTGGTCAGCAAAAGCGCCAAGCCGCAAAAGACCGTCAACGCCGCACCGAAGGCGGAATGGAGACGGTTATTATGCGTGTCGGGCTTTGCGTTCAAGTGCTGCGCAATGGCCGGAGTGTAGCGCAAATAGCCGGGGAATCAGCGTCTTTTTCGTGGATTTTCGCCGACGGCGGGTGCTAAAATTGCGTTGCTGCGGGGCTCCCAGCCGGGAATGGGCAGATAACTCACCCTGAGGACGATTTCTTTGAAAGATTTCCGGCTGGTCTCCGTATTCCCACGTGCGGGCTTGAATCTTTCAAATGGATCACTGCTCAGGGGTCGCGGGTGGGGCAGGGCTGGGCGGCCTCGCAAATGACAACCAATAGAAACGAAACCGAACCGATCATGAAAAAATACATCGCAACAATCATCACAATTGCGGCTGTTCTCGGACTGACCTCCGCGACCTGGGCCGCCAATGAACTGGACCAGGCTGAATTCCCGCTGGTGCTCTCTCAGCCCACCGACCAGGACGTTCCCCTGGGCGGCAGCACCGTCTTGACGGTGGAAGCCCTCGATGGCGACAACTACCAATGGCTGCACAACGGCAAGGTCCTCCCGGGCCAGACCAATAGCAATCTGATCCTGGAAAACGTCGGGACCAACGACGTGGGTTACTATTCCTGCGCGGTCATAAAGGGTGGCGAGGTTGTGCCGACACGCGAAGCTTCAGTGAACGCCTACACCATGGGTTATGGTGGGGATACGATCACGGTGTTTGGGCTTCCGGTGGTGAGCAATGGTTCGCAAAACAACTGTCCCGGACCGTACGCAGGATACGTGAACTACATCAAAACGGTTTCGCAAGGCTGGGGCTGGGCGCCGAATAACACCACGAATATCCATACGGCGTCTGATTTGAACCGGACCAATACGAAGGTTGTGTATGGCGGGAAATACGGTGACATTGGGTGCGCTCAAACGACGGTAACGATTCCGCATCCGACCTACAGTCCGAAATACCGGTTTAGCATTTACTTCACAAACAACGTTCCCACGAACGCCTACGCGATCACGCTTTCGGGTTTTCTTCCGTAGTGGATGACGGTAAGTGCGAACTTCTCGCCAGGAGCGACGTGTGCGCCGCCCTGGCGAGAAAGATTTGATCAGTGCAGGAGTTTTTTTGGCGACGGCGTTAGGTCCGACGAGCTCGCGGGGAATTCTACAAGCCCGGTGAACTTCTCCGCAACCGGATCTGCGCCGTCGCCGTTCGTCAAGACCCTGAATCAGCGAGGAGGTATGCCGAAACCACTTTCCGGCATCCCACGGCGGCCGGCTGGCCGCGCTTCCGGTGATTTGCTGAAAGTCGAGCGCGAGGCAGATCAACTCTGCACGCGTGGTTCAGAAGTTGAACAGGAGGCGCAGAACGAGGGTTCGTTCATGGGGCATTTCGTTGTAAAGATTCAGCGGGTTGAGGTGGTAGTCCTCGTCACCAAGGTTCAAGACACCTGCCGCCAGTTCAGCGCAGCGGCGCGGGAAACGGTAGCCCGCGAAAACGTTGAATTGCCAGAACTCGTCGTCCGGCAAATCGGAAGCATCTTCGCGGTTGTCCTGAAAATACCAATTGGCATCCGCTTCCGCGAAAAATCCGCACGGATGATTGTAAATACCGAACAACCGCGCGTGGTTGAGAAGGGCTTCCGTATGCTGCCGCGGATTGAATTCAACCAACGCAAAGGGTGGAAGCCCCGACGGCACATCCGTGTAGTCGTCGTCCAGTTTCGCCCGGCTCAGGCGGTAGCTGCCACCGAAGGCCCATTCCCGCCCCACCAACTGGTTGGCCGTGGCCAGCAAAGATTGCTCCTTGAAGTCCAGATGCTCGCGCGTGCCGCTAGGAATGCCGTAGTCCAACTGGTCGGGAAGCACGTCAAACGCCCCCACGGTCCGGTGCACGTCCGAGTACAGCAGTTCACCCGAGACGGCCAGATAAGTTCCCGTGGGAAACTTTTGTTCCAATGAAAGCCCGTAGGTTTCGAACTCGGCACCCACGTTCGCGCCGGCGACGGCCTCCGGAATAAGGCTGCGGTAGGACTGAATGAAACCAGCCACTTGGGAAGGCTCAATCTGGTAGCTCTGGTCGAGGCTCGCACCCGCCAAGGATCGGGTATAAGCGAATCGAACCACACTGCCGGGCGCGGGACGCAGGATCAGTCCCGCCTTGGGCAGGATATCATCCACGTTGCTTTGTTCGGAGGAAATCGGCGCGGACCGGATGTTCTCGGGATAGTTGATATGGTCGTAGGCCACACCCCCAATCAGTTCAACCCAGTCGGTGAGTTCCCACTGGTGATATCCATAAACCGTAAAGCGATTATAGTCGGTATTGATGTTCTGCAATGCCGCTGGTTCGGGCGGGTCAGGAAAGAGAAACCCGGCGGTGGACGGCAGGTTCTGGAGGTTGTCGGTATTGAAATCACCGGACTGAAATCGCCCGCCAAGGATGATGGTGCGCTGGGAGAGCTGCCAGATTTGCTGCACTTCCGTCGAATAGATCTCGAGTTCGTTCTTAAAATGCTCCTGCATGGTGATGCCCTGCACGCCCGTCAGCATGGTTTTACCGGGATTGAACGGGTCGTCCGGACGGAACATCACGAGCGTTGGCTGAGTCTGGTTGGTGAAGGAAGTGTTATCCGCAACGCGGGCGGCGAACACGAGGGTGTGAACGCCGGGACTCCATTCGTGATGATAGCCCAGCCCCAAAATCGGCTCTTGCTTCTCGTTGAATCTGAAAGTGGGGCTGGCCATGGCCGGATCATAATACTCGGCCAAATCACCACCATTGGCCTTGTAAAGTTTCGCTCGGAAGAAAACGGTGTCTTGCGGTGTGATCTGCTGTTTGAGGGACAAACCGAGGTTGCGTTGCTCGACATCGTTGTTGGCGCGCTGGCCGGGATCGGTCCGGTAGTAGGCGTCAAAACTGTAGTTGAAGGTGTCGAAGGTCCCGAACTGCGCGCCGGATTGAATCCACGCACCGCGGCTCAGATACTCGGTGCCGGACACGACGCCCACGCCATTCTGCGCGAAGAGGCGCGAGTATTCCTGTTGCGAGATGGCGGGCGACAACGGCCCGGCGCTCACCGGGGCGAGCAGGTTGGCCAGCAGATACTCATTCTCGGCCGGCGTTTCGTAGCGGAGGTTGACGAGATTCGGATCGCGGAGCGCGTCGTAACTGTTCGCCAGGAACAGGTGCGCCGAATAATTCGCGTAATCGTAGTTCACCGCCCGAGACGCTTCGCGAATGGCCACATCGGTCATGCCAGCGTCCTGATAGATGGAAGCCAGATTCGCGCTGCGCACGGCGCTGTCCTCGTCCAGCAACAGCTCGGAACGATACACGCTCCGGTTGTCATTGAGCGCCTGGGATTGTTCCAGATCGCGGATGGCGTCGTTCACGTGATTGTATTGCTGCTTGAGCAAAGCGGAGTAAAGCCAGGGCGTCGGATCATTCGGGTCAAGTTTCTCCGCGAGGTGAAACTCTCGCGTCGCCGGATGATATTCGCCGGCGTCGCCATACGCCTTGCCGAGGTAACTGCGCAACGACGCCCGCTGCGGTTCCAAGGCGGCGGCCATCAACAAATCCCCGCGTCCCCCCGCGGCGTCGCCGAGGCGAATGCGGCAAAGTCCACGCCCGAGCCAGGCGTTACCGAGCGCCGGATCCAACGCCAGCGCGCGATCAAACCAGCCGAGCGCCGCGCGGGGTTTGTCTTCCGCAGCGAGGAGAAAACCCCGGAGCGCCAGCGCCTGCGCGTTGCGCGGCGACAAGGTCTGTGCCGTTGCCAACGCGGCCGAGGCTTTGCGGATGTGGCCGAAGCTGAATTCCAGTTCCGCCACGCGTGCCCAGGCGAAACCGGACTGCGGGGAGTTGGTCGCGGCCTGCTTGGCCAGTTCCAGCGCGCGTGCCAATGAATCTTCCCGGATCGCGCGGGACTGCTCGTAATAGGACGCCGCGAGCAGTTCGGTCGGGAGCCGTGGTTCAGTCGCTGCGATAACGACCTGGTTCTTTACCGCGGCGATGAGTAGCCGCAACGCCGAGGCCAGTCGCCGCGACTGGTCGGAGGCATCCGGCGCATCAGCAATCCGGGACAAAGCCATTTCTGATTCGGCAGCCTGACCAACGCTTAGCAGCAAGGCGGCGTAATAGATTCGCTCCGATTCCGCAGCGGGCGCCGCCGTCCGATATTTCGCCAGGGCGCCTGGCAAATCGCCCGTGCGGTAGTCGTCCAGGGATTCGCGGAGATTTGCTTCCGCCTGCGGGGTCAGCGGCAGGTCCGCGAGATCAAGCACCGCCGGGTAATAGAAACACCATTGCAGCAGGTTGGCGGCGATGAAGCCAGCGGTGCGCACCGGGGCGCGGCCGGATTCCGCCACCGCTTGCTGGCCGTTGGTCAAAACGAGCGTGCCATTTTCGTTTCCGAACCGGACCGTTCCGTCAACCACGGACAACGTGGCAACCTCGGTGTTGTTTTCCTCCGCGACCGACAGCACGAATTCGGTTCCTTCAACACCGGCAACCGCACCGCGCGTGATCACCCGGATCCGGCCGGGCGCGTCGCGATGGAAGAATGAAACAATGCCACGGATCAGGTGCAGGCCGGATTGCGCCCCCGGGCTGTGTGGCGGCAGGATTTCGAGCTCGGTCGAGGCACTGAACGCCACCACGCTTTGGTCGGACCAGCGCAAAGCCACGCGGCTGTTCGGTCCGGTGCGCAACCGTTCACGGGGACGAAGCACCTGATTGGTTTTTGCCGGCGTCCAGCTTATGGGCGCGGCGGGCGACGTCTCGACGGTTCCCTGAAGTTCGGCGACGCAGATTTCATTGGTCGTCGGTTCGGTCCCCGCTGCCCGGCTTGGCGCACCGCCGAGAAGGGTGATCAGACTGGTGACAACGACAGCCACCAGGGTGCTGCGGTCTGTTCTAAAAAAAACGTTCAAGGTCAGGTTGCCCAGTGTCGAACCATACTTATGCAAGTCGCTCCCGGACCGCAAGCAAATGTTCCATGCGGCCGAGGGGTCATTTTATTTGCCAAGCCGCTGAGGGCGCGACATCATCATCGTACTCAAAACACCCGGTGGACGAATTGATTCCAACGCGAGCGACTCTGATCGCGCGGCTCAAGAACTGGCAGGACCAGTCAAGCTGGCAGGAATTTTTTGACACATATTGGAAGTTGATCTATGGCGTTGCCCGCAAAGGCGGGTTGACCGACGTCGAGGCCCAGGATGTTGTCCAGGAGACGATGGTTTCGGTGGCGAAGCACATGCCCAACTTCCAGTACGACCCGTCCGTCGGTTCGTTCAAGGCGTGGTTGTTGACCATGACCCGCTGGCGGATGCGCGACCAGTTGCGCAAACGCGAACCTTACCGCGAACCGCATCCGCGTGACGAGGACACCGGTGTGCGAACCCGGGCGCTCGACCGCGTGGTTGATCCGATGAGTCAAACGCTCGACGCGTTGTGGGAATCCGAATGGGAAAACAATCTGCTCGAGGCCGCGCTGGCTAAGGTGAAACGGCAGGTGGACCCGGGGAAATTTCAAATCTTTGACCTCTACGTGAACAAGGAATGGCCGCCCGGCAAGGTGGCCAAGACGTTCGGGATTTCCGTCGGCCAGGTGTATCTGGCCAAGCATCGCATCACCGAATTGCTCAAGGCGGAGGTCGAGCGGACAAAGGCCAGGATCGCTGCCAATCCTATGACCCGGTGAGGACGGTCCGCAGTTCTTCGAGGACCGTCCGGGCCGTGTAAGGTTTGGAGATGATGTGTTTGATGCCCAGCGACGCCAGGGAATCGCGTTTCGCTTCCGCATCCAGCCCGCTGCCCGCAATGATTTTAACATTCGGGTTGATGCGCTGGAGCGCGCGAATCGCCGCCACGCCGTCCATGACCGGCATCATCAAGTCGGTCAAAACCACCGCGATGGCCGTTTGGTTGCCGATGTAAGTGGCGAGCGCCTGTTCGCCATCGGGTGCGATCAAAACGTGATAGCCAAACTTCTCCAGCGTCTTCTTCACCACCTCGCACACGGAAACCTCGTCATCCACCACCAGCACGGTTTCTCCGTGGCCCCGGGGCGGCGCGGCTTCCTCGGCCGGGGCTGGCTTCACGCGGGCGTCCGGCAGCGCCGGCAGGTGAACGCGGATCGTGGTGCCGCCGCCCACCTCGCTCTCGACGTGCATGAAGCCGTTGTAACTTTTCACAATCGTCATCACCGTGGACAGACCCAGACCCGTGCCTTTGCTGGGTTCCTTCGTGGTGAAGAAGGGTTCAAAGATCCGGTTGCGCAATTCCGGGGGAATGCCGGAGCCCGTGTCGCGGATGCCCATAACGATGTGGGGCCCCAAGGCGGCCTGGGGATGCAATGCCGCGTAGCTGTGGCCGACGTTTAGATTCTGGGCAAAGAGCGTGAGTCGTCCGCCGGTCGGCATCGCATCGCGGGCGTTGAGGCAAAGGTTCAACAGCACCTGATGCAGATGCGTGGGGTCGGCCATGACGGGCCAGATGTCGTCCGTGATGCGGACTTCCAGTCGAATGGATTTGTCGAAGGTCTCGGCCACAAACCGGTTGATGTCCTTGATGACGTATTTGGGATCCACCAGGCTGCGCCGGCCGCCCATGCCGCGGCCAAACGACAGCAATTGGCGGAGAATATCCGCGCCGCGCTTGGCGCTCGTTTCCAGCGCGGCCAGCACGCTCTGGTCTTCCGGATCCAGGAGCTTTTCGCGAAACAAGCCCACCGACATGAGAATCGGCACCAGGACATTGTTCAGATCGTGGGCGAGGCCGCCGGCCAATTGGCCGATGGCTTCCATTTTCTGCGCTTGAATGAGCTGCGATTCCAGGCGCTTGCGCTCAGAAATATCCTGTTTGACGGCAATGAAGTGAGTGATCTCGTCCCGCTCGTCGCGCACCGGAGTAATCGTGATCTCTTCCGTGAATAGACTGCCGTCCTTGCGGCGGTTGACCATTTCGGCCGTCCACACCTGGCCGTCGGTGATGGTGCGCCACAACTCCCGGTAGAAGGTTGGATCGTGCTGGCCTGATTTCAGAAAGCGTGGATTTTTGCCCAGCGCGTCGTCACGGGAGTAACCCGTTATTCGCGTGAAGGCCGGATTGGTCCAGATTACTTCGCCGACGCGGTCGGTGATAACGATCGCGTTGGCGGCGGCTTCCAAAGCGGCACTCTGGAGCCGCAGGAGCGCCTCGGTGCGCTTGCGTTCGGTTATGTCGCGAACCGACGCCGAGACCAGCACGCCGGCCTCGCCCCGGATCGGGTTCACGTTGATTTCGACGGGAAATTCGCTGCCATCCTTCCGCAGGCCCTGGAGTTCGATGGCCGCCCCGGTGGGGCGTGCGTGCGGTTCGCGGAAAAGGAACGTGCGGCCAGGCGCATGGGGCTCGCGATTGTGCGGGGGCAACAAGATTTCGATCTTCTCTCCCAGCAGCTCCTGGCGGGAATAGCCGAACAGGGATTCCGTTTTCGAGTTCACGAACAAAATTTCGCCCGCCTGGTTGAGTATCACCGTGCCATCCGGCCCGGACTCCATGAGACTCCTGAATTTCTCCTCCGCATTTTTCCGGGCGGTGATATCGCGTGAGTTGACAACAATGCCTTCAATGTCCGGAGTCGCGAGCCGATTTTGACAAACGCTTTCGAGATGACACCAGGAGCCGTCCCGACGGCGATGCCGGTGTTCGTGTGTGGCTCGCAATTCCGGGTTCTGGAGGACTTGCGCAAAGACCCGCTTTGCGTCTGAAACGTCGTTCGGATGCATCAACTCGAAGCAATTGCACCCTGCCAGTTCTTCGGGTGCATAGCCCAGGACGTGTTTCAGGGAAGGGCTGATGTACAAATACGTTCCGTCGCGACTGACGATGGAAACCACGTCCAGCGAGTTTTCGGTAAGCGCACGATAGTGCCTTTCCGCGCGAACCAGTTCCGTTTCCGCCTGCTCCCGGCCACTGCGTTCACGCGCTTCCTGAACGGCACGGCGCACGACCGGCACCAGTCGTTCGGACCACTGTTTCAGGACGTAATCGGTTGCACCCCGATTCAGCACCTCGATGGCGATTTGCTCCTCGATGGTCCCGGAGACGAGCACGAAAGGCGTATAGGCCTTTGTCCGACGGGCGATTTCCAATGCCTGCATGCCATCACCCGTATGAAGCCCGTGATCGGCCAGAATGATGTCAAAGGGCTCCGCCTCCAACGCGGTTTCAAATTCGCCGAGGGTGCTTACCAGCTGAATGTCCGCCGGCAGCCCGGCTTCCGCCAACATCGTCCGCACCAGCGCGGAATAATCGGGATTGTCTTCCAAGTGCAGGATGCGAAGGGGCTTGTTCATAAACACACCATCGCGATCAGGTACTCGCTGCAAGGTTCCCGAAATGAACTGGATTACGCACGAATGTTCTATCAACCAATACGGACGCCGACCGCCGGATCTTTCAACAATTCCCAAAAAAGTTTGCCGCCCGAGGCCCGGATGTTTCAATTGTGCCGCATTATAAAATGTCCCGGGAGCAAGCCATGGCTTCACGCAGAGACTGTTTGGCCCCTGCTTTCCACAAGAGCTTCATCACATCCGGCATTCCCCGGATGGCGGCTACCTGTAGCGGGGTAACCGCTTCATAACACCGCAAGCCATTTGCTCCCTGCCGGTGGGGCGCAAACCATTGCGTGGGCTGGTTGACGTTTGCGCCCGCATGTACCAACAGGTCAATGATCTTCTGCGGATATTCGAGAATGCCGGCCACGGAGACGGCAAAGCCCAGCAACGTCTCTCCATCCGGCCAAAGTTCGTCGCCATCGAATCGTCGAAACATCGCATTGGGGTTGGCTTGCTTGTTGATCAACTCCTCGACCAGGAGGGTATTGCCGCTTCTTACGGGACCGCACAGGACATCGTCGGTTATCGGCGATCCCGACCGCAATAGTTCAAGTGCCGAAGCGGTGCGATCCCACCGGAGACCCCAGAACAAGGCGTTGTGACCGTGTTCGTCAAGCGCATGCATGTCGGCCCCCTTTCGAAGCAATTCCCGTACGGTCTCCGGCTTTCCGTAGGCCGAGGCGATCATCAGCTCCGTCGTTCCAGCCGGAATATCCCAATCCGGTTCGCAAACCGGCTTGGGTGCGGCCGGCCGACCGGAACGGCCGAATAGCCCGGTTGCCAGATTGGCGGCGGTGCGCACCCGATGGCTGCTGGTAATGCGTGGAATCGGCCGGTTCGGCGACGCTCTCATGTTAAGTCTTTCGGTCGTCAAATTCGTTGTTCACAGTCAATCCTAACTACGCGCTGCCACAAAATTGCCTTCCCGCGACGCGACACGCGACTGCATCACCAATACTACGTCGCATTTGGCACAATCTTTCAGTGATTGGTGACGAACCCAGGTTGCCGAATGCTCAAAGTTTCCCGGGGGATTGAATGCAACCGCCGCACGCCGCCGTCCGCGCAAATAAAGCTTTGGGTTGAAGAAAACCTCGACGCCTTTCACACTCCGCCTCATGCGACGTTGCTTAACACTCCCGATTGCGTTGACCATCGCCGGCTCGGACAGCGGTGGCGGCGCGGGCATCCAGGCGGATTTGAAGACGTTCGCCGCGCTGGGGGTTCACGGCACGAGCGCCATCACTTGCATCACGGCGCAGAATCCAAAGCGCGTCACGGGTATCCAGCCCATTCGTGCGGGCATGGTGCTTCGGCAGATCGAAGCGGTCTTTGCTGAATTGCGGCCCGACGCGGTGAAAACGGGGATGTTGTTCTCCGAGGCGATCATCCGAACGGTAGCCGATTTTTTCGCGCGGGGGAAACGTCCGCTGTTGGTGGTGGATCCCGTCATGGTCGCGACGAGCGGTGCGGTGTTGTTAAAATCGTCAGCCATCGGCGCCATGAAGGCCCGATTGCTCCCGCTGGCCGCCCTCGTCACCCCCAATCTCGATGAAGCCGAAATCCTGGTCGGTCGCAAACTGCGGTCGCTTCCGGATGTGCGGGATGCGGCGCGGGCCATTCACGAGCGTTTTGGTTGCTGCGCCTTGGTAAAGGGCGGACACCTGCGCATCGGTGCGTATGCGGTGGACTTCTTTTTCGACGGCCGCGATCTGGTCGAGTTGAAGGCGCGGCGTGTGTGCGGCGTTTCCACCCATGGCACGGGCTGCACTTATTCGGCGGCGATTGCCGGCTTGCTGGCGAAGGGACAAAGGTTGCCGCGGGCGGTCGCGCTGGCCAAACGGCACATCACCTGGGCGATCCAACACAGCTACCGGGTTGCGGCGCACACGGTTCTTCAGCAAAGCCGCCCGGGGTAAAATTTGTTTGAATGATCCACCGTGAATCGCGGTATAATCCCTGTCAGAACGACACACTATGAAACGAACCAAAGCCATTACAGCCCTTACACTGGCCGTTGCTTTTCTCGCCGCACCGCTGGCGGGTTTGGCCGCGGACAAGCAAACCGAGGCCAAGGCCAAGCCGTACCCCCTCGACAAATGCATCGTCACTGATGAAAAGCTCGGCGCGGACCCTGGTATGAAGCCATACTCGTTCACATACGAAGGCCAGGAGATCAAGATGTGCTGCAAGTCCTGCCGCAAGAAATTCGACAAAGACCCGGCCAAATACATGAAAAAGCTGCAAGACGCCGAGGCCGCAGCCAAGAAGAAATAAATCCCTGCCAAAAAAAGACGAGGCGCGGCCGGCCTCGTCCTGCTATGATTGAAACGTGAAACGGCTGTCTGCCATCTGTTTGGGCTTGGTGATGGTTTGGGCGCAGGCCGTGGTTATCCTGCCGGCGCGAGCCGGTGGGGTTGTGCCAGCCAAGTGTACCTGCTGCGATTGCGGCGGGTCGGGTTGCTGCGTCACGCCTTCACCACCCGAACCAGCATCCTCTCCTGCGGCCCCGGTCCGGGCGGGTCTTCAGCATGAACTCGGGCTGTTTGCGCCGGCTTTCGTCGCTTGGACTTTGCCCGCCGTTGAAGCCCGCATCCGCTCGCTTTCGGTTTGTTCATCCCTTGCCACGACCAGCGTGCCGCTCTTCACGCGGCATTGCGCCCTGCTGATCTGATTCTTCCGAACTAAACGCCTGTGGTGTGTACCGCGCCGGCCGGTTGCGGTGTGTCCTCGTCCTGAGTTCGTGGAAGAATTGTGATCATGAAAGAATTAATTTTGCTGGGTTTGCTGGGGTTTGCCGCCCGCGTTGGCTTCGCCAATGGCGAGGAGGCCAACGTCTTGGTATTGACGCCCGAGGCGGTGAACCAGTTCGCGGAGGAGATGCGCACCAATCATCCTGCGCTCGCTGCCGCTGCGGCACGCACCAACGCCGCTGCGGCTGGCGTGGCTGCCGTGCGCACGTGGGAGGATCCCATGGTGCGGGTCGGCGGCATGGCGGCGGACGAAATGATGCGCGCCGAGAATGGCGACATTCTATACGGCGCCGAACAAAAGCTCCCGCTCTGGGGCAAACCCGCGCTCGCCCGGCGCGTCGCCATTGCGGAACTCGGAGTGGAGAGTGCCAACGCGGATTACCAGTTTCAGATACTTCGCAGCGAGTTCGCCCAGGCGATGTTCCGCACGGCGCTGGCCGAACGGATTGTGGCCATCGATGAGCAGGATCTGGCGTTTGTCCAACTGACGAGTGCGGCCACGGACACGAGATATCGCTCCGGCACCGCTACGCAGATGGAACTGCTCCAGATCCAGAACGAACGCGCCCGGCGCACAACCCAGTTACAGTCGGACCGGGAGAAACTCGCGCATGAACGGGTAATCTTGAACCGCTTCCTGAATCGCGAGCTGCAATCGCCGTGGCCTTCGCTGCAACTGCCGCCGGTGGCCGCGCCGGTGATTTACAACCAACGGCTCGTGGATCTTGCCGCCCGATACGAACCCAAGCTCCGCATGCTGCGCGAGCAGATCAAACAATCGCAGGCAATGGTGGCGGCCACCCGTCGTTCGCGCCTGCCGGACGTGAGCCTTGGTGTGGAAAGTCGCAACTACTCCGAAAATGCCGAGTGGCGGCAGACGGAGTTCATGTTGAATTTCAATCTTCCGCTGTTCAATCGCAGCAAATACCGCGCGGAAATCCGGCGGGATGTAGC
Organism: uncultured Bifidobacteriaceae bacterium; assembly: GCA_964458575.1. Lineage (GTDB taxonomy): Bacteria > Verrucomicrobiota > Verrucomicrobiia > Limisphaerales > JADLHS01 > CAYWMD01. The sequence continues at coordinate 372,211 of CAYWMD010000001.1, read as the reverse complement.
GAAGCTGAAGGCCACCGAAGCCGAGGCAGCGGATTATTTGCTCTCGGTGCGCGAGGAAATTCACAACCTCACGGTGAAAATTGATGCCGCGCGTCGCGAGGCCGTGGTTTATCGCGATGAAATCATTCCGCGCAGCGAGACCGCCATCGCAAGCGCCCGGGCGGCGTGGGAAACCGGGCGTGGCATGTTGCGCGACGTGCTCGACGCCCGCCGGATGCTCGTCGAGGCGCGACTCATGTATGCGCGTGCAGTGTCCGAGCAATACCAAATGCTTTCCGAACTGGTCCTCTGCTGTGGACTTGGCGATCTCGAAGCGCTGCAAATGCTCAATACCCAAACTGAAACGCCCAACGGAGGAATCAAGCAATGAAATACGTCGTGTACGTTCTGTTGGTCGCAGCTGTGATCTTGGCTGGCTGCGGCAGGTCCGAAAAGAAACCCGAGACGCGCAAGGTGCTCTATTATCAGAGCGCCATGCATCCGTGGATCAAATCCGACAAGCCGGGCCATTGCACCATTTGCGGCATGGAGTTGACGCCCGTTTACGAAGGCGAACCCGGTTTCGACGTGAGTGGCGATATCATCACCCTCTCGTCCAACTCGGTCCGCGTGCTCAACGTGCAAACCACCGAGGTCAAAACCCAGGCGCTCGAAAAAAACCTGAACGTCGCGGGGACAATGGAACAGGACGACACGCGACGGCGTGTGTTGTCGGCCTACGTCGGCGGGCGAATTGAAAAACTCTACGTCAATTTCGTCGGTGCCGAGGTTAAAGCTGGCGAGCCGCTCGCGGAATTCTACAGCCCGATGCTGCTCCAAACCGAGCATGAGTATCGCATCGCCGTCGGAGCCACCAACTACGCATTGCAAGCCGGCGCTGCGTCGCGTTTAAAACAACTGGGTTTGACCGCTAAACAAATTGAATCGCTGATCAACAAACCCGCCAATGCGCTGACGTCCCAAATCCTCGCGCCCATCAGCGGCACAGTGACCGAAAAGAACGTCGTCGCTGGCCAATATGTTCAAGAGGGCGAAAAGCTCTTGGCGATCGCGGACTTCTCGACGATGTGGTTTCAGTTCAGCGCTTACGAGCAGGATTTGCCGTGGATTCACCTGGGGCAGAAGGTAGACGTCACCACGCCGTCGCTGCCGGGCAAAATCGTCACAGGTACGATTAAATTCATGGACCCGAATCTGGATGAAACGACGCGTGCGACGAAGGTCCGCGTTGAGTTGGAAAATCCCATCGTGAATGGACGGCGGCTGTTTGCGCACCGGGTTTATGCCGATGGCATCGTGCAGCTGGAGACGCCGGAAGTGCTGGCAGTGCCACGGAGCGCGATCATCCAAACCGGGCCGGAAGCCGTGGCTTTTGTGGATCAGGGTGGTGGCGGATATGCGCGCCGCGTGTTGCAGCTCGGTCGTCGTGGCGATTCACTTGTGGAGATTCTAAACGGGTTGACTGCCGGCGAAATGGCGGTGGTGAACGGCAACCTGTTGATGGACGGACAGGCGGAGATGAACCGCTCATTCGCCACGCACGCGCCGGAGAGCAAAACTGCGCATCATGCCACCGATTTGCCTGCACTTACCGAGGCCCAGCGAACAGTGGTCGCTGACTACCTCAAACTGGCGGACGCACTTGGAGCCGCACTCGCAGCCGACGATTTGAAGGAATTCAATGCCCGAGCTGCAAAAGCACATACGGCAATGCCGGGGTTGGTCAACGCCTTCGAGGACCGCAATGCCTGGCAGGCTTTGATTCAGCCGGCTGAAAAGGTCGGCAATCTGAATGCCGCGGACACTTTGCAAGCCGCTCGCAGGACATTTTATCAATTCAGTGACGCCGCCGTTCCTCTAGCGCAGGCAGCCCGGAAGAAAGGCATGGAGTTTGCCGCCCTGAAAGTCTTCCGCTGCCCGATGACCAAGGATGCATTCCCGGGTGCGCCGAACCGCGCGGATTGGATCCAGTTGCAACCCGAGGTGCGAAATCCGTGGTTCGGCAAGGAGATGCTGGATTGCGGGTCGGAAGTTAAACCCTGAGCGAGGCGACCATGATCCCACGCATCATCGAATGGAGTCTCAAAAACCGCTTCCTGGTGCTGTGCGGGGCGCTGATGATCATCGCGCTCGGTGTGCGCGCGGTGCTTCGCACGCCGGTGGATGCGATTCCCGACCTCACGGAAAATCAGGTGCTCGTCTATGCCGACTGGATGGGCCGCAGTCCGCAGGAGGTCGAGGATCAGGTGACGTTCCCGCTCTCGACCGGCCTGCAAGGTCTCGCCGGTGTAAAGGACGTGCGCGCGACGTCCATGTTCGGCTTCTCGCTTATCACGATCATCTTCGAGGACAACGTCGATACCTACTTCGCGCGCACGCGCGTGTTGGAGCGGCTGAATTATCTCCAGGCCGCCATGCCCGAGGGCGTGAAGCCGCAGCTTGGGCCGGACGCAACGGGGCTCGGTTGGGTTTATCAATACTACCTTGCCGTTGATCCTGCCAAAGCGCCGGGTGGTGGTTACGACCTCGGCAAACTCCGCGCGGTACAGGACTGGCACGTGCGTTATCAACTCGCCAGTGTGCAGGGCGTGGCGGAAGTCGCAAGCATTGGCGGCTTCGTGAAGCAATATCAGATTGAACTTAGCTCCACGAAAATGCGCGCGGCGAATGTGTCGCTCGGCGAAGTGATGGGCGCGGTGCAAAACGCGAATCTCAACGTCGGTGGCAAAGTGATCGAGGAGAACGGCGCGGAGTTCGTATTGCGCGGCATCGGCCTAGTCGCGCAACCGGAGGACTTGGAACTAATTGCCGTCAAAGCCGTGGACGGCACGCCGATTTTCTTGAAGGACATCGCGACGGTGCAGATCGGCGGCGATTTTCGGCGTGGCGCGCTGGACATCAATGGCGCGGAAGCCGTTGGCGGCACGGTGGTGATGCGCACGGGTGAGAACGCCAAGGCGGTCATCGAACGCGTGAAGGCGCGCATTGCAGAAATCGCGCCGAGCCTGCCCCCGGGCATTTCCATCCGCCCGTTCTACGACCGCAGCACGCTGATTGACCGCACGATTGACACGTTGAAGCACGCGCTCGTCGAGGAAATCATCCTCGTGACGTTGGCACATATCATTTTCCTTTGGCACTTCCGCAGCATTCTCATCGTCACGCTGCCGCTGCCGATTTCGATTCTCATTTCGTTCCTGCTGATGAAGGAATTCGGCATCACCAGCAACATCATGTCGCTCACGGGTATCGCCATCGCCATCGGCGTGCTGGTGGATGCGGCCATCGTGGTGACGGAGAATGTCATCCGGCATTGTGAGCGGGCGGAGGAGGAGAAGCGTAAGCGGCTCGAAATGGAGCAGAGGGGAAAAGGCGAAAAGGGGAGCGAAGGCGGACTCTCCTCTTCACCTCTGCCCCTTTTCCCCTCTGCGGCAGATTGTCGGTTAACTGCAACAGAGACTTGGCAAGTGACCTTGGAAGCCTGCAAACAAGTCGGTCGCCCCATCTTCTTCGCGATGGCGATTATCATTCTTGCGTTCGTGCCGGTGTTCGCGCTAACGGGGCAGGAAGGCAAGTTGTTCCATCCACTCGCGTGGACGAAGACCTTCGCGATGGTTGGTTCGACGTTGCTCGCGGTGACGGTTGTGCCGGTGCTGTGCAGCCTGCTCGTGCGCGGACCGTTTCACGCCGAGGATAAAAATCTCATCATGCGTGTGCTGTTGAAGATTTATGATCCGGTGCTGAACTGGGCGTTGCGGCATCGCAAGACGGTCATTGGCGCCGCGGCGCTGTTGCTGGCAACGGCGCTGTTGATTGCGTTCGGTTTGCCGCGAGCATGGACGGCGAATCTGCGCAACGCTGGTTGGACGCGCACGGCGAATCTGGTTCAAGGCTTCGGCAAGGAGTTCATGCCGCCGTTGAACGAGGGGAGTTTGCTTTACATGCCGGTGTTGCTGCCGAAGACGAGCCTCACGGAAATCCAGCGCGTGATGGCGTGGCAGGATCAGGTGATGGCCGGCGTGCCGGAGATCGAAACGGTCGCGGGCAAGCTGGGCCGCTTCCAAACACCGACCGATCCCGCGCCGACGGAGATGTTGGAGACGACGATCACGTTGAAGCCGGAGTGGATTCCCACGAACCGCACCGTGCTTGGCTTCGTTAAGCTGCCGCGCGTGGTGCGCAATCCCGCGTGGCGCGAAGGCATGACCATCGAGAAACTCAAGGCGGAGTTGACCGAGAAGATGAAGGTTGTGCCGGGTTACGTGCCGGCGTTCTTGCAGCCGATCGAGAACCGCATACTGATGCTTTACACGGGGATTCGCGCGCAGGTCGGCGTGAAGATTTACGGCGACAATCTTGACGCGCTCCAACAAAAGGCGTTCGAGGTGGAGGCGCTGGTGAAACAAATCCACGGTGCGGCGGGCGTGTCCCCTTCGCGCGTGCAGGGCAAGCCGTATCTGAACGTTAAGGTGGATCGCCGAGCGATGGCGCGTTATGGACTCAGCGCGCGTGATGTGCTCGATGCGGTGGAAGTCGCCATCGGCGGCAAGAATGTCAGCGTGACCATCGAGGGACGTGAGCGTTATCCGATTCAAGTGCGGTTGGAACGCGGTGAGCGAGATGATATTGCGAAGATCGGAAGGATACTCATAGCCACGCGTTCGGGGATGGGGAATAGAACGGATCGGACTGATGCAACCAGTGGGGGCGGCATGGGCGCAGGCGGCGAGAGTAAGAACGAAGGAGCTTACATTCCGCTCGCCATGGTGGCGACGACCACTCGCGAAGTTGGCGCGAACGAAATCGCGAGTGAGAACGGACGGTTGCGCGCCTATGTGCAGGCGAATGTGCAGGACCGCAACTTAGGCGGCTTTGTAAACGACGTGGAAGCGGCGCTCAAGAAGATGAATTGGGGCAGCATGACCTATAAAATGACCGGTGATTACGAAAACCAGCGCCGTTTCGCGCAGACGATGCAGTTCGTGTTCCCAGCGGTGATGCTGATCATTTTCATCATGCTCTACATGGTGTATCACAGCGCGGCGGAGGCGGCGCATGTGCTGCTGGCCGTGCCGTTCGCATTGAGCGGCGGTGTGTTTCTCCAAAAACTCCTGGGCTATAACTTTAACGGCGCCGTGTGGGTCGGTTACATCGCGCTCTTTGGCACGGCGGTGCAAACGGGCGTCGTGATGGTCGTCTATTTGGAGGAGATGCTGAAAAAGCGGATGGCCGAACGCGGCGCGTTATTCAACTCGGCGGATTTGATACAAGCTGTGAAAGACGGCGCGCGTCTGCGGTTGCGTCCAAAAGTGATGACTGTGGCGACCATTGTGGCGAGCCTGCTTCCCATCATGTGGAGTCATCGCCAAGGCGCGGAAGTAATGAAGCCGCTGGCGACGCCGGTCATCGGCGGCATGGTGAGCAGTTTGATCCACATTCTCATCGTGACGCCGGTGATCTTCGCCTGGTTGCGGGAGCGGGAGTTGAGACGGCGGGTGAAATCAACGTGAGCCAGCGCGAATTCCCGTCTTGCCGTAAATTGTCGTGGCGACGACAATGATGTTATAGCTACCTTGTCACGATGAGTTCAAACGTCAATGCCGTCGCCGGCGAAAAGCAGAGAGGGGAGAACCCCTCTTCGGCGGAAGCCTTTTCCGAAGCCAGAGCGTGGCGCGACGTGGGCGTGGGCTGGAAACGACTTTTTGGGAGTTTTTGTGGTTTGGGTTACAGCATCGAGTGGCATGACTTCCGGGCGAAGCGCGAGTTCGATTGGGCGCCGAGCTTTCATCCGAACTGCGTCGAATTGTGTTTGAATCTCGATGGCAAGGGTTTTGTGGAGGGCAACGGAAGCCGGGCCGAATTCGCACCGAACACGGCGGGATTTTACTACCGACAGAAGGAGCCGCTGACCGCCAAGCGCGCGGCGGGTGAGCGACACCAGTTTCTCACGGTGGAATTTTCCTGCCCGTTCTTGGCGAAGCATCTCGCGGAAACCAAAGGGATGCTGCATCCCGTGGTGCGCGCGGCGGTGGAGGGCTGCCCCTGTGAACGCGTCACGGGCGCGACGGTCCGGCTCACCGCGCCACAGTTGCAAATGATTTCAACGCTTCGCCAACCGCCGGTTTATGCGGCCGCACAGCCGCTATGGTATCAATGCAAGGCGCTCGAATTGGCCGTGACTTTTCTCGTGAAGCCGGAGGAGGAGCTGTTCTGCACCCGGCAGCAGCGGCTGGCGCAGGAGCGCGTTGAGCAGGTGATCTTCCTGTTGAAGCAGAACCTCGTTCAGCCGCCCACGTTGGAGGAACTCGGCAAGAAGATCGGTTGCAGCCATTTTTATTTGAGTCGCGTCTTCTCGGCCCAGACCGGGCAGACCATCACGCAATATCTGCGTCAACTGCGCATGGAACAAGCCGCGGAATTGTTAAGGTCCGGCGAATACAACGTAACTGAAGCGGCGATGGAAGTGGGCTATAACAGCCTCAGCCATTTCAGCGCGGCATTTCACGAGACGTTCGGATGTTGTCCGGGTTTGTATCCGCTCAAGACGCCCACGCAGAAAGGGTAGCTGCGAGGTGGTTCTCGTTTCGGTCGGGACGCGTTCCGGCCGGGCTTGCTTACTTAAACGCACTTCTCACAACTGCGCCGTCGAACGATGCGTCCGGTTTGAGTCCCAGCAACCAGAGCGCGGTGGCCGCAGTATCGCACGTATTCACGGGCGCGGTGATTTGGAAGCCCTTCTTGACACCCTTGCCCCAGGCAATCCACGGGATGGTCATGTCTTCGGGCATGGTCGTTCCGTGAGTTTTGGCGTGTCCGCCGTGATCGGCACTGATGATGATAACGCTGCGCTTGGCCAGCTTGGCCTTTTCAATCGCCTCCACGATGGTGCCCAGCGCCGCATCCACGCTGGCGAAAGCCTTGATCTGTTCCGGCGAACCCCAGCCGTATTTGTGGCCCGCGCCGTCCGGGTCGGCGAAATGGATGAAGCAAAGGTTCGGTTTGTGTTCGACAATGTATTCTGCGGCTTGGGCGGCGACGGCCCGCGCATAGGTGTTCTTCTCCTGCTTCACGTCGCCCCCGCCGCTTTCGCGTTTGGCAACGACCTGCGTCGCCTGGCGGTTGTAACAAAACTCGTCCACGGTTTCCGGCTGGAGCAGATGGCGGAATTTTTCCTTGCCGACGAACATTGCGGTGGAAAATCCCGCTTGCTTCGCGGCCGCGAACACGGTCGGCACGCGCACGACGCCGTTGGAGGGCACCCAGCTATTCCAGGTGACGCCGTGTTTTTCCATGCGCACACCGGTCAACATCGAGGTGTGCGAGGGCAGGGTGACGGAAGGCTTGATGGTCTGCGCGTTCCAGTCGCACGCGCCTTGCTTCACCAGCCGCGTCAATACGGGCATATCGCTCCGCTGGATGACGGCCGGGCTGCCGCCATCAATGCTGACGATGAAAATGTGTTCCGCGCGCGGCGCGGCCCCGGCGGGGAGTGAAATGCCGCCAACAGCGGCGAATACGATCAAACCAGATACGAATCGAATCATGTCCACGTTATTGTTGCGGAAGCAGCCGCGAGCGCAAGTGAACTTTGTGCTACGGAAGCCAAAATCCAGTCCGAAACAAGAGAAACGGCTGCGGAATTATTTGGCTCTGTTCCGTCGTTGCGTCCGGCCGGGTGCTTTGCCCGCGTCCGGCAGCTCCGGTTCGCCCAGCCGCCGGCGGACTTCGCGGACTGACAGTTTTTTCACGGGGAGGTCGAAACCCAACATGTCGCCGTTGGGTGCAAAACCACCGCCATCCACATCCACAAAGATCGGGTTGTTGTAGGCGCACGGTTTCCAGTTCGCCTGCACGCTCGTGCCGTAGCCAGTTGAGAGATCGTGGTTCTCACCGAAGGCCACCACGATCAAATGGGCGTCTTCGGTCAACTTGACGTCCAACGTTTGGTCAAACTTCACCACGCCGCTGCCGAACATCTCCGGATGGTTCTGGCGCGTGAAATTCAAGTCGTTCCGCTGGCGGCCGTTCACGAGCACCTGCACGCGGTCAATGTCAATCCAGTCCGTGCATTGCACTTTGACCTTGAGCTTCACCCCGCCGGTGCCGCGCGTCGTGCCGCCGGGCAAAACGCCGTCGCTGGTTTGCACCTGTAGAAACGGGCCCGTGGTCAGAATGGACCGGCCCGCTTTGGCGTTGCGGCTGTTTTCGCGCCAGTCAATTTCCGACGGCTTGTCCGAGTGGCTGGGCAGGTACATGCGCCAGCCGCCGACGCCGTTGCCGTACACCTTGTGCGAGTCGCAGACAGCCATGGCGGCGTAACGATGGCCACGGTTGAGCATCTGCAGCCAGATGAATTCGCGGTTGTAAACCACGCTCTCGGTGCCGTCAGCGTCTTTCGAAATCCGGTACGGCCGGCCGCCGAGGATTTCGCTGCTGCGGCCGTTCTGCGTTTCAATTCCATCAATGAGCAACGCCAGGCCGAGAAACCCGCCGTCCGCCTGACCGTCGTCGTTGTGGTCAATGAAGTCGTGCGGCATGTCGGGGTGATTGATTTGAACCCAACGATCCGGCTCGGCGCCCTGCCAATCTCGCAGCGTGATGGCGCTGATGCGCGGGTCGGGATTCCACACCGGCGCGCCGTTGTCCTGCGTGAACGGCTCCGGTTTGAAGGGGAACGAATTCAAGTGTGGACCGCTGCCCGTAAGCTCCATCCCCGGCACCGTCTGGATTTCTTCCGCCAAGCCGAGCTTCTCGATGTTCGGACGCCAGTCATAGAGGCGGTTGTGCTCGGTGGTGGGCGCGAACTCGACGTTTTCTGCGGCGATATTGATGATCCGGTCATCCGTGCCGCACGTGTTGTCACCGCTGGGTGTGGAGTGATTGTGATAATCCGCGCTGACCCAGCCGCTGGTGTCCACAAGACGTTTCAGCGTGCCCTGGAACGTGGCCGTCTGCTCTGGTTTCAACTCAACCGTGCTTGCCAGATGGCTGTATTCGATCCCGCGGGTGACAATGATGTTGTATTTGCCGGGCGGCAGCGCCACGCGGAACTGGCCTTTCTCCGAATGATACTGGTCCACACAACCGTGCGCACGGTTCTCCGGGCCAAGGTTTGGCGACGCTGTGCCTTCGATGCCGCGAAACTGCGCCTTGCACGGCAGGCTTTTGCCCGATTCATCGCGAATGTCGAACGCCACGGCCGCCGCCACGGCCATCGCAATTTTCACGGAAGCGGTTTCTTGGGCTTTGATTGTCACGTTCTGTTTCACGTTGGCCCGGCCAAGGTCTGAGGCTTCAATTTCATAATCGCCTGCGGGCAATTGAAACGAGTAATTGCCGCGCGCATCCGGATAGCCAATACAAACTGTCTTTGCCGGGCCGGCAGCGGTCCGAATCGTAAGCAGTGCCGAGGTTGCTGGCGCACCGTTGCGGTCTTGAACGCTTCCGGAAACTGTTCCCGTCGGTCCGACGACCGCGGCGACCAGCCCAAAGGCTTCCGCCGGGGAATGGCCCACGGCCAGAAAGCGCGTGAACGTGACGGTCTGACCCGGCTTCAGTTCCACGGGCGCGCCGGTTTTGATGTTTTCGCCGCCCTCGACGATGCCGTACGCGTAACCGGCCTTGTCACTCGGGTCCACGGCGTCGCCCCAGGTGACGCCTCGCGCGTTGCCCGTGCGCACAAAGGTCGTCCAGCGGTCATCGGTCGCGACTTTCTGCGCTGAGTCACCTTCGTTTCGAAGGGTGGTGACGATTTGCAGACCCTGCCAGCCATCCCGCAGCCGAAATTCGTGACGCCGGTAAATGCCCCGATTGTTCGCGGCAGTGACGACGGTTTCAATGGCAGCCTCGCCGTCCTGCCCATCCTTGACGATCCGCACCCACGAAACCGGCCCGCGTTGGCCGGCGGGCGAAAAGACCGTGATCTGGTCGTTATTTTCACTACGCAACGTTAGGTCGTAGAGGCAGCCCGGCGTGATGCCGTCGGGGCCGTAGAACGTACTCATGTTGGCCCGGCGCAACGGCAGGTTGCCGGAAATGACGGCGATAACCTTGTCGTTGCGCAAAATGAAATCACCGATGATGCCGTCGGCCTCCTTGCCGCGCGGCAGGTCGCCTTTTTGTTCGGGCCCGACTTCAAACGCCTCGGGCGCAGCAACGGCCGGGGCAATCAGGATGATCAATGAGGCAAGGGAGACAACGACGGATTTGAATGTATTCGAGTTCAACACCTGCAAATCTTGCCCCAGACGGGGAAGGGCGGGCAAGGCTTTCCGCCACCCACGGTCGGCCGGCCATTCGGCAACGCTGGACCGCAAACTTCTCCGCTACTTTTTTGCGGTCTCGATCGGCAGTGGCTTGAGGGTGAGCGGGTCGCGGAGCGGCATCTCGGTGAACTTGCCGCCGGCCAAATCCACCAGTTTGACCGGGTGATCAGGATGACCTTTGAGGATTTCATCTTTTTCGCCCACCGCCAGGATCACGAGTTTGTCCGGCGTCAGATATTTTTTTGCCACGCGCAACACCCCTTCTTTGGTGACTGCTTGAATGCGCGCGCGAAATTCCTTCCAGAAATGCGGGTCCTTCGCATACCGGCCGGTGAATTCGTCCTGGGCAAACGTGCCGGCCACCTGGCCCTTGGTGGCGAAGCTGCGCGGGAAGCGGTCAATGTAGCCGCGCTTGGAATTATTTAGTTCCTCGTCGCTTACCGGTTCGGCGGCCATGCGTTTGATTTCCTCGAGTACGATCGAAGCAGCGTAGGCAACCGTGCGCGATTTGGACTGGAATCCCGCGTTGAACGTGAGCGGATAGTAAACGCCGCCCGGAAACGAAGAATACGCGGAATAGGCCAGGCCCTCGTCCGACCGGACGCGATTCATGATGCGCGAAGTGAAGCCGCCGCCGCCCAGAATGTCATTCATGATGATGACATCGAAATAGTCCGGGTTGTCGCGCAGGATGCCGGGGAGCATCATGGACACCCGGCCCTGATTGACGTCCTTGTTCACGAGATAAACGCCCTCGGAGGCAAAAGCCGTGTTGGCCGGCACAGGTGGGGGAGTTTCACCTTTGAATGGCCAGTCGGCAAACAGGGCTTCCAATTTGGCCACCATCGCGTCGCGCTCGAAATCGCCGTTGACGGCGACAACGATGTTCGCCGGGACAAACCATTGGCGATGGAAAGCCTCGAGGTCGGTGCGCGTGAGGGATTCGACCGATGATTTGGTGGACAGTTGGTTGTTGAAAAAGTCAGCGCCGTACGCGAGCCGGTTTGCCTCGCGACCTTCAATGGCGGACGAGTCATCATTGCGCTGCTGCATGAACTGGATCATCTGTTGTTTGCGGAGCGCGAGCTTATCGTCCTGAAAACGCGGGGCGGTGAGCACTTCGCGCAAAATGGCAAGGCCCTCGTCCAGATCCTTGGAAAGCAGGTTGAGGCCCACGCCGCCCTGGGTGTCACTGATGCCGGAGGTGAGGTCCGCTGCCAGAAACGCCAGGCGTTCCTCCAGTGCTTCTGCCGTCTTGGACTTTGTTCCACCGCGCGCGAGCAGATAGCCGGTGAGATTGGCCAGGCCTTCCTTGCCCCGGGGTTGGAGATAATCGCCGGTGCGCACCATGATTGAAATGTTCACGAGCGGCAGTTCGCGGTCGGGCGCCACATAGGCAACCGGGCCGGATTTGAGCTGGACGCGGTAGTCTTCCGGCGCGGGCGGCTGGTAATCGAGCGAGGGGAACAAAAGTTTTTCGGGCCGGTCGGGGATGGTGGCGGGCGAAGTTCGTACTTGGGCGTTCGCCACCATCGCCAAACCCAGGGCCAGCAAACTTGCTCTCACCCATGGGGTGGGAGACGGAACGGCAAAGCGCTTTTTGCGGGAGTTCCATCGCCCGCAGGATTCGCCGACTGACTGGCCGTAATTCTCCCTCTCCCATCGGATGGGAGCGGGCCGGAGTGAGGGTTCGGAGTGAATCATGACCTGGTAGATTTCTTTTCTTCGGCTTTCTCTTCTTTTGCCGTCGCCGCCTTCCGCGTGTAAGTGGCCACCGCGCGATTCTCTTTGGTGAAGTATTCCTTCGCGACGCGCATCACGTCCTCGGCGGTCACCGCCTGATACTTGGCCGCGGCCTCGTTGATCTCGCGCCAGGTACCCGAGCCTTCATTGAAAATCAACTGCATGAGGATCGCCATGTTGGACGAGAGCTTGCGGTATTCCGCCGCGGCGAAATTATTTTTTACCTTTTGCAATTCGTCGGCTGGCACTTGTTCCCGTTGTAGTTTTTCGATTTCTGCGTAGATGGCGGCTTCAACTTCGGCGGGCGTGCGGCCGTCCTTGGCTTCGCCGCCCGCGTTGAAGTAACCCGCCCATTTCTGGGAGCGTTGGTCCGCCCAGGTTTCGGTGGCGATTTCCCGACCCAGCACGAGGCCCTTGTAAAGCCGGCCGGTGCGTGTGGCCAGCACCTGGCCAAGAATCTCCAGCGAATACGAATCCTTGTGACCAAATGGCACCGTGTGCCAGAGGATGTCTACCTGTGGATTCGTTTCCGCCTCGGCGTTCATGCGCTTCTCGGCGGGTTGCTTCACTTCGAGCGTGACAACTTCGGGCGCTTCCTTCGGCCCGCGCGGAATGCGGCCAAAGTATTGTTCGGCCAGCGCCGCCGTCTTTTCCGGATCAAAATCGCCGACGAGAATCACCGTGATGTTTTGCGGGGCGTAATAGGTTGAGTAAAAATCGTCCGCCTGGGCCTTGGAAATTGCCGGAATGTCCGACGGCCAGCCCACCGTGGGCCAGCCATAGGGATGCGATTCCCAAAAGAGCGCGTTGAACGTCTCCTCGAATTTACCGAGCGGCGTGGACTCGGTGCGCATCCGTCGTTCCTCGAACACCACGTCGCGTTCGGCGTAAAACTCACGAAAGACCGGACGCAAAAGGCGCTCGGATTCCATCCACATCCAAAGCTCCAGTTTGTTCGCTGGAACCTGGATGAAGTAAGCCGTCATGTCGTCCGACGTGAACGCGTTCATGCCCGACCCGCCGTTGGAGCGGTAAATCTTGTCGAATTCGTTCTTCACGAGAATTTCGCGCTGCTCGGCGATGAGCTGGTTGAACTGCTTTTCCAGTTCCTTGTAGCGTTCCGTTTTGTTTTCCGGTTTCAGCAAGTCGTCAATTTCACCGCGCCGGATGGCCGTGCGCATCTTGGATTCCTCCGCGCGCATCTGGTCGCGGATGCTTTCCTGTTCGGCAATAATTTCGAGGTCGCGCTGGTAATTTTTCGTGCCGATGGTGGGCGTGCCTTTGAACATCATGTGCTCGAAGAGGTGGGCAATGCCCGTGATGCCGGGACGCTCGTTGGAACTGCCAACCCGCGCCACCCAGCCGCCGGCGACCGCCGGGTCGTCGTGGCGCGGCAGCAGCAACAGTTTCATGCCGTTGGAGAGTTGTTTTTCCACGACGGGCACCTGCTGGGCGGCCAGGGGCAGGAGGGCGAGGATCAGCCAAGCCAGAATTCCGACCGCGATGGGCCGGCGATACTTCAACGCACGCATAAGGAACTGAACATGTTCGAGTTTGTCACGTAGGTCGGACAAGGCTAGGCGGTAGATGTTCAAGCGCAAAGGAAAAAGGCGCTGGCGGCGCTGGCGATTTGGCTGGCCAACGTGCGGTGGGCGGGTATCGTGGACCCGCATTTCAAGACAACTCGCTTCCTGACTGAGCGAAAAATGATTGATTCCCAACCGGGCGGCACGATGCGTTCCCCTCACGGCGCGAACGAGTGGCAGCGACCGCCTTCACCGGTTGCGCGGCTGGACCACGCGGCGGTCACGGACGACAACTGAACCGGTCCTAACACCAGAACCCTATGCGTATCATAAATCTCAATCCTGACACGGACATCGGCGCCAGCGCGTGGTTTGTGGACATTGACGGTCACCGGCTGTTGATGGATTCGGGCATGCACCCCAAGCGCGATGGTCGGGAGGGCCTTCCCGCGTTCAAATTCATCCGCAACGAGGAATTGGACGCCATCGCCATCTCGCATTGTCACCATGATCACGTGGGCACCTTGCCGGTGGCGCTGCGGCATTTTCCGAAGGCGCACGTGCTGATGACCCAGTTGAGCTATTTCATCGTCGAGCGTGTCCTGCACAATTCGGTCAATGTCATGACCCGGCAACGCGACGAGTTGGGCATCAAGGAGTATCCGCTTTACACCCACAACGAGGTGGACGACATCGCGCCGGTGTTTCAAGGTTTCCGATACAACCGCGAAGTGGAATGGGCGGCGTTTCACAAGACGCAGGCCGGGTTTCCGTCGCCCACGCTGGAGTTTTACGATGCGGGGCACACCCTGGGTTCGGCGGGCATCATGGTGCGCGGAAAAAGGGAGACGTTGTTTTACACCGGCGATGTGTGTTTCCACGACCAGACGATTTTGCGCGCCGCGCGGTTCGAGGGCGTGAAGGCCGACGTGCTCATCATGGAAACCACGCGCGGCAATCGCGCTGTGCCCAAGGGCGTCAACCGGGTGAGCGAGGTGGCGCGTCTCACTGCTGCGATCCAACGCGCGTTGAAACGGAAAGGTTGCATCTTGATTCCGTCGTTTGCGCTGGGCCGTACGCAGGAAATCTTGGCCTTGCTCGCACTGCTCATGCGGGAGGGCAAGCTCGTGCGCCAACCCATTTACATAGGCGGGTTGGGCCGCGTCTTCACCGAGATCTACGATCTCGAAGCCCACCGCACGCATCGCCAACATTCAAACCTGCAACTGAACGAGTCGCTGAACCTCGTCGTGCTCGAAAAAGGGCAGGCGGAAAAAATGAAACTCTCCGGTGGTCGCATCTTTGTGCTCACGTCCGGCATGATGAGCGAAAACACCGCCGCTCACGATCTGGCTGCGCGTATGATCGGTGACTCGCGTCAATCCATCTTCTTCGTCGGCTACGCGGATCCCGACACCCCGGGTGGCCGTTTGAAGAAGGCCAAGCCGGGCGAGACGTTTGTTTTCAGTCCGGGTGTTGGCCGCGTCACCCGTCACTGCGACGTGCAGGATTTTGACCTCACCGCCCATGCCAACCGGACGGACTTGCTGGATTTCGTAAGCCAGGTGTCGCCGCGCGCGGTTTTGCTCGGCCACGGCGATGATGGCGCCCGGAAATGGTTTGAGGAAAAAATCCGGCGGCGGCACCCGAAGATGAAAATCATCCAGCCCCAGCCAGGCCGCGCGGTGGAGGTGTAGTCGGATCGAACGAGTCCGGGCCGGTCTTAAAAAACCTCCGCCCTCAGGCCGGTGACTTCGCGCACGCGGCGGGCGATGTAGGAAAGGCTCTTCAACGGTAAATGGCCGCAGTCGTTGCGGTGCGGCGGGCGATGCGCGGAATAAATCTGCACCATGGCGATCTGCGCGCCGCCAGCTTTCAACTCGTGAAGCCGCTGGACGTATTGCTCGATTTCCTCGGCAGGCGGTTCCTGGTCGGCCATCAACGGGAACAAACTTTGAATGACCACCGGACGTTCGCGGCCGATCACCAGGATGTTGGCCAGCACCTTGCGCAACGAAATGTCGGACCGGTTGACCTTGTTCATGTAATCCTGCGTGCCCGCGTCCAGCTTGACCCAGATCTCGTCGTGCGAAGTGAGCAGGTGCAGCCCCAACCGCGTCTCCGGCAGGCCCAGGCCGGCGGTGTTGGTGATGAGCACGATCTTGAAAAACGGAAACCGGCCCTGGGACCGGATGTGCACCACCTCGCGCACCACCTCGCCGAACTTGGGGCAAAGCGTGGGTTCGCCCTCGCCACTCAGGGCCACGGCTTTCAATTTTAACAAGTCCGCCGGCAGGTGCCGAAACCAGGCCACTTCGCGCAGCTTGTCCTCGTACACCAGACTCAGCAAATTCTGCAATTCGGCCGACATCACCTTTACGTCAATCTCGCGGTCGCGCGGAATCTCCCCGTGGTTCACTTCACAGTAGAAGCAATCGAAGTTGCACTTCTTGTCCGGGTTGAGATTGACGCCAATGGACAACCCCTTCGCGCGCTGGGAAATCACGGCATACGCGAAACGATTATCCAGAAAATTCCGCGGCCGGCCAAAAGCGGTGTCCAGGCAGGCTTGCGCCATCGGTGCCGGCCCGGGCGCGGACATGGGCGCAACCGCAGCCTCAAGCGGTTTGGCAAGCTGTTCCCTTTCCTGTCGGCCCAATACTTTTTGCATTTGAGGCAGTTTGCGCCCCGTCCGGTCACCCTGCCTCACCAATCTTGTGATAATCTTTGCATTATTTGTTACGCCTGTTTAGCTTCACGAATAAAATCAACTGCTGCTGAATTGCGGCTAAAAAAGTTAATGTTGTCGGCGCAAAAAACGGGCGGTCGGGATTCGATGCCGGCCCGATGAACCAGGCCTCGATGTCCCGACCAAAACAATTCAAGAAGCTCGACGTTCGTCCCGCCCTGGCGCAGGGCGAGGAACCGTTGCCGGAAATCCGCCGGCAGGTGGAGGCGCTCGAGCTTGGCGAAGGCCTCGCCGTCATCGCGCCCTTCCTGCCGGCGCCGTTGATCGAAAGGCTCGGCGGCGCGGGATTCAACGCCAAGGTCGAACGGGGCGGCGACGGAAGCTGGATTACTTTTTTCTGGCGGGAGACCGACTGAAACCGCGAAACAATGAACAGCCTTTCCCTGAACGACCTGAGATTGACCGCGACGGTCAACACACTGCGCTCCTGTCAGTTGTTTGTCGGTCTGCCGCTGGAGGACGTGAAAGCAGTCGCGGCCATCGCGGCTTTGAAGAGCCTGGCCAAGGGCGAATACCTTTTTCACGAACGCGACCCTTCGCATGGTTTCTATGTCGTGCAGAAAGGCGCGGTCAACGTGCATCGTGTCAGCGCCAGCGGCAAGGAACAGGTCATTCACGTCTTCCGCTCGGGCGAATCCTTCGCCGAAGCAACGCTCGCGACGGAAACCGGCTATCCCGCCGACGCGCGGGCGTTGGAGTCGTCGCAAGTGTTGCTCGTGCAAAAGAATGAATTCGTTGCCTTGCTCAAACGCCAGCCCGAACTGGCGCTGCGAATGTTGGGGGCGATGAGCCAGCACTTGCGCGTGCTGGTGGGGTTGCTGGATGACCTGACACTCAAGGACGTGGAAACCCGCCTCGCCAACTGGCTGGTGAAGCGGTGTCCGAATCGCGAGGGTCAATCGCCGGTGCGCATCGAGTTGACGATGACCAAGCGTGTGCTCGCCGCCGAACTGGGCACGGTAAGCGAAACGTTCTCGCGCACGCTGGCCAAGTTCCGCGAGCAAAAGCTCATCAACGTGAAGGGCAAGACGCTCACGGTGATTTCACCCGCGAAGTTGAACGCGCTGTTGCGCAAGAATCTGGGAGAATGAACGGTTTGCCCGGCGCGCGGCGCTCCGGGGGCTCAGCCGACCCGCACACCCGTTCGCGCCCGACCGTCTTCGGTCATCATCGAAGGATGCCAGGGGGGATCCCAGACCAGTTCGACTTCCGCATCGTCCACGCCTTCCAGATTCAGCAACGCGATCTGCACGCCGCCGCAAAGACTTTCGTGCATCGGACAGCCGGGCGTGGTGAGCGTCATGGTCACGCGGACCTTTGTGCCGTCAATGGTGATGTCATAGACCAGGCCGAGGTCCACGATGTTGCAGCCGAGTTCGGGATCATACACCGTGCGGAGCGCGTCCCACACGGTGGTTGCTGACACGGTGGTCGAATTCATTTTGACGCGGTGGGGATCGGTTGAGTTGTTGAGAGCGGAAGGACTCGTGGTCGCACAAAGTGGCCGAGGATTTTCACAACGTTCACAGCCAAAGTGGCAGCGCTCAACGCGAGCAAGCCAGACCCGGCCCGCACAAGCGGGTTGCCGGACGAAACAATCCCGGCGCCGGTCACCACTAGGCCGCCGAGAAAACTCCAGTAGCCGATCAGTTGCAAGCGCGTGGAATACATTTCGTGGAATGCTGGCACTTTCGCGCGGCCAATATGCCGGCTGTAAACCCCGAACCACGCGAGGAACGGAACGATTTTGTAAAGCATGCCGATGATGGCGAACGTTATCACACCGATGAAGCCGAGGAATCCGTAGAGATTTTCAAGCTGGCCGGTGCGCGCGTTGAGCGGCAGCCCCGGCCAGGCCAGAACAAATGACAATAACGAAACCGGGACCAGCATTCCCACGGCGGTCAGAAACGATTTCAAGCCCCAGTCGAGCGTGGCGCGTTTGCGGGCGCGCAAAATGGCGCGGAGTTCCCAACCGTAAACGGCGAGGGCCGAGACAATCATCGCCGCAAAAACGATTTTCCAAGGACTACGCAACAAAATGGTCAGGAACGAACCGAGCAGGCCGATATTGAGCAGCGCCACAGACAGTGCGGCGCGGCGTTTGTTTTGTATTTCGCTCAGCGTGAACATTGGAATCAGTTTGTAGGAAACACCGACGATGAGCATTGTGAAGAAGCCGATGCCCCCCAGATGCGCGTGCGCGTGCATGGCGCTGATTTGATCGAAGTGCGACATAAAGCGCGCTAGGAGGCGCAAACCGTTCACCACGGTGCTGACCCCCGCGGCAGTGGCGAGACCGGATTCAGAATCGTAAGCGCATTTGGCCGCCGCAATCGCCAACCCGGCGGCGATGGTGAAAGTAATCCAAGCGAGCGCGGCAGCAATGGCCGTGGCGGTCACGCTCCAACGCGGTGCGCGGGCCAGCGTGCGCGCGATGTTGTAAACAAACAACCCCACGCTTACCGCCAGCACCGAGCCGAAGTGGCCGACCTGTTTCATGTTCCAGATCCAAAACATCCAGACCATGCCGGCGAAGCCGATAACGTGAAGCGCAAACTGCCATTTTGCGAGGCGCTCGCTGTACAGCCGCGTTTCCAACGCCACCGGCACGAGTTGATACATCGCGCCCATGACCACCGAGCACATCCACCCCAGCGTGAACAGATGTGTCACCGCGATGATGTGTTGGTTGTAGTGGTAGTTGGCGAGCATGTCCGGTCTGGCAATCAACCAGCCGATGCTGGTGAACAGGGCCAGAAGTCCGGTGATGACAAACCGCAGCGGCAATGTGACGGATGGCGCATTGGCCGTGTCAGGTGCGCCGGAGCGCGCCCGTCCCGGGCGCAGCGCGTCCGACGTTAAAGCCGGGACAAATCCAGTAGCGACGTCGGAACGCAATCGTGACTGCTGCGGCCGGGACGGCCGCGCGCCAGTTTCAGGTGCGGCGGATATAGGTAATGAAGCTTCCATCGGGTTGCTCCTCGCTTTCGCCTTTGAAGCCGCGGGCTTCGAGCATCGGGTAAAGATGAACCGGCCGGCGATCGGTGCGCGCGTGCAATTCCGCATTAACGGGCATGGCCTGCAAGGTTTCCAGAATTTTCATCATCGGCTGCGGCGGTTCGAGACCGCGCGCATCCACGTCCATGATTTCCCTCGGCGAAGTTTCATGGCAACCGCAGCCGCAGGAATTGTGGCTCGGGGGCGTGTTCCGCACATCGGCTTCGACACCGTGGGAGAACAGGACTTCCCAATCGCCGCCGGAGATTTGCTTCGCGTCGTGCGTGAGCCCCTTGTTCCGCGCCATCTCAAAGAGCGGAACGGGTTCAAAGGGCACAAGCAGGCGTAACGCTTCGCCGTCGCCGACCTGGCTCAGCGCCTGTTGAATCTTGTCGCACGGTTTACGTCCGGACCGGAAATCCTCGCGCACGTCGAGCGTGGTGATGTTTTGAGTCATGGTGCTTATGTCAGTTGTGGTTAAAAAGTGAAGGTCGCCTGGAGATAAAACCAATCCGCGTCTTGCGAGCCCACGGCGC
Source organism: uncultured Bifidobacteriaceae bacterium (assembly GCA_964458575.1). Lineage (GTDB taxonomy): Bacteria > Verrucomicrobiota > Verrucomicrobiia > Limisphaerales > JADLHS01 > CAYWMD01. Next base: position 352,392 of record CAYWMD010000001.1, on the reverse strand, counting down.
TGAGGGATTGCTCGATGTAATCGCCGCGAAAGAAATGGCCGTAACCGGCTTCCAATTGCGCAAAGCGGGTCACGGTGTAGCTGGCAATCACATCCAGCTCCGTGCCGACGAAGGAATCGTAGCCGGGATTGATGCCGTAGTTGTTGCCGGCGGTCGGAGCAACACCGCCGCGCGGCGCCCCGCCCACGTTGTAAAAGTTGTCGCTCGTGTCCGCGAGCCAGAAGCCGTGACCCTCGATGTTGATGGTCAGGCGCGTGTGCGGCTTGAGCGTGAGGATGCCGCGCAGGTCCTGGATGTTTTGCAGCGAGATAAAATCCATGTAGCCGTAGAACTTGTGGTTCGTGGGAAAAAGATTTTCAAAGGTGCCGTGGTCGCCATCGGTCGGGTTGTCGTCGCCGGAGCCGTAGCTGTATTCGATCCCGAGCCGGGGTTTGGCCCAGATGTTATTGATCGTGTAACCGCCGCCGATGACGGCCATCCACGCTTCGTGGTCAAGGCGCGGCATGCCCGGAAGCCGACGATCCTGAAAGTTGCCGAATTGGTAAGCGCACTCGGTGTAGTAATCCCAGTTGCCGAATTCGCCGGGCTTGGACTTGAAGCGAAAACCGGCCGTGTAGATGTCGCGCGCGCTGGGCTGCGGCGCTTGCGGGCTGGGTTCGGCGGCGATGGCCTGGTCACTGGCGTTGCGCGAGAAAACATACAGGTCGAGCAGGTGCTTGGGAATTTTGCTGACGTTGGCGTAAACGCCGGAGAACCAGTCGTAATCGTTGGCGACGTTGAAGACATGGTCCTCGGGAATCACGACGCGACCGGTGAAGAAGTCCGCGCCGAACCAGTCGCTTTGCCAGCGCACCTTCGCGGCATCGAACACGCGGCCGATGTTGTTCCAGGCGAACGCGCCCACGAGCCGTTCGTCGCCATAGCTCAGTTCCTGACGGCCGATCTTGGCGGAGAGCGGAAACTCTTTCGGATTGCCGATGGTGACATAGGCTTGATGCAGGTCCACGGTGTCGGATTCCGGGCCGAGGCCGTTGCGATTCTTCGTGCCGGCGGGCGTGGGACTGGAGAAATACGCCCAGCGTTGATCGCCTTGGGCAAAGCTGCTGCGCCCCTCAACCAGTGCGCCCCACCACGTGTCATTGTAACCAACGCGATAGCGAATCCGTTCCAGCCAGTATTCGTTGTCAACGTCCGCACTGTTGTTGCCGAAATCCAACGAGCCGGGAATGCCGGCGATGCCGTAGCCATCCTTGACCTCAAAGCGGCCACGCACCGAGCCGCCGATGTCCCAGTTGGTCAAAGCGGGATTCCGGTCGCGAAGAAAATCGTTCACCAGTCCTGCGCTGCGGGCTGGTTTGGCTGTAGGGGCGTCGGTGGCAACCTGCTGCGCGAGCGCAGCGACACCGGCGGTGCAAGCGAGAAGGACAAGGAAAATTCCCGACGATTTCGTTTTCATGTTCAAAATGTGATCGGCGCGTTCGCCGAGGACATCGGGAGGTTAGGCTACAGGCGGGCGGCGGGCTTTGATGTGAGTCAAGGAACTCGCACAGGAGAAATCACGCGCCGCAACAGCTGGGGTTCGCCACGCTGAGTTGGGCTTCCGCGCCGACCAGATCGGCCAGCTCGCAAATCTGCCGATAGAATTCATCTTCCATCATGCCCAGCAACGTCGCGCCGTAGAGAAGACAGTGCTCGTCCGTAATGATGTCGCCGTAGTTGATGAGGGGAATCATGTAGGCGACGGCGTGTGGGAGGAGGTCGGAGCGGTCCTTGAGTAGTGGGCGCAGGTAGAGCACGCGGCCATCCTGCTCGGTGTTGCGCCAGTCAAGGTCCGGTTGCGCGAACTGGTGCATCGCCATCTCGCCAAATTCGAACACCAGCCGGACGGGGTGGCGCAAACAGTCGCGGTCTTGAAGCAGCGCGTCAAGTTTGTCGGCGGTGAGCGGGCCGTGCTTCTGGTGCGCGACGATGGCTTGCGCGACGAGATGCTCGCGCAGGCTTTGCTGGCCGAGTTGCTCCAACTCGGCGGAACTCAGCTTCCGCAGGTCGGCGGTTTGCGGGCTCATGGTCATGCACTCACACTACAAGTAGTCTTCGCCCTCACCTCACCCTTACCCCTCCGGGAGCGAAGAGGGGCAGCATTCGTTGGTTTTTGGTTGTTTGTGCATCGTTCGCATCAACTCCGGTTTCCATTCTGGATCGAGACGGCGGATGATTCTCCCTCTCCCATCGGATGGGAGAGGGCCGGGGTGAGGGCTCATTCGTCATTTCGCGTAGCGCTTTTGGAATTCCTGGCGCTCTTTGTCGCGCTGGGCCTTTTCTTCCGGGCTCATCTTGTTCAGGTACCACTGGTGATTCGCGTTGTTCAGCGTTTCATCCAGCAGCTTCTCCAGTTTCTCGGCGGCTTCCTTCTTCTTCGCGTCGCTGGAGTTCTTGCTCTTCTCAATCAACTCCTGCAACTCCGGGATGTAGTGCGAATAGAAGTGCTTTGCGACTTCATACGTGCCGTGCCAATGCGTGATGTCCGGGCCCATCATGGAAGCACCGTGACGCGCGCGCCGGCCTTCGTGATGCCAGATCTCATACCATGTGAAATCGATCGGGTTGCTGAACTGCGCGGGGCTGAGCAACGGCTTCGCGGCTTGATACAGCGCAAGGCCGGGCTTGGCGAATTTGTCATGGTAGAGGTCAATCAAGCCGTCGTATTGCTGGTAAAACGCGGCGGTGAAATTCTGGTTGTGGCAACTGGAGCAAACATCAACCATGTTTGTGCGCCGCGTCTGCCACGGGATGTCCTTCGTCGGTAAACCAAGTTTGGCATCGGCGATTTCCGGACGGATGGAAATCTCCGGGCGGTTGTTCCAAGAGATGCGCAGGCCGACATCGTGCGTGACGCGCTGGTTTTTCGTCGCGCTCATGTGGCAGGTGGCGCAGGTGGGTGCGGCGGAATAATCTTCGCCAACGATCCACTTCGAACTGTTGAGGTTCATCTTGTCCACGTTGGCGCGGTAGGCGATGCCGTGCTTGGATTCGTTGTAGATTTCGATCTGCGGATGGTCCGGGCCCATGTGACATTTGCCGCAGGTGTCCGGCGTGCGGGCTTGCGCGGCGGAGAAATCGTGGCGGGCGTGGCACGCGGCACAGGAGCCTTCGCTGCCGTCGGGATTGATGCGGCCGATGCCGGTGTTGGGCCACGTGGCGGGATCCGGCTTGTGGTTGGGCATGATCTTCACTTCGGTACCGTGACATTGCCAGCAGCCGTTCACGGCGGCAGCGGAAACGCCGCCCGGAAACATGGCGGTCTTGAAACCTTTGTTGCCTTCGACGATTTCGGCGAGGACGTTGTCGAGCGAGCCGAGGATGCGTCCGGCCTTGGCGTGGTGCGACGCGTTGAACTCGGTCACTTCGCCCTCGTGGCAGCGGCCGCAATCCTTCGGCGTGACGATGGTGGAAATCGTCTGGCCGTAATGCTCGAACGCGTCCACGTCGTTGGTGAGCGCCATGTGGCACTCGTAGCAGCCGACGTTGCCGCGATAGTGCTTGCTCGAGCCCCATTGCTGGTAGATCGCCTGGCTCTCCTTCTTGTGGCACTCCGCGCAGGCTTTGCTTTGCGGCGACATTGTGTTGAGGGTGAAGCCGGCGTGCGCGAACAGCGGAACTGCCAGCGACGCGGCGATGAACAGGAGGTGTTGTTTGATCCAGGTTTTCATAAAGCGTGTTTTGGTGTGCGTGCAAACTTTTGTTGCATATGCAACAAAAGATTGCAGGTGGGTTTCAGGTGGATTCTTTCGTGTTTACGAGTTCAGGATTTGTCCGCAGAGAACCGTTCATGATCGGAATGGCGATGTGCAGCATCCAAGAGAACATCAGCAGCCCGAACGCCCAGATGCCGAGGCAGACGAGCGTTTCATTCAAGGTGGGCAGGTATTCGACAATGTGCCCAAGCGGCGACGGGACGAAGCCGGGAATGATCAGCCCCATGCCTTTTTCGATCCAGATGCCGACGAAGCAGGTGACGCACGCGACGTTGAGCCAGCCAATGCGCCGGCTGGCGGGCGTGATGAGGAGCGCCAGCCCTATCACATCCAGCGTGATCGCGGTCCAGATCCACGGCACGAGTCCGCTGTGTCCGTGCAGACCAAAATAGAGGTAGTGCGCGGCGGCGGCATGCTGCGTCGGGTAGTAAAACTCGGTGAACAATTCGCACGCCAGCAGGAACATGTTGATGATCATGGCCACGGTCATGATCATGCGCAGGGTGAAGATCGGTTGATCGCCGATGAAATAGCGCGTCACTTTGCGGATGATCTGGAAAGTGAGAATCATCAGCGCCGGCCCGGCCACGAACGCGGACGCGAGAAACCGTGAAGGCACGAGCGGATGATGCCAGTAGCTCCGACCGGCGAGGCCCACATAAAGGAACGCCGTGACCGTGTGAATGCTCACAGCCCACGCAATCGAGAGGAACACGAACGGGATGTAGAATTTCTTTGTTGGCTTGCGATGTTGGTAGCGGCAGTAAAGCAGGTAGCCGGCAATGTGCAGGTTCAGCAGCAGGTAACCATTGAGCACGATGACGTCCCACGAAAGGATCGAACCGGGAAAGTTGAAGATGCCAAACGGCGGGATCATGTGGTGAAAGCGGTCGGGATGACCGAGGTCCACGGTGACGAAGAGCAAACACATGACGATGACCGCGATGGCGAGCAGTTCCCCGAAGAGCACGACTTCGTGCATGTGCTCTTTCTTGTAGATGTAGGCGGGTATGACGAGCATAACCGCCGCCGCGGCGACGCCGACGAGGAAGGTGAAGTTCGCGATGTAAGCGCCCCAGCTCACCTGATTCGTCATGCCGGTGGTTTGGAGGCCGTCCACAAATTGCCGGCACCACGCGTGCAAACCGACAAGCGCGAGCACGGTAAGCACCGACATCCAAGCGTAATACTTCCCGCTGCCCTGCCACGAGAGCCGCCAGACGCGGAAGAGAAATGTGAGGTAGTCTCTCATGTGACGGAGTTGAACCACGAAATACACGAAACACACGAAAGCGCTCTGATGCGAAACGCCGCGCTCCGTTGTTGATCTGTTCCCTTTCGTGTCATTTCGTGTGTTTCGTGGTTTGCATCATTTATCGAAGAAATAGTAGAACCGCGGTTGCGTGCCGACGTCCTCCTTGAGGATGTAAACACGCTTGTTGTTCAGGATGTAGTTAATCTCGCTGTTCGGATCGAGCAGGTTGCCGAACACGCGCGCACCGGTCGGGCAGACTTCGAGGCACGCTGGATATTTCCCCGCCCGCGTGCGTTGGAGGCAGAACGTGCATTTTTCCACGACGCCTTTCGGCCGGATACGGTTGCTCAGGTAATCCTGATTCGGGTTGATCTGGTCGGGTTTGATCGTCGGCTTTTGGTAGTTGAACCGGCGCGCATCGTACGGACACGCGGCCATGCAATAGCGGCAGCCGATACACCAGTTGTAATCCACGACCACCAGCCCGTCCTTTTCCTGCCAAGTTGCCTGGACCGGGCAGACCTTCGTGCAAGGCGACTGCCGGCACTGATGACACTGCACCGGCATGTAGTATTTGTCCTTTTGCGGAACGGTTTCGGGGTCGTAGTAAACCGTCGAAGTTTCCAGGTTGATCGCCCCTTTGTTCAACTCCAACACCCGAATGTACGACATCTCGAGGTCGTTGGCTTCCTCGCGCGACTGGTTGTTTTCCTTGAGGCAGGCGTGCGCGCATTTGCGGCAACCGATGCAGCGGGTCAGGTTCAGCGCGTAACCAAACTCGACGCCATCCAACGGCTTGAGATCGCGGATGGTCGGGCGCACGCCGTATTCCTTCTGCGTCTTGGCTTCGAGATTTGCCATGATGCGCTTCAAGTCCTCGGGAGTGAGTTCGCGGTAATGTTTCTGTAGCAAGTCATCCAGCGAGACCGCGCCGCTTTCGAGTTCCAGCAACGGCCTTAGCGCCGCCATCAAACCCGCCACGCCGACCATCGAGGCCGCCGCACCTTTGAGGAACGTCCGACGATTCATCGGCTTGTAAACCTGCTCGATGGTTCTCGGACTGACTTCGTTTTGCGGGGCGTGGCTCATCGTGTCAGTGGTGCGCGGCGGTTTCGGTTTTGCCTTCCGATGGCGGGTTCGCGCCGCGTGGCGGATACTTCAATGGCGGCAGCGGCTTCATGTCCTTGAACTTCGGACTATGTGGATCATGACATTGGATGCAACGGAGCTTCGTCTTGTCGCCCAGATCGGATTTCCAGAAACCATTTTGCCGTCCATGAACGCCCGCCTCCCAGTCGCGGTAGATCGTTCCGTGACACTTGGCGCAGAGCTTCACCACGTCCGCCTGCGCGATCTCCGCCCCGTCATAATCCACGAACGAATTGCGGTTCGTCGGATGATGGCAGTTCAGGCAGAAACGATTGTTGCCGTGGGCGAGCGTGACATCCTTGTGTTCGTTGAACGGGCGATCATTGCCACCGTAATGCCAGCGCGCGGGAAAAAGTTTGTGGCATTCCATGCAGTTGTAGGTCCAGCCGGCTTTGACCAGGTCCAGACCTTTGGTTGCGCGCGGCGGCGTTTTGTCGAGGTGCGTGTCCGCCGCCAGACCGACGAGCGGTTGTTGCGCCGGTGGCCGCGCCACGATGGGCAGCTTGGGCAGGGCCGCGACGGCATTGGTGGATGCGGAAGTTTGTGCCGTTCGTCTGGTTTCGTCCGTGCCATGGACCCGAACCAGAAGCGCGAGCCCGGCGGCGATGACCAACAGCGCCGCGAACCGACTTGGACCGGCGGTTGACTTGCTGGCGTTGATAAGTTTGGACCGTTGCACGTCGAGACGGGGGAAAGTTAAGCAATAGCGCTACGGACCGACTTGATGCAGGTCAAACAAATCCCAGTTGCTTGACGCGTTTGACTTTCAATTCACTGTTGCGATGGGCTGGCCATGCGGCGCAACAGTTCGACGGACGAAGCTCGCGGGAAACTGTGGCTTGACTTTCGCGCCGCCGCCGGTTCACGTCTCTGTTATGCAGGCGTTGATTGAAGCATTGATCGCGCGGGGGCCGGTGGTCACGGATGGTGCTTGGGGTACAGAACTACAAGCTCGCGGACTACCATTGGGCGGATTCCCCGAGGCTTGGAATTTGGAGCATCCCGACCGCGTGGGGCAGGTCGCCAAAGCGTATGTCGAGGCCGGCAGCCAGATCATTCTCACCAATACCTTCAGCGGAAACCGGATTCGGCTGGCCGAAGCCGGTTTGCAGACGCGGCTCGTGGAAATCAACCGTGAAGGGGTCAAGATTTCGCGAGCGGCGGCCGGCGGCAAGGCTCAGGTTTTCGCCTCCATCGGCCCAACGGGGAAATTGTTGATGGACGGAAGTGCGACGCCCGAAGAAATGAAAGCTGCTTTTGAAGAACAGGCCCGCGCGCTGGCCGAGGGCGGCGCGGATGGCTTGGTGGTCGAAACCATGTCCGATCTGGCGGAGGCAGAAATCGCAGTAGCCGCGGCGCGTTCAATCGGTCTGCCCGTCGTGGCCTGCATGGTGTTTGATTCGGGCAAAGACAAAGACCGCACTATGATGGGCGCAACGCCTGAACAAACGGCCAAAGCTTTGACGGCGGCGGGCGCCGACGTGATCGGCGCCAATTGTGGACAGGGCATCGCCGGGTTCTTTCCCATTTGCCGGCGCTTGCGGGCAGCGACGGACCGCCCAATCTGGCTCAAGGCCAACGCGGGACTGCCAACCCTTGTGGACGGACGGGCGACCTACAGCGCCAAGCCGGAAGAGTTCGCCGAATACGCCGCCGAACTGACCAAGCTGGGCGCGAGTTTTATTGGAGGTTGCTGCGGCACGCGACCGGATTTCATTCGTGCAATTTGTCGTCGGTTGGGTTGAATCATTTTTTAACGGGGGTCATCGTATGAATGGACGGGAAAGAATTCTGAATCTGCTCGAAGGCCGGCCGGTGGACCGGTTGCCACTGATGCCGATTACCATGATGTTCGCCTGTGATCAAATTGGCGCGAAGTATCGTGATTACTGCACGGATTACCGGGTGATGGTCGAGGGGCAATTGCGCACGGCGGAGAAGTTCGGATTGGATTACGTGAACACGATGTCGGATCCAGCGCGCGAGGCGGCGGACTGTGGCGCCAAGGTGGAGTACTTCGACAACCAACCGGTGGCCATCGTCGAAGACCAGGCCCTGCTGGCAGACAAAACGGCTCTCGCGCGGCTGAAAATTCCCGACCCGCTCGGCGGCGGACGGATGCACAACGGCATCAAGGCGCTCGCACTCTACAAACAAAAAGTGGGCGGCCAACTACTGATTGAAGGCTGGATCGAGGGGCCAATTGCCGAGGCCGCCGACCTGCGCGGCATCAATACGCTCATGCTCGACTTCTACGACGATCCCCAATTCGTCCGCGACCTGTTCGAGTTTGTACTGGAAATGGAATTGCGATTCGCAAAAGCACAGGTTGAGGCCGGCGCGGAATCCATTGGGGTGGGCGACGCGGCAGCATCGTTGATCGGCCCGCAGATTTATGAAGAGTTTGTCTGGCCATACGAAAAGAAAATGGTGGACGCCATTCACGCCATGGGGGCCAAGGTCCGCATGCACATTTGCGGCAACATTCGTCGCATCCTTGGAGGCGTTGGCAAACTTGGCTGTGACATCGTGGACGTTGACTCGCTCGTCACCCTTACCGAGTGCCGTGAGAAAATGGGTGCCGGTCAGGTTCTGCTCGGCAACCTCAATCCGGTAGCCGTCATGCGCGATGGCAGTGTCGCCGACGTGAACCGGGTCGTCGCGGAATGCCATCATCAGGCCGGTGCGCGCTTCATCGTGGGCGCGGGTTGCGAAGTGCCCCGCGACACACCGCTGGAAAACTTTCGCGCGCTGGCGGAATATGCCCGCAGCCACACGCCGGCCTGACATCGCGCGCGATTCTCAGGGGAAATGATTGCCGGGGAAACCACCGGGTTCACGCGGCGTGTTCCGCGAGCGCCGAATCGCTGACGGAGTGGGCTGCCAGCGTTTTGTGCAGCACCGAAAGGAGCTTTGCGCTGCTAAACGGTTTGTTCAGGACAATCGGCAGATCGAGGCCATCCACGCCCTTAACATCGCCGCGATGAGCCAGACCGGTCATGCCGAGAATGGGCAACCGCGGCGAAAGGTATCGCAGCGAACGAATCAGCGCCGGTCCCTCCATGCCGGGCATCATCATGTCCGTGAGCACAGCCTGAATTTCCGCGGAGTGCCGGGCGAACAAGGCCAGCGCCGCATTTCCTTCGGTGGCGGTCAGAACGCGATAACCGTGCATTGCCAGCGTGCGTTGCAGGGAGGAGCGCACGCCGGCTTCATCATCCACCACCAGAATGAGTTCGCCGTGCCCGCGGGGCGGAGGCGCTTCCGCTTCGGATTCGATCGGCAGACTGGCTTCGGGCGAGGCGCGCAAAAAAATCTCCATGGTGGTGCCGTTGCCCGGCAGGCTGTTGACCCGCACGAAGCCGTCGTGTCCTCGCACGATGCCCAGCACGGTGGGCAACCCCAGTCCCGTTCCCTTGCCGATGTCCTTGGTGGTGAAGAACGGATCAAAGATGCGCTCCAAGTGCTCTGGTGAAATGCCGCAGCCGGTGTCAGTCACGCTCACACCGACGTAACACCCGGCTTTGGCATCGGGTATGGCAGCGGCGGCGTTTTCGTCCAGCGTCACATTGCAGGCGGTCACGGTCAACCGGCCGCCGTCGGGCATGGCATCGCGGGCGTTGACGCAAAGATTCATGAGCGCCTGATGAATCTGCGTGGCATCGCCCAGTACGGGCCAGAGGTCTTTGGGGGCTTGAATCACCGGCTGGATGTTGCGCGGGAACGTTTCGCGGATGATTTTCTCCATGTCCCGCATGAGATGCCGCACCGGCAGGGGAACGCGCGCGCCGGGCCGGCCGCGGGCGAACGTGAGCAACTGCTTGATGATGTCCGCTCCGCGTTGGGCGCAGGCCTGCATGGTCGCCAGCATGCTGCGGCTTTCGGGATCGGTGACCGTCTCGCGCAGCAGCGAGGTGGACATCAAAATCGGGGCGAGGATGTTGTTGAGGTCATGGGCGACGCCGCCGGCCAGCGCGCCGATGCCCTCCATGCGTTGGGCGCGGAGGAACTGGGCTTCCAACTGTTTCTTTTCCGTAATGTCGAGGAGCGTACCGAGAATGGCCGGCTGGCCGTGATAATCAATCCGGGCGCCGAGCGCCTCCACGCGAACCAGCGTCTGGTCCCGGCGCAGGCCGCGGAATTCGTAACGAACCTGCGGCTCGTTGTTCTCGGTGCGGCGGCGGATGTTTTCCGCCACCAGTGCCCGGTCCTCGGGATGCGTGAGATCCTGCGGGCCCAGATGGCCGATGAGTTCCGCGGGTTCGTAACCAAAAATCCGGGCGAAGGCGGGATTCACATAAATGAAGCGGTTGTTGTGGAAGAGATAGATGCCGGCGAGCGATGACTCGGCCAGCATGCGGAAGCGCTCCTCGCTCGCGCGCAACGCTTCCCCGGCTTGCTTGCGCTCCGTGATGTCCGTAAAAAAACCAACCAACACCGGCCGGCCGGCAATGACGGCCGGCTTGGCGCGGACTTCCGCGAAGAACATGGTGCCGTTTTTGCGCCGGCAGGGCAGATCGTCCACGAGGCTCTTCTCCCCGCGCGCCTGGGCCTGGAATCCGGCCGCGACCTGGGCGAATGATTCCGCGGGATGCAGGGTCGCCAGTGGCAGATTCATTAGTTCGTCGTTGCCATAGCCGAACATTGCGCAAAACGCGGGATTGGCATACTGGATGGTCTTGGTTTCTTGGTCGGCCACGGCCACGCCTTCCGCGGCTCCGTCAAACAGCACACGGTACTTTTCCTCCGATTGGCGCACGGCTTCCTCGGCGCGCTTGCGTTCCGTGATGTCGCGAATCACCGCCAGACTGTGGATGACGCCGTCAATCGCCACCCGGCGGGTGCTGACCTCCACCGGAAAAGTCGAACCATCCTTGCGCTGGTGAATGGTTTCGACCACGACCTGGCCCTGTGTGCGGAATTGCTCCGCCAAAGCCGGGAAATCGGCGCGGGCCGCCGGAGCGCGCAGGTCCGGAGCGTGCAGGAGGTGGATTTCGGCGGGCGTGTAACCGTAAACCTCCAACGCCCGGTCGTTGACCTCCAGAATGCGCCATTGATCGTCCGTCATGATGATGATGTCGTTGGCGTGTTTCATCACATAGGCCAGACGTTGCGCAAGGGCGAATTTCTCCTTCTCGGCGGCCACCTGCCGTCGCAGGTATTCCACGTCACGTTGCCGCCAGAGCAGGTTGAGGCTCAATGTGACTGCGGCGAGCAACGCGCCCAGGATCGAGCTCAAAGCCCATCCGCGTTCCTTGACGGGTGCGTAAACCTCTTCCTCGTCCACTTTGGCCACCAACGCCCAGGGAGTGCGCGGGACTTTCCGCGTCACCGCCAGCACGGGCACATCGCGGTAGTCCGTACCCCGGACCACTGTTTCCAGGCCGAGCGCGGCCATGACGGCGGGCGCGTTGGTCTGGGTCAGGGGCAGGCGCAGGCGCAGCGCCGCGTTGGATCGGTAACGCAGCTCGCTCAGGCAGAGGCAATCACTTTGCTCGCGGCGCACGAGCATCGCTTCGGCGGTACGGCTCGCGGCGGGCCAGGTTCTCACCAGCGGAAAGAGGGTCTGCGTGGCGTCCATTCGCAACAGCAGCACGGCGGCGCTTCGGTCGTTGGGCGAGGGCGAAGCACCTGCCGGGGGAACGATTTCACGGTTGCCGTCCTTACGGACGATGATCGGCACCAGCAGGCTCAGGTAGATGGTTTCATGATTGGGTATCCGGTGCAGGTCGGTTACCACAGGTCGCCGGGTGAGGAGCGATGCTTCCGCCGCGTTCAATTCGACGGCGGAAAGTTCCTTCGGACCGCCGGGCGGGTGCACCAGGGCGACCCCAAGTTTCGGCTCCAACACGAGCGCCTCGGCGTAGGGGCCGGTGGCGAGAAACGGCCCCAACCAGCCGGTGAACATCTCGCGGGTTTGTTGCGAAGCCGGCTGGGCCAGGGCGTTGAGCGCGCGGCGGGCCGCGTAGGGCGTGTGGAGCATCAAGTTTGCCTCCTTCAGACGCTCGCGTTGCCAGTCGGCGATCTGTGCGGCCTTGAGGTTGACCACGGCTGCCAGTTCCTGTTCCACCCTTTCACGCAGATTGGAGCGTTCTTTGCGGAGGAAATAAAATCCGGCCGTTACGATTCCGCCGGTGAGGAACAGCAACATCAGCACCAGGGCACGCCGGAAGCGCAGTGAATGCGTGTCCGCGGGTTCGCCCGTTTCACCGGTCAGACCCTGCAACAACCAGTTGTTCGGAAAAACCGCCAGCATCATGCCGGAAGCCAAAGCGACGAATAGCGAGGCGCTCAACCACATCATCGCGGTGAGCCGCGAGTCGGGGTTCAGCGGGGCACCCATGGCAAAGCCCAGCGCGGCGAACAGGCCGCTGCCGAATGCCAGCGCGGCGAGGATGAACGCGACCGGCCGCACCCACCGTCTGCCTTGTGGTCCGTTAGCCAGCAGACCGAGCGCCCCGATCACGCATAGATGCGTGATGGCCGTGTGCAGGGACATCTGGCCCACGCGTGCGTTCGCCGCCGGCGACGCCAGGCGGGCGATCCAGGTTTCGAAGTCTATCCGGACGGGAAACAAGGAGCGGGCCAAGACTACCAGAGCGACGCCGCTGACGACAACGACCACGAGACCGGTGAAAACGCGGCTGCCGCGGCGCCGCGGCCAGCGGTTGTGGACGAACAGCGCGGCGCCCATCAACAGAAAGCAGAACGCGTTGTGCAGCGCAATGATCAGATGAGGTTTGAAGTCGGCGACCCAGGGCGACCATTGGCCAGCCACGCGGACGAAGATGGCGACGAGCGCGACGGCAAGGACAGCGAGCGCAGCCCCTCCAACCAGACCGCGGGCGATCCTTTCACTGGAACGGCTTCCACTCATCAACAGCTTCGTTGTAATAATGCTTTTGGTTCTTGTTGCATGGCCTCACCGCCGGGAAGGGCGTTGACGTGACCCGGAACACCGGCGGGTGAATTTCCAGAACGGTCAAAATGAAGCACTTTATCCGCCAATTCCTGGCCGGGACCGAATTCGGAAACCGCCAATTTCTGTGAAGTATTTGGCAAGAAAGTATGGGACGAGGTGACCTTGGTACAGCAATGTCTCATTGTTTTAACCAACTTGAACCGGCCATGCGAACCCGATTTGACCTGACCCAGGCGGACATTCCCAAACAATGGTATAACCTTCTCGCGGACTTCCCGGAGCCGCTCCCGCCGCCGCTGCATCCGGGAACGAAACAGCCGGTGCCGCCGGAGGCTTTGCTGGCGATTTTTCCGGAGAATCTCGTGAAACAGGAGATGTGTCCGGACCGCCACGTCGAAATTCCGACGGAGGTCCGCGACATCTACGCGCTGTGGCGGCCCACGCCGTTGTTACGGGCGGTGCGCTTTGAGAAGGCCCTCAATACTCCGGCACACATTTACTACAAATACGAGGGTGCCAGCCCGGCTGGCAGTCACAAGGTCAACACGTCCGTTGCCCAGGCCTATTTCAACAAGGTCGCCGGCACCAAACGGCTCGCCACCGAAACCGGCGCCGGCCAGTGGGGCGCGTCACTCGCCCTCGCGTGCAAGCTCTTCGGTCTGGAGTGCAACGTTTACATGGTCAAGGTCAGCTACCAGCAAAAGCCTTATCGGCGAATGCTCATGCACACTTGGGGCGCAACGGTGCATCCCAGTCCGAGCGACCTGACGGAGTATGGCCGCAAGCTGATGGCGGAAGACCCGCATTGTCAGGGCAGCTTGGGCATCGCGATTAGCGAAGCCATTGAGGACACGGTGACACATCCCAATACAAAATACTCGCTCGGGAGCGTGCTCAATCACGTTTGCCTGCACCAGACGGTCATTGGTTTGGAGACCCTCCAGCAGATGGAGATGGCCGGCGAGGAACCGGACGTGATTTTCGGTTGCTGTGGTGGTGGCAGCAACTTTGCGGGTCTGGCCTTCCCGTTCATCCAGAAGAAGATCAAGGAAAAGAAAAAGTACCGGATCGTCGGAGTCGAACCGTCCGCCTGTCCGACGTTGACCAAGGGTGATCTGCGTTACGACTTTGGCGACACGGCGGAGATGACGCCGTTGCTGATGATGTACACGCTGGGCCACAAGTTCATGCCGCCTTCGATTCACTCGGGCGGGCTGCGTTATCACGGCATGTCGCCGATGGTCAGCCATGCGTTGAAACTGGGATTGATCGAAGCGGAAGCGTATCACCAGACGAAAGTATTTGAACAGGCGACGCTGTTTGCCCGTTCCGAAGGCCTCGTTCCCGCGCCGGAATCGGCCCACGCCATCGCCGCAGTGGCGGAAGAAGCGATCCGCGCACGCGAAGCGGGCCAGAAGCGTGTGCTGCTCTTCAACCTTTCCGGTCACGGTCTCCTCGACCTGAGCGCTTACGAAACTTACCTCACCGGAAAAATGCAGGACGTCTGACCGAACGCAGAAACGAATCCATCATACCATGAAGAATCCAGTTCAAAGCTTGTTGGCCCTCACCGCCCTGGCGGCCTTGCCCCTGTCCGTTGCCGCCCAACCCTCGGCCCACTATCCGCCCGGCGTGGAAGGCATCAAGGGCTCGTCCCTGCCGCCCCCCGGCGTTTATTTCCGCGACTACAACTGGTTCTATTATTCCGACCAGTTGAACAATTCGAGCGGCAACGAAAACAAGGGCGCGGATGCCGACGCCTTCGTTTACGCCACGATTCCCCGCGTGCTCTGGATTACGGATTTGAAGCTGCTGGGGGGTTACATCGGCTTCGACGCCTTGGTGCCGTTCAAGAACACCAGCCTCAAATTCAACAATCCGCCGCCGCAGGGCGGACGATTTGACGACAGCACGTTTGGCGTGGGCGACATGTTTGTGGAGACGACGTGGTCCTGGCATCCCAAGCAGTTTGACCTGGCGGTCGCTTATGGCGTCTGGGCGCCGACGGGCGATTATTCGCCCAACAACCCCACCTGGGCGGGGGCCGGCTTTTGGACGCACATGATGACGGCGGCTGTGACGTGGTATCCGGATCAGGAAAAAAAGTGGGCGGCGTCCGCGTTGAGCCGGTACGAAATCAGCCAGGAACAGGAGGACACGGGAGTGACGCCGGGCCAGGTTTACACGGTCGAATGGGGATTGAGCTATGCGCTCAAACCCACCATTGATGTCGGTTTGGCAGGTTATTATCAGGGGCAAACGACCAAGGACAACGGTTCACGCGGACGGCCTGACAAGGACATGGTGGTCGGTCTCGGACCGGAAATCACCGCGGTCTGTCCCAAGATCGGCGTCCTTTTCTCGCTTCGCTACCTCTACGAGGTCGCGGCTGAAAGTCGCCTGCAAGGTCAGACGATTTGCTTCACGCTGACCAAGCAACTGTAGTCCGCCCGCCGACGGCGGAACGGGCTGCGCGCGCCTGGTCTCAGTGTTGACGTGCGAGGAAGCGAAGAATCTCCGCGCGCGTCGGCGCCGAGGGTTGGGCGCCTGAGCGCGTGACCGAAATGGCTGCGGCGGCGTTGGCAAACCGGGCTGCCTGCGTCAACCCGCGGCCTTCACCGAGCGCGACCGCCAGCGCGCCGTTAAAAATGTCACCGGCGGCCGTGGTATCCACCGGTTTCACCCGGTAACCCCGCACCAGTTGCGACCCATCGCGATTCGCCACAAAAGCGCCACGGGCGCCCAAAGTGATGATTACCGTCGGTACGCCGCGCCGTTGCAACTGCGCCGCCGCTCTGGCCGCTGATTTCAGGTTGTTCACCTTGATGCCCGTGAGCGATTCCGCCTCGGTCTCGTTGGGGGTGAGGATGGAAACCAGCTTGAGCAGCCGGTCGGGAAGAGGAAGTGCCGGCGCCGGATTCAAAATCACCCGCAGGCCGTGCTTGGCCGCCAGATTCGCGGCGGTGACCACGGTGGGCAGCGGCGTTTCAAGCTGCATGACCAGCACGGTGGCGGAGGCAAACGCCGCATCCGCCCGCCGCACGTCCTCCGGTGAAAGTCTTGAATTGGCGCCGCCCGCCACGCCGATGCAGTTCTCGCCGTTTGTGGCCACGAAGATCAAGGCGACGCCCGATGGCGTTCGCGGGTCGCGGGAAATGTAGCTGACGTTGATTTGATCGCGGGCGAAGCCCGCCACGGCCTGGTCCCCGAACATGTCGCTGCCCACCCGCGCGATGAACGTCACATTGCCGCCGGCGCGCGCCGCTCCCACGGCCTGATTGGCGCCCTTGCCACCGGCGGCCGTCAGGAATTCCCTGCCCAACAACGTTTGCCCCGGCCGCGGAATTTGCGGCACCTTGATGATCATGTCCGTGTTCGAACTGCCCACAACGAGGATTCTCGGTTTCATTTTGCCCCTTTCGATAGCCGGTGACGGTAATGATCCAGAATGACCGCGGCGACGATGACCGCGCCGGTCACCAGACGTTTGATTTCGTCCTTCGCGCCCACCGAAGCCAAACCGAAATCTAGGACCGCGATGATAAGCACGCCGAAAAACGTTCGCACCACCGAACCGCGCCCGCCCATCAGACTGGTTCCGCCGACAACTGCCGCCGCGATAGCTCGCAATTCGAAGCCGCTTCCGGCGTTAGGCCCGGCCGACCCAATTCGCGAAGTGTCAATAACCGCCGCTAACGCCACAAGGAGGCCAGCGACGATAAACACCACCACTTTCACGCGTTGCGGGTTGATACCACTCAGCCGCGCCGCGAGTTCGTTGGATCCCACGGCAAACATGTGCCGGCCGAACACAGCGCACGACAACACCGCCTGCCCCGCCACAACGACCAGAAGCGCGAGGAAGAACGGCAGAGACACGCCTAGGACGTTTGCGTTCGCAATACCCTGAATGGGCGACCCAATGTATTGCGTTTGCGATTGGGTCAGAGCGTGCGCTCCGCCCCGCGCCATTTCCAACATGCCCAGCGTGACGATGAACGACGGCAACCGCCATTGCATCGAGACCAGTCCGTTGAATGCACCGCACACCGCGCCGGCACCCAGGCCGCCGAGCACCGCGACCCCGAGCGGCCAGTGCCATTGCGTCAGGGCAACGCCCACCACGGCGCCGCACAAACCCAGCACCGAACCGACCGACAAATCAATTTCCGCGACAATGAGCACCCACGTCATGCCCGTGGCCACGAGCATCGCGGCGGGGATCTGGTTGGCGATCGTGCGGAACGTGTCGGCGCTGAAGAAGTGGCGGGTGGCGAAGCTGAAAACGAGAATCAACAAGCCGAGCGCCAGAATCAGGCCGACGTAATCGGCCAGGAGGCGACGCCATTCCGAAGCTCGAGCGGCGGACTTGCTCATTGGCCGGCCAACTTTTCGGCCGTGACCAAATCCACGGGCGTTTCGCGGTCAGCCGGTGACTGCTTGTTCTTGATCATGTCCAGCGCGTACTCAATGCCGAACACGGCGAGCTTATCGGCGTGCTGGTCGGCGGTGGCCAGGACCTTGCCCTCCTTCAGCAATTGCTGCATGGCGGCGATGTTGTCGAATCCGACCACCAGAATTTTGTCGCCCTTGTTCGCCGCGCGCAACGCCGCCACCGCGCCCAGCGCCATGCTGTCATTCGCGCAGAGGACGGCTTTCAGATTGGGATGCTCCGTGACCACCGCGGCCACGACCTGGTTCGCCTTGTCCGTTTCCCAATAACCGGATTGCGAACTCACGATTTTCATGCCCGCGCCGTTCATCGCGTCCTCGAACCCGAGCTTGCGCTGGATGGCGTTGAACGCGCTGGGTGCGCCCTCGACAATCGCAACCGGATCGCCCGCCTTGAGTTTTGTGGCGAGATAATCTCCAACCGCTTTCGCGCCCTTGCGGTTGTCCGGGCCGACAAACGGGAATTTCACCCCGCTGGCGGCGAGGACGGCGTCGTCGAATTTGTTGTCAATGTTCACGACGATGATGCCGGCGGCTTGCGCTTTCTTGCAGACCGGCACCAGCGCCTTGGAATCGGCGGGCGCGATGACAATTGCGTTCACGTGTTGGGCGATCATTTGTTCGACGAGGTCAATCTGCCGGCTCACGTCCAGTTCGTCTTTGATGCCGTTGGCCAGCAGGTCATAGTCGGCGGCGTGCGCCTTTTGATGGGCTTTCGCGCCGTTCTCCATAGTCAGGAAGAATTCGTTGGCCAACGATTTCATGATCAGCGCCACGCGGGGTTTGTCCCCGGCGGCGGGCTTTGCGTTATCGGCCGGCTTGCAGCCGCCTAGCAACAGGAGCGCGGCTAGGAGGCCGACGAAGTTCCGGCAACTCGAGGAGGAGAATTCTGTTCTGATCATATGCGTCGTGTCTTTCTTGGAATTGCGATCCCGACTGGCTGTCAGAGCGCACGACTTCAGTTAAGTCACGCGAACCGCCAATCCGCAAGTGCGAATTCAAGCGAGACCGGCGCGCGACCGTCCCGGTCGCAGCCTGTCCGTCGGCACGCGAAGGCTTGGAAGCTCGCGGGTCCTTTCGGTCAGCCGACCCGCTGCGGGCGGGACGCCCGCGCACCATTCTTTTACGCGCGGCAACACCGGATGAACTCGGCGCACGCATCCGGGCTTTACATGTCACTCTGCGAATGGAAAATCCACCGGCACGGATTGAATGACTTTCGACATTGCATGAAGAAGATTCTCCATCTGCTCGTCTTCTGCTTCGCGGTCGTGCCGTTGACCGGCAGCGGAGCGCCCCAGCACGGCAAACCCAACATCGTCATCCTCCTCGCGGACGACCTCGGTTACGCGGACCTTGGTTGCCAGGGCTCAACGGAGGTCAGGACGCCGCAGATTGATTCCATCGCCGCCAATGGCGTGCGGTTCACGGCGGGTTACGTCAGCGCACCGCAATGTTGTCCATCGCGCGCGGGCTTGATGACGGGGCGCTATCAAAATCGCTTCGGCTTCGAGGCGAATTGGTCCGCGCCCTCGCCGGAGGTTGGACTTCCCCGCACCGAACACACGATGGCCGAGCGGTTCAGGGCAGCCGGCTACTTCACCGGCATCGTCGGTAAATGGCATCTCGGCGAGTCCGAACCAATGCGGCCTTACAACCGCGGCTTCATGGAAACTTTCTGGCATCCGGGTGGTGGCGTCTATTTTCCAAACAAGGAAACCGGCTCGATCGTGAATTTGTATCGCGGCGCGGAAAAGGTTCAAGAGACGGAATACTCGACCGACGCATTTGGGCGGGAAGCGGTGGCGTTCATTGGGCGACACCAGCGCGAGCCGTTCTTTCTGCATCTTGCCTTTGTCGCGCCGCATTGGCCGATGCAGGCCAAGCCCGAACATCTCGCGCGTTTCGCCCATGTGTCCGACCTGCATCGCCGGACGTTTCTGGCCATCATGGCTTCGCTCGACGAAAATGTGGGCCGCGTTTTGGCCAAGCTGCGCGAAACCGGATTGGAATCGAACACGCTTGTCTTTTTCCTCAGCGACAACGGCGGCCCGACTGGTCCCCCGCGCACAAAACCGGATGTGCCGTTTCAATATGGCATCAACACCTCACTCAACACGCCTTGCCGTGGCGTGAAGGGCGATCTGCTCGAAGGCGGCATACGTGTCCCGTTCATGGTGCAATGGCAAGGCAAACTGCCAGCCAGCAAAACCTACGATGAACCTGTGATCAGCCTCGACATTCTGCCGACGGCGCTCGCGGCCGCGAATGTGAAACCAAAGCGCGATTGGAAATTGGACGGCACGAATTTGCTCCCGTTTCTCGAAGGCAGAAAACGTGGCGCACCGCACGACACGCTTTACTGGCGTTTCCGATTTCCGCCCGCCCAACCCGCCCTTTATCGTCGGGCCATCCGGCAGGGCGATTGGAAGCTCGTGAAGAACGGCCGCGAACCGCTGGCGCTTTACAACCTCACCAACGATGTCGGCGAAAAAAACAATCTCGCCGACGAGCAACCAAAGCGCGTTCGGAAGATGGAGGCCGCGTGGAAGAAGTGGGACAGCGAACTCAAAGAGCCGCTATGGTCCGACGCGCCGCAACGGAGCCCAAGTGCAAAATGAATTTGAGTTTTTTGACTACAGGCTGACTGACAATTCAACTCCATAGAGCTATTACTATTACCTGCCTCTTGTCTGGTGACAGACGGACTTCGGCAATCAAAGCACGGTCGGGATTTATGGAATAAACGAGCCATCCCTTAGAATCTCTATCAAAAAGTGGCAACAATCCTCGTGTGCCTGGGGAAGCCTCCAGCCATTCCTGTATCTTTTCCGGTTCAGCCGAAAAAGAGATCCGATACTGCCTCGTAAAAGGTGAACCGGAGGCTTCAACGTGCAATGAAGAAGCCGGAACCGGAAAGGGGGCAAGGCGCGCCCATTTAAGGGTCGTGCGAATTGCGGAACCACGATTTAGCGGACTCGCAACTGAAAAGATGAACCATCCGCCGATCAGCACCAAGGTCACGGCAGATATGCTAAACAACCAAAACTTGCGAGAAAGCTTCACTGCACCTAATTGGAAGATTATTGGGGGGACGACGCCGTCGGCAAAGACAAAATTCTTTGCAATTAAGCATCGTGTCAAAACTGTAAGCAATTCCGCCCCTATCAAGCATATCAAAGGAAGTTTGATGAAACCGCCGCAGCACCGCACTGACCTTCTCATCCGCTCCAAATCGCACTACGCGCAAATGATAATGGCCTGAACGCGATGCGGGTTGGGAGTACTTCCAATCCATTTCCGCGTGGGATGACGGGTAGCCAACGCGTTCCAAAGGTTGGCCAAGCAATTGGAGCACTTCATCCCGCGTCATGCCCTTGCGGATCTGCGCGAACGCCGCATCCGAGTAGCCGGTCGCGTAGCGGGTGGCATTCCGGCCTGTGGTCAGCATACACGCCACCGTGTCTTTGAAGCCGTAGCCCTGCCGCACCGCCGGCCAGGCGAGCGCGCCCACCAGTGCAAGGATTCCGACAATGACGATTGCCAAGGCGGCCCGGCGTTTTTTCATGCGGTGAAACTTTTATTACGTTTGGACTTTTATGTTCATTTGACTTTTCCTTGTCGAGAATGATCTCGCGTGGCGCGATGTCCTGTAAAAGTGATGGGCGACTTAACCGCCGGCAATTTCTTGCCCTCGCCGCTCTCGCCGCTGCTGCAGCGTCGTGCCGCGGCCCGGTGCTCACGCGCCTGCCCGCCTTTTTGCCGCCATCGTCTCCGTGGGAGCGCGTGCCCGTTTATGCGCACCTGGGCAAGAGCGACGGGGATTTTACATCCTCGGAATTGGATTTTCTAGCAGAGCATTTTAATTTCATCTGCATCGAAAAAGGCCAGGCGATCAAAACCCGCGGCAGTACCGAGGAAGGCATCTACGAAGCGGCACGCGAGATCAAGCGGCGCAATCGAAATGCGCGCGTGCTCTTTTACTGGAACGCGTTCATCAATTATCCACTTTACCGGGCGCTCAACCGCTTCAAACCGGAGTGGACTCTGAAAGACACAAACGGAAAAGAAATCCTCCGGTTCAACCGCATTCCCCGGCCCGATCTGTCGCTGCCCGAAGTTCGCGAATGGTGGTCGGACGTTGCGGTTGAGGCGATGCGCTCCGCGCCGCTGGACGGAATTTTCGCTGATGCGCTGCCGCAAGTATTGACGCCGGCGTTGGCGCGTCAGGTTGGCGAAGCAAAGGCGCAGGCGGTGATCGCCGGAGCACGGGAGATGCTTTCGTTGACGCGGCAAAAAATCGGCGCGGACAAAATCGTGCTGGCGAACGGCCTGCGGGCGACGGATTACCGGCAGATTCTCGATTGGGACGGCATCACCGGTGTGATGATCGAACACTTCGGCGCGTTCCAGAGTGGCAGCAAGGAGGACATGAAGGCCGACCTCGATTCGCTGACGCTGGCTGAGGCGAAAGGCAAGTTCACGGTGCTGAAGGGCTGGCCCGGTTTCAACTGGCTGGATGCGGACAAAATGAAAGCGCCGCATGCCGAGTTGGTTAAGGAGGCACGCCACAACCTCAAGCTTCCGTTGGCATGCTTTCTCGTGGGTGCGCAACCGCAATCCTGGTTTTGCTACGCATGGGGTTATCGCGAAGCGGACGGGATGCTGGATGCGTATCCGGAGTTTTCTAAGCGCCTGGGTATGCCGCAAGGCGCGGCAAGGTGGGACGGTTTCACCGCCACGCGGGAATACGCGCACGCTTCGGTCTGGGTGGATTTGGATGCGAAGCAGGCGCGGATTGAATGGAGGTAACGTGATGTCAGGCTGGTTAAACTCAAAACGTAGCGTTCGTGTTAATGAGTACGACTCTCCCTCACCCCGGCCCTCTCCCGCTGGGAGAGGGAGAAGCGCAGGCTGTCGCTTGAAAATGGAGGCGGCGGGATTTGCCGAACGGTCCTGGAAAAACATTGGTGCGCGCGCCGGCTGTTCCCTCTCCCAGCGGGAGAGGGTCAGGGTGAGGGAGAACGCAACGACATGCTTCGCCTGTTCGATTTTGATTTGTTCCATGCTGGTCGTCGTTGCCGCGAAGGGTGGCGATTTCGCATCCTTGCGCAAGCAGGTGGCTGACCTCGGCAAACTGACCGCCCCGCCGAAAAGTTTCGTTGCGGAAGGCTTCGCGCCAGACGGAAACATCAAACCGATGTTCTATGAATCGCTGCCGTGGCGCGGTCAGCCAACGCGCGTGTTCGCGTGGCTCGGTGTGCCGGAGAATCAAGGCGGCAAAGTCCCCGGCATCGTGCTCGTGCATGGCGGCGGTGGCACAGCTTTCAAGGAGTGGGTCAAGAAATGGAATGATCACGGGTTTGCGGCTATTAGCATCGCGGTTGAAGGGCAGACGGATGAAGCCCAAGCGGGTGCGAAACCCGGCGTTGCCTGGAAGCGTCACGCCTGGGGAGGACCGGCGCGCAAAGGAATTTATCAGGACAGCGACGAACCGCTGACCGACCAATGGATGTATCACGCCGTGGCCGATACCGTGTTGGCGAACTCGCTGATGCGCTCATTGCCGGAAGTGAACGCGAAGAAAGTCGGCTTTGCCGGCATTTCGTGGGGCGGCGTCATCACGAGCACGGTCATGGGAATTGATGGGCGTTTCGCATTTGCGATTCCCATCTACGGTTGCGGCCACATGTTTGACGCGGACAACCAGTGGGGCAGGGCGCTCGGTGACAACACACTCTATCGTGAAGTTTGGGATCCCATGGTGCGCATGAAACGGGCCCGCATGCCGGCGCTCTGGCTTTCGTGGCCGGGTGATGAGCATTTTCCGCTCGATTGCCAGGCTGCCTGCTACCGCACCGCGCGTGGGCCACGCATGGTCGCGTTGCTGCCCGGCATGCGTCATTCGCATCCGGCGGGGTGGAATCCGCCGGATAGCTACGCGTTTGCGGAGAGTGTTGTGCGCGACGGCAAACCGTGGTTGTGCGAGATGTCCCGCAAGAAGCAGAACGACAGAGTTTGTGTCGAGTTCAAGTCCGCGAAGCCCGTTGATCGTGCGGTGCTGATCTCCACGACGGACGCCGGCTTCACCGGCAGTCGAAAATGGGTTGAAACAGAGGCAACATTTGAACTGCAAAAGGGCCGAGTGCTTGTCTCAGCTAAATTGCCGCTACATACTCGCGCGTGGTTCGTCAATGTTCGCAGTGGAATCCTTACTGGCAGTTCGGATTTGAACCAGCGCGAACCCTAAGCGTATTGATCATGAGAAAACTGTTGAGCGTATCGTTGTTAATGATCTCGGTTGCCGCGGCCATCGCCGCGGTGAAGCAGCCGAACATCGTCCTTATTCTTGTGGATGACATGGGGTTCAGTGACATCGGCTGTTACGGCAGCGAGATTCCCACGCCGAATCTCGACGCGCTCGCCGCCGGCGGACTGCGGTTCACCCAATTCTACAACACGGGGCGTTGCTGCCCCACGCGGGCGTCGTTGCTGACCGGGCTTTATCCCCATCAAGCCGACGTGGGCCGCATGATGGAGGACAAGAATCAACCGGGCTTTCGCGGTCGCCTCAATGACCGCTGCGTCACCATCGCCGAAGTGCTCCGGCCCGCCGGTTATTTCACGGCCATGAGCGGCAAATGGCACGTTGGCCAGGAACAAGGCGTGACGCCATGGACGCGCGGCTTCGATCGCAGTCTCAATGCCGCGGCGGGTGGATTCTATTATCCGGACTCGCCGCGCACGGATTTGTTTCTGAATGGCGAGCACGTGGGTCGCCGTGGCGGCAAACTGCCGGAGGAGTGGTATTCCACCGATCTCTGGGCGGACTTTGGCATCAAGTTTATCGGCGAGGCCATCGAGGCGAAGAAGCCGTTCTTCCTCTACCTCGCTTTCAACGCGCCGCATTTTCCTTTGCAAGCGCCGCAGAAGGAGATCGCGAAATACCGCGGCAAATACAAAATGGGTTGGGACAATTTGCGCGAAGCGCGGTATCGCCGGCAGGTTGAAAAGGGCATCATCAAGAATTCGTGGCCGCTCTCACCGCGGCCTGACGAGGTCAGCGCGTGGGAAAAGCTCACGCCCGAAGAGCAGGACCGTTTCGATCACATCATGGCGACGTACGCCGCCGTGATGGAACACATGGACCGTGCAGTGGGCCGGTTGGTGGCGTCCCTCAAGGAACGAGGCGTGTTTGACAACACACTGATTTTGTTTCTGAGTGACAACGGTGGCAGCGCTGAGAGTGGTCCGAGCGGCAAGCTCGAAGGCGATCCGCCCGGCTCGGCAACGTCGGAGGTGTTCTGCGGTCAGTCGTGGGCGACGTTGGAAAACACGCCGTTCCGCCGTTACAAGATATCCAATCACGAAGGCGGCATCTCGACGCCGTTGATCGTTCACTGGCCCGCCGGTATCGAGGCGCGCGGCCAACTGCGGGAGCAGCCGGGCCATCTCATTGACATCATGACGACCTGCGTGGATGTGGCGGGTGCGAAGTATCCTAAGGAATTGAACGGCCGGACAATTCAGCCGATGGAGGGCAAAAGTCTCGTTCCCGCGTTCAAGAACAAGGCGCTCAAACGGGATGCACTGTATTGGGAGCACATGGGGAATGCAGCGATCCGAGTCGGCGATTGGAAGTTGGTGCGCTACGGCAACAGCAGTCCGTGGGAGCTTTACGATTTGAAAACCGACCGAACCGAGCTGCACAATCTTGCGGGCGAAAGGCCGGAGTTGGTGAAGGAGTTGGTGGCAAAATGGAAACGCGGACCGGTGTGGTCCTTGGGCGCGAAACGACCGGAGTGACATCATGAGGAATTCAAGCGGTACTGGAGTTACAACGACTCTCCCTCACCCTGACCCTCTCTCAGCGGGAGAGGGGCGGGGCGAGGGAGAGTCGTGCTCACGCCGTGCTTTCCGAAAGTAGCCATCCTCACCCGCCGATGTTCCACGCCCGCCACATTGATTCGCTCGACCTGCCCGACCTCGCGCCCTACCGCACCATGAAGCGGCCGGTCGAACACGAAGCCCAAGGCATCTTCGTGGCAGAAGGGGTGAAGGTCGTGCAACGTTTGCTGGAAAGTCATTTCCCGGTCGCCTCGGTCTTGCTGCCGACAAAATGGCTGGCCGAATTCGAGCCATTATTGCAAGCGCGGCCCGAGGACATCCCGGTTTACGTTCTGGATAACAAGCAGGTGTTGGAACGGCTCGTCGGCTTCTCGATGTTTCAGGGCGTGATGGCGGTCGGAAGAATCCCAACGCCCGTTTCGCTCGACGATGCGTTGGCGCGCAGCACCCCGCCGCGTCTCTTCGTTGCCGTGGACGGGCTGACGAATGCGGAGAATCTGGGCGTGCTCGTGCGCAACTGCGTCGCGTTTGGAGTGCATGCGTTGTTGGTCGGCGAAACCTGCGCCAGCCCGTTCCTCCGCCGTGCCGTTCGGAATTCGATGGGCACGATTTTTCAACTGTCGGTGGTCCAGACGGCCAGCCTCGTGCGGACGCTGGCGGAACTGCGCCGTTGCGGAGTCCGTTGCCTTGCCGCGCATCCGCATGCCACCGGCAAAACCATCCGTCAGGCTGATTTTTCAAAAGACTGTTGCCTCGTCTTGGGCAGCGAGGGCGACGGCATTTCCAGGCCGGTGTTGGAAGCTTGCGACGAAGCCGTGGCCATCCCCATGGCGTTCAATGTGGATTCGCTCAACGTGGGCAACGCGGCCGCGGTCTTCCTTTACGAAGCGAACCGCCAACGTGGTCGCATTTGAGCGCTTGAGCGGCGCCATAAGCCCGTCAATACACACAGTCACCATGACCAAATACCTCTTACGATTGCGCCGGTCGCCTTCATCCGTCGAACGCCTCACCCTCACCGCACTGACCATCGCAGCGATCGCGCGCCCACTCGGCGTTGAAGCCCAAACCGTTTCGAGCAACCTGTGCGTCATGACTTACAACCTCCGTTACGCAAATTCGAATCCGTCGGAGTTGTGGAGCAATCGCCGGCCCGTCATGCGCGACCTTATCCGCCAGGTGTCGCCCGATGTGATGGGGACGCAGGAGGGGTTGTACCTTCAACTCAAGGACCTCGCCGCCGATCTGCCCAACTACAACTGGATCGGTCTGGGCCGCGACGGCGGCAGCCACGGTGAGTTCATGGCGGTGTTTTATCGGAAAGCCCGATTGGAGCCGCTTGAGTTCGACCACTTCTGGCTGTCCGACACGCCGAGAGCCATTGGATCGAAGACCTGGGGACCGAAGTTTGCGCGCATGGTGACGTGGATCAAATTCCTCGACCAGGTCACGAAACAGGAGTTCTACCTGTTCAACACCCACTTCGATCATCAGGTGCAGGTGGCGAGGGAGAAGAGCGCCGAACTGGTTCGCGCGCGCATCGCCGAACTCGAAACTGACCTGCCGGTGATCCTGACGGGGGATTTCAACGCCGCCGCCCAAACCAACCAGGCATATACCATCCTGACGAGCGACCGGTTTCTCACCGACACATGGAACACCGCGCCGGAGCGCATTGGGGAAGGCATCGGGACGTTCAATTACTTCAAAGGGCCGAACCCCGGCGGGCCGCGGATTGACTGGATTCTGGTTCGCGGTCCGGTTTCGCCCCGGAAATCCGAGATCGTCACTTTCGCTCGTGATGACGTGTATCCGAGCGATCACTTTCCGGTGGTGACCTGGCTGGAGTTCGACCGGTCGAAAAGGCGGTGATCCTGGATGGCGACGGCAGCCCGCGCCGCGGTGTCGCATGAAGATGTGACTGTTCGCTGTCGTCACCATTTGCTATTGAACGCGCGCATCCAGCGATCAGTTGACGTTGGGTGGGATGAATCCAGCTATGAAACTGAAATGTTTGAAACAGCCGGCTACAGAATCGGCCGTCGGGATGCGGCTGATTTTTCTGCTAACCGCGGTGACGCTGATTGCGGCGTGCACCGCAACCCGGCCAACGCCGCCGCGTCCGTTTACCGTCGTGATGCTGCCGGACACGCAACGCTACAGCCAGAAGCGGCCGGACCTGTTCTATGCCCAGACGGACTGGATTCGAACCAATCACCGGCAGGAAAACATCGTGTTCGTGACCCAGATGGGCGACATCGTCCAGGACCGCAGCAAGGTCATGTCGCAATGGACGGTGGCGTCGAATGCGATGATGCGACTGGATGGCGTGGTGCCGTGGGGGGTGACGATTGGCAATCATGACTACGACTCCGGCGACGGGGTCAAGGAGGGCAGGGCCAGCGTCTGGCTGAACTACTTCGGGCCAAAGCGATTCAAGGGCCGCAGGTATTTCGGTGGCGCTTCGCCCAACGGTCTTAATTCCTATCAACTGTTTTCCGGCGGGGGCATCAAATTCTTGATCCTGCAACTGGAGGTCAACGCGCCGGACACGGCGCTGGACTGGGCACGGGGGGTCTTGCGAAAACACCCGCGGCACGCGGTCATCGTTTCCACCCACACGTACCTGCGCGGGCGCGACGGTGTTGGCCGTTATCACAAGCGGGATTTTCGATCGGACGGAAACTCGGGCGAGATGATGTGGGCGAAGTTCATCCAGCATGAGCCGCAGATCTTCATGGTGTTGTGCGCGCACGAAGGCCGGACGGACGAGTATCACCAGATTTCCACGAACCAGGTGGGGAATCGGGTGGTGGAGGTGCTGGCCGACTACCAGTCGCGCACCAATGGCGGCGACGGCTGGTTGCGGCTGATCCAGTTCGAACCGGCCCAACGCCAGATTCAGATACGCACCTACTCCCCCGTGCTCGACCAGTTCGAGACCGACGCGAGCAGCGAATTTGTGTTGCCTTGGGAAATGCCCGCGGCGTGCTGGCGCCGACGCTGAATCATGACCCGCATGCGTTGGCTGGCCTCGCTGCTGATTCTCGGTGCGCCCGCAATGGGGCAGGGGATGGCTTTGTTGCCGGCGGAAGTCGTGGTCCGAACCGGCCATGCGCCGTCGGCCACGCTGGCTTGGGCGGAGGCGCAAGTTGTTGCCGAACTCCGCGCCAGTCATGGCGTGCGAGCTCGGTCCGAACAGGTTGCGGACGATCTCTTGCCGGCCGTGGAAACGAATGCCACCGTGGTGGTGCTGATGCGGCGGGGCGAGTCCGCGCAGTTTGATGAATGGTGGCGCGCGCGCGGCGTGGATGTGTCCGCGGAAGCGCTGCGGGCGGATGGTTATCGAATCCTGGCAACCCCGCAGCCCCGCCGCGTCGTCATCGTGGCCGGTTCGGACGTGGGCTTGTGGTATGGCGCGTGTGCCTGGCTGGACTCGCTGAGCGAGGCGGCGGACGGGACAATGTTTGCGTCGGGTCTGGCGTTGAGCGGCGCGCCGGCCTTGCCCTACCGCTTCACGCGGAATCTGACCTCGGGCCGGCAACCGACCCGGATCGCCGAACTCATTCCGTGGCTGGATTGGTGGGCGCGCTGGCGTTTGAACGTGATGCACGCGGGCGGCGCCTCGGAGCCGTTGCTGCGCGACGTGTTGCCCGAGGCCCACAAACGGGGCATCCGCGTGGTGCGGGGACTCGGCGTGCGCAACCTGTGCGCCGCGGACGACGACGCGGTGGCGCGGTGCGCGGAGGAATTCCGGAGTTTCCTGGAACTGGGCGGCGACGGCGTGTCCATGCTGTGGGACGACCTGCCGCATGACCGTTGCGGCGGCCATTGCGACCGCTGCCGCGCGCGGTTTGGCACCAACAGTCTGCCCCATGAGATTGTGCGCGTGCTGGAGGCGTTGTGCGACGTGGCCGCCCAGTCGCCCGCGCGCCCGCTGGTGGTATGGTGTCCGCCGCATTATTCGGAGAACCGCTACCCGGAGATGTCGGACGAGGATTTCTTCCGCGTGATCGGCGCATCGCGCAAGGTCCGAGAGCAGACGTATCTGTATCACTGCGAGTTTGCGCCGAAAAAACTGGCGGTGCTGGACCGGCACGGGCTGACCAATCGCATCTGGTGGTACAACGGCCTGCGCACCGTTTATCACGTGGCGCACCACTGGCCGTCGCCCCCGGGGATCAAGCTCGGCATTCCCGGGGTCAAAACGTTCGCGGCGCCGGATTTCGCGCCGTTCGAGGTGGGTTGGAAAACGGGCAGCGGCGTGGGGGCGGACGGCGTTTTGATTTCCGCGCCGGTGCGCACCTGGCAGCAACTGCACGCGCTTCCCCGCCAGTATCAAGGTTATTATCCCTGCACCGCCACGCACCCGTATCATGCCGCGGTGGGCGGCATGTTTGCGTTCAACCCCATGGGCTTCGATCAGGCGGAAGCGGATCGGGTGATCTTTCGGGCGATGTTTGGTCCGGGCAGCGCGGAACTGGCGCGCGCCTGGAGCGCCGCTTACACGCAACTCCAGATTCAGCTCGCGCAGGGCGGCGAAGGTGGTGCCCGCTCGAACTGCGTCTCAGAAGCGGCGACGCAGTTGCCGGCGTGGCGCGCCCTTGCGGGGAAGGTGCGGGTGCGAGCCATGCAGGGCCGTTCGCTGTTGCCTCCGGAGGTTTTGGATTCGGTCCTGAACCAGATGACAGAAGCCGAGACCGCAGTGGCGCGGCTCGTCGAGGGGGGAAGCCGTGTAGAAACTCCGGCGGCGAAGTAAACCGCCAGCCTTGGGCGGCAAAGTCGCCGGGTGGGTGGGACGGAAATGCTTTCGCGGGCGTAAATTTCCAAATGCCGCGTAACCCGTGGACATCGGATCAACCCAAGACATGTTTGTCGCGTGCTTGCCGGGATCAATGACGGTGCGGTATCCTGGATTGCGTTCATGAATTTCGGGAAACCCAGCGCTCCGGCCGGCAGCATCCAACCGCGGCGGAAAGCCTTGGGTCGGTTCGCCGGATCGCGGTGGTGGCAATGCGGCATTCTTTGTCTGTGCGCGGCGGTCGCGCTCCCGGGAACGACCGGTGCGGGCGCGGGGGCGGAGGAGGCGCAGTCCTACATCGCGCGTTCATGGCAGGCCGAGGACGGGCTGCCGCACAGCTACGTGCTGGCCATGACGCAGACGTGGGACGGTCATCTTTGGGTCGGCACCCGGGCCGGGCTGGCGCGGTTTGACGGCATGGAGTTCACGGCCATCGAACCAGCGGACATCAGGGACATGGGCGTGTCCAGTTTGTGCGAAGGAGACGACAGCAGCCTTTGGGTCGGGTTGGAAACCAACGGACTGGTCCGGTTGAAGGGCAGCAGTGTCTGGCGCTATCACCTGACCAATGCGCCGGGCAACAACTACATCCGGGTGATGTGCAAGGGCCGGGACGGTACAATTTGGATCGGCACGCGCGGCGGGCTGACCCAACATCGTGGCGGTCGCTTCCGGAATGTTTCGGTCACCGAGGGGCGGGTCAATCCGTCGGTCGAAGCGCTGTGTGAGGACGCGACCGGTAATCTCTGGGTGGGCACCGCGGGCGGGCTGCATTGCGTGAGCAACGGCGTCGTGACGACCACCTACACGATGCGGGACGGCCTGCCTGCGAATCTGGTGACCTCGTTATGCCCTGACCAAGCCGGCGGCCTGTGGGTGGGCACGAGCGCCGGGTTGGTGCGGTTTCACGACGGCACTTTTCAAACGGTTTACACGGAGGCAAACGGACTGGCCGACCGGTTCATTCGTACGCTCTTCGAGGACAGGAAGGGGCAGTTGTGGATCGGCACGTATGGCGGATTGTATCGCAGTGTCAACCGCGCGTCGGTGGAGGGCGCGCCAACGGACCTGCGCTGTGTGGCGCAGTGGACCGCGCAGGGGGACGCGTTCGACCGCGTCATGTCCTTGGTGGAGGATCAGGAAGGCAGTTTGTGGGTGGGGAGTCGCGACGGCTTGACGCGTTTGCGCACGCAACGGATCAGCCGGTTTGGCAAACAACAGGGCCTCAGTCAGAACAGTGTCACCGCCGTGTGTGCGGACGCTGCGGGTGCCGTGTGGGTGGCTTCGTGGCGGGGCGGACTGGACCGGGTTAGCGATGGCCGCGTCGCCACCTTTTCCCGCGCGCAAGGGCTGGGCAGTGACATGCTCCTCTCGCTTTGTCCGGGGCGCGACGGGGTTTTGTGGATCGGGACCGACCATGCCGACGGGCTCTATCGCTTCAAGGACGGCAACTTCACGCACTACGATGCGCGGCACGGCTTGACCAACGTGGCCATCTTTGCGCTTCACGAAGACCGGGCGGGCAACCTGTGGATCGGCACGGCGCGAACGTTGACGCTGTTTGCCGGGGCGCAGTTCACGAACTTCACAGCCCAAGAGGGACTGGCCGGGGATCCCGTGCGGGCAGTTTTGGAAGATGCGGCGGGCGACCTCTGGATTGGCACGGGCGAGGGATTGTCGCGGCGGACAAACGGGCGCTTCGTGAATTACACCACGCGCGACGGGTTGTCGGACAATTCGATCACCGCGCTCCATGCGGACGCCGAGGGGAACTTGTGGATCGGCACGGCGGGCGGCGGGTTGAATCGCTATCGCAATGGCCGCTTCACGGCCTACACCCCGCGGCAAGGCCTGTTTAGCGAGGACGTGCTGGAGATTCTGGAGGACCATGCCGGCCGCCTGTGGATCAGCTACCGCAACGGCGTTTATTGCGTCGAACGCCGTGCCCTGGACGATCTGGACGCGGGAAAAATCGCCGCGCTCACGTGTGTTGCCTTTGGCAAGGACGAGGGCTTGACCGGCGTTCAATGCACCAGCGCGGCCAAGCCGGCCGGATGCAAAGATGCCGCGGGCCGATTGTGGTTCACCACGAGCAAAGGGCTGGTGGTCATCTCGCCGGACTTCAAGAAAAACGCGACGCCGCCCCACTTGGTGCTGGAACAAATCCGGGCGGACAAGCGCGTCGTGTGGCCCGGCGCATGGCAAAACCCGGTGCGGATCGCCCAGTCGGCGGAAGTTGGCCTGGGCACGCCCCCACCGGTCCGCGCGCCGCCGGGCCGGGGCGAACTCGAGTTTCACTACGCGGCGTTGAGCTTTCAATCACCCGAAAAGAACCGCTTCCGTTACTGCCTCGAGGGAGTGGACGATGATTGGGTGGACGCCGGCACGCGCCGCGTGGCGTATTACAACCGGGTGCCGCCGGGCCAGTACCGGTTTCGTGTGCAAGGCTGCAACAATCACGGCGTCTGGAGTGAAGCTGAAGTGGTGGCCACGATCGAGGTGCAACCGCACTTCTGGCAGGCGTGGTGGTTTCAAGGTCTGGCCCTGGCGGCCGGGATCGGCTTGGTCGCCGGCGGCGCGGCGCACTGGACGCGAAAGGCCGCGCAACAGCGGCTTGCGCGCCTGGAACAACAGCACGCGCTGGAACAAGAGCGCGCGCGCATCGCCCGGGACATTCACGACGATCTC
Organism: uncultured Bifidobacteriaceae bacterium; assembly: GCA_964458575.1. GTDB lineage: Bacteria > Verrucomicrobiota > Verrucomicrobiia > Limisphaerales > JADLHS01 > CAYWMD01. The sequence continues at coordinate 319,522 of CAYWMD010000001.1, read as the reverse complement.
GGGTCGAGCCTCACGCGCATCGCGATGTTGAGCGAGTTGACGGAGGCGGACAAGGCCGAGCCCGCCAAGGTGGAAACCCACGTCCGGAAAATTGCCGCCTCCGCCCGCGAAACGGTGCGGTCGCTGGATGAAATTGTCTGGGCGGTCAGCCCGCAGCATGACACCTGGAACAGCCTCGTCGGTTACCTGAGCGAGTTTGCCCACGAATTCTTCGAGGGCACAAACGTGCGCTCCCGCCTGGAGATGCCGCTGGATTTGCCGTCCGATCCGCTCCTCTCCGAAGTGCGCCACGGCCTGTTCCTGGTCATCAAGGAAGCCTTGACCAACAGTCTCAAACATGCGCGCGCCCACGAGGTGCGCCTCCGGCTGGCGGTGCAGGACGCCCGTGTGCAAATTCAAATCACCGACGACGGCTGTGGCTTTGATCTTGACCGGCGAGCGGCGGCGTCCGGCGGCAACGGCCTGCGGAACATGCGCGCCCGCATCGCCAGTCTGGGCGGGCAGTTGCGGATCGAAAGCGCGCCGGGCCGCGGGACGAGCCTCACGATTGACCTCGCGCTGAAGGGGCAACCGGCAGCGGCCCAACCGGAACATGCGTGTGCGATTGACGAGTGAAGTCCAACCCGCCGGGCCGTTGGCCGGGCTCGCATCTTCATGCGATGCGAAAACAGCCGTCCAACCGCTAGGTTGGGGTCGTGAGCGTCTGCGCCCCAGTTGAAGTTATGCCCATACGCGTGGCAATCGTGGAAGACGACGAAGGCATACGGTCCGGTCTGGCCGCCATGCTCGACCGGAGCACCGACTGTCGTCCGGTGGCCCACTTTCCCGACGCGGAGAGCGCCCTGGCCGGGTTGCCGCGCCACCGGCCCGACGTGGTGTTGGTGGACATCAACCTGCCGGGCATGGACGGCATCGAATGTGTGCGTCGCCTCAAGAAGCAGGTGCCGGACACCCAGTTTCTTATGCTGACCGTGTATGGGGACAGCGACCGGCTGTTCCGTTCGCTGATGGCCGGGGCGACCGGCTATCTGCTCAAGCGCACGCCTTCCAGCGGTGTGCTGGCGGCCATCCGTGAAGCCCGGTCCGGCGGCTCGCCCATGACACCCCAGATCGCACGACAGGTCGTGCAGTATTTTCGCGGCATGTCCGAACCGGCCTCCGACCTGGATAAACTCAGCCCGCGCGAACTGGAAATCTTGGCGCAACTGTCCCAGGGTTTTCTCTACAAGGAAATCGCCGACAATCTCGCCATCAGCATGGACACCGTGCGCACGCACATCCGCAAGATTTATGACAAGCTGCACGTGCATTCCCGGGCCGCGGCGATGCTCAAATTCATGAGCCGCTGAACGGGACTGCGGTCAGCCGCGCTTGGCCACCGGCCGTAGCGCGCAATCACTTCAATTTCCCGGATTGTCACCCGGGCGTTCATTCGGGGCTAGTTTGCTCAAACGTAACCTGGGCGACTTTGACCCGTCACGGGGACACCTCACCCTCTTCCGCGTCATGGCAAAAGTGCCGCAAACGAAACGAACCGGACCACGGGCTGAAAGGCGCGCCGACCCGTGAAAAGAGACGAAAACAACCAACCGCCCCGCGGACTGCCGGCCATATCGCATGAAGATGCGACTATCCGGCCGAAGGCGGGACAGTAAATACTGCGAACGAAAGCACAGATTCCGAACGCCGCAGAAACTCAAATTCAAAACCGCAATGAAAACCAGAATGAACCGCATTTCCGCTGTAACCATCGGGCTGCCCATGCTTCTGCTGGCAGCATTGTCCCCGCTCCTTCAAGCCGCCGATCCGTTGGACGATTGGCAATGGGTCAATCCGCTGCCCCAGGGCAACCGCATGAGTGCGGTGACCTACGGCGGCGGCCGGGTCGTGGGCGTGGGCAATTACGGCGCCATTATTCACTCGACCGATGTGGCGACGGTACCTTGGGCGGTCAGCCGGCCGCCCACCAATGGTGACCTGAGCGCCGTGGTGTTCGGGAACGGCACCTATGTGGCCGCCGGCACGGGCGCCGGCAATTCCGGCATGATCCTGACCTCCACCGACGTGACCAACTGGTTCAAACAATCCTGGACCAACACCGCCACGCGTGCCGTTTACGGGCTGGCTTACGGTGAAGGGCTGTTCGTCGCGGTCACCGAGCGCAGCGGTGTGTGGACTTCGGCCGACGGCACAAACTGGATCCGCCGGCTTTTTGACGCCGGCAGTTCCAGTCATTTGAATGGCATCACGCATGTGCCGGGGTTCGGATTCGTGGCGGTGGGCAGTGCCGGAAAGGTGCTGACTTCGAGCAACGGTATTGACTGGATCACCAACGTACCACCCACCACCGTGACCCTGAACGCTATCACCTACGGTACGAACGGCATCGGCAATGGCATCTTTGTGGCGGTAGGCTCTTCGGGTTTGGTTTTGAATTCTCCAGACGCCGTGAATTGGACCGCGCCGGGCGCCGGCTCCGGAACGACGGTTTCGCTGAAGAGCGTCGCTTATGCGCCGGGAATCGGTTTCACGGCCGTTGGTTCCTCGAGCGGGGTTTCCTGGGTCACCACCTCACCGGACGGCGATACCTGGACGGCGGGGTTGCCTTCGGTGGGCAACGAGGATTGGGCCGGCATTACCTATGCCTCGGGCCTGTTCGTGGCGGTCGGGCATTATGGCGGCTCGATGAGTTCGCCGAACGGTCTGGCAGCTAACTGGGTCGGCCGCACTCCGTACAGCTGGACGGATTACAACAATGCCGGCGCGTGGAGCGGCAATCAGATCGTCGTCGCCAATTTGGGCGGCTCGGTAGTGACTTCCCCCGATGGCGTCAACTGGACCTACCGCCTGACGGGATACGCGGTCAACCTTCGGGCCATCGCCTACGGTGCCGGGCTGTTTGTCGCGGGCGGCGACACCGGCACGATCCTGACTTCGGCGGACGAAGGCACGAACTGGGTCATGCAAACTTCGCCCGTTGCCACCACGCTCAACGGTATGGCGTATGCCAATGGCCTCTTCATCGGCGTCGGAGCTTCGGGCGTGATTGTGATCTCGCCGGACGGGACGAACTGGACGCAGCAGACATCCGGCGTCACGACCACCTTGCGCGGTGCGGCTTATGGCGCGGGGCAGTTCGTTGTCGCCGGCGACAGCGGGGTGATCCGCACGTCACCGGACGGCGTCAACTGGGTGGGCCAAACCTTTCCGGACACGCGCAACTTGAACGGCGTTGTTTACGCCTTGGGCAACTTTGTCACGTTCGGCGAGCGCAACCGTATCATCACCTCGCCCGACGGGACGAACTGGACCGTGCGATTGTCCGGCGGCAGTTCGGACCCCACGTTCAACGGGATGGCGTTCGGATCGGGCCGGCTGGTGGCGGCGGGCGGTTCGGCGACCATCATGTCGTCCACGAACGGCATCAATTGGACGCGCCACGTCACGATCAACAGCGTTTCGCAACGGTACATCACCTACGGCGCCAACCGGTTTGTCGTTGGTGGCTCCGGGGGCGTGACGATTCAGGCGTTGGGCGCGCTGCCCGTGATCAACCTCGGTTACGATGGCGCGACCCTCACGGTGACGTGGTCGCCGCCTGAGGCCATTTTGCTGGCGGCGCCGGAAGTCGGGGGCGTTTACACCAACGTGGTGGGCGCGACCTCGCCCTATCCGATTCCCAATCCGCTGGGCGACCAGCAGTTTTTCCGGGTGCAGTTGCCCTGAGCACAACCCCCAACTGGTGATGCGGGCGGACAGTTCCAGCGTCAAGCAGGCCGCGCCCGGCGCGCACGGGCGCGGCTTCACTCTCATCGAGTTGCTGGTCGTCATCGCCATCATCGCCATCCTGGCGGCGCTCTTGTTGCCCGCCCTGGCCAAAGCCAAGGAACGGGCGCACCGCACCAGTTGCCTGAACAATCTCAAGCAACTGGGCATGGCCACACTCATGTACGCCAACGACCACAATGGCCATCTGCTGGCCGATTCGCGCGGCAGTTCGCCCGGCGTCCGGAACGACTCCGATGATGACTTGAGTTGGATGTATCCCGAACTGATCCCGCCGCTGAAAGCCTTCCTCTGCCCAGCCACGCAAAACTTCATCAACTCCAGCAACCGTGTCATCACCCACGCCATCGGCTCAAAATCGGTGTTCGAGACGGTCATCCGCGGCTTGCTGGACAACGCTCCCAATGGCCGCGCCGTGGGCGAGGGCCACAGTTACGAATATCAGGGCACCATCGGCGACAAGAAGAAAACCGAGAACCTCGTGGCCGGCTACACCATTCAAAAACTCAAAGGCTGGGCGGGCGTCAAGCCGGGGCCGGCCCGCGTGCTGTTGTTGCACGACGCGGATGACGGCAAGCCCACCGGGGTCAACAATTATCCGGACGCGGGGGACAACCACGGCGCGACCGGGTGCAACATCCTGTTCTGCGACGGCCACGCGGAGTGGGTAAGCCAGAAAAACTATCTCCTGGTATGGAACATCTCACAGGACACCGACCGCTCCGCCCCATGAGCGACCGGCGCGATGCGGCCTCGTCAGAACGCGCCGAAGGTCGTGCGCAACCGCCGGCTGGAATCCAAAAGCCGGGCGCGTCGGGCTTCACCCTCATCGAGTTGCTGGTGGTCATCGCCATCATCGCCATTCTGGCGGCGCTGTTGCTGCCCGCGTTGAGCCGGGCCAAGGAGCGGGCGCGGCGGATCGGCTGTGTGAACAACCTCAAACAATTGGGGCTGGGCAGTCAGATGTACGCCAACGACAACAACGGACATTTGATTGCCGACTCGCGCGGCAGCACGCCGGGCACACGGGTCACCAACGACGACGACCTTTCGTGGCTGCATCCCACGCCCATCGCGCCCCTGCGCAGTTTTGTTTGTCCCAGCACCGAGCACTCCATCAACCCCAGCAACCGGGTCACGACGTTCGAGTTCGGCTCCAAGTCCGCGCTCACGAGTGCGATTCGCGGGCTGCTGGACAACGCCCCCAATGGCCGGGCGGCCGGCGAAGGGCACAGCTACGAGGTATTCGGGGTGCTTTACGAAAACCAACCCGCCGAGCCGAAGCAGAAAAAAACGCTGGATCGGGTCATGGCTTATACGATCCAAAAACTGGCGGGCTACGAAGGCGTCAAACCGGGGCCGGTCGGCATCCTGCTGATGGTGGAAGGGGATGATGGCAAGCCCACCGGGCGGAGCAATTATCCCGATCCGGTGGACAACCACGGCGCGGACGGTCAGAACTGGTTGTTCTGCGACGGTCACGCCGAGTGGATTCCCCGCGCGGTTTACGAGTTGCGCTGGAACGTGGCCAAGGGCTCCAATTGAACCCGGACTTGATGACAATGATAGCGCAACTTTCAGAGCGTCCCGTGCCGGCCGCCCGGAGGGGCTTCACGCTGATCGAATTGCTGGTGGTCATTGCGATCATCGCGATTCTCGCGGCCTTGTTGCTGCCGGCGCTGGCCCGGGCGAAAGCGCGGGCGCATTGCGCGGCCTGTTGGAACAACCTCAAACAAATGGGCCTGGGCAGCCAGATGTACGCGGATGATTTCAACGGCCACCTGATGGCCGACACCCGCGGGCGTTCGCCCGGCGTCCGCGTGAACAGTGACGATGATTTGTCGTGGTTGTATCCGGTGTATGTTGCCAATCCGAAAAGTTTCATCTGCCCCGCCACCCGGAATTCGATCGGCATCAGCAACGTGGTGATCACCTTCGAATGTGGCTCGAAAACCTTGCTGACCAGCGTCGTCCGCGGCCTGCTCGACAACGCCCCTAACGGCCGCGACACGGGTGAGGGCCACAGTTACGAAGTGCGCGGCACGATCCAGGACGTCAAAAAAACCCAAAAGCTCGTCCTGGCCTACACGCTGGAAAAGACGCCCGGTTGGGAGGGAGTCAAACCCGGGCCCTCGCGCATCTGGTTGTTGCACGATGCCGACGACACTTCCGCGGCGCCCGGTTCGGTGAATGATTATCCGGACGCGGGGGACAATCATGGCGCCACCGGCACCAACGTGGCCTTTTGCGATGGTCACGCCGCCTGGGTCAAACGACAGGAATACATTCTGGCGTGGAACATCTCGCAGGACACCAGCCGGTCCAGCCCGTGATCGCCCGCGTGCAAACCGCCTGCCCCTTGCAATTCAAAACCATGAAGCCACCCGCGTTTGAAACGAAACGATCCCTCCGGCACCGCGCTTTCACGCTCATCGAGTTGCTCGTGGTCATTGCCATCATTGCCATTCTGGCGGCGCTGCTGTTGCCCGCGCTGGCCAAAGCCAAGGAACGCGCGCACCGGGTCGGATGCATCAACAACCTCAAGCAAATGGGTCTGGCCAGCCAGATGTATGCAGACGAGTTCAAGGGCCACCTGATTGCTGATTCCCGCGGCGCTTCCGCCGGCAAGCGATCCGTGGGTGATGACGACCTGTCCTGGATGCACCCCACGCCGATGGCGCCGTTGAAGAGCTTTACCTGCCCCGCTACGCAAAACTCGATCAACGCCAGCAATCAGGTCACCACCTACGCCATCGGTTCGAAATCCACCTTTGAAATGGTCATTCGCGGCTTGCTGGACAACGCCCCGAACGGTCGCGCCGCCGGCGAAGGGCACAGCTACGAGGTTTTTGGATTGTTCGGGGACAGCATCAAGAAGACATTCAACAGTGTCGCGGCGTACTCGATTCAAACATTGCCGGGCTACGAAGGCGTCAAACCCGGCCCGTCCGGGGTGCTGCTCATCACCGACGCCGACGATGGCAAACCGTCCGGCGCGAATAATTTCCCTGACTCCGTGGACAACCACGGTAATGCGGGCAACGTCTGGCTGTTTTGCGACGGCCATGTGGAATGGATCAACCGGGGCACCTATGCCGAGCGGTGGAAACTGGCCAAGGGCGACAACTGAAAGGCCCACGATGGCGCGGACGTTCCCACAATTTGGACGGGTGTTGCTGCTGGCGTTCGCCGGCTTGTCGGCGCCGGCGACAGTTGTTGCCACCACGAATCCCCCTTTGGCTGTGATGACCTACAACTTGCGTTCCGCCAGTCCCGGTTCGCCCGTGCCATGGCGAGATCGCCGGGCGCTTGTGGTCGAGTGCATCCGGCAGGTCGCGCCGGATGTTATCGGCACGCAGGAAGGCTGGTATTCGCAGTTGAAAAACCTCGCCGCGGACCTGCCGGAATTCGACTGGATCGGGCAAAGCCGCGAAGGCGGCAGCCACGGCGAGTTTATGGCGGTTTTTTTTCGCAAGGCGCGCCTCGAGCCACTGGCTTTCGACCACTTCTGGTTGTCGGACACGCCCGCGGTCATCGGTTCCAAAACCTGGGGCAGCAAGCTCCCGCCGCGCCTGGTCACATGGGTGCGGTTTGCCGACCGGCGAACCGGACGCGAGTTCTATTTCTTCACCACCCACGTGGACGGCAACCGGACCGCACAGGAAAAAAGCGTCGAACTCATCCGCCAACGCGTGGCCGCGCTCGAACCGGCGTTGCCGGTCCTGCTGACGGGGGATTTCAACGCCGTGCCCGGTCGTGACCGGGCTTACGACGTGTTGGTCGGCGACCGGTTCTTTGCCGACACGTGGTTGCTGGCCCGAACCCGCCGGGGTGAAGGCTACAGCACGTTCAACGGATTCAAGGCGCTCGCAAAAAACGAACGGCGGATTGACTGGATACTTGCACGTGGCGAGGTGGCGGTGGACGAGGCTGAAATTGTGACTTTCTCGCGCGATGGCCGGTTCCCGAGCGACCACCTCCCCGTGGCGGCCCGGGTTCAAATGGACAAAACCCCGTAGCCCGTGGCCGGGACAACCGCTGGCAGCGCTTGGTTGCGGCCACCGTTCATACCCTCTAACAGGCCGCCAAATTACCTGTCACTCCCTGCGCCGGTACCTGTGGCGCGCTCGACAGACCGCACCGAGTCTGCTTATTTAGCCCCACCTTGCACACGCATAGTCACGAGCTTGACGAGCAGCTCCTGCCCATCCGCCGACCGGCGGCGAACGGGATCGGAACTTTCAGCGCCGGCATCCTTGCTGCCGTTCTCATGCTGTTTACCATGCCGGCGGGAGCGCAAACGGCAACCATCGGCGACGCGTGGTGGACGTTCCAACAGGACTGCGACGGCGATGGCTGCCGAGCCGGCACCCTGCCGGGCGACGTGGCGCGGTTGAACTGGGATCCCGAGGTATTCTATTGCAACGGCACGCTCACGGTTTATGAAAAGATTTATTTCAAACCGTGCGCTTCCAACACCTGGACATTGCTCGCCACCACCGCGCCACACGTCATCACCGGCTGCAGCAGCGTCAACCAGCGTTATCTCGAGTTGCCGCTCGACAGCAATTGCGCTTGCCGCGATTACATGATCCAGATTTTCCGCAACGGCCAGCCCAATCCGGATTACACCCGCGCCAGCACGAACGACGTTGACCTCTACCATCACGCGGAGGAATCCCTGGCGCAGGATTTTTGCTTGAGCGACACCTTCGCCACGTGCGTCAATCTCGGCGGCAAGTCCGGCGTGCAATCGGACAACAATGCCAACGCCACCAAAGAGCCGGCCGAACCCGATCACGCCGGGAATGCGGGCGGCAAATCGCTCTGGTATTGCTGGACGGCAACGACGAACACGCCCGTGACCTTCGACACGCTCGGCAGCACCTTCGACACCGTGCTGGCGGTTTACACCGGCGCGGAAGTTTCCAGTCTCACCGTGGTGACGAACAACGACGACATCGCCGGCGCGACCAATCGCATGAGCCGCGTCACGTTCACGCCGGTGGCCGGAACAACGTATCGCATCGCGGTGGACGGCTTCGGCGGCGGTTCCGGCATCGCGGTTTTGAACTGGAATCAGACTGGGTCCGCGTTGCCGGACCTGATCATTTGGGGACCCGCCGCGTCGCCCACGGTCGTCACCCGCACGTTTCGCTCGACGGATTGCGAGGTGAGGGAAGGCTGCGCCGTCGAGGGCACGCGCCGGTTGTTGAGCTTCACGACCGAGACGCGCAATCTCGGCCCCGGCGATCTGGTTTTGGGCAGTCCGGCGACCAATCCGCTGTTTCGCTGGGCCTCCTGCCACGCGCATTTTCATTTCGAGCAATTCGCCGAATACCATCTGCTCGACACCAACGGCAACGTGGTCGCGACTGGCAAGAAGGTCGGGTTTTGTGTCGAGGACGTGAAAAGCTGGTCGCCGACCGCGAAGCCGCAAAGCCTGTACAATTGCAACAACCAGGGTTTGCAGGCCGGTTGGGCGGATGTCTATGCGTCGGGGCTGCCCTGCCAATACATTGACATCACCGGCGTCGCAGCCGGCGATTACATGCTTCAGATGATCATCAATCCCGATGCCTTGCTGCCCGACGCGAACCTGGACAACAACATCACACTCGTGCCGGTGCGGATTCCGCCGGCGAGTTGTGCCGTTGACCCGGCGAACGACGAATTTCTCAACGCTCTCGGCATCACCAATCTGCCGTTCTCACATTTTGAATTCAATTACTGCGCCGACAAGCAGTCCGGTGAACCCAGCCACGCCGGCAATTCGGGCGGACCATCGGTGTGGTTCCACTGGACGCCCGTTTCGAACGAGACCATCACCGTGACGACGAAGCGCAGCGACTTTGACACACTGCTCGCGGTTTATACCGGCAACGCGGTCAACGCCCTCACGCTCGTGGCCAACAACGACGACGCCAGTAACGTGAACAAGCAAAGCTCCGTCACGTTCGCCGCCAATGCCGGCACCACCTATCGCATCGCCGTGGACGGCTACAACGGCGCCGCGGGCGGCATGGTGTTGAACCTCAGACCACCGGCGAACGATGATTTTGCCGCGCCGTTCCCGCTTGGCGGCCTCGCCGGTCAGACCAACGGTTACAACGTTGGCGCGAGCAAGGAATCCTACGAGGCGGCCCACGCGTCGGATGTCGGCGGGCATTCCCTCTGGTATCGCTGGACCGCCCCGATGTCCGGGCCGGTGGATTTTAATACGGCGGGCAGCACGTTCGACACGACGCTGGCGGTTTACACCGGCACGGTCGTCACCAATCTCACCGCGGTCGCCAACAACGATGATGACGTTGAAACGGGCGGACTGCTTACGAGCCGGCTCTGGTTCTACGCCACCGCGGGATCAAACTACTGGATTGCGGTGGATGGCTTCGGCGGCGACACCGGCGACGTGAACCTGAACTGGAACATGGACTGCCGGCTGACACTCGAGAAACTGCCTGATGGGAGTGTCAAAATCACGCTGACCGGCGTGGATTGGCATCGCTACACGCTGCTGGGTTCAACTGACTTCAGCAGTTGGGCAACAAACCATCCCACCATCACGATGCTGGGCGGAAAGAACCAGTTCACCAACAGCGCGCTTTTCGACCGGCGGTTCTTCCGCGCGATTCGCGTGCCTTGAACCCGTCAGGGCTGCCGCGCTGTCGCGGCTTGGGGCTCCGAAAAAGTTTGCGCGTTCGCAGCCACTTTCAGGTAAAACTCCGCCAGCATGGCTTCATCCGGGGGTAATTTCGTTTTCCACGGACGGAACTGCGCGAACAGTTTGTAAAGCCCGGGCTTGGGAAACGCCTGGCGAAACGTGATGGCCGGATCGGAAGCCGCGCGCGTCTCCGGATGCGCGTGGAGAAACACCGCCAAATCCTCGCTCACGATGACCAGGTGCATGGGTGCGCCCAAAAAATGTTCGGTCGTGATCGCCGCGCCCCTTGCGTCGCTGAGCTTGAACTCCAGCACGTTGGTGCGTCCCGGGGTGAGCGGTTCGGAATGTTGCAGCGTCACGCGAAACCCGGCGACGACGGCTTGGCCGCCCAAATTGTTCCGGGCGTTCGCCTCCAGCATCCGGCCCGACACGTTCAACCGCGGCAGACCGAACGAATACGATGCGCCGCGCCATTTCACATCCGACCAGTGCTTGTATCTGCCGGCGTTGGTAAACGTGTGCGTGGCGACCCACATGCCGGGCGACACTTTGCGCGGGTGGAGGTGAAAAAACTCGTTCAGGTCGTCGCGCACCCCGATGACGTGCATGAATTGCTCGTGTTCAATCTGGACGTTGTCCACCGGCTGACCGCCGGGCTTTTGGTTGATGTAAAACTTCAGCTTCGTTGGCTGCCCGACCCGCGCGTCACCGACAAACAGGTCAACGACCAGTCCTTGCTTCACATCGGCGCTTTCCGAATAGAAAGATGGGCCGGCGATGAATCCGCAAACGGCTTCACCGGGCGGCATTGCCGACGGCTGCGTCTGCGCAAAGGCGGCTGACACCACGGTGGCGAGCACGGCAACGAGCGCGCGCCCGTTCATTTGGCGCCTCCGGTGATCCCGAACACCTTCTCGTAGGACGCGCGAATCGCCCGGCGGCATTCTGCCAGCGCGGTGCGGAAGGCGTCCGGCGTTGGAAAACCGCAGCGCACCGACACGCGATAGTAGGGCGCGGGATCATCCGGCAAGACCGTTTCGCCTTCGTAGCTCCAGCGGCGCAAAATGCCTTCCACCCGGCGCAACTGGCCGTAGTTCTCAATGAGCTTGTCCCAATCTGCGCGTTCAATTTGGAGTTCATGTTTGAGCGTGCGCTTGCCTTGCTGACCAGTTGAAGCTCGAATGCCAACTGCATCCCGCGCCTTTTCCAGTGCGCGCAACGTGTGCGCTTCCTGCCAGCCCTGTTCGAGACAAAGCGCTTGGGCAATGAACTCCGCGTCCATCAACCCTCCTTTGCCGGTCTTGATCGCCAATTCGTCCTTCCCGGCCGGCGTCCGCTCCTTCTCGATTCGCAACCGCATCTCGTGGATTTTTTGTTTCCAATCCGGCGCGAAGCACGACGGCAACGCCGGATCGGCGTCGCGCCTGTCTCGAACTTTCTTCCCGGCTTCGCGTTTGCTCGGAGACAGGCGCGACGCCTGTCCTGCTACCGAAAAATCCGTCAGCCGTGCTGCCAGTTCTTGAAAACGCCGGCCCATCTCCAAGTCCCCCGCCACCGCGCGAACTCGTGTGAGCGCCTGAATCTCCCACAATTGGGCGCGTTGCCGGTAATATTCCTCGTAAGCCGCCAGCGTGTTCACGAGCAAACCCTTGTCCCCGTCCGGTCGCAAGCGCGCGTCCACGCGAAACACCGTTCCCTTGTCCGTGCGGCGGGACATCAGGTCCATGAGTTCAACGGCCAGCGCTTGAAGTTTCGCCAGGCTCTTCGCCTTTGGGTCGGCGACAAACACAATGTCCAGGTCCGAGCCGTAATCAATCTCGCGTCCGCCGAGCTTGCCGAATCCGATGATCGTAAACGGCGGCGATTTCAGTTTGTGCTTCCGCATCACGACTTCGAGGGCGTATTGCAGACACGCGTCCGCCAGCGCCGAGAGTTCGGTCAGGTTCTGCTCAAAATCCACCAGCCCGAGAATGTCGCGCAGGCCCAGCCGCAGCAACTCGGCCTCGTGATAGCGCCGCAACCACAAGAACTGGTCGGGATCTGCCAGTCCGTGCCGCAAATCCTCGAGGATTTCGGGCGCGGTCTTGCGCTGGCGCAACCGGTCGCTGAACACCAGTTCATCGAACAGTTCCGGTGAACGGATGATCGTCTCGGCGAGAAATTCCGAACGGTCGAACAGCAACAGGAGCAGTTCAAACAATCGCGGATTGCCCGTCCACATCTCGAACAGCGCGTTCCGCGTGCCGTAGGCGGTGAGAAAACTGTCCAGCCGCGTGACCACGCGATCCGGGTCGGAGAGAATCGCCAGCGCAGCGCCGTCGGCACGCCCGCGCGCCGATTCCTGGGGCGCGAGTGAATCCGCCTTGGGACAAAGCTCCAGGATTTTTGGCAAAAGTTGCTGCGCCAGTTCGACCGTGCGCGGCGAGACGTGGACAAATCCCGGCCCTTCGACAAATTCCTTCAGTACGCGGTAGGCCTTGTCCCGGTCGCGAAACGAATGCTTTTGCAGAATGTCCTTCCACTCGGCTTCGCGCCCGTCAAAGGTCCGCGGGAATGGCGACTTTGTTTCGGGCGTTTCCGATTTGAGCAGGCGATCGTAGTTGCGGCGAACGTTGCCCGTGTGAACTCGGCGCGCGTCCTCGAACTCCGGGATGGATTGGAAGCCCATGAGTCGAGCGAGCCGCTCCAGAGCGCGGCGTTCGGTGGGCAGCGTGTGCGTCTGGAGATTGGCTTCCATTTGCAGCCGATGTTCGACGTCGCGCAAAAAGCGGTAGGCCGCGTCGAGCAACCGGGCGTCTTCGCGCGCGAGATGTTGATACTCGGCGAGCTTCGCCAGGCACGGCAGCGTTTGGTACCCCTGCAAAAACGGCTCCCGGCCGGCAAACAAAAGCTGCTGCACCTGCGCAATGAATTCGATTTCACGAATCCCGCCGCGCCCCAGCTTGACGTTGCGGTCAAGCTCGTCAGCGCGAAGAATTTCGTTTTCGATGCGGTCCTTCATCGCGGCCACTTCGCGCAGCACACCTTCACTGATCGAGCGGGGGAAACGAAAGGGCTGGATCAACTCCAGGAACTCGTTCGCCAGGCCGACGTCGCCCGCCACGCAGCGCGCCTTGATGAGCATCATGCGCTCCCAGGTCTGTCCCCATTGCGCGTAATAATTTTCATAGCTCTCGAGCGAACGGCACAGCGGCCCGGCATCGCCCTCGGGCCGCAACCGCAAATCAATCCGGAACAGCGCTCCCTCCGCGGTCATGCGCGCGACCTCGGCGATGCCGGCTTCCGCCAGCCGGTTGAAGTAGGTGTGGCTCGTCATCGTGCTGGTCGCCGCTCCTTTTCCCGGTGCGTCCTTGAAAACCTGTCCCTCGCCGCTGTAAACGAACAACACGTCCACGTCGGAACTGTAGTTCAATTCCTGGCCGCCGAGTTTCCCCATGCCGAGGACGCAAAAAGCCGTGGGTTGCCACCGCCCGTCCGCGTCCTGATGAAACGGCTGCCCGAAACGCTCGGTGAATTGCTGCCGGCAAATCTGCCAGACGGTATCGAGGCATACGTCCGCCACATCGGAAATTTCCCGCATGATCTCCAGCAGGTTGCCCAACCGGGCGAGGTCGCGGGCGGCAATGCGAAGCATCTCGCGCTGTTTGAACCGGCGCAGTTGGGCGAGGGCGCCGTTGAAATTGCGTTCCGCCAACAGCGGCTTCAGCCAGCCCTGCACCTCGGCGCGAAAGCCCTGCGCCCGCCGGGCGTGCTGGAGATTTTCGGGCTTGAGCACGTCGAGCCAATCGGGGTTGGCCACGAGCAGTTCGCTCAAGGCTTGGGAGCCGCTGAACAGCGCGATCAACACGCGCGCTTGATCGGCTGAAACTGTGTGCAAAGCCGCACCCGCGGACGTGGCGGTCAGCAACTCGACGAAGTGTTTTGCCCGCTGGGGATCAGCGCCGGCTTTGATGGCTTTGGTCCAGAACGGGTTTTTCATCACGACCTGCCATCACCCTTAGCCTCTCCCATCCGATGGGAGAGGGAACAGCCATGCTCGACCGCTCGGATCCCGGGAGACTCAGGATTCGCAGACCGTCTGACGATGATTCTCCCTCTCCCGTCGCATGGGAGAGGGCCGGGGTGAGGGCAGATCTTCATACCGCCTCCACTCTCACCGGCACGTTTGACTTTTCGCCGGGTGGTTTCAGTTTCGTGAACAGGCCGCGCCAGAAGCCGAGGCCGTAAATCAGGTGCGACAGCACCATCAACGGCGCGGCGCCCAGGCTGCGGATCACGCCACCCCGAGGGATCAAGGCCAGCGTTTGCAGGCACACCGCCAGTGCGTAGGCGGACAATGGCAGGTGATAGGCGGTCCGTTGCCATTCCGCCCCCGGCACGAACGTGATCGCCCACACAACGGGCAGCGTGAGCAGATAAACACAAAACAGCGGCGGCACAAAATTTAGGGCCGAACCAAACGTTGGGTGCACGCGGAACTGCTCCGCGCGGCCCCGGCCGTAATTGAGCAGCATTTTGCCGAAGGCCTTCATCGTCGGACGCGGGCGGCGATGCACCAGGAACTCCGGATCGTAAAGCAGCTTGCCGCCGCGCTTCTGCAACTCGTCCATCAGCGCGTTTTCCTCGTTCGGATACAGTGCCTCGTTGAAGCCGCCCAGTTCGATCACGGCGTCACGCCGCGCGATGAGATTGCAGAGAATCAATTCCTTCTCGCCGGTTTCGCGCTTTGTTCCCACCGGTGTGTAACGTGCGCGGCTGGGGCCGAAGGCGAGCCAGCTCGCCAGCACCAGCGCGAACACCTTTTCCAACTCCGGCGCGTCCGGCGGGCAGACATTCGGCCCGCCGACCATCTTTACCTTGGGATCGGCAAAATGAGCGACGGCTCGACGCAGATTGTCCGGTCGGGGCATCGAGTCGTCATCGAGAAAGTAAACGAGTTCGCCGCGCGCCGTCCGCAGCGCGGTGTTGCGCTGCACCGACGGTTGTTTGCCGCGCGCCACGAGGATTTCCAGCTTGTCCGCCGGATAATCCAACTGCCGCGCCGACCTGACCGCCTTGATGTCGGTGAGGTCCGGGCGCGTGGGAACGAGCACGGTGACGCTCGGCAAATTATCGCTCACGCCATGAGGCTAGGGTTCACCGCCGGAAGTTCAAAGTGGAAAGTGACTCCATCGGTCGGCGCGCGGGCGTCCCGCTGCGGGCTCGTCAGTTTCGGCGTCGCTTGAAATCTGGGGGTGACTTCGGTTGCCTGTGCGTGCTGCGACCGGGACGGTCGCGCTCCGACCCAGTTTGGGAACGCGCATCACTTCGTTTGCGCGAAGAGCATCAGCACCCGGAGGCCGCGGTCGGTCTGGAGCTGGTAACGCTCCTCCTGCGCCCCATGCGGCACGGCGAGGCCGTCGCAGTTCTTGTCGTAGGTTGGCTTGCCGTTCACCAACAGCATGTAGTGATGGGTGCGGTTGCCCTGAATGTGATGAATCGTCACGTGCCACGCGTCCACCGTGCCATCATGCGCGAGCGGCACGGGTTGCCAGTGGGTGAAGGAGCCGGCGACTTCCACGCGGTCCGGGTGCTGCGTCTGGCCGTCGGGGAGCCACCATCGGAAAACTTTTGAAAAGGTCTGGCCCTGGCTGCCCACCGCGCGGCCTGTGGACATCGGCGTGGCTGTCGGTTCGCGAAAGAGAGGCGGTCCCTTTTGCGGCGGCCGCCCTTTGAACATATTGCTAAAACTATTGAACATATTTCTTGGGAAAGGTTTAAGGGTAGCCCGAAAAAACCTACCCGCAATCAAAAGTTGTACGCGCCGATGAATTTTCGCCTTCTCCGGCTTTGCCCAAGGGTCGCCACCGAAAAGAGAGGTATGAAGGCGACCCGCTGAAACAATTGCAAGTTGTCCCCAATACGCTGCGGTGGCGACGCCACTGCCGCCTCGGATCAACACAGTCCGATGTTCACCTTCACGGCGAGCGAACGCGATAGAACCACTGGGTTGAGTTGGTGGCGTGCGGATCGGTGAATTGATACCGGCCGGGAAGAATCTCCACCGGACCGCCGCGCAGCAGCCAGCTTTCAACCGGCTCGGCCAGGTTTGTGGTGCCAAACACGGTGAAGCTCAAACCGGGCGTGTTCGTGAACGTGAATTGAAACATGCCGTTGGGCAGCCGGGCGGAATCCGTCAAAACAATGTCCGTCACGCGCGCCACCCTGAAGGCGGCTGGAACCGTCGCTGACGACGGACTGCCACCGGTCGAGGTGGCGGCGCCGGTTGTGTCCGCGACGGCTGCCGGTGAATGGCTCGCGGGTGATGGCGCAAGCGTGTCCTCCGGTTCAAACAGTTCGCTGCTGACCAGAAATCCGGAACGATTGTATCCACCGGCAACCAGCACCTTGCCGTCCAGCAACAAGGCGACGTGGTCAATGACACGCGGCGTCATCAGCGATCCCGCCGCCGACCATTTTTCGGTCACCGGGTCGTAGAGTTCCGTTGTTGCCAGCACGCAATACTCGCCGTTGCACCGGGACGAACCGCCGACGACGAGCACCTTGCCGCTGGCCAGCAGGGTCACGCTGTTCCATTGTCGCGGTTCGATCATGCTGCCGGTGGTTCGCCATTTGCCATGGGTAGGATCATACAGTTCCACACTGGCCAGCGGCCCGGCATCGTTGAACCCACCGAGCACCATGACTTTTCCGCCGGGCAACAACAGCGGCTTGTGATCGGTGCGCGCAACGTTCATCGGCCCGGTCATCGTCCATTGGCCGGTCGCCGGATCGAATAATTCCGCGCTGGCCAGCGGTTCAGCGGCGTCGCCTGCGCCGCCGACGACCAACACGCGCCCATCCGGCAGCAACGTCGCCTTGTGGGAAGAACGCGCGATGTTCATCGGCCCGGTGGGTGTCCATTGATCGCTGGCGGGATCGTAGATTTCCGCGCCGGACAGCGGATGGTGGATGTTGTTGTTGGTCCCCAATCCGCCGGCCACGAGCACTCTGCCGTCGCGCAGCAGCGTGGCGGTATGATCGCCGCGCGGCGTGTTCATGGACGCGACCATCGTCCACGAACCAGTTTCAGGTTGATAACATTCCGCGACGGCTCGCGGTCCGCCGCCCTTGGCGTAGCCACCCGTAATCAGCAGTTTTCCATTCAAGAGCAGAGTTGCACGTTGATCCAAGACCTCGGCGTTGAGCGAACCGGTCCTCGACCACGTTCCGGTTGCAGGATCATAAAGTTCGCAATACAGAACTGAACCGCCGTTCGTGACGCAGCCGCCGGCTACCAACACTTTTCCGCCGGGCAGGAGGTTCATCGTGCGTTCCAAGCGCACGGTACTCAACGGACCGGTGCTGATTGAGGCAGCAAGCCCGAAGCCTCCCGTCAGGCGGAAGAGCAAGCTGACGGCCACCAAGACGCGAACGGGAGAAGGCCGTTGTTGCAGATGAAAGTTCATACACGATTCGCGGCTGCTGACCGGGCGCCAAACAATGCGCCGTTTTCGACCGGTGGTCAATCCGATGAACGACCAGCATACGTCGCGATTCAAGCAGATTTCGATGAACTCTAGGCTCAACGACGCCCCCACGAGACGCGTGAATTGCAACCGTGATTCAACCACGCCTGGCTTCGACGCTCCGCACGCGCAATCACCGCTCACGCCTTTCCCACCTCCAGCACGCGCGTGCTCCGGTCAAAGCTATGCTCGGAGGTTAGGCCGTCTCGCTCTCATGTGTAACTGGAAATGTCGCAACTCTGTCGAGCCGCTTGCCGCCACTGTAAGCCAACTCCTCTCGCTCCTGAAAGTCGAGAATGCGAATGGACTGTGGCAGTGCGTCGCCCAACTCCGGCTGGAGAAAGTGCTCGATGTAGTAGTGAACGTCCGCCGTCTTGAACCAAGTCTTGGCGATGAGCTTTGGCGGTGTGAGATGCGTCCGAATGATGGCGTAGCGACTGGGCGTGAGGCGAGCGAAGCCGGCAGGCACGGTGATGCCATGTCTCGCGCAGTAGTCCCCGATGAGTCGCTCATATTTGCTCGGCATGGTGCAAAGACGTGGTTGGGCGGCCTAAGAGTTTGGTTGAGCGACAGAACTGTCTTTGTTCCCGTTCATCGGAGTAGAGGATAAAACGCCTTTTTAGCAGCGTCCAGCAGCGTTCTTCTGAAAATCGCGGCGCGAGGCACGCCACGAAATGACAGCCTCACCTTCAGGTTTCAGATTTGAGATCTCCAGCCTTTCTGCCTTTCACCTTTCAGCGTTTCATTTCGGTCACTTGTCCGTGGTCTGTGGAAAGCTCGTACTTTTCTCTCGCGCCCGCATCGCATTCCGACACTATGCCGCCATTCAGCGCATGGACCAACCCGCGTCCAACTCAACCGAAACTCCGCCGCGCCTGTCTAGGCAGCAATGGCGCTCCGGCATCGCGGCGTGGCTGGGCTGGATGTTCGACGGGCTGGACATGCATCTTTACACGCTCGTGGCTGCGCCCTTCGTGGCGGAGTTGCTCGGGGGATTGAGCACCACGGACGCGCGTGTGGGGCATCACGCCGCCATCATTCAGGCTGCCTTCCTGCTCGGTTGGGCGTTGGGCGGCGGATTCTTCGGACGCATCGGCGATCGGCTCGGTCGCGCGCGCGCTTTGAGTCTCACAATTCTGACTTACGCGGCGTTCACGGGACTTTCGTTCTTCGCCCAGGAATGGTGGCACTTGATGATTTTCCGGTTTCTCGCGGCGTTGGGCATCGGCGGTGAATGGGCCGTGGGTGCGTCGTTGCTGGCGGAAACCTGGCCGCGCAAATGGCGTCCATGGATCGCTGCCGTCCTGCAAACGGGCGGCAACATTGGAATTCTGATCGCATGTTTCGCCAACAGCCTGCTCGCGGCCTCGCCGCCGCGTTACTTGTTTCTCGTGGGTGTGCTGCCGGCGCTGATGGTGTTCTGGATTCGGCGTTCCGTGCCCGAGCCGGAAGAATGGCACGCGGCCAAGGTCAAGGCGCACCATCACGAGCCGAAAATGCGCGACCTTTTCCGGGGAGAAGTTTTGCCCGTCACAATCTGGGTCATGCTGGTCTGCGGTGTGTCGCTCACGGCGCATTGGGCGTTCCTGTTCTGGCATCAGCAACATCTGCGCAATCTCCCGGAAGTGCTCGCCATGACGCCGGAACAAAAAAGCAAACTCGCCAGCACGGCGATGTATCTGGTGATCGGTTCGTCCATGCTGGGGAATTTCTTTTGCGGCTGGCTGGCGCGGTTGGTGGGCTATCGCGCCGCGATTGGCGCGACCTTTCTCGGATATTTTATTGCCCTGTTCGGGGCGTATCACGTGGCGCGGGATCACACCCAGCTCTTGTACTGGTTTCCCGTGATCGGTTTCTTCCAGGGTGTGTTTGCGCTCTTTACGATGTACCTGCCGCCGTTGTTTCCAACATTGCTGCGCACGACCGGCGCGGGCTTTTGCTACAACATCGGTCGCATTTCGGCCGCGTTCGGGACGGTGTTCTTCGGCTTGTTCTCACAGGTCGGCGACCACCGGTTCGCGCTGCTCTACGCGAGTTTTCTTTTTCTCCCCGCCGCGGCCATGTCCTTTTTTCTGCCCCGGGTGAAAGATTGACTGTAGCGGCAGCCATCCTGGCTTCCGTAGAGTGCGCGCGTCCCGCCGCACGGATGAAGCGTTCGAGGTTTCGGTCACACCCAGGAAATTCCGGGGCGGCTTGTTCGTCAGGTGCTTGCCGCCGGGCTGGAAGCCACGGCTCTACGGCAGGCCCGTAGGCCCGCCGCTACTTTGGCTGCCGCTTCCGGTCGCACCGGTCGCACCCGCGCACTGCCCCGGAGCGCGAGCGGTCCCCCGCTCGCAGCACAGACATGCCGGAAGATGTCCGGTTTTTTCAACGGTCTCCTGGCCGTCCACGCGCTGCGACCAGGGACCGGTCGCGCTCCGTCGGGGGCGGTGTGCGGATGCGCCCGGTCGCACCCGCAACAAAATGCGCCGCTTGCGATTCGTCAGCCAAAGGCTACAATACGCGCTCGGGCTGTGGCGGAAAACCAGCCCGACCATAAAACAAAAACCGCATGAGATCAGATCTGGCCAGCTTCGCCGCGCGATTGCGCGAGTGCATCACCTCGTCGATCCACAGGAGCTGCAGCGAAACGGAGTTCAAGGCGTTGGCGCTTGAACTGTTCAGGCTTCACTTTGCGCACAACCTTACCTATCGCCGGATATGTGACGCACGCGGGGCCAAGCCGGACAAGATCGGACACTGGTCGGAAATTCCCGCGGTCCCGGCGAGTGCGTTCAAGGAGTTTGACCTGACCTGCCTCGCGCCGGACGAGCGCACGACCGTTTTTCATTCCAGCGGCACGACCGGACAGCAGCCGAGCCGGCATTTTCACAACGCCGAATCGCTGGCGATTTACGAAGCGTCCCTGTGGCCGTGGTTCGCACAACACCTGTTGTCGGATTGGGAAGACCGAGCACCGGATTTTAGACTGGTCTGTTTGACCCCGCCACTGGCACAAGCACCGAACTCATCCCTGATTTGGATGTTGGATTCGGTCCGGCGCCGGCTGAACGCGCCCGAAACGGCCTTCGTTGGCCGCATCGCTTCCGATGGCCAGTGGGCATTGGATTTTGACGTTGCGCTTGACCATCTGGCGGTGGACTCCAGACGCCAGACTCCAGACGCCAGACTGCTTTTGCTTGGAACGGCATTTTCGTTCGTTCACTTGCTCGACGGGCTGGCGGATCGAAAGCTTCGCCTTCAACTTCCGTCCGGTTCGTGCGTCATGGAAACGGGCGGTTACAAGGGCCGCTCGCGCGAGTTGCCCAAGGATCAGCTTCACGCGCTGATCACACAGAGGCTCGGTATTCCAGCTTCGCACATCGTCTGCGAATACGGGATGAGTGAGCTGAGTTCGCAGGCTTACGATGGAACGGTTGAATTTCGCAGTGCGGTTCTCCCTCACCCCGGCCCTCTCCCCAAGGAGAGGGGGAATCGCGGTCAGTCAGCCGGCGTAACAAGCACTGTTGGATATTTCAATGCCGGCACGATTGAATCTGTCAACTCCTCATCCACCCCCCGCTGCTTTCATTTTCCGCCCTGGGCACGGGTTCAAATCGTTTCCCCGGAAACCGGGCGCGAAGTAGGCCACGACGAAACAGGTTTGATTCGTGTGTTCGACTTGGCCAACGTCTATTCCGTGCTCGCCATTCAGACCGAAGACCTGGCCATCCGTCGCGATGACGGATTCGATTTGCTTGGCCGCGCCGCCGATGCCGAGCCGCGTGGTTGTTCCTTGATGCCGGCTTGACCCGATGAACAACGCGATAACATTTGCCGTCGCCTGGCTGTTGATCATGACTTGTCTCGGGTTGAATCAAACCAACGCAGCGAGTGTCGCCGACCGTCTGGAACAATACGGTCCGGCGGCCCGCGCCCGGCTTTCACCGCGGTTTGCCAGGCAGACAGTCACTTATCCGCCGCGTGAAATCGTCCTGGTGGGTTTGAAGCAGGAGAAAGTGTTGGCAGTTTATGCCAAGTCCGGCACCAATGGCCTGGCCTTGATTCACAGCTATCCGATTCGCGCGGCCAGCGGTGTCGCCGGGCCGAAACTGCGCGAGGGCGACCGTCAGGTGCCGGAGGGGATTTACGCCATCGAGTCGCTGAATCCCAACAGCAGCTACCATCTTTCGCTGCGGGTTAACTACCCGAACGCTTTTGATCGGGAGCAGGCCCGCAAGGAGAAGCGCACTCAGCTCGGCGGCGACATCATGATTCACGGTCGTTCCGTTTCGGTCGGCTGTCTGGCCATGGGCGACGAAGCCGCGGAAGATCTGTTCGTTTTGGCGGCGGACACGGGTTTGCGCAACATCAAGGTCATTCTGTCACCGCTCGATTTCCGCCAACATCAAACGGTGCCGGGCCAAGCGAAACTGCCGCCCTGGACCGCGCCGCTTTACGAGCAGATCCGCGCGGAATTGATCCAGCTTCCCAGCGCAAAGCCATGACCGCCGACGCCCAGCACAAAACGCGTACGCTCTGGCTGGTGGGGGCGCTGCACGCGTTCACGCACCTTTATCAGGTCGCGCTGATGCCGTTGTACCTGCTGATACAACGCGATTTCAAATTTGCGAACGTTGCCCAGGCCACCTCGCTCGTCACCATCTTGATGGTGGCCTATCTGGCGCCGAGCTACGCGTTGGGCGTGCTGGCCGACCGCATCAATCGCCGGAAACTGCTCGGTTTCGGCCTGCTCATCAATGGGCTCGGGTTTGTGGCGCTGTCGTTCGCGCCGAGTTACGGCTGGGCGGTGGTCGCCTTGATCATCGCCGGCATCGGCGGCAGTTTTTATCATCCTGCGGCGACCGCCATGGTGGCGCGCTTGTTTCCGAGGAACACCGGGAAGGCGCTGGGGTTGACCGGCATTGGTGCGAGCATCGGCTTTTTCTTCGGACCGCTGTACGCCGGCTGGCGCGCTGGTGCGCTCGAACCGTCCGTGGGCGCGGTGGCTTGGCGGCAACCCATGCTCGAACTCGGCCTGCTCGGTGTGGTGGGTGCCGCCGTGTTCGCTTGGCTCGCCCCGGCAGAACAAGCACCCGCCAACGCGAATGCCAGACCGATCCCGCACGGGAAGATTTTCCCGACCGGAGCGTTGTGGTTTTGGTTTCTGGCGATGTCGTTTGCGTTCAGCCTGCGGGATTTTGCGGGCGCCAGCATGGGCAGCCTGGGTTCGTTGTATTTGCAAAACGTGCAAGGCTTCAACGTCGCCGGTGCTGGGCTGGCGTTGAGCTGGATGTTTCTGCCCAGCGCCATCAGCAATCCGTTGTTCGGAAGTCTGAGCGACCGCGGCCGCAAACGGTGGGCCGCCACGGTGTTATCGGTCGCTGCCGTGCTGGTGCTGGTCTTTCCCCATTTGCCGAAAGCGTGGACGATTCCCGCCTTTCTGGTTTACGGTTTCTTCTTCATGTCGAGTTACCCGATGGTGGAGGCGGCCTTGATGCAATCCGTGCCGGACGAAGTGCGCGGACGGGTGTTTGGGCTTTTCATCACGGTGGGCGGCCTGATCGGCAACCTGTCGCATTGGATCGTAGGCAACGAAGTCAAACGCATGGGTGACGCCGCTCACGAACCCGCGAGTTATTTTACGCTCTACGGCGTGCTGGCGGGGCTGGCGTTGCTGTCATTGCTCGGGTTGCCCTGTCTGCACGCCATCCGCAAACGCGAACATCTGGATGACACGAGCGTTGAAACGTTGAAGCGTTGAAGCGTCAAAACGTTTATGAATCTGCCAAACTATTTTCTCGCCGATCTGCCGCCGGAAGCGACGTTGAGCGCCGCGATGATCGGCGAAGCCTGTGCGACGTTGAAGCGCAACCGGGAACAATATGTCGCCGACCGGCCCACGGACAATCTCGTGCGGATTCTGAGCCGGCTCGGGGAAGAATGGCTTAAACCGGAATATCCCTTCCGCAGACTCGCGCTCGAACTCGGCCCGGCCCACACCGGTTTTGGCGGCGCAACCATCGCCAATGGTCTCGATTCCTTTTTCCGCCAGCTCACGCGCGACAATCTGCACGCGCTGCTGGCGCAGGACCTCGGCGATGCACGGCGACTGGAGGAGTTTGCGCCTGAGTCTGGCGATAAGCGATCCGCGCGCGTCGCGATCGCCGTCGGACCGGAATTCCTCGTGCATATCGCGGCGGGCAACATTCCGAACCCGACGTTGACCAGCATGGTTCTGGGTTTGTTGACCCGCTCGGCCCAGTTCGTGAAGTGCGCCAGTGGCACCGGAGCGCGATCGTCCCGGTCGCAGCACGCGGATGACGCGGGGCTTGCCGCAATGTCCAAAGTCGCAGGTCAGTCGGACCCGCTGCGGCCCGGAGGGCCGCGCGCCGCCAGTAGCGGATCATTTCTGCCCCGGCTGTTCGCCCACTCGATTTACGAGGTGGACGCCAAACTCGGCGCCTGCCTGGAGGTCGCGGAATGGCGGGGTGGAAATGAAACGCTTGAAACGGCACTTTTCCAACACGCGGATTGCGTCACGGCAACCGGCAGTGATGAAACACTCGCTGCCATCCGCAAGCAACTGCCCGCCGAAACGCGCTTGATCGGCTACGGCCACCGGGTGAGTTTTGGCTACGTATCCAGCGAGGTTTTGTTCGGGTCGAATGCCCGGAGAATCATCGCGGACGCGGCGTCCGATGTGGTTGCGTGGAATCAACTTGGCTGTCTTTCTCCCCATGTCATTTATGTCCAGCCTGGCGGCGACATGATGCCGCGCCGGTTCGCGGAAACGCTCGCCGACGAGTTGCAACAGCGCGAGGCGAGCGAACCACGAGGTGAGTTGCCGGTGGACGTGACTGCGAACATCGCATCGCGGCGGGCCATTTACGAGGTGCGGGCCGCGCATTCACTGGAGACATTCGTTTGGGCCAGCAAAGGCTCCACCGCGTGGACCGTGGTTTACGAGGAAGACGCGCGCTTTCAAGCGTCGTGCCTGAACCGATTCATTTACGTGAAGCCGGTGCACAACCTGACGGAAGCATTGCACAACGCGGATGCCGTGCGCGGGCAGGTTTCGACGGTCGGCCTGGCCGCCGCGCCGCGCGAAAGTCAAAATCTGGCGACGCAACTGGCTCGTTGGGGCGTGACGCGCGTTTGTCCGCTTGGCCAGATGCAGAACCCGCCGTTGACGTGGCGGCACGATGGACGGCCGGCGCTGGGCGATCTCGTGACGTGGACGGATTGGGAACAATGAACTTCAACGCAGAGCACGCAAAGAACGCGGAGACGCGCAGAGAAGAATCCAAACTCTGCGTTTCTCCGCGTCCTCCGCGTCTCTGCGTTAAAGTGCTCGCATTATGAAAATGGAATTACGTAAAACATTTCAGTTTGAAGCGGCCCATCTGTTGCCGCACCTGCCGCGAGCGCACAAGTGCCGGCGGTTGCACGGGCACAGTTTCAAGGTGGACATCGTGGTCGCCGGCGAATGTGATCCAAAGCTCGGCTGGCTGATGGATTACGCCGATATAGCAAAAGCGTTCCGGCCCATCTGGGAAAAGCTGGACCATCGGCACTTGAACGAAATCCGCGGCCTGGAAAATCCGACCAGCGAAAACATCGCCGTGTGGATCTGGCAGCGACTGAAACCGAAACTGCCGATGCTCACCGAGGTCGTCGTGGCGGAAACCTGCACGGCGCGGTGTGTTTATCGCGGATAGCATTCCTCCCACGGAGAGGTCGCGGTTCGGACCCATGACCAACTTTGTGTTGCATATGCAACACAAAGTTGGTCGGGCCGTCCGGCGAGGTTCAAGGGAAGAAAGCAGCACCGGGCCGTTCCCGGCGAAGCTACCAATTGCCGAAGTAGTAATCTATGTAGGAGGCCTTGTTGGTCCGCATCTGCGCCATGTTTTTCCAGACCACCGAGCCATCGAGCGCACCGACGTTGCCGCCCTGCGCGCCCACGGTGGCGACGGGCGCGCCAATCGGCTGAAGATGCTTGGTGAAGGAACTGTTGTTCTGATGAATCGAGCCGTTCCTCGTGTGTGGGGCGACCTTGAGATTGTCCGTGTTTCTGGCCCAGTGATTGGCATCGGCCAAAATGGTGTTCGTTCCCGACTGGCTGACCTTGGTCGGTGAAATCCAAGGATACTGATAACCGGGCGGAGCGGCATCGCCGAGATATTGGTAACCGATCAGGAAACCGTAGCTGGAGTTGTAACGACCAAGGACGTTCGTGTCGAAAAGGATGTTCGGGCAATCCATGACCTGATAATTCCCCGAGTATTGAACCAGGTTCGACCAGGTGACGTTTGACACCCGGATCGCGTGCCACGCGAAAGCCTTCTGATTATCCCGGCTGGGCGGGACTTTGTCGTCGAAATCCATCCCGTACATGTGAATGGCGATCAGGCACTGACGCATGTTGTTCTTGCAAGCCGTCCGCTTGGCCTGCTCCTTGGCCCGGGCCAACGCCGGCAACAGCATCGCCGCCAGGATCGCAATGATCGCGATGACCACGAGCAATTCGATCAGGGTGAAGGCTGCCTCGCAACGATTCGACCACCCCCTCCGCTTCACGGCGCGCAGTGAATTCAACATTGTGGCCATCACCCGATTCTTGGCGCGTTCGCCGATCCGTGCAATGACATATCTATGTGATTCCCCAGAGTCACTGCGTCAACCTTCAGCTGGCTTTGCCAGGACTTCCACTCCAGACTGGCACATCGCATGGGTTTAGTCCTCAAATACAAATCCGGTCGCATGGCGGGCCTTGCACTCGTGATGGCGGCGCTCGTCGTTTTGATGACCGGCTGTCGCACCACGCCGAGTCATACCAACCTGCAACGGTATGAATTCAAGCAGCCGCACATGGGCACGTTGTTCACCATCGTGCTTTACGCGCCGGACGGGAACAAGGCTCACCAAGCGTGCAACGACGCCTTCGCAAAGATCGCCGCGCTGGAGCAAATGATGACGGACTACGATCCGGAGAGCGAATTGATGCAACTCTGCGTTAAACCCGCCGGCAAACCGGTGCGCGTAAGCGACGAGTTGTTCGATGTGCTCCAAAAAGCCCAACGTCTGGCAAAGCTTTCCGACGGCGCCTTCGATGAAACGGTCGGGCCGCTGGTGCGTTTGTGGCGTCGCGCGCGGCGTCAGGAAAAGCTGCCGCCACCGGACATGCTCGCACGGGCACAGGCATTGGTCGGTTACCGGAAGGTCAAACTCGATCCGCGGAACCAGACCGTCACGCTGACCATGCCGAAGATGCAGTTGGACCTCGGTGGCATCGGCAAAGGTTACGCGGCGGACAAGGCGATGGAGGTCCTGAAGTCGCACGGCATCACGCGGGCGCTGATCGCCGCGAGCGGCGACATTCTGGTGAGTAAACCGCCGCCGGGTCGGGAAGGCTGGCGCGTCGGTATCGGCGCGTTGGACAAAACCCCGAATGAACTGGCGCAGAATCTCCTGTTGCGGGATCAGGCCATCTCGACTTCCGGCGACACGGCGCAATTTGTGGAAATTGACGGCAAACGCTATTCACACATCGTGGACCCGCGGACGGGCGTCGGTTTGACCGAACGGCTGCAGGTTTCAATCGTCGCCCGACACGCGACGGACACGGACGGCTTTGCGACGGCCGTGAGCATTCTGGGGGTCAAGCCGGGGCTGGCCCTGGTGGAATCGCAACGCGGCATGGAGGCGCTGTTTCTGCGCAAGGACGACGGACAAACCGGGATTTTTGAATCGTCCGGCTTCCGGAAACTGCCGCGCGCGCCTGTCGAAAAGCTTGCCGAGTGAAATTGCTCTCCCATACTCCCGCGCGATGAAAATTGCTGTCGTTGGTGTCCCCGGCATTCCGGTGGGCAAACATAACTTGAAAGACCCGCGCCTCGATCAAACGCACGAGCTGGTCGAGGCCAAGAAAAAGACGTACGCGCAGGTGGACGTCGTGGGGGAGGACGAAACCCGGGAAGCGGATGCCATCGTCGTTGCGCGCGACCGGCTGCCGGATTTGATTTTGCACGACCTCGAATTTGTCGAGACGCGGCTGGGCCGCGAACCTTCTGCCGCCGAGAAGGCCGCGCTGGAGAAAATCAAAACGCATCTCGAAGGCGAACGCACGGTTTTCCAGGCCGGCTTGAGCGCGGAGGAGATGACCGCGGTTACCGCCCACAACTTCCACACCAACAAACCCGTGACTGTCGCCGAAGCCGCGGATCTGGAGAACACGGACGGCCTGATGGTGCGGGCGTTTGCCGACGCCGGTTACATTTCATTCCTGACGGTAGGCGGCAAGGAGAACCGGGCCTGGCCGATTCGCAAGGGCCTCAGCGCGTGGGAAGCCGGGGGAACGATCCACTCGGACATCCAGAAGGGTTTCATCCGCGCGGAGATCATCAGTTTCGCGGACTTCGTCGCCGCGGGCGGGGAAACGGAGGCCAAGCGCGCTGGCAAGCTGCGTCTCGAACTGAAGCAGTACGTGATGCAGGATTACGACCTGACGAATTTCCGTTTCAACAAATAGCAGCCGGCCCGCGCCAGACCCAGGCGGCTGGCTTTGGCCGGAATCACGTTGGCATGTAACTTTCTCCAAGTTTTGCGCCTGGCGTGTCAACCATGGTCCGAGCTTGCCATCGTCGCTCGCACAAGGCATACGCATAGCATGAATCAAAGAGTCGGCATTACGTTCGCACTGTTGGCGGTGAGCATTTCCGCCTGGGCGGAGGTGAAGCTGCCCGCGTTGAAAGTGGGCGGCGAGACTTACACCAATGTGACGGTGTTGAGCAAGAACGCGACCGACATTTACTTCACGCACTCGCGCGGCATGGGGAACGCAAAATTGAAGGACCTGCCGCCGGACCTGCAAAAGCAGTTCGGTTACGATGCGGTCAAAGCCGGTGAATTAGCCAAAAAGCAGGCTGAGGCCAACGCGGCGTTTCGCAAAGAAGTCCAGACCACCAAGCAGTCGGCCCCGGCGCAAACGAAGGGCAAAAGCGCCGAATCCGGCGACATCCCCGTGCCGGGCATCCATGCGAAGTCGTTCCTCAACGCGCCGGCCCCGCGGCTGGTGGTGGAGAAATGGTTGACCGCCAAACCGAACTACGACGGAAAATTTTTGCTCATTGATTTCTGGGCGACCTGGTGCGCGCCGTGCCGGCGATCCATCCCCGAGTTGAACGCCCTCCACGCCAAATTCGGCGACCGGCTCGTTGTGGTCGGATTGAGCGATGAAGCGGAACGCGAGGTGCGCGAGATGAAATCGCCGAAGATTGATTACTTCGTGGCGATAGACACTGAAGCGGCCATGAAGCGCGCGGTTGAAGTGCGCGGCATTCCGCATGCGATGCTCGTGGACCCGAAGGGCATCGTTCGGTTCGAAGGTCATCCGGGCTACCTGAAACCCGACGCCGTGGCGAAGCTGTTGGCGAAGTATTCCAATTGATTGTGAAGGTGAACTTTTCCACGGCATTCAGATGGACGGCGAAAGCGGGCGGGACGCGCCGCCTCCGCAGCCGGTTTGTCTGGCTGGCCGTGCTGGCAGGTTTTTTGGCCGCGATCCCCACGGGAGCGGAAGAAACCAAATTGAACACGCTCAAGGTCGGGACGAAAACCTACCGTCGCGTGACCATTCTCGGGGTGAGCGAGACGGATTTGTATTTCCGGCACTCCAAGGGCATCTCCAACGTAAAGCTCCGCAACCTCAGCCCGGAATTGCAAAAGCAGTTCGACTACGATCCGAAGGCCGCCGAGGAGGCGGAACGCCGACAGGTCGCGGAGGACTCCGCGTATTTTGAGACCGTCGCCGTGGACATTGAAACGCGTGCGCAAAAGGCGGCGGCAGCAGCGGCGGCGGCGGCGGAACTGACGGCCAAAAAGTCCGCCAGCACCGACGCCAGCCTGGCCGACCCGATTGCCAAGGAGTCGCCCATCAACCAACCCGCGCCCAAACTCGAGTTCGGCCGGTGGCTCGCGGACAAACCCGAAACCGAAGGCAAGGCCATCCTGATTCTCTTCTGGGCCACCTGGAGCACGCCCAGTCACAAAGCCCTCGCAGAGATGAACCTGCTAAACAAGGAATTCCAGAAGCAACTGGTCGTCATTGGCTGGTCCGCCGAGGAGGAATCCGCCGTGAGCGAGTTCAGCGGCGTGAAAATCGAGTTTCCGCTGGCGGCCGATCCGAAGGGTGCACTGGCTTCCGCCGCGGGCGTGACCAGCGTGCCGCAAGCCATGTTGATTGACACTCAAGGCAGCGTCCGCTACGTGGGGCATCCGGCCGCGCTGAAGGCCGACGCGTTGAAGAAGTTACTCGGCCCGTGAGATGGTCGGCCACCGGCCGTTGCCTGTCGCGCCCGTTCCTTCACTTCACGAGCCGGAATGAGCCGCGGTTCAGGGCGACGCGTTCCGGCCCGGCGATGTAGCGGGCTGGCTCTGCCGCCAGTGTTGGTACAGTTTTTTGCGCGTTGAATCCGGAGAGTTCTCGTATCCCTGCAAAATCGCCTCGAGCCCGGCGCACACCTTCGACACGGTATCCAGGTAACATTGGTCCGCGGCCACTCGTGAGGCTTCGGGCAGTCGTTGAATCTTGCCGATCTTGAGCCGTTCCTGACGAACGCTGGCGGCGCGCGCGCAGTCCAGAACCAATTGGGCGTGGGTTGCTTCATAGGTGTCACCCAGCCGCGCACGGGCCAGTCGGCGGTGAAACTCCCGCACGCGCCCCACGCGATTTTCCAGTTTGGCGGAAAGAATATTCACGCCCGCGAAACGGTCGGAGGCCGCGTCGGCCACCGGTTGTTCCGTTCTCCGCCCCGATTTGGGTGGCTGGGCTTCGCCGCGGAAAATATCCACGCGGGCGGATTTGGGAGTCCGGTCGTACGGGAGAAAAACCGAGCTGGCGTCGAACAACTTCCATTTCCGCCCGTTCACTCTGACTGAGGTGATATCGCCGCGGCCGGCGACTGACAGGAAAATCTTCTTCCCACCGAAGCGAACCGGGTCGAGTTGCGCCAGTTCGGTCACGGCCGGCGGAATGTGGGGCACAAGCGTCAGGCCATCGGCCCGGTACAAATACTCGAACAGCCCGCGCAGGAAACCCGCCGGCGGGCCGAACGCATCGTAGGTCAGGTTGATCGGCTGGTTGGGTTGGTAAACATCGCTGCCGCATTTCGTCAACGGATTGTCCATGCGAAATCTTTCGGCAAAGGTCAGCAGCCGCTTCATCGAACGGCGCGCGTCCTCGAATTGGCCGAGACGATAATAGGCGAGCATCATGCGGGCTTCGCACGTTGACCAGTGGCCGCCGTTGACCCAGGTCCCGTAGGCCCAGATGCCTTCGGGTTTTTCGTACATGTCATCGTAGCCCGGATAGTTTGGGAGAACGAAGTCGTGCGGCCGCAACTCCGGCAGCGACTCGATCCGACGGAAAATCTTCGCGGCCTGTGCGTCGTCCGCCACCCGAAAGGCGATGGCGTCGTGATTCGGCGAAGCTTCAAAGTATCCGTGCCGCGGCGCACCATAAACACCGTGGCGCGTGCCGTCGGGGTCAAGCGACCGGATGAAATAGCCCTCATCGGTGGTCAGCAGTGCCAGGGCCTGCCGGGCGGAATCGCGCAATTCCATGTACCGAGCCGCCTGCGCCGTCCGGTCCGCGAGCTTTTCCAATTCAATCAGCCGGTCCAGCGCGGCGAGGTAGGTGATGGAAAGCCCCGCCAGGTAAGCCTGGTCATACGTGCCGTCGGGTCGGTGCCAGCCCGCGTAACTCGGGGCCAGAAGATTGCCGGCGGGGCCGGCAAGGAACAGATTGTTCGTTGCGCGCCGTGATTCAATGAACGCGGCGCTGCGCTCGAGTTTGGGCAGGTAATGCGCGATGGCTTTCGGATCGCGGCTGATGAGCAGCAGTTCGCTTTGCATCACGATGCCGGCGGCGGTGAACTCCATTCCCCAGTCGTGGATTTGAGTTCGTCCGTCGCCCTGTTTGTAAACGATCCAGCCCGGTCGCGCCGCGTCACACAGCGAACCATCGGGGGCGACCCAATCGAACGGCGGCTTTGCGCCCACGCGTTTGCCATCGCCCATCTGGTCGAACCACAGGTCCTGTGAGTTTTGCAGAAAGGTGACGAACGGCTCGCGCAAGAGCGGCAGAATTGAATACGTGGTGCCGTAACTGTTTTGAATCCACCACGCGTCCCAGGTCGGGCCTTCGACCAGGCCGTTCCAGGTGTGCATGTAAAGCATCGCGAGATTCTGAAGCTCCGGATCCGGTTCGAACATGCGGCGCGCGGTTTCGAGCAGGCGCAGGTAATCCGCATCGCCGACGCCGCGATAATGCTGTCCTTCAAAGCGGTCGCCGGCGTTGATCGTGCCGGAAGAAAAAGCGAGAAACAAAAGCGCCGTCGAAGCCGAACCCCACCAAGATTTCACCCGTAACATGACCGAAACGTTACGTAATCGTGCGGGCTGGCGCAATCATTCCGGCGTTTAAACGTGCGGACCATTGGACCTGCGGTGGTTTTGCGCCGTCAATTCGGCATTGTCATGATTTGGGGATGATGACAGGATGCCGTGGAATCGGAGTGGTTTATGGACGCGATTCCACCTTGGCCAAGTACAGCCGGAAGGCTGGTGGTTGCCGCCGGCCCGTTGATGGCATGTGGGGCGGCGGTCGCCTGTCAGGCGACTCCGCATCGCGCCGTCCGGAATGGGGGCGCGTTGAAGCCCTGACGGGGACATGAACACAGCATCGCGCAGTCAAAACATTGCCCGCCGCATCGTGGCCGTTTGCGCGGTTGCGGCCATCGGGGCCGCCCTGGCAGGGTTGCTGATCCGAGTTTTCGGCCAATGGGTGCCGTGGCTCACGAATCTGCGGAGCCATCTGGGGATGGCCTTGCACACCTCAACCACCCTGCTGCTGTTGAGCCTGGCCCTGTTCGTTTTCCACCGCTGGCCGCGACGACGGGCGGGACGAGTGTTCGTGAGGATTGCAACCGGTGTCGTAGGCGCGACGGCTTTGCTGGTGCTGGCACGGCTGCAATTTCAGATCCCCGTCGAATTCGAGGGCTGGCTGGCAAAGGTGCTCACCCCCAAGGCCGATCCCGTGACCCGACACATGTCGCCCCATTCCGCGTTGTCGTTGTTGTTCGTTGCTGGATCGCTGGGTTGCCTGTTGTCCGTCGGGGACGCGCCGGGGCGCGGGCGTCGGCGGGTGGCTTTTGCGCTCGCGGCGGTGGGGTTTGTCAGCGGATTGATTGCGACGCTGGGCCTGGGGCTGGGTACGCCGCTGATTTACGGCCACCAGTTCACGACCATGAAATGGTCCACCGCGGCCATTTTCGTGTTGTTGAACACCGGGTTGATGCTCAAGGCGATGCCAGACAACTGGCTGTTACAGGAGCTGTTGGGGGAAAGGGCCGAATTAGCCGGGGCGGAACATCTTCGCTATCGGCGGGCGTTGGTTGTCTTCCTGTTGTGCTTCGCCGGGGGCCTGACCGTGGTGGGATTTCTGTTCCTACGCCGGGAACAGATCAATTTGCGCGTGCGAGCGGAGAAGGAACTCGAGGGGATCGCCGGTCTCACCGCTGCGCGGGTCGGTGAATGGCGCCGCGAGCACCTGGAACAGGCTAATCTCATCCTCTACACGCCCTATGTTGCGCGCCGGGCACAGGCGTTCTTTGCCAAACCCCGGGTGGACATGAACCAGCGGATGCTGGAGACCTGGTTGGAGAGTGCGCTTCCCATTGGCCCCTACACGGAGGCCTTCCTGCTGGACGAGCGGCTGGATGCGAGGTTGGGATTTCCCAACGACCCGGTCGCCCCATTGACCCAGGAGGAGCGCCGCGCTGCCGAAGCGGCGCACCTCACGCGCAGCGTGATCGCGACGGATCTCCACCGGCCCGCAGCCGAGAGCAATGCCGTCCAGTTCAGTATCATGGTGCCCCTGGTTTCCGAATGGGGCGGAGCGGCGAATCAAACGCAGGAAAGCTCACGCACTCCGTCGCAGAGGGAGCAAAGCCGGGGCGTGCTGGTCCTGCGCATGGACGCCCGTGAAACGCTGTTTCCCGTTTTGCGTAATCGCTACGGCTTCAGTCGCACGGCGGAAATCTACCTGGTGAAACGTCAGGAAGACCGGGTGCTTTTCCTGAGCGACGTTCGCCACGAAACCAACGCCGCCCTGCGATTGCAATTGGGTTTGAAGTGGGCGGACAATCCCGCGGTGGCCGCCGTGCTGGATCCACAACCCGTTTTTCAGGGCAAGGATTACCGGACGTTTCCGGTCTTGGCGGCGGTGGCGGCGGTGGACGGCACCCCGTGGATGCTGGTGGCTCAGGTGGATGAGCAGGAGATTTATGCTCCGGTGCGCACGCGCGGGCGCGACCTGAGCCTGGTGCTCGGGGCGTTGACCCTGGCGGCGGCGGCGGGCCTCAACCTGCTCTGGCGACAGCGGGACAATCAATGGCTGCGCCGGCAGGTGGCGGCGGAACACGAACAATTCGTCCTCGCCCAACGCGTGGCCCACTTGATGGACCATGCGAACGACATCATCATGATCACCGACGACCAGTGGCGGATTCTGGAGGTCAATGTGCGCGGGCTCGAAGAGTATGGTTACACGCTCGCCGAATTTCAGCAGCTGCGCACTCCGCAGTTACGCGCCCCGGCCGCGAGGCAGGATTTTCCAAAAATGGAGGAGGAACTCCGGACCCGCGGCCGGTCACTGGCCGAGGCCCTGCATCAACGCAAAGACAGCTCGACGTTTCCCGTTGAAATCAGCGTGCAGACGGTGGACCTGGATGGGGTTGGCCACACGCTGGCGATCATCCGTGACATCACCGAACGCAAGCAGGCGGAACGGGCGCTGCGCGAGTCGGAAGCCCGCTACCGATCCCTTGTAGAGACGGCACACGACACGGTTTTCACCATGACGGTGGACGGCCTGTTTACATCGCTGAATCAGGCGTTCACCAACGCGACGGGGTGGAAACGCGAGGCATGGATCGGACGTAACTTTGCCGAACTGGTGCATCCCGACGATCTGGCGCTTGCGCAAAACGTCGCTGCCCAGATTGCTCGCGGCGAAATCTCACCCATCTTTGAACTCCGGGTGCGCAAGTCATCCGGTGAACACCTCATTGCGCAAATCCTGGCCAATCCCCGGATGCGCGACGGCAAAGTGGATGATTTCCTGGGCATCGCCCGCGACGTGACGGAGATCAAACGGATGGAAGCCTCACTCCGGGAAAGCGAGAAGAAATTGGCCCTGGCCTTGAAAGCATCGGCCGTGGGCGTCTGGGACTGGGATTTGCGGTCGAACACGGTCGGGTGGTCGCCGGAGTGTTACGCGATTCATGGGGTGAATGATTTCGACGGCACGCTCGAAGCCTTTACCCAATTGGTGCATCCCGAAGACCGCACCCAGATGATGGCCACGGTCCACGGAGCCATTGCGCGGCGTGAAACCTACGCCGCCGACTTCCGGATCCTCCGCCCCGACGGAAGCATCCGTTGGGTGGCCAATCTGGGGCAGGTGAGCTACGACGAAGGCGGCGCCCCGCTGCACATGGTCGGAACGCTCCTGGACATAACGGGGCGAAAGGAAACCGAGCAGCAAATTCGCAAACTGAACGAAACGCTCGAGGAACGGGTGCGCGAACGAACCGCGGAACTGGCCGCGGCCAATGCCGCCTTGCAGGAAGCCGGAGAACGCTATCGGGCGCTGTTCGAAGGCGCACCGGAAGGCATTGTTCTGGTGGATGTCCGGGCCCGGAGGTTTGACTTCGTCAATCCGGCCATCTGCCGGATGCTCGGTTACAGCGAGCAGGAATTGGTTCAATTGGGGGTAAACGACGTCCATCCCGCCGAGAGCCTGCCACGGGTGATCGAGGAATTTCAAGCCCAAGTGCGTCAAGAAAAGGAATTGGCATCGGAAATACCCTGCCGACGCAAAGACGGAACAATTTTTTATGCTGATATCTCGTCGCGACCGGTCGCCATTGGCGGACACACCATGCTGGTGGGCTTTTTCAGTGATGTCACGGAACGAAGACAGACGCAAGAGGCGTTGAAGATCAGCGAAGCCAGAAACCGCCTGCTGTCGGAGCGGACGTTCGAGGGGATCGTGATTCACGAACATGGGCGGATCATTGACTGCAATCTCAGCTTTGCCCAGTTGTTTGGTTACGATTCATCCGAGTTGATCGGAACGGACGGTTTTCAACTGCTTGCGTCCGGGGTGCGTGAAAGGGTCCGCAACGAGATTGAGAACGAATCCATTACTCCCTACGAAACTATTGGTCTGCGGAAGGATGGTTCGACCTTCGCCATGGAGGTTCATGCCCGCATGATCGAACTGGGCAACCGGAGGCTGCGCTTTGGCTCCTGCCGTGATGTGACCGAGCGAAAGCGCGTGGAGGCGGAAATCCGGCAACTCAACGCCACCCTGGAACAGCGGGTGCGAGAACGCACGGCCCAGTTGGAGGCCGCGAACGAACAGTTGCGCGAGAGCGAAGCACGGCTCAAGGAAGCGGCGGAAGGCGGTAACGTGGGACTGTGGGACTGGGACCTGACCACCAACCGGGTTTTTTACTCGCCCGAATGGAAGCGCCAGATCGGCTACGAAGATCATGAGGTCAGCCAAGATTACGACGAGTGGCAGCGCCGCGTGCACCCAGACGACCTGCAGCCGACCCTGCAAAAAATCCGGGATTATCTGGCCCATCCCCGCCAGAAATATCAAGTCGAGTTCCGTTTTCGCCATAAAGACGGCAGTTACCGTTGGATCCTGGCCCAGGCCACCCTATTGCCGGGTCCGGACGGCAAACCCCGGCGCATGCTGGGTTCTCACATGGACATCACGGAACGCAAACGCGCGGAACAGGAAATCGCCAGCCTGGCGCGATTCCCGGCGGAGAACCCCAATCTGGTCATCCGTCTGGCTCAAACTGGCAGGCTGCTCTACGCCAACCCCGCTGCCAAAACTTTTATTCCGGCAATCACCGACAAACAAGGCCGTGTGATCAGCGACTGGCGGCAGATTTTGTCCGTGGTATTCGAGAAGAACGAAAAGCTCGAATTCGAGCATGAGATCAACCACCGGATCTTCTCCTTTATCGCCGTCGCGGCACCCACCCAGGGCGATGTGAACGTCTATGGGCGGGACATCACCGAGTTGAAAAGGTTGCAACAGCAGTTGCTCGAGGTGAGCGACCGTGAACAGGCACGCATCGGCCAGGACTTGCACGACGGCCTGGCGCAGCTTTTGGTGTCGGCGGCGTTCGACCTGAATCAACTCCAGGAGCGTCTCAAGACGCGCAAGGCCGCGGACGCCGCGCTCGCACGCCAGACGGCCGAATTGATTGACGCCGCGATCACCCAGGTGCGGGGCGTGGCGCGCGGATTGTTCGCGGTGCACCTCGGGGGTGACGGCCTCGGCCACGCGCTGCGGAATCTCGCGGCGAATGTCACCGCGCGTTACGATATTCCGTGCGATGTGCTTTGTCCCTGGTCGGTCCCGGTGGAAAGCGAAGCCGCCGCGACGCATTTGTTTCGCATCGCGCAGGAAGCGGTGACCAATGCCGTCAAACATGCGCAACCTCGCCACATCTCCATCCGTCTTGCGGTCAAACCCTGGCAGATTGATTTGACCGTCACCGACGATGGGAAAGGCCTTCCCGCCGTGGACGGCCACTACACCGGGATGGGAATGCACATTATGAACTATCGGGCGCGCGCGATTAACGGCCGGTTTAAAATTGAAAGCACGCCCGGCGAGGGCACGCGCGTTTTCTGTTCCGTGCCACGCCAACCCACTGCACCCTCCGAGAAATCATGACCACGGCCAAATCTACAAAAGCCGGCAGAACAAAGCTCCCCTCCACCCGCGTGTTGTTGGTGGACGACCATCCCATGGTGCGCGAGCGGTTGAGTGAAGTCATTCAAGCCGAGCCTGGCTTCGTCATTTGCGGCGAGGCCGACGATCGGACGCCGGCCTTGGAGGCTGTCGCAGCTACGCGTCCCGACATCGTCATTGTGGACCTGACCCTCAAGACGTCGAGCGGGTTTGATTTGATCAAAGACATCCGGGTCGCGTGGCCGACCGTGGCGGTGCTGGTGCTGTCCATGCATGATGAGTCCATGCACGCGGAACGCGCCCTCAGCATGGGGGCCAAGGGTTACATCACCAAACAGGAGGCAACCCGGAAAATTGTTGTGGCCTTGCAGACGGTCCGGAACGGGGAGGTTTACCTGGGTGAAAAAGCGGCCCAGAGTCTCGCCCAACGGTCGGCCAGCCGTTCCCGCGCCCCGGCGGGCCTGCCGCTCAACCGGTTGTCCGATCGCGAGCTGCGGGTGTTCGAACTGATCGGCCAGGGCCGCAGTACGCGCGCAATTGCCACGGAACTTGGGTTGGATCGGCGTACCATCGAAACCTATCGCGCCCGAATCAAGGAGAAACTGGACCTGAAGAACGCCACCGAATTGCTGCAGCAAGCCTTTGCCTGGACCCAGATGGGCAACACGGCGTAATTGCACCTGGTTTTTCAGGATTGGGGTTTGTAGTGATAAACACTACAAAACAATTCGACTCTCGCCTTACAGACAAAGCGCGGCCTTTCCGCTAAT
Organism: uncultured Bifidobacteriaceae bacterium; assembly: GCA_964458575.1. Classification (GTDB taxonomy): domain Bacteria; phylum Verrucomicrobiota; class Verrucomicrobiia; order Limisphaerales; family JADLHS01; genus CAYWMD01. The sequence continues at coordinate 280,966 of CAYWMD010000001.1, read as the reverse complement.
CATCCTTCCGCAGTTGTCGAACAAACGACCCGACCCGACAACATTCAACGGGCATAGTGAGTTTTGAGCCAGGGAGTGAGCGGTGGGGTGATGCTTGGCGAGACATGGGGAAAGGAAAAGCGGAGGTTGGTCTGGTCTATTTGGCGGCGGTCAATCGGATTCGACGTGCTTGCGGGATCCCACCTCAAAAGCCCGGTGAACCGCAAATGCGCTTATCCGGGCCGCCGCCGTATTTGGCTCGCACGCGTTGATCGTCTTACGAGTGACGTCAATCCATCTTCTGGATTCTTCAACCGTGCGAGCTTTTTCATTGCGGCTTCCTTTCGCGGGTTCCACGAAATGCACGCTGCGACGCGGCAACGAAGCTTCCATCTCCGCTTGGGATCATCCGCTGCCGAACGCGGAAGCGGAACGGGGTTGTTTCCTGGTGCCGGCGCGCTACCATGCCCCGCCATGCGAGTCCAAAACCGCATCGTCAAGATCCAAAAACGCAATCGTGCGCTGGTCAAATTCGACGTCAGCCGGATTGGGAAGGCCATTTTGCGCGCGGCCGCGTCCATCGGTGGGATTCGTCAGGATTGGCTGCGCGGAATCAACGACCACATTTTCGACGTCTATGACACGGACGAGCGGATCGCCGAATTTCTTGCCGACGCGGTTGTGGTCTGCCTGAACTCCGACCCGCATCATCACATTTCCAATTTTCCCCCGACCATCGAGGATATTCAGGACGAGGTGTTGCACGCCCTGCGCAGTTACGGTTTTCAAAACACCGCCGACGCCTACGAGTGTTATCGCTGGGGCCGGCACTGGTTGCGGGAGGGGGCGATCACCCCGGAAACGTTCGTCGGCAACGGCTTTCCCGTGGAACGAATGGCGCAAACGCTGGAATGGAATCGTCGCCATGGCGTGGACACGATCGCGGGGCTGAACGAATGCGTCCGGAGCGGTGCCATCAAACATGTGGTTGACGCTTCCCTTGCCCGGTACGAACAGTCGCTGGACGAGGCCGCCGCGAAGGTCCTGGCGCGTCTCAGCGGCCGCGACCCGTTGCGGATGATGTGGGTCACGGGACCGAGTTCCTCCGGCAAAACCACCACGACCGTCAAACTGACCGAACGGCTCGAGCAGCACGGGTTGCGGTTTCTGATGTTGAATCTGGACGATTACTTCTGGTCGCTGGTCGAGCATCCAACGGACTGGATCAATGACCGGAACTACGAAACTCCGGAAGCGTTGGACATCCAGTTGTTGAATCAACATCTCCGCGCGCTGCTGGAGGGCGAGACGATTGAGAAACCGGTTTACAGTTTCAAAGAAGGCCGGCGCACGGGCATCAAACCGGTCCGGTTGGAGAAGGATCAAATCCTGTTGCTGGACTGTTTGCATGGACTTTACCCGCCCATCACGGAAGGCATCAGCGCCACCGCCCAGTTTCGGCTGTACATCGAAGCGCAAAACGTGCTCCTGGAAGGCGACGGCGCAGACCATCGGCGAACCCAGTTCACCGATGTGCGCCTGCTGCGCCGCATGTTGCGCGACGTCCAGCACCGCAACCATCGTCCGCTGCGGACGGTGCTGCACTGGCATTACGTCCGGACGGGTGAACTGTTCAGCATCATTCCGCTCAGTGGCACGGCCGATCACACCGTCAACGGCGGGTTTCCCTTTGATCTGCCCGCGCTCAAGCCGTTTTTCGCCGGTCCGGACGGATTCATGCCCGAACCGGGGGACTTTGCGGATTACGCCGGCTTTCTCGATGCGCGCATTCGCTATGATCGCGTCCGGTCGTTGCTCGAATCCGTCGCCGGCTTCACCCGCGAGCAGGTCACCAGCCACGCGCTCATTCCCGGTGACGCGGTGGTGCGGGAGTTCGTGGGCGGCAGCACGGTGCGCATTCCGCATAACGAGTGAGCCGAACCGAAGGATTTTGTTTCATTTTAATCGCCCGCCGGCTACGCTCCGGCGCCGTGACAAAAGAAACGTTCAGGAAAGAGATTTCCGCGGCAGTGAAGGCGTACGACAAATACGTGGTCTGCCTGGAAAAGTCGCCGGCGGAGTTCGAGGCGGTGCTGTTGTCGCTCGTGCAGAAGGCCATCGCGGCCTATGAACGACGCGGACCAAACTTGCGCCACGGGATCGCGCTCGACAAGCAGGTCACGGTCATCCTGAGCCAGAGCGATGGCGCGCGACCTTTATGCGGGATTTATTTCAACCTCCACTCGCCCTATCAGAAGAACGCCCTGCCGAAGACGGTCAAGGCCATGGGCGAAACCATCGGTGAACCGGAGTCGGAAGAGTAGCCTGCGATTATTTGTCCCGCACCTCGTCGCCTGCGCGCGCGTCACCGTTGGATAAGTCGGCCACGACGTAAACGTCCTTCTGCCAGGTAGTGACCTTTATTTCTCCCACCTTAAGGCCGTTGCGATAGACAAAAAGCCGCTGGTCCGTGGTCGGCAGATGACCGACGGGAAACTCAAGCACGACAAATCGCCCGGCGTCGTTATAGCTCGCCACCTTGCCCGAAAGTCCACCGCCGGGTGTCACGATGAGGTTGGTTGAGGTGTTTGCGATGGGCGTGGCGGTGCCCGGTTCAGCGGCCTTGCCTGGAGTTGGCGTCCCGGTTGCGCCGGGCATCGGCTTAAACGTGGACTCCTGCTTGTGCGAGCATCCCGCCAGACCCAGCGCGATCAACAAAGGCAAAACGAGCAACACTTTCATGCGCCTAGTAAACGCCTCCAGCCACGCGAGGTCAATGCTGAAGCCTTGGCGGTTGGATGGGTCGCCTCCGGCATGAAATGATTCGTCACGTTAGCCGGTTTTCCGGCGCTTCGCTTTCGAAGGTTGCTTGGCACCTTGGGCGCTGGGCAGCGGCTGCTCGGTGATGACCGTGTCGCTGTGTTCGTAAGCCGGCGCACAGCAACACAACAGCCGGAGCGCTTTCCTGCCGATGTTCCAAAGTTTGTGCCGTTGTCCCGGCGGAATCGCGATGGCGTCACCCGGACCGACTAACCGCGTTGTTCGTCCGATGCGAATGCGGCCCCGGCCATGCGTGATGTAATAAATTTCCTCGGCCCGAGGATGATAGTGTTCCTGCGTGCTTGCGCCGGCGGGCAACCGCGCCTCGGCCAGGCTTTGATTGCGAATGACGGAATTGCGATACGCCAGCAGTTCGCGAATCTCCGACCCGTCCTTCGTCACGAAAGGCGCAATCGTATCAAGGTTTCTTACGTCCATGGTGGTTGATTGGTTTAGGCTGCGGTTTCCATAGCCCGCGCCGCGCTGGCAGGCAAATGAAATTTGTTTGACCGCGTGGGGCGAACACTTAACTTGCCCGCATGGATCATTCGCCCGGCTTTCTAAATCTGGTCAACGAAGCAAAAAAGCGTGTTGAGGAAATCAGTGTCGCGGAAGCACGCGCGCGCCTGGCCAACCACCCGGAAATTGTTTTATTGGACGTGCGGGAAGACCACGAATGGCAAAGGGATCATGCGGCGGAAGCAATTCACCTCGGCAAAGGCATCCTCGAACGTGACCTGGAAAAGCTGTATCCCGACAAAAACGCGGAAATCATCATGTATTGCGGCGGTGGATTCCGCTCGGCGCTCACGGCGGACGCGGCGCAACGCATGGGCTATCGCCACGTGTATTCGCTCGCCGGTGGCTACAAGGCCATGGTCATGGCGGGTTGGCCGATGAAACGCGGCGATTGACGACGGTCGCAGCGGCGACCACGCCCGGCGGCGCTTCGGCCACGGCCAGCGCGGGCGGTTGTTTTCGGAGGCACGTCCGGTTGAACGTGTTCAGAAGCGAAACCACCTTCTCACGGGAATACTCGCCCATGAGGCAGATTTGAATCCAATTTCGTGGCCGCAGGTATTCGCTGTTGAAGCTCAACAGATAGCCGGCCTCCTGCATGGCGTTGCCGATTTTCACCGAATCCAATTCCGGCGGCAGAGCGACGGTGATGACCGCCGGCGAGGTGCGCATGTTCTGGCCGATGAGCGTGAAGCCGTCCTGCACCAGGTTGGCGCGCAACCAGGCGGAGGTGTCGGCGATGTCGGCAAATCTTCTGTTCCAGTCCACGTTGCGCAAGGCCGCGCGCAATGCGTGCAACAGGTTCGACGAAAAAGTGAACGGAATCCCCTGTTGGTGGGCGTAATAACCCAGATCGAGGTAACGCGGCAGACACCCTGGCGCCGGTTGCACCTGATGATGGTGAAACACCATCGAAAGCCCGGGATAAGAGCGCAGGCCCTTGCCGCTGGCGCCGGTGGCCAGATACACGCCGGTCAGGTCCACGGGCGACACGCCAATCGAACTGATGGCGTCCAGGCAAAGTTTCACGCCGGCGTTGGCGCAAAATTCCTTGAGCGTGTTGAGATCGTTGAGCACCCCCGTCGAAGTCTCACAATGCGTGCACCACAGCCAGCCCGGGCGAGGCTTGCGGGTGAGCAACTTCTTCACGGCGGCGAGGTCCAGCGATGCGCCCCAGGAAAACTCGACGGCCTCGAACTTCAATTTGAACCGGCGAGCCTGATCAACGAGCCGGCTGCCGAACTCGCCGTTGCTCAAAACAATGCCGTGCTCGTTCTCGAGCGAAAGTTGCGCTCCCACTATGTCGTTGGCCAGAGTGCCCGAACCGAGCAGAAGCTCGCAATGCGGGGCATGCACCAGCTCGCACAATGCCTGGCGCGTCGCCCGAAAGTCGGACTTAAAACACTCGGTGCGATGTGATTCCGGCGCCTGCTCGAAGGCGCGCCGCACTTCCCGTCGTACGGCGACCGGCCCGGGCAGGAAATTCACGGCGCTGGGATGGAACGACCGCGCCGGGGAAGATCTTAAAAACTCGCGCGCCGTGACCTCGAACGTTTCCAGCGTGACATACATGGGCTGGAATTGGGCATCGCCGCTTCCCACCAGCGGACCGAAAGGCACGAAGCCGAGATGCTGGTAAAGCTTCGCTTGGCGTGTCGTCCCGGAAATGATGGCCAGGTCGTAACCTTTTTCCACCCCATGCTGCCAAAGCAGGGCGAGAATGCCGGAGAGCACCTGGCCGCCGCGGGCGCCGCGAAACTTTTTCTCAATCGCCAGCAAGCGGATTTCGCAAATCTTGCGACCGGCCGGCAGGTGGGAGTCCAGGTGGGGCAGTTTTTGATCGAGCGAAAACGGCCGGTTGCCGCGCACGGCGAGCATGCCCACGAGCTTTTGATTGCACAGGCAGATGAGATAGCTGTTTTCCGCGTGGAATTTGTCCACCAACCGGTGACCCGCCGAGGGCTGGTGTTGGGGAATCTCCTCGACAAACGTCTTGTAGTTCAGCCGGTGAATCTGCTCAATCTCCCAGTCTTCCGTGGCAGATTTGAACACCAGCGTGTTTCGTGCGCTCATAATTTCGGTTGCTCTGGTTTGGCGGCCACCCCGCAACGCGCGGCCAGCGGAGGGAACTCTTCCACAATGTTACGCCGGTGCGCAAACAAAACCATGGCGGCCAGCACGGCAATGACCGTGGTGTTGATCCCGTCGCGCTCCAACCAGAAGGCCGCCACCGGCAGGCACATGTAGCCAAAGAGACCGGGCAAAATCGTTTTGCGCGTGGCCACGAAGCCGCCCAGGAATATCAACCCGTAACTCACGGCCAGCCGCCAGTCGTAGAGCAGCAGCGCCCCAAGCGAGGTCGCCACGCCCTTCCCGCCGTGAAATTTCAATTGCACCGGCCAGATGTGACCCGCCGTCACGAACAACATCACCAGCGCCGCCAAACGCTTGTCGTCCGTCAAATGCAACGTGGCCCAAACCGCCAGGACTCCCTTGGCGATGTCGCCCAAAGTCGTGAGCACAAACCCGATTTTCCCCAGCACATGGCTGACGTTACGGGCGCCGACGCTTCCGCTTTCGATATGGCGGATATCACACCCCCGAAGCGCGCGCACCAGATAATAACCGGTCGCGAAGCAGCCGAGCACGTAAGCCCCGATGGCATAGACCGCCATCTGACTCCAGTTCGCCGACTGCAACTGTTCCATCCATGCCATAATCAAAATACGAACGGCTGCCTGATTATTCGCGTCGTCACTTTAATCGTTCTGCAACCCGTTGTGAATTCATAAATCCCGCTCGCCTTTGAATTGTGTCGTTGCGCACGATGCGTCCAGCCAACAGCGGGCTGACTTAAGCAGAGGCCGCTTGGCCGCGCGAGAACAATTTTCCCTATCCGGGGCCTGGCGGCGGAGGGTGACGCACGTGTCGTCATTCGTTTCGATTCAGCCTTGAGGTTCAATGAGTCTATCCGCCAGGTCAAAGGCGCGCCGAAGGCACACGTCGCTGTCCATGTACATGAACTCTCCCGTGCGGCCGAGTGTCGAGATGTTGCGACGCGATCTCAGGTGTTCCGTTACCCGCTTCAAATGCGCGGCGTAGCCCACCTTGTAAATGGGGTAAGTGTCCGGTGACTTCACCAGCAGCAACCGCTTTACGTCACCGGGACCGAGAAAACCGTCGGCTGCGAGGGTGCCGATGCACATGTCAAACAGCTCTTCCTTCGAGGCGTTCCAAGCGGCGCTGTCGCGCAAGCATGCCATTTCCACCGCCACAATGTTCTCGCCTGACGGGCTGGTCGCGGGGCTGAACCAGTTTGCCTCCGAAATGCGATTGTATGGCTTGTTCATCACGTAGATGTAACTCGCTTTCAGAACCGGCTGACGGTCCGTCACCATCCCCAGCACCACCAGCGGCCGGTAGGTGAGCGCCCGGGCGGATGCCAGCACTTCCGGTGGCACCGCCGGTTCCAGGCTGGCTGCGAGGTCACGGAGCGGGATGGTGGACACGACGTGAGTCCCTTCGATGGTCCGCGTGTCGCCGTTGGCAGTGTAGGTTACCTGCACATGGCCCTTGTCGCGTTCACGGATGTTCGTGGCGCGACAGTTGGTAAGAATTGTGCCCCCGTTCTTGAGCACGACTGCCGCGATCCGCTCGGGGATTTCACCGAAACCGGTGGCAGGATAATAGGTGGGCAACATTTCCCGCTCGATGAGCGACGGGTTCAGCTTCTCGATTCTCCGGTGCAACAGCACCTTCAAGGTGTGGACGAAACTCATGCGCGTGTGTGTTGGAATCGAGCGCGCGGCCAGTTCGGTGCAGGGCACTTTCCAGAATTGTTCGGTGTAGGGCTTGAAAAAGCTCCGATACAGGTGTTCGCCAAAACTGCGCACGGCCCACGCCTCCACGGTTTCGTCATCCGGGTCCGTTGTCAACGCGTGCCGGTGCAGCCGGCTTTTCAGGAAACTCAACCCCGATCGCACGCCTTTCCCCAATCCCATCCCGAACAACACATTGGCCGGTGTCAGCGGATAATCGAGATACTTGCCCTCGTAATAAAACTGGACCGTGCGGGCCGCCGGTACCAGCGGCGGATCAAACAGGGACAACACCGTGTCACGGATCGTTTTGTCTTCGGAAAAAAATGAGTGCGGACCGACATCGAGACAGTAACCATCCGTGCGTTGTGTGCGTGCGAGTCCGCCAACCTGATTGTTCGCTTCGAGAACGCAAACCGCCACTCCCCGGTTCGAGAGTCTCCACGCCAGGCCCAATCCGCTTGCGCCGGCACCGAGGACGATTACTTTGGGCTGCATTCTTGGGCTAATCATGCTGATGCACCACCCGAGACGCAACCAGTTACGCCGGTCACTCCACAGGCGCAGGCTGAATATGTAATGGACGACCCATCAGCTCAATGGCGGCGAAGCGGAGGGCGGTTGACACTCCGACACCCGTTTTGCAGCCTTGGTTGTGTGACACGCCCTTGAAACCTGCTGAACCAATGAAACCCTGTGCCATCTGCGGGACGCCGATCACGCCTTTCATCTCGTTTGGCCGGATGCCGATCGCGAATGGCTTTCTGTCGGCCGGCGAGTTCGACCGCGAGTTTTTCTACAACCTGGGCGCGGGGCACTGTCCCAAATGCCGGATGGTGCAACTGACCGAACAGGTTGATCCGGGGAAGATGTTCCACGACCAGTACGCCTTCTTCTCCTCGACGTCGGTCCGCATGGCGCAACACTTCCATCGGTTCGCGGAAGACGTTCGCGCAACCCGCCTCTCGAAACCTGACCCGTTTGTGGTCGAAATCGGCAGCAACGACGGCGTCATGTTGCAACATTTCGCCCAAGCCGGAGTGCGCCATTTGGGTATTGAGCCTTCGGCGAATGTCGCCGAAGTCGCGCGGGGCAGGGGAGTGCGAACGATAGGCGAGTTCTTCGACGAATCCCTCGCCCGGCGGATCGTTTCCGACCACGGGCCCGCGGATGCATTTCTCGGGGCCAACGTGATGTGCCATATCCCGGATCTCAATTCCGTGGTGGCCGGGATCAAACTCCTCCTCAAACCCGGCGGCGTGCTGATGTTTGAAGACCCCTATCTCGGCGACATCATCGAGAAAACCGCCTACGACCAGATTTACGATGAGCACGCATTCTACTTCTCGGTAACGGCGCTCGACCACCTCTTCGCGCAACACGAAATGGAGATCATTGATGTGTCGCCGCAACCGGTGCATGGCGGCTCGATGCGCTACACGGTCGCCCATCGGGGCGCGCTGCCGGTTTCGGGGACGGTCGTTGCCCAGCGCGCCAAGGAACGGGCCCTGGGCTTGGATCAACCCGGCACCTTCGAACGGTTTCGCCGCAGCGTGGAAATGTCCCGCGACGAATTGATGACCCTGCTGCACCGTGTCAAACAGGAAGGCAGGCGCGTGGTCGGTTATGCCGCGACCTCGAAGAGCACCACGGTAACCAATTACTGCCGCATCACGCCGGACCTCGTCGAGTTCATCAGCGACACCACGCCCATCAAACACGGAAAATACAGCCCGGGCGCGCACATTCCCGTCCGTCCCTACGCGGAATTTGCCGCGCGTTATCCCGATTACGCCTTGCTCTTTGGGTGGAATCACGGCGAGGAAATCATGGCCAAGGAAAGGAACTTCACTGCGGCGGGTGGTAAATGGATTTTGTACGTTCCACGAGTCACGGTGCTCGGTTAAACTGCCGCGCCGATCGCCATGATCCACGACGTTGTCATCAAAGAGCTGGCCGCCCACGCCGAGGAACGCGGCTCTTTTCGCGAGGTCATGTACTTGACTTCGCGCGTTTACAATCCCGCCGCCGAAGGGCGTATTTCACACGATGATCCGGCCATTGGTTACGACTGGCTGAAAGGACCCGCCATTACATGATTGATTCGGCCAGCTTGGAACGCACATTCAACGGCAAGCGGTTGCTGATCACGGGCAGTTCCGGTTTCCTTGCCTCCGGTTTGATCTCGCAGGTGAAGGAAATCAGTTGCCACCTCCGGTGCGTCACCCGATCGTCCACCGCGCCGGCGGCGATGCAAGGTGGCCGTGCCTCTTTTGAACATGTTTCTGGTGACATCCGCGAGCGTGCCTTCTGGCGGAAATACCTGCCGGACGTGAATTTCGTCTTTCATTTCGCCGCGCAAACGAGCGCTTACGCGGCCGATCAAAAACCCGTCGAAGATTGGGAGGCGAATGTCCTGCCAATGGTGCGCCTCCTGGAAACCTGCCGGGAACAAGCCTGGCGGCCCGGAATCTACTTTGCCGGGAGCGTCACCGAATGCGGCGTTCCTGCGACGCTGCCCGTGAACGAGGCGCATCCCGACCGGCCCGTGACGATTTACGACTGGCACAAGCTCCTGGCCGAGTCGTATCTCGAACACTACGTCCGTCTGGGTTGGGCGCGCGGCACGACGCTCCGCCTGCCGAACATTTACGGACCGGGGCCGGCAAGCGGCAAACCGGACCGTGGCATTCTGAACCAGATGATGCGGCGCGCGTTACGGGGCGAAGCGCTTTCCCTTCATGGTGACGGCGGTCAGGTTCGTGATTATCTGTTTGTCAGGGATGCCGCCGATGCCTTCCTTGCTGCCGCCGTGGCGGGCGAGGACACCGATGGCAAACACTTTGTGCTCGGCAGCGGCCACGGTCACACGCTGGCCCAGGCATTCGAACTGATCGCGACCCGCGCGGCGGCATTGACCGGACGCAAGGTCGCCCTGACGCGCGTCGAACCACCGCCGGGACTTTCGCGCATCGAAGCACGAAATTTCATCGCGGATGCGTCGCGGTTTCGCTCGCTCACCCAATGGTCGCCGCGCGTCGGCCTCGTGGCGGGCATTGACCTGACCTTGAATTCATTTCAAGCTGCGGGGGTCGCAAATTCATGAAGATCCTCATCATCGGCGGCGCTGGATTCCTGGGGGCGAATCTCGTCCGATTCTGCCTGCGTCAAGCCGGGGCGGAGATCACGGTGTTGGATTCGCTCGAGCCGAAGCTTCGCCCGAATCCGGCGAATCTGGCGCCGGTGATGGACGCGATCCGGTTTGTTCAGGGCAGCCTGCTGGACGAATCGTTGTTGGCGGAACTTGTCGTCGGTTCGCAGCTCATTTTCAATTGCGCGGCCCAAAGCTCCCATCCGCTCTCGCTTGAAGAGCCGCTGTTCGACGCGGAAATCAACTGCCTTGGGAATCTCAAGCTTTTGGAGGCGGTGCGCCGGCGGAATCCGGGGGCGGTCGTGGTTTACGCTTCCAGCAGCACGGTGATTGGCCGCGCGGTCGGCGAGGTGGTGGACGAATCGCATGGCGAAAAGCCGCTGGATATTTATTCGGCGAACAAAGGCGTGGCGGAAAAGTATTACCGGATTTATCATGCGGTTCACGACCTGAAGGCGGTGGTGTTGCGTTTCGCCAACCTTTACGGTCCCCATGGCAAGGGTTTTCCCGAATTCGGCTTCATCAACTATTTCATTCACGTCGCCCGGGACGGTGGAACGATCCGGGTCTTTGGCGCGGGCCAGCAGACGCGCAACGTGCTGTTCGTGGAAGACGCCGCGCAAGCGCTCTGGACGGCCGCGCAAGCGCCCCGGCTCTTCGGGGAGGCGTGGTTTGCCACGCACGACGAGCATCTTTCCGTATCGCAAATCGCCGCCGCCGTCGTGCGGGCCGTGGGCCGTGGTTCGGTGTCCCACGTGCCATGGCCGGACGTGCGCCGTCGCATCGAGATTGACAACGTGCGCATCTCGTCCGCGCGATTCCGGGAGGCGACCGGGTGGCAACCGCGTTATTCGTTCGCCGAAGGATTGCGGAAGACAATTCAAATCCTGGAGGGTTCAGCCGGATGAAACTGCTGATCACCGGCGCACTGGGACACATTGGTTCGCGGCTCATTCACGACCTGCAAGCCGGGGAATTCTCGGAGGTTGTGCTCGTGGACAACTTCGCCACTTCGCGTTATTGCTCGCTGTTCCATCTGCCCGCCGGTGTTCCGTTTCGTTTTGTCGAGGCGGACGTTTGTACCGCCGACCTGGCCAGACTTTTCACCGGCATGGACGCAGTGATTCATCTGGCGGCGCTCACCGACGCGACGCAGAGCTTCGAGAACGAAGCCCAGGTTGAACAGGTGAATTTCAATGGCACGGAGCGGGTGGCGCGAGCGTGCGCCAAAGCCGGTTGCCGATTGATCTTTCCTTCGAGCACAAGCGTTTATGGCGCGCAAACGGGCTTCGTGGATGAGGATTGTCCCATTGACCAGCTCAAACCCCAGAGCCCCTACGCTGACACCAAGCTCCGCGCGGAGCGTCTGCTGACCGAACTCGGCGCGGGTGCGAACCTGCGCTTTGTCATCTGCCGTTGCAGCACGATCTACGGAATCTCCCCGGGGATGCGATTCCACACTGCGGTCAACAAATTTGCCTGGCAGGCGTGCAAGGGCGAACCGGTAACCGTGTGGCGCACCGCGTTGCATCAGCGCCGGCCCTACCTAGATGTTGGCGACGCGATCCGGGCGTTTCGTTTTCTGCTTGAGCAGGACTTGTTCGATCAACGCCTTTACAACGTGCTGACGGAGAATCTGACCGTATCCGACGTGCTGGACGCGTTACGCGAACTGGTGCCGGACCTCGACATCCGGTTCGTGGATTCGGCGGTCATGAATCAACTCTCCTACACGGTGCGCAACGACCGGTTGCGGGCCCTGGGTTTTGAAGTCCGCGGCCAGCTCCAAACCGCGTTGCGGGAAACGGTGAATCTGTTGAAAAACATCCACCCGCGATAAGCCGGCAAAGCAGCGTGTTATTCCCGATCCGACGACTGCGATTCATTCAAAACACCTTCCAGCGATCAAGCCGCCGAAAACCTGTAACCGGGCGGGGGCCGACGGCGTCTGAACCAAAGTTGCAGTGAACACTGCAATGAAAGTTAAAACTTAAAACCAAACTATGAAGAAACTACTGATCGCCCTGTGCCTGACCTGCGCCCTGGCTTTGACGGCCGGCGCCGCTGAGAAGGGCAAGAAGAAACACGAGTTGACTGACGAACAGAAGACCGTGCAAAAGGAAATGCTCGCCAAGTACGACACCAACAAGGACGGAAAACTCGACAAGGAAGAGCGCGCCAAGATGAGCGCGGCGGACAAAGAAACGTGGGAAAAGGCGTTTCCGCGGCACAGCAAGAAGAAGAAGGAAGGGGACAGCAAGTAATCGTCCGGCAAGTTTCATGGCTCCATCGCTGGCAACGGCGATGGAGTTTTTCTTTATCTGTTTCGCTCCTGACGTCAGACTGGGTGACGACTCGCGACCATTGCCCATGACGAAACAGCTAAACGGCCAATGCAAAGAATGCGGCGGCAGCCTCGAATTCCCGGCGGAAGCCGTGGGCACGACCGCCGATTGTCCGCATTGCGGCAAGCCGACCGAATTGTTGCTCGCCTTGCCGCCACAGGAGCGAGCGGTGCCGGCCAAGACCATTCTCTACACTGTGATCACGATCATCATCCTCGTCGGCGGGTTGATCGCCGCCCTGGTCCTTCTCAAGCGCGCCGAACGGTTGCGCGACCGGAATCCGCAACCGGTGCTTGCGCCAGCCCCATCCGGGAATCGGTGAGCCTCATCGCTTCTGCACGCCTGCGCCATGCCTGAACGGCTGCCCATTTACGAAATCGAACACGACATCGTCGCCTCGCTCAAGGCGACGAAACGTCTCGTTCTGCAAGCGCCCACCGGCTCGGGCAAGTCCACGCAAGTGCCGCAGATGTTGCTCAAGCACGGTTTGCTCGGCAGCGGACAATGCGTGATCCTGCAACCGCGTCGGCTGGCGGCACGCTTGCTCGCGTCGCGCGTTGCGAAGGAACTGGGCGTGGAGCTTGGACGCGAGGTCGGCTATCAGGTGCGTTTTGAAAATTGTGTGAGTGATGCCACGCGCATCAAGTTCGAGACCGAAGGAATTCTCCTGCGCCAATTGATCCAAGACCCGACTTTGCGGGGAATTTCCGCGGTGATCTTCGACGAATTTCACGAACGCCATCTCTACGGCGACATCACGCTGGCCCGTGCGTTGGACATTCAAGAGCAACAACGGCCCGATCTCCTCATCGCCGTGATGTCTGCCACCTTGGATGCGGGAGGGTTGGAGGAATATCTTTCCCAATCGGCAATCGGCAATCGGCAATCGGCAATCCCTAACTGCTCCGTTTTGCGTTCCGAAGGCCGCATGTTTCCTGTCGAGACCGAATATCTCCCTCGCCGCCTCGGTGCGAATGCGCCGCCGCCGTGGGAAGTGGCGGCGGATGCCTTCAGCCATTTCATCCGGTCCGGCGGCAAAGGGGACGTCCTTGTCTTCATGCCCGGCAGTTTTGAGATTTCGCAAACCATCACCGCCATCCGCAACGTGCCAGAGTCGCGCGGGTATCTTGTGCTGCCGCTTCACGGCGAACTTTCCCCACGCGACCAGGACGCCGCCGTGGCGCGTTACGAGCAACCCAAGGTCGTTGTCGCCACCAACGTCGCCGAGACCAGCATCACGATTGACGGCGTGCGGTTGGTGATTGATTCGGGCCTGGCCCGCATCCCGCGTTACGATGCGAATCGTGGGATCAACACCTTGCTGATCGAAAAGATTTCCCAGGCCAGTTCCGACCAACGCGCGGGCCGCGCGGGCCGTACGGCGCCGGGCAAATGCATCCGGCTCTGGTCGCGCCCGGAGCACGACGAACGCACGCCGCAGGAATTGCCGGAAATCAAGCGGCTCGATCTGGCCGAAGTCGTCCTCACGCTCAAGGCGGCGGGCGTCGAAGATTTGCGCGCTTTCCGTTGGCTGGAAAAGCCGGATGAGATTTCGCTAACCCACGCCGAGGAATTGCTGTTGGATTTGGGCGCGCTTCAACGTAAGACAGGCGTCGCGCCTGTCTCTGACGAAAATGAATCTGCCGCTCAAGCGGAACAGAGAAATGGAGACAGGCGCGACGCCGATCCTACGACGATCACGGCCATTGGCCGCAAGATGCTGGCGTTCCCGGTCCACCCGCGCTATTCGCGGATGTTGCTGGCGGCGCAGGAACAGGGCTGCGTTCATCAAGCCTGCCTCGTCGCGGCCCTCACGCAAGGGCGCGATCTTTTGCTGCGCGGCGGGGGCAGGGAAGTCCGCGATGATCGCGAAGACTTGCTCGGGGAAAAAGCGTCTTCGGATTTTTGGATTCTCATGCGCGCCTGGAATTATGCGTTGAAGAACCAATTTCGCCTTGATGCCTGTCGCCGGCTTGGCATTCATGCGGTCACGGCAAAACAGGTTGGCCCGCTCTTCGATCAATTTCTCCGCATTGCGAAGGACGAGGGGCTCGACATCCAACCGCGCGAGATCAAAGACGAGGCGCTGCAAAAGTGCATCCTCATCGGATTCAGTGACCGCGTGGCGCGGCGGGTGGACCAGGGCACGTTGCGCTGTGAGCTGGTTCACGGTCGGCGCGGCGTGCTTGCCCGGGAAAGCGTGGTCCAACAAAGCCCCTTGTTCGTTGCCGCGGAAATTCGCGAGATTGGCGGACGCGACAACGAAGTAAACACGATTCTTTCGCTCGCCACCGCCATCGAACCCGACTGGCTCAAGGAATTGTTTCCAGACGACATCAAGAGCGAGTTACACGTCCAGTGGGACGCACAAGCCAAGCGGGTTCAGGCCGCCGAACTCATCCGGTTTCGCGACCTGGCGCTGGCGGCCAAACGAGTTGATCCGCCACCCGCCGAGGCGGCGGCGAAACTGCTCGCGCAGGAAATCAACGCGGGCCGGTTGCCGCTGCCCAACTGGGACCATTCGGTCGAGCAATGGCTGCTGCGCCTGCGTCTGCTTTGTGAGCATTGCCCGGATTTGCAACTGCCGCCGATTACCGAGGAAGACAAACAACATCTCATCGAGCAACTTTGCCACGGTGCGGTGAGCTACAAGGACATCAAGGAACGCGAAGTGAAAACCACCGTGATGTCGTGGCTGTCACCTGCGCAACGGGAATTGCTGGACCAACACGCGCCGGAACGCCTCACGCTGAGCAATGGTCGCACGCCCAGGGTGAGTTACGAACCGGGGCAGCCGCCGTTCATTTCGCTGCGCATCCAGGAACTTTACGGCGTCACGCAAACGCCCAAAATCGCGCTGGGCCGCGTGCCGGTGGTGGTCCACATTCTCACGCCGGGGATGAAGCCGATTCAAGTCACGTCCGATCTGGCTAACTTCTGGCGCGAGCATTACCCGAGAATCAAGTCCGAGTTGCAGCGAAAATATCCGAAGCACGAGTGGCGTTAGCCTAACCGTCACACTCGTCCTTATCTGTTTGGTCAGGATGCGTTCGGGCCGCGTCTCAAAATCGTTTGACCAGAAAAATGAAGATGCGCATGGAACGCGCCGCTACCTGACACCATCCAGACAATGGCGCACGGTCTGGGCGAGCCGGCGGGGGGAACAGGGTTTTTGCACGAAGTTCACCCCGTCCTGCAGTTCGAAGTCGCGCCCGACGAGATCGGCGCTGTAACCGCTGGTGTAGATGACGGGCAACGCGGGCTTTTCGGCGCGGATTTGTTCCGCCAGTTCGCGGCCATTCATCCCGTCGGGCATGACCATGTCCGTTAAAAGCAAATCAATCTTTCCGTCGCGCTCCCGCCAGCGTTTCAAGGCTTCCACGCCGGTATCCGCTTCCACCACTTCGTAGCCGTAGCGTTCGAGCACGTTGCGCATCAAAGCGCGCACCGGCGAGTCGTCCTCGGCCAGCAGGATGATCTCGGTGCCACCGCGAACGTCGCTTTCGGTCAGCCGGCGGGCGGCGTCCTGTTCGCCCACGTTGGCGACCGGCAAATAGACGCGGAAGGCGGCGCCCCGTCCCATTTCGCTGTAAACCGTGATCCAGCCGCGATGCTGGCGGACAATGCCATAGACCGTCGCCAGGCCGAGACCCGTGCCCTTGCCGATGGCCTTGGTCGTGAAGAACGGCTCGAAGACCCGCGGCAGAATTTCGGGCGGGATTCCGTGGCCCGTGTCGGTGACACACAGGCAGACGTAATTTCCGACGGCGGCCTGCGGATTCACATGCACATATTCCTCGCCGATCTGTTCGTCGGTGGTGCCGAGGTGCAGTTGTCCGCCGCCGGGCATGGCGTCGCGGGCGTTTACCGCCAGGTTCATGACCACTTGTTCCATCATGCCCACGTCGGCGACAATCGTGGGGAGGTTCGAGTCATAACTGACGGTCAGGGAAATATCCTCGCCGATGATGCGTTTGAGCATCCTGGTCATGTTGCCGACGACTTCATTCAGGTCGAGCAGCCGGGGTTGCATGATTTGTTTGCGGCCGAACGTCAGCAACTGGCGGGTGAGATTGGCGGCGCGTTCGACGGCGGCATTGATCTGGCCGAGACTTTCGCGCGTCTGCTCGTTGAACTGCGCCGCGTCGAACAGAACCAGCTCGGCGTTGCCGCGAATGACCGTCAGCAGATTGTTAAAGTCGTGGGCGACGCCGGCGGCCAGCTGGCCGATGGCCTCCATCTTTTGGGCCTGGAGCAATTGCGCCTCCAGATTCAGCCGTTCAGTGATGTCCTCCGCCGTGCCGACAACCCGACAGACTTCGCCCGCCGCGTTGCGAACGGGAAAACCGCGATCATGAATCCAGCGGACGGAGCCGTCGGGTCGCGTGATGCGATAAGTTTCGTCGTATTCGCCGCGAACCTGTTTGGTCATGGTGGCCAGCTGCACGCGTTCCCGGTCTTCCGGATGAATGGCATCCAGCCACGTCCGGGGCGAGGCATACAGGCTTTCGCAGGTCCGTCCCCAGATCGTTTCGTAGGCGGGGCTGACGTAGTCAATGTTGCTGTTTTGCGGGTTGGTCATCCAGAAGACCTCGTGGATGTTTTCGGCCAACTGGCGGAACTTGGCTTCGCTCGCGCGCATGGCTTCCTCCGTCTGGCGACGTTCGGTAAGGTCCTGCTTGATGGTAATGAAATGCGTTGTCTGGCCGTTGCCTCCGCGAACCGGCGTGATGGTCATTTCTTCGTGGTAAAGCGTTCCGTCCTTGCGGCGATTGACAATATCACCCTGCCAAACCCGTCCGTTGCCGATGGTTTCCCACATGGCGCGATAGAACGCGGCCTCGTGCTTTCCGGATTTGAGGAGCCGTGGGTTCTGGCCGATGAGTTCCTCGCGGGCATAGCCCGTCAAGGTGCAGCACGCCGTGTTCGCCGAAAGAATGGTCCCGGCCCGATCCGTGATCAGAATCGCGTTGGCGGCGGCTTCGAGCGCGTTGGCCTGGAGGTGAATCTGCTGTTCGGCGCGTTGACGTTCGATCCGGAGCCGCCGCTGTTCCAACGCGCGTTCCACCGCGCTGCCCAGGCGCGCGATGCGGTCTTTGAGCAGGTAATCCGTGACGCCCAGTTTCATCGCCTCAACTGCCGCCTCCTCGCCGACCGTGCCGGAAACGAGGATGAACGGGGTGTCCGCGGCGTGCTCCTTCAGGATTTGCAGGGCCCGCGGCCCGCTGAATTGCGGCATCCGGTAATCCGAGAGAATCACGTCGGGCGCGTTTTTTAGTTCCGCCCGAAAGGCGGCCTCGGTTTCCACCCGCGTCCAGTTCGGCTCGAACCCGGCGCGTTTCAGTGCTTCGACGAGCAGCGTCGAATCGTCCGCCGAATCCTCGACGATCAGGATGTTGATGGGGGTGCGCACAATGCGTGGCAATTAGAGTTTTGGCGCCTGGTTAAACTGCAACCAGTAACGACCCAACACTCGCACCGCCTCGCTGAATTCATCGAAATCCATCGGTTTGACAAGGTAGCTGTTTACCCCGAACTGATAACTTTCCGTCAGGTCCCGCTTTTCCTGGGAGGAACTCATGGCGACCACCGGAATCATCTTAGTGTTGGGATTGGACTTCAGGCGGCGCAACACTTCGAGACCGCCGACCTTGGGCAGCTTCAAGTCCAGGATGACGAGTTTCGGGCGGGCAATGGGAACGGCGGATTCGGGATCTCCCGCGCCGAAGATATGCGACAGCGCCTCCGCCCCATCGCGCGCGATGCGCAGTTGCGCCGTGGGGTAGGACTGCTTGAGCGCATGGACAAAGAAGGCCCGATCGTCCTCGCTGTCTTCGACCAATAAGATGTCCATCAGTGCCTCAGCCATGGTTTGTCAGGGTGAAGAAGAAGGTTGCGCCGTGGTCCAGCCGGGCCTCGGCCCAGATCCGGCCGCCGTGTCGTTGGATGATCCGGTGAACGATGGCCAGACCCACGCCCGTGCCCTCGAATTGATCCGCGCGGTGCAATCGTTGAAACACGCGGAAGAGTTTGTCCGCATATTCCATCTCAAACCCCGCGCCGTTGTCCTGTACGAAATAAATCGTCTCCTTGTTTTCCTTCAACCAGCCGACGTTGATCACGGCGGGGTCGCGGTCGCGCGTGTATTTGGCCGCGTTGGAAAGCAGGTTGACGAAGACCTGCTTCAGCAGTTTCGGGTCGGCCTCGCACTCGGGCAGCTTGGCGAGGTCGAATTTCACGCGGCGATTCCCCAGTTCCGGGCGCAGTTCCTCAAAAACGGCGCGGGCAACGGCGACCGGCGAAACCCGGCCTTTCGTCACCGGCATCCAGTTCAAACTGGAAAAATCCAGCAGGCCATCAATGAGCTGGCCCATTTTGGCGGCGTTGTCACGGATGCGTTCGAGCGAATGGCGCGCCTCGTCGGAAAGCTGTCCGGACAATTGTTCCTCCAGCAGCCGCGCGAATCCGCCCATCGCCCGCAACGGCGCGCGCAGATCGTGCGAAATGGAATAGGAGAAGGCTTCGAGCTGTTCGTTGGCCTGCTTCAGTTCGGCGGTGCGCCGGGCCACGCGCTGCTCCAGTTCGGCGTTGAGCTTGGCGATTTCTTCCGCGGCCGCCTTGCGGGCCGAGATGTCGGCGCGGATGGCCACGTATTGGCGCGGTTTGCCGTCCTCGTTGAGGAACGGCACGATGGTCGTGTCCACCCAGTAATACGAGCCGTCCTTCGCGCGGTTCTTGATTTCGCCTTTCCAGACCTTGCCGCGCGTGATGGTGGTCCACAGCTCGCGGATGAATTCCCTGGCATGATGGCCGGAGTTGATGATGCGATGGTCCTGGCCGAGCAATTCCCGGCGCGAATATTTGGAGATCGCGCAAAACTTGTCGTTGACGTAGGTGATCTTTCCTTGTGGATCGGTGATCGCCACGATGGCGTGCTCGTTCAGCGCGGCCTTCAAATCATCAATTTCCTTCAGCGACGCTCTTAATTTTTCCTCAGCTTGCATGCGTTTGCCGATGCGATCTCTTCCTGGTTCTCGACCGGATGGCTTGGTCCGTCATGTTCTGTTTGTTCGTTTAGCAAAGACGGTCACCCGCAAAAAGCAAATCACACTATCCGAGCAGCGCAGGTTGCGAGTTCAAAAGTATCCAATTAAGCTTCAGCACCGGCGTCACCTGGCTCAGGCTTTGAAAATCCACCGGTTTGACGATGTACGTCTCCGCACCCAGTCGCCGACATTGATCAATGTCCCGGCTCTTTTGGGAACTGGTGAGGACGACGACGGGAATCCGGCGCGTGGATTTTTCTTCCTTGATCCGCCGCAACACCTCGAAGCCGTTCAATTTTGGCAGATACAAATCCAGCAGGATCACGTGCGGCCGCCCCTCGTGGCGGCGACCGGCATACAGTCCGCGGCAAAAAACATAATCCAGGGCCTCCACACCGTCCTGCACTACGTGGACCAGATTTGCGATCCGCGCCTTCTTGAAAGCGAGCATCGCCATTTCCGCGTCATCGTTATTGTCTTCGACCAGCAGAATATCCACCGGCTCCCGCGGGGCCGGTTCAATCCCCGGGCTGGATTGGAAAAGGGTGGAAACCGACACTTCCAAGGCACTGGCCAGCCGATTGATGCTTTCGAGAGAGAGATTACGGGCGCCCCGCTCGACATCCGAAATGTAGGTGCGATGCAATCCGGCCCGCTCGGCCAGTTCCTCCTGCGACAATCCGAGCTGGCCCCGCCAGAGCCTCACGGCCTTGGCAAAGTCCCGTCTGACCATACTCCCGTCAATCTTTGCATTTGAAATCATCGGTGATACTTGTAGCAACATAACCCATTTCCGGCGACTCGCTGCAACAGACTATAAGTGACAAGTGCACGACCGCCACAATCCGCGATGGGCTCGCTTTCGGCAATGTTCGCCCGGATGAGATCAAGTGGCGCCGCGCGCCGCATGCTCGCCGTGGCCCAAACTGCCGGCTTTGCAATCGCCCCGAATTGATTCAACTTCATGGCGTATGCAGTCACCGGAGTCATTGGCCGGATTGTTTCGCACGCCCAAGTTGACGCGCGCGCGGGTGATTCTCGCGCTGACCGTCGCGGTAACGGCGGATGTTTTGCAGATCGCCCTCCTGCCGCTGCAATGGCTCTTCGCGCAACAAATCGTGGACGTGGTGGCGATGGCGCTGACGATGTGGCTGCTGGGATTTCACCTGCTGCTGTTGCCCACGTTCATCGTTGAATTCATTCCCGTGGTGGACATGCTGCCGACTTGGACCGGCTGCGTGGTGGCGGTGCTCGCCCTGCGCAAGCGCGGACAACCAGCGGGTTCGCCGTCCGCGCCGCCCTTGACCGAATTGCCGCCCGTGCACGACAAACCGCCGCTGCAAATTGGCAGGAGCGTGTCGGAGGAGGAGAATTCTTCCCGATAGCTGTCGCTCCGGCGGCAGACTTCCTCCAAAAATGGTGGAATCTTTTTTGCACAACGCCGCGTCGGGCGTAAGTTGGCCTGTGGAAGTCTCCGAAAAAATCACCTGCCCCTTCTGTGGGCAGTCGTTCGAGATCGTGATTGATACCAGCACGGGTTTCCAGCGGTTCACGACGGACTGCGAAGTTTGCTGCCGGCCGTTCGAGGTCATTGCCGAATGTGAACCCGGCGAAATTCTGAGCTTGGACGCGCAGGCCGAATGAGGCAGCCTGCCGGCTCATGCAAAACACTGTGCTGTGGATTTACATCATCCTGCTGCTCGCCGGCGGGATCATCGGTTACTACAAGGGGAAGAGCCGTGTTTCCCTGATCATGTCCGCCGTGTTTGCGGCGCTGTTGATTGTGTGCGCCATCCCCGGCGTGCTGGATGCGAGTTTCCGGAAGAACTTTGTGAACATCCTCATGGCCGCGTTGATTGTTGTCTTCGCCCTCCGGCTCGGCAAAACGAAGAAGTTCATGCCCGCCGGCTTGATGCTCACGGTCACGGCCCTGGCGCTGGCGCTCTGGAACATTCAGTTCTGACCGGAAATCAGTTCCAGCTTCCCACTTGGCCTCGACGGTTGTCTTGCCTAACGTTCCGCCATGCGACCCCTGCGCGCCCTGGCTTTTTACATCGCGGTGGTGTTTCTCGGCGGCGCGTTGCTGGCGCCATGGCTATACAAGCTGGCCCAAGCCGGTGCGACAACTCTCCCCCAAATCGCCGATGCGCCGTTTCCGCGCTTCCTCAATCGCTGTCTCCAATTTCTGGCGCTCGCCGGCTTGTGGCCGTTGCTGCGAGGCCTCGGCGCTCGAAAGATCACCGACCTCGGCCTCGTCAAACCGTCTGGCCACTGGCGGGAACTGCTTGGCGGCTTTTTGATGGGCTTCGTTTCCCTGGCCGTGCTCGCCGCGCTGGCGGTGCTGGCCGGGGCACGGACGCTTCAGGGCAACCTGGTGTTTACGAAGATCGCATCAACGCTGCTTTCAGCGCTGCTCACCGCCGGGATCGTGGCGGTGCTCGAGGAAGTCCTGTTCCGCGGCGGGATTTTCGGCGGCTTGCGGCGCGTGCTGGACTGGCGTTGGGCGTTGGGCGTCAGCAGCGCCGTTTACGCGCTCGTTCATTTTCTCGCCCGTGCCTCCGTTCCCGGGCCGGTGACGTGGAATTCCGGGTTTCGGCAACTGGGCCTGATGCTGGCCGGCTTCACGGATTGGCAGATGTTGATCCCGGGGTTCTTCAACCTGACGCTTGCGGGCGTGCTGCTGGCGCTCGCCTATCAACGCACGGGCAATCTGTATTTTTCGATGGGCCTGCATGGCGGTTGGATCTTCTGGCTCAAAAGCTATCGCGCGGTCACCCGCCAGTCGCCCGACACGAATCTCTGGCTCTGGGGCAGCAGCAAGATGATTGACGGCTGGCTCGCTTTGGTTGTGCTTACCGTGACGCTCGGCGTGTTCGTTTGGATGCGTCGCGCATCGAAACCTGTTGCTTCGGCATGAACACCGCGATGGCGACCGGGAGAAACCTGCTCGAAGCCGGCCTGGCGTTTATCTACCCGCCGGTCTGCCAGCTCTGCGGCGAGCAACGGGCGAAGCCGGCGGAAGGCCTGGTCTGCTCCTGCTGCTGGTCGCAGGTGCGTTTCATCCGTCCGCCCTACTGCGAACGCTGCGGTCTGCCATTTGATGGCAAGCTGACCACGCCGTTTGAATGTGCGAACTGCCGCGAGATGGAATTGCATTTCAGTTCCGCGCGTTCCGCGGTGGTCGCTGCCGGCGTGGTGCTGGAGGCCATTCATCGTTACAAATACCAGCGCGCCCTCTGGTTCGAACCCTTCCTGGCAGATTTGCTCGCGCGGGAGGCCGGGCCGGTTTTGCGCGGACAAAAATGGGACTTCCTCGTGCCGGTTCCGCTGCATCCCACCAAAAAGCGCGAGCGCGAATTCAATCAGGCCGGGCGGCTGGCCGAACGCCTGAGCGCCGCCACCCACATTCCCGTGAACACGACGTGGCTTCGCCGTGTCTTACCTACCAGCACCCAGACGCGGCTCACCCGCGAACAGCGCGCGGCTAACATGCGCGGCGCCTTTGCGATGGCCGATGCTTGCCGGCTTCACGGTGAGCGGGTTGTCCTGTTGGATGACGTGTTCACAACCGGCGCAACCACAAGCGCCTGCGCCCGAGTGCTGCGGGCCGCCGGCGCGGGCGACGTTTGCGTCTGGACAGTCGCTCGCGGACTGTAAATACTGGTTGCACCAATTGAAATTACGCGTCGTCGTGAACCGGACCGTTGCCGAATGAATTTCGCCGCCACCAACGCGACCCATCATCTGAACATGGCTACTTCGTTCACCAAAAAACCCAACGGGACTGATCCCACTGAACCGGCACTGACCCCGCCCCCGGCCCCAACTTCGCAAACCACATTCGCCAAAAAGCCTAGGATCGGCGGCGGTGCCAAGTCCCGTAAACGCGACATTCCGGAGGGGCTTTGGACCAAATGCCCCAAGTGCGAGACGATGGTGTTCGACAAGGAACTGGACGAAAACCTCAAGGTCTGCGCGAAGTGCCAGTTTCATTTTCCTATCGGCGCGCGCGAACGCATCCATTCGCTGGTCGAAACCTGCACCTTCGAGGAAATGAACGCGGAGATGACGAGCGTGGATGTGCTCGGCTTCACTGGTGTCGCCACCTACGCCTCGAAGCTCGCCTCGTATCAGAAATCCACCACGCTCAAAGATGCCGTGGTGACGGGCATCGCCAAGGTCGCCACCCACCGGCTCGGGCTGGGGGTCATGGACTTCGCCTTCCTGGGCGGCTCGATGGGGTCGGTGGTGGGCGAAAAGCTGACGCGGCTGATCGAACGTTCCACGGAAAAGAACCTGCCGGTAATCATCATCTCCACCAGCGGCGGTGCGCGGATGTATGAAGGCATGTTCAGCCTGATGCAAATGGCTAAAACCTCCGCCGCTCTCGCCTACCACGCCAAGGCCCGTCTGCCTTTCATCAGCGTCCTCACGCATCCGACGACGGCGGGCGTGATGGCCAGCTACGCGAGCCTGGGCGATCTCATCCTCGCCGAACCGGGCGCGATGATCGGCTTTGCCGGCCCGCGCGTCATCAAGGACACCACGCAGGCGGAATTGCCGCCCGGATTTCAGACCGCGGAATTTCTCCTCGACCACGGCCTGATTGACGCCATTGTCCCGCGCAAGGAAATGAAGGATCGTTTGGTGGAATATCTCGATTACCTGACCGTGCGACAGAACAATGGTAAAACGGTTGCGACTGCCTGAGAGAGAGGTTTCCGGCAGCAGAGTTGTTATCACGCGCCATGAGATTTCTACCGCTCTTTTCTCTCGTTGCGGTAATGCTGTTTTCGAATTGCAGCCGCACTGGAGAGTTGATGAATCAAGCTCAGGTGGGTCAGCCGATTGTTCGGGCGGTTGAGGCATTCCGAAAGCAGACCGGGAATTATCCCGCGTCTTTGGAAGACCTTGTACCGAAGTACTTACCGAAAGTTCCAGACAGACCGGATGAGTCCCAGCACAAGTTTTCTGGTTGGGAGTATCGCGTGATTACAAATGGCGTGGCGCACACTTACACACTGAGGTATTACATGGGCCGAGGTGGTGTCGAATATGAGCCGCCGGTTTGGTATGGGAACGACGAAGGACATAGGACCGTCCTGTTGAAGAATGACTGAGACGATGTTGAGGGCTACCGAATTGTACTGCAAAGGTCGTGGCCCAAATAATCTAACTAACTGTTGTGTGTTGTCGTACCCACAATGAGCACGGTATACTTCATCTTTTCATGACTGAAGTTCCGATACCCACGGACGCGACAGATTGGAAACCAATCGCCTGGATTCTGGGCAACGATAGAATCACCGTAACACATATCGAGAACTTGCTGGTGGCTCAGGGCATTCAACCTGCGATCCACGGCAGCCGGGCATACGCAGTCGAAGTCCCGCTGACTAGGGCAGCAGAGGCAGCCAAAATCCTGCGCTCAGATGCCCAGAGGCGAGATTATCACATCTCATTCGGGAGCGATGAGCTGGTGGGAGCGCCCGAACCAAAGCGGGTGATTCAGAACACTTGGATTTCATCGGTGCTCAAAAGACCAGAGTATGGAAGTGACACTGCGCTTGGGCGCTTTCTAAGGAGCGAACAAATCATACGCCTCACCACCAACTATCCGTATGTCGCTTTGCTCTCTGTCCACGAGCGGCAGTATCTCGCTACGCCCACAACCTACAGCACCGGGCACGACGTGGAGCTCGAACTGCACGACTCGGAGAAGAAACGGGCCGATGGCAGCCGCGGATACGGGCAACTTCTGAATGATGGCAGAGAAATTGCCTTTTTCGTCGCAGGCGGGTGGCGTTTCGACAAAAGTTGAATGAGAACCAAAGCATGCAAGAGAGGGGGGCTGCCATCGCGCTGCTCCACCTGCCGTTTGTTTCGACCTGAAAAACTCCTACGCGATGCTCACGGCAAATCCGTCGTGCCCATCAAATAGCGGTCACACTCGCGCGCCGCGCCGCGGCCTTCGTTGAAGGCCCACACCACAAGGCTTTGTCCGCGACGACAATCGCCCGCCGCAAAAACGCCTTTGATGTTGGTTGCATACTTTTCGAATTCCGCTTTCGCGTTCGTGCGCGCGTCGCGTTCGACGCCGAGTGATTCGAGCAACGGTTGCTCCGGCCCCAGAAAGCCCATCGCCAACAGGACGAGTTGGGCGGGAAGCGTTTTCTCGGTGCCGGGCACTTCCTTGGGCACGAACTGGTCTTTCTCGTTCTTGTCCCACTTGATCTCGACCGTGACCGCCGCTTTGACGTGGCCTTTGTCGTCACCGATGAATTTCTTGACCGTCGTCAGGTAAACCCGCGGGTCGTCCCCGAATTTTGCCTTGGCCTCTTCCTGGCCATAATCGAGACGGTAAATCTTGGGCCACTCGGGCCAGGGATTGTTGGTGGCGCGCTCCAGAGGAGGACAAGGAAGAATTTCGATCTGCACCAGGCTCTTACAATTTTGGCGCATCGCCGTGCCGACGCAATCCGTGCCCGTGTCGCCACCACCGATGACGATCACGTCTTTGCCGGCAGCAGTGATGAAACTGCCGTTCTTCTTTCGGTCGAGCAAGCTCTTGGTGTTGGCCGTCAGATATTCCATTGCGAAGTGAACACCCTTGAGTTCACGGCCTGCAACGGCCAGATCACGCGGTTTGGTCGCACCCGTGCAAAGAACCGTCGCGTCAAACTCCTGCAAGAGCTTCTCCGGCGGATAATTTTTCCCGACTTCGGTGTTGCAGACAAATTTGATTCCCTCGGCTTCCATCTGCTTGATCCGACGCAGGACGACTTCCTCCTTGTCGAGCTTCATGTTGGGGATGCCGTACATGAGCAATCCGCCGGGGCGATCATCCCGTTCGAACACAGTGACGTGGTGGCCGGCGCGATTGAGCTGTGCGGCCGCGCACAAGCCCGCCGGGCCGGAGCCGACGACGGCGACCTTTTTGCCGGTGCGCTTCTGCGGGGCCACGGGCACGACCCAACCTTCCTTCCAACCGCGATCAATGATTTCGCACTCGATGTTCTTGATGGTGACAGGCGGGGCGTTGATACCGACCACGCATGAGCCTTCGCACGGAGCGGGACACACTCGACCGGTGAATTCGGGAAAATTGTTCGTTTTGTGCAGCCGGTCCAAGGCTTCCTTCCACAGACCGCGATAGATGAGATCGTTCCACTCGGGAATCAGGTTGTGAATCGGGCATCCACTCGCCATGCCGCTCAAGAGCGTGCCGGTGTGGCAAAACGGAACGCCGCAATCCATGCAGCGGGCGCCCTGTTGACGCAGCCGGCCTTCCTCCATGTGAAAATGGAATTCCTTCCAGTCCGCCAGCCGTTCGGCCGGGGTGCGGTCCTGCGGAAGTTCCCGCAAATATTCAATAAAACCTGTGGGTTTGCCCATAGTGCTCTTTACAAAGCGGCGAGTCGGCCGGCCGTGGTTTCTTTTAACGCAGAGGACGCGAAGATCGCGGAGAGGCGCAGAGGAAGACTTTTACACCAAATGTCTGTCCGCCGCTGCTTGTCACGCGTCTGACGAAATAAGGAAGGTTCGATCATTTTATTTTGTTCAAATTCGGAATGAACCGGGCGCAAGTGTCGGTTCTTCGAGACCATTTACCACGCGCACGATTCCGTCGGTCAGCTTGAAGCTGTGATAATTGATGATAAGGCCGAGGCGCAAATTGGAAAGCCGAAGATACGTGAGCAACTGCGCCTTGTCCTGCGGCGTGATTTCGGCCTTGGCTTTGTTATCAACGATGACCTTATCGTGGACAATCAAATCCAGCCAGAGATCGGATGCCAGTCGGACGCCCTTGTAGTAAATGGGCACCGCCTGCTGGCGTTTGAAAGGCATTCCTCGCAAGTGAAACTCATGGCACAACGATTCCTCGTAAACCTTCTCAACCAGTCCCGGGCCGAAATAACGATGGACTTCGATCGCGGCGCCGATAATCAGGCTGGAAATCTCGTTTTCGTGCATTTGTAGTTTCCTCCTCAGTAGAGAGAACGTGAAGCGATCATTGACTTGCGAATGAGAGAATCGTTCTCTTCATTGGCCTTCTTTGCGTCTCTCGGCGGGTCTCTGCGTCCTCTGCGTTAGAGTCTCCATTGTGGCCTAGCCTCCGCCCACGCGCGCCACGTCGCGAATGTTTTCCTCGAACGCGGCCATGATGGCCTCGTCGCCGCTCAGGCCCTGCGACGCCACCTTCTTCAACGCTTGCAAGACGCGCGCATAATCCTTCGGCAACACCTTGACGAACCGGGGGGCGAAATTCTTCCAATCCGCCAGAATCTTCGCCGCGCGTTCGCTCCGGGTGTAGGTGTGATGGCGTTGAATCAACTTCCAGATTTCCTCGATCTCGTCGGCGTCGGATAGTTTTTCGAGGCCGACGAGTTCCATGTTGCAGTGCGCCGAAAAAGTTCCCAATTCATCCAGCACGTAGGCGATGCCGCCACTCATCCCGGCGGCGAAGTTGCGGCCCGTGCGGCCCAGCACGACCACCCGTCCGCCGGTCATGTATTCGCAACCGTGATCACCGACCGCTTCGACGACGGCATGCACGCCCGAGTTGCGGACGGCGAAACGTTCGCCGGCCATGCCGCGGACGAAAATCTCGCCGCTGGTCGCGCCGTAAAGCGCCACGTTGCCGACGATGATGTTGTCCTCCGCAGCGAACGTTGAACCCTTGGGCGGATACACGATGAGTTTGCCGCCACTGAGGCCCTTGCCGAAGTAATCGTTCGCGTCGCCTTCGAGTTCGAGCGTCATGCCGCGGGGCACGAACGCGCCGAAGCTCTGGCCCGCGCTGCCGTTGAACTTCAGTTGCACGGTGTCTTCAGGCAGTCCGGTCGGACCGTGCTTTCGGGTGATTTCGCTCCCGGTGATGGTGCCGACGACGCGATGCACGTTTCGAATTGGCAACTCTGCCCGCACCGGTTCGCCGCGTTCGATCGCGGGTTTGCAAATTTCCAGAAGCTTCGTCAGGTCGAGCGACTTGTCGAGGCCGTGATCCTGTTCCTGCTGGCGGAAGCGGCCGACTTCCAGTCCGACTTCCGGCTGGTAAAGAATCGGCGTGAGATCCAGCCCGCGCGCCTTCCAGTGCTCGATGGCTTTCCAGGGCATGAGTTTGTCCGTGCGGCCGATCATGTCGTCGAGCTTGCGGAATCCGAGTTGCGCCATGAGCTCGCGCAGTTCCGCGGCGACGAAGCGCATGAAATTGACCACGTGATCCGGGTTGCCGGTGAACCGCTCGCGCAGTTTCGGGTCCTGGGTCGCCACGCCCACCGGGCAGGTGTTCAGATGGCAGACGCGCATCAGGATGCAGCCCATCACAACGAGGGGCGCGGTGGCAAAGCCAAATTCCTCGGCGCCGAGCAACGCGGCGACCGCCACGTCCCGGCCGGTCTTCAACTGCCCGTCCGTCTCGACGTAGATACGGCTGCGCAGATTGTTCAGCACGAGCGTCTGGTGCGTCTCGGCCAGGCCGAGTTCCCACGGACCGCCCGCGTGTTTGATCGAAGAGAGCGGCGACGCCCCCGTGCCACCGTCGTGACCGCTGATGAGGACGACATCGGCGTGCGCCTTGGCAACGCCGGCCGCGACCGTGCCCACGCCAACCTCGCTGACGAGCTTCACGCTGATGCGCGCATGGCGATTCGCGTTCTTCAAATCGTGAATCAACTCCGCCAGATCCTCGATGGAGTAAATGTCATGATGCGGCGGTGGGGAAATCAAGCCGACGCCCGCCGTCGTGCCGCGCGTTTTGGCGATGGCCGGGAAGACCTTTTTGCCGGGCAACTCGCCACCTTCGCCGGGTTTCGCGCCCTGGGCCATCTTGATTTGCAGTTCCTTCGCGTTGACGAGGTAATTGCTAGTCACGCCGAAGCGGCCGCTGGCGACCTGTTTGATGGCGGAATTTTTCGAATCGCCCTGTTCGTTCGTCCAAAGGTAACGTTCCGGGTCTTCGCCGCCTTCGCCCGTGTTGGACTTCGCGCCGAGGCGGTTCATCGCAATGGCCAGGGTTTCGTGCGCCTCCTTGGAAATGGACCCGTAGCTCATGGCGCCGGTCTTGAAACGCTTCACGATGCTCTCGACGGATTCAACTTGTTCCAGCGGAATCGGATTGTCGGCAAGCTTGAACTCCAGCAGGCCGCGCAACGTGCACAGGTTCTTTGCCTGGTTGTTGATCAGTTCCGAATACTCGCTGAAAATCTTCCGGCTGTTCGTGCGGCAGGCGATTTGCAGCTTGTGAATCGTCTGCGGATTGAACAGGTGATATTCGCCGTTGTCGCGCCACTGGTACTGGCCGCCGGGTTCGAGTTCGCCGTTGACCTGCCGGTCGGGAAACGCGTGACGATGGCGGGTCAGCGATTCCTCGGCGATGACGTCGAGGCCCACGCCCTGAATCCGCGACGCCGTCCAGGTGAAATAGCGGTTCACGACGGTGCTGTTCAATCCGATGGCCTCGAAAATTTGAGCGCCGTGATAGCTCTGGATGGTGGAGATGCCCATTTTGGCCATCGTCTTCACCACGCCCTTCACGGCGGCTTTGACGTAGTGCTTGACCGCCGTCTTGTGATCGAGATTTGGCAACATGCCCTCGGCAATCATGTCGTCGAGCGTCGCAAACGCGAGATACGGATTGACGGCGGTGCAACCGTAACCGATCAGCAACGCAAAATGGTGCACCTCGCGCGGCTCGGCGGATTCAAGAATGATTCCAACTCGGGTGCGCGTACCGCTTCGAATCAGATGATGATGCAGGCCAGAAACCGCCAGCAACGCCGGAATCGGCGCATGTTGCGCATCAATGGCACGATCAGAAAGCATCAGGATGTTCACGCCTTCGGCGATGGCTTTGTCCGCGGCTTCAAAGAGCTTCTCCATCGCCTTTTCCAAACCCTTCGCGCCGTGCGCGACGCTGAAGAGGATCGGCAGGGTGACGCATTTGAACCCGGGGCGGTCAATATGCCGGAGCTTTTCCAGTTCCTCGTTCGTGAGGAGGGGATGCTTCATCTTGATCATCCGGCAACATTCCGGGGACGGATGCAAAATGTTCCCCTCCGAGCCGAGCATGATTTCGGTGGAGGTGATGATTTCCTCGCGGATCGGGTCAATCGGCGGATTTGTGACCTGCGCGAAAAGCTGTTTGAAATAATTGTAAAGCAACTGGGTCTGGTTCGAGAGCACGGCGAGCGGCGTGTCCGTGCCCATCGAGCCGAGCGGTTGGACACCGTCGTTGGCCATCGGGCCGAGGATGAATCGCAGATCCTCGAACGTGTAACCAAAGCATTGCTGCCGCTGCAACACCTTGCGATGGTCGGGCGCGGCTGCTTCGGGCGGCTCTGGCAGGTTCTCGAGCAGGACGTGATTTTCGTTGAGCCACTTCTGATAGGGATGCGCGGAAGCGTATTTCCGTTTGAGTTCCTCGTCCGCGACGATGCGGCCTTCCTGGGTGTCCACGAGGAACATGCGGCCCGGCTGTAGGCGGCCCTTCGATTTCACCCGCTCGGGGGCAATCGGCAGCACCCCGGCCTCGGACGCCATGATGACCATGTCATCGTTCGTGACGTAATAACGCGACGGTCGCAGGCCGTTCCGATCCAGGCAGGCGCCAATGCGAATACCATCGGTAAACGCCATCGAAGCCGGGCCGTCCCACGGTTCGATGAGGCAGGAATGAAATTCGTAAAACGCGCGGCGTTCCGCGTCCATGGTCTCATGATTTTCCCACGGTTCGGGAATCATCATCATCATGACGTGCGGCAATTCGCGTCCGGCCAGCGTGAGCATTTCGACGACGTTGTCGAACATGGCCGAATCGCTGCCGTCGGTATTCACCACCGGGATGAGCTTCTGGATGTCGTCACCGAACACTTCGCTCGCGAACAGCGCCTGCCGCGCCTTCATCCAGTTCACGTTGCCGCGAAGCGTGTTGATTTCGCCGTTGTGCGCGATGAAGCGATACGGATGCGAGCGATCCCAGCTCGGGAACGTGTTCGTGGAAAACCGTGAATGGACCAGCGCCAGCGCCGTGACCATGTCCGGATTTTGCAGGTCGGGATAATATTGCGCCACCTGCTCGGGCATGAGCATGCCCTTGTAAACCACGGTTCGGAACGAGAGGCTCGACACGTAAAACCATTTGCCGCCTTCGACCGCGCCGCTGTAACGGATGTCGTGCTCGGCGCGTTTCCGAATGACGTAAAGCTTGCGCTCGAACGCGAGGTCGTCCTTCAGGGCCGCGTTGCGGCCGATGAACGCCTGCATCATGAACGGTTCGGAGGCTTTCGCCGTTGCGCCGAGCGAGGTGTTGTCGGTGGGAATTGCGCGCCAGCCGAGCACTTTCTGGCCCTCGGCTTTGACGAGCTTCTCGAAAATCTTCTGGACGTTGATCCGCTCCTGCCGGTCCTGCGGCATGAACAACATACCCGTGCCGTACTGGCCGAAGGCCGGGAGTTTGAACCCGAGCTTTGCCGTCTTCTTGAGGAAAAACTCGTGCGGCATTTGCATGAGGATGCCCGCGCCGTCGCCGGTGTTTGCCTCGCAACCGCAAGCGCCGCGATGGTCGAGGTTCACGAGGATTTGCAGCGCGTCGGTCACCAGTTGGTGCGATTTACGGCCAATCATGTTGACCACAAACCCCACGCCGCAGGCTTCATGCTCGAATTGCGGATCGTACAATCCCTGCGCCGGCGGGGCGGTCCGCCGGGTGTGCTCCCCGTTTTCTGATCTGACTGCAATGCTCGTCATTCTTCGTTTCTGCCGGTAAAAAGTCAGTTAGTTTTCACCGAAAGCAAGGGTGGGTGCAATCATTGATTTTGGAATTTTGACCGGTTCGGCTACGGACGCATCAGTTCGGAAGCGGATTGGTCGTGTCGCCACGTCGGGAACAGCTGAAGGCAACGGCTGGACGACTCAAGACAGCGGCGCGAAGTGAAATAGCTGCGCGCCTTGCGCTGGCAGGTCTAGGTAGAGCCCTTGTTCCACCAGATCCGTCCCAAAGCGCTCGTACTCCTCCGAACCCAGCAGATCTTTCATGGCCCAGTTGTGTTCGCCAAGCTGCGACACATGCAACGGGACATAGCATTGGCTGCGATGCCCCGCGAGATTCACGACCACCAGATCGAATTCCAATCCGTCCCGGGCACCGGGCTGTGAAGGTTCGTCCACCGACAGCGACTGCCACTGCACGATGATGAAATTCTGCGCGGTCGGGTTGCCCGGCCAGGCGGCCCGGGGCCGCAAAACTTCGCCACGGCCGTTGCCCACCGCTGTGCATTGGAGCGTCCGCAGCAACCGGTCGTAAATCTCTTCGACTTCCGGGTTGGCGGGTTCCAGCGGCCGGCGGGCGAGTTGCACCGGAATTTTCACCCGCGCCCCCGTCATTTGTCCCTCGTGCAAAAAGCGCATGCCGGGCAAACCCAAAATCACCAGGCTCGCCGCGCGCTGTTCCGCTGGCGATAGCTGGCCGGCGATCCGTGGTTCGTCGTGGTTTTCGAGGAAGTGCGCGCTCGCGGCGAGGAATTCCGGCGGCGCGGTGAGAATTCGCTGTTGTGCGCCTGGAGCTTTGCGCCAGAACAAATCGTCGTAGAGCTGCTTGTCATACGTGAAATCAAATCCCAACGCCTGCATCCGGCCTTCCAGATTCCAATAGACCTCGGCGAGAAACAGGAATTCCGGATGTTCATGTTTCACGGCGGAGATCGCCTCCGCCCAGAACTCGCCCGGCGGCGCTTCGGCCGCGCCAGGAAAATGCGCCCACGTCTTTGGGAAAACGTCGTTGAGCAACAGCATCGCCATGTCGCATCGCACCCCGTCGCAACGTTCCGCCACCGCACACAGCAAGTCCTTCATCACGGCCCGCGTGCCGCCGCGGCGATAGTCGAGTTGCACGGTGTCGGTCCACGGCGCGAAGTAGGGATCCTTGCCATGCGCCAGCCACCGGACACCGGTGGACGTTTCCTGCGGGAACGTGCCGGGCGACTCCACCGGACTTTGCACGAATACCTCGGGACGTTCGATCAGCCACGGATGATCCAGACCCAGATGGTTCGGCACAAAATCCAGCATCAGCTTCAGGCCTTGCGCGTGCAGTCGCGTCCGGAGTTTTGCCAGACCCGCTTCGCCACCCAACGCCCGTGGCACTTTGTAATCGCCGATGGCGTACGGCGATCCGCCCACATCTTCGTCGCGCCAATTGGCCAGGACTTCATCATACGCTTTCCGGAGATTCGGTTCGCGCAACGCCAGCGCCCGCGATTTTGTCCCCGTTGTCCAGACCCCCATCAGCCACACATGGGTAAAACCGGATTGGCGCCATTTCACCAGTTCGTCCTCCGGCACATTGGCCAGGGTCACCTTGCGTCCGCTCTGATCGGACAAGTCCCGCAACCAGCAACGGGTGTTGATTTCGTAAAGCATGGGCTGCTGCATGGCTGATGGCATATCGCGGGTTTTGCCTTTCGTCCAGAACATCCAATGCGTCCACTGCCGAGCCCGGTTGGCAGGGCGGGAGACGCCGGGTTTCAACTGTTTAGAACCTTCAAGGCGCGCTTCGCGTTGTTCACACGCAGGACCAGCAGTCCTTGCTTCGCATCCGGCGGGGTGGCGCAGTAGGCGTATTCAATGTTGATCCGGGCCTGGGCCAGTTTATGCGCGATCTTCGACAACGAACCGGGCTTGTTGCTGCCTTCGATCATCAGCACGTCGTCCTCGACCACGAGCGTGCCGTGCTGTTCAAACACGTGCAATGCCTTGCGATAATCGCTTACCACCATGCGGATGACGGCGTGATCAATAGTGTCGCTGGTGGAGACCGCATAGATGTTGATCTTGTTTTCGGCGAGGGCATCGCAGACCCGGGCCAGCATGCCCGGACGGTTTTCGAGAAAGATGGCGAGTTGTTTGGTGATGTGCATCACGTGCCTTGCGGTTGAGGGTTGCGGTTGCGGGTTTGACTCATCTCGCTCACGCCTCGACGTTATCATGCCGTCCGGCAAATGCAAAACTGAAAGCCGGCCAAACCACGGCGACCGGCGCGGTGCGGCGTTCGAAGGCGGGCAGCTCGGCCACGAAACTGGCGTCCGATGGCGGCCGCATACGGCTTTCGCGCCGTGCCCACGCATCTCCGCTTCATCCGCGGCGGTTTGCAAACGGCCGGCAATTCCTCGTGGCGGCGTTCCAAGACGTGTGATAATTTAAAAAGAAAACTGAAGATCGCGGCGCGTAGATTCGTCCAAAGCACGACAGCGGTCATCGGCGGTTGTGCCCGGCCGGTCCGGGCCCGCCGGGTCGTGGGTCTGGAAATGACCGTTGAATCGGTAACCGCCGCAGCGTAAAAACCAAACTGAACTGCACGTAACGAGAAAGGAACAACATGACACCACACGAAGCCAACCAACGTCTGGCCGGAGATCTGAAACTGGTCATGCGCGACGCGGAGGAGTTGCTCAAAGCCACCGCGGGCGAGGCGGGCGAGAAAGTGAAGGAAGTCCGCAGCCGCCTGGCGACGGCGCTGGAATCCGCCAAGGCCACTTGTGAACGATGGCAGGACAAGACGGTGCAGGCGGCCAAAGCGACCGATCAGGTCATCCGGGAACATCCTTATGAATCCATCGGCGTTGCCTTTGGCGTGGGATTGTTAATTGGTGTCCTCGTGGGACGCCGCTAAGCGAATGGACGAGGACCAGTCAACGCAGCCAGGTGTGTTCAACACCTTGCGGCGGCTGGGCGCCACGCTTCTGAGCATCCTCCAGAATCGGCTACAGTTGCTGGTGGTTGAACTTCAGGAAGAGCGACTGCGCTTGTTCAACGCGTTGCTGCTGGTGGCGCTGGTCGTCGGACTGGGCTTTTTCACCTTGCTCACCGCGGTCGCCGCCGTGCTGATCATGGTTTGGAATGAATTCGGGGTGAAAGGCCTGCTGGTGGCCAGCGCATTGGGGCTCATCGGCACGCTGCTGGCGTATTGGCGGCTCCGCGTTCGTTTGAAACACTGGCCCTTTCTGGCCGGCACGCTAGGGGAACTGGAGAAGGATCGCGCATGCTTGGATCCAAAGAAATGAGAGCCCTGCAATTGCGCAAGCGGGCGCTGTTGCTGGAGAGTGAATTGAACCGCCTGACGCTGTCCACCCAGTTTCAAAATCTGCCCCGGTGGCCGGGATGGACCGAGTCGCTCGTGAACGCCCGCCGGGTCGCGGGGCCGTGGTTGCGCGTGCTGGCACCGGTTGGCGGTGTTGTGCTCGCCCTGGGAATTTGCCGCGCTTCCAGGCTGCTGGTATGTTTCGAAAAGGTGGCGACGTTTGTGCCGCCGTTGATCCGGATTTGGCGCGCGGTGACCGCGTCAAGCACGGTGACGAAGTAAAACATCAACCCGGCCTGGCGCCTCCCCGCGGGCTCCGGGCGCAAACAAATACCAACCATGGCCAAGAAACACATTGCGAAGAATACGAAAGCTAACCCGGAAAACGGGAGAACCCAGAATTTCTCCTTTTCGGCGCCGACTGCCATGAGCGTGCAGTTGGTGGGTGACTTCACTCATTG
Organism: uncultured Bifidobacteriaceae bacterium; assembly: GCA_964458575.1. Classification (GTDB taxonomy): domain Bacteria; phylum Verrucomicrobiota; class Verrucomicrobiia; order Limisphaerales; family JADLHS01; genus CAYWMD01. The sequence goes on along the minus strand of CAYWMD010000001.1, from coordinate 244,752 downwards.
GCAGCAAAAGCCAATCAACATGCGAAAAGGCGCGGATGGAATCTGGCGGGCGAGTGTCGCGCTTACTCCCGGAGCGCACCATTATCGTTTTCTGGTGGATGGTCAGTGGCGTGACGATCCGGAGTGTTCCATGCACGTGCCGAACCCATTCGGCGGACGAGACGCCGTTCGTCAGGTTGCCTAGCTGAGTTTTCGTTCTGGGAGCATCCGCCGCAAGGCGGTTCGGTTGCGGCCAAGGCCCGACGGAACGGTGGTATTCTCATCACGCGAATTTCGAGCGGGGGGGGGCGGACGATTTGGGCTGATATGACAACGGCTTGCACTTTCACTTGCCTTGTTCACAAACGAGTTGCTATCGCTAATGGCGTCCGGCGTTTGGGCAGGTTGCGGTCGCGAATTCTGAGGGGATGGGATGCGATTTTGGCACAGGATGATCTTATGGTTTGTCCTGGTTCATGGGTCGCGCGGGCCGCCAGTTGAAAAACATTCGAAACGGGAAATATTGAATTATGGAAACCTACTTCGGCGACATCGAAGCGGCTCACAGCCGGCTGGCGCGTGAGCGGGCGGTGGCGGACCTCAAGACGTTGACGCGCGACGCCGAGACCCTGCTCAACGCCACCGCCCACGACATGAGTGACAAGGCGAAAGAAGCGCGTTCGCGCATCACAGCTTCTTTGACGCGCGCCAAAACCACCGTTGGAGAATTACAGGCGCAGGCGGTCGCCGGCCTGAAGGTGGCGGCCAAACGGACCGATGTGGTCGTTCGTGAACATCCGTATGGGTTCATCGGTCTGGCTTTTGGGGTCGGCTTGCTGATCGGTTTTCTTTCCATGGGGAAAGCGTCCGATGAGTCCCGGGTTTCATGAACCCCGACCCGGTTCAACCAAGGTCAGCTCCAAAGGCGGATCGTTTTTGCGATCCCGGCGCGCCGTTCGGGGCGGCAACGTAGTGAGTGCAGTCAACCAGAAAGGCATCCGTTATGGCGATTAAGATCGAAGAAAAGGACAGCGGTAAAATGCTGGAAGTGTTGCTATCCGGCAAGCTCCTCAAAGAGGACTATGAGACGTTTGTGCCGGTCGTGGAACGGCTGGTGAAGCAACACGGCAAAATCCGCATGCTGGTGCAGATGCACGATTTTCACGGTTGGACCGTCGGGGCGATGTGGGCGGACACGAAATTTGCCGCGCACCACTTTGGCGACATCGAACGGTTGGCAGTGGTGGGCGAAACCAAATGGCAGCATGGCATGGCGGTGTTCTGCAAACCCTTCACGACCGCCAGAATCCAGTACTTCGATCACACCGCGTTGAACGACGCCCTCGCCTGGCTGGCCGGGAGTTGAAGCGTGCGACAACCGGGCTCGTCTCGAGGCGAGTGCCCCTATCACGTCGTCGCTGGTTTGGCCAACTTTGGCAGGATAACGGTAAACTCCGCCCCCTCGCCGGGCTTGCTGGTGACCGTGACCTGGCCGCGATGCGCCTCCACCACCGCTTTGACCAGGCTCAAACCGAGACCCAGCCCGCGCTCGGTGCGGCTCTTGTCGCCGCGATACAGCCGCGTCCAGATTTTTTCCTGTTCGCTCTCCGGAATGCCAGTGCCCGTGTCGCGAAATGACACCACCACCCAATCCGGCTCGTCCCGTAACGCGATGCGGACGTTGCCGCCCTCGGCTGTGTATTTGATGGCGTTGTCGAGCAGGTTCGCAAACACCTGCCGGATGCGGTTGCGATCCACCTGTGCCGCGAGCGGTCCGGGCAACTCGGCCCGAACGCCAACCTTTCGTTCGTCGGCAACGTACTCGTACAGCTCGACGACTTCGCGGACCAACTGGCAGAGGTCCAGTTGCTCGCGGTTCAGTTTCATCATCCCGGCTTCCGCCTCGGTGATGTCCATGACCGTGTTCAGCATGTCCAGTACGCGTTCCGATTCCTCGACGCAATCCGCGAGCGCTTCGCGCGCGCTCGCCGGCTCCACGTTCGGTTGCAGCGCCAGTTCCGCCGTGCCGCGCAGGCGGGTCAAGGGCGTACGCAGGTCGTGCGCCACGTTGTCGAGCGATTCCCGCATGGACCGGATCAGGGCCTCGTTTTTGTTGAGCAGCGTGTTGAACAAGCGGACCAACTCCGCCAGCTCATCGTCGGCGTGGCGAACGGGCACGCGCGCGTCGAGCTGGCCGGTTTGAATGATGGAACGGGCAGTCGCCACAATTTGGCGAACCGGTTTCATGGCGCGGTTGGCTACGAACGCGCCGATGCCAAAACTCAACAGGGTCGTGAGGCTGCCCACGATGATGAAACTTCTCCGTACTGGATCGAGCAGGGCCGTGCGGCTGTCGGTGACGCGGCCCACCTGGAGCAGAGCCCCGTCGCGCAGCGCCGCCGAGGCGATGACGAAATCCCTTTCCGCATTCTTGGGCAGGCGCACGACGCCGACCTGCTGCCGGTAGCCGGCCAGACCGCCGGGCAGGTCTTTGAACGTGATCCAGTCGTCAGGCACGTTGACAAATGAAACATCGTTCCACGCGCTCACCACGCGGACAAAGAAAGCCCGCTGGCCTCCTTGCTCCGATTGAATCGCGTTGCGCAGGCTGACGATGCCGCGGTTCTCGTAAATGGCGGCGAATTCCCGCAGCCGCGCCTTCAGCACCTCGCGGTCCTTGCTGCCGATGGCCGCGGCGAGAAGATAGTACGCCAGCGCGAGCAGCGCGAAACTGCCCAGGGCGAAGATGAACGCGTACCAGAGTCCCAGCCGGACCCCGATGTTTCGCCGCGCGCGGTCAAGCAGGTCGAAGGACATAGCCAACGCCCCGGAGGGTGTGAATCATCTGCTTGTTGGGGTCCACTTTGCTGCGAACCCGGTGCACCAGCACGTCCACCACGTTCGTCTGCGGGTCGAAACTGAAATCGAAGATGTGCTCCAGAATCATCGTCTTGGTTACGGCCCGGCCCGAGTTGCGCATCAGATATTCGAGCAGGGCAAATTCGCGCGGCTGCAACTCGATGGTCTCGCCGCCGCGCCGCACCGCGCGGGTGACCAGGTCCATGGAAAGGTCGCCCACCGTCAGTTGCGTTGGCTCGGTGGTCCGGGTGGCGCGGCGGATCAGCGCCTGCACTCGGGCGAGCAATTCCGAAAACGCAAAGGGCTTCGTCAAATAATCATCCCCGCCGGCTTGCAAGCCGCGCACGCGGTCGTCCACCGAGGCGCGCGCGCTGAGCATCAGCACCGGCGTGCGAACATTCCGGGCGCGGACCTGCTGGATCAGGCTCAACCCATCCAGCTTGGGCAACATGATGTCCACGACCGCCGCGTCGTACGACACCGTCAGCAGCAGCGCCTGCGCGCGTTCGCCGTCGGCGCTGTGGTCCACGGCGTAGCCGTTTTGCTTCAGGCCTTTGACGACGAACGACGCGATCTTTTGATCATCCTCGACAACGAGTATGCGCACGTTTGCTTCCATGATGACGCGTGGCGGGGTTCAAGCAAGCAGAACAAAAAACCCTCCCGCCTGGCTGTGAGGGGCGGGAGGGTCCGCGGCAGATGGCGAGCGTCAACCAGCGTGCTTGCTCTCATCCACGACGATGTAACGGCTGCCGCCGTTTTCCCAGACGCGGAGCAGCGTCCGCTTGCTCGCGGCATTCTCCGTCAACTTGATCGCGTCCTCGGAATTCTTGACCGACTGATGATTGATGTCCTGGATCACCGCGCCGGGTTTCAACCCCGCTTCGGCCGCCGCGGATCCCGGCGCCACCTCGGTCACCACCGCGCCCTTCACATCCTTCGGGATGTTGAACTCCCGCCGTGCCTGCGGGTCGAGGTCGCTCACCGCCACGCCGTTGAGCGTTCCCGTGTCGCCGTTTTCATCCGGTTTGTTGGCGGCCAGTTGCTCCGTGCCCGGGAGCTGTTTGACGGTCACCTTCAAGGTCTTCGTTTTGCCATCCCGCAGGACCTCCACCGGCACGGTCGTGCCCGGCTTGGTGTCCGCCACGCTGAGTTGCAGCCGCCGGCTGTCCGGTACTTTCTTGCCGTTGAACTCCACGATCACGTCGCCCGGCTCCAAGCCGGCCTTGTCCGCGGGACCGTCATTCACCACGTCGCCAATCAATGCGCCCTTGGATTCCTTGAGCTTGAACTGTTCGGCCAGGGCCGGGGTGACATTCTGAATCATGACGCCCAGATAGCCGCGCGTGACCTGACCATTCTCGATCAGGCTTTCCATCACGTTGCGCGCGATCTCCGAGGGGATGGCAAAGCCAACGCCCTGGCTGCCACCGGAACGGCTGAGAATCGCCGTGTTGATGCCAATCAACCGGCCCTGGATGTCCACCAGCGCGCCGCCGGAATTGCCCGGATTGATCGCCGCGTCGGTCTGGATGAAGTTTTCGTAGGCTTCAATCCCCACGTTGCCGCGATCGGTGGCGCTCACGATGCCCTTCGTCACGGTCTGGCCGACGCCGAACGGATTGCCAATGGCCAGCACCACGTCGCCAACCTGCACGTTGCTGCTGTCCGCCATCGGCACGACCGGAAGGTTCGTGGCGTCAATTTTGATTACCGCCAGATCGGTCTTCGGATCGCGGCCAACTACCTTGGCGGTGTAATCATGGCCGTCTTCCAGGGTCACTTTTACATCCTTGGCGCCATCCACGACGTGGTTGTTCGTGAGAATGTAACCGTCCTTGGTGATGATCACGCCCGACCCCAGGCCGCGCATGAGCTGCGGTCCGGCTTGGTTGCGCGGCATCATGCGGCCGAATTGATTCCCGAAGAAATGCCGCCAGAACGGATCGTCCATGCCCGGGAACTGTTCCAGGCCGGCCTTTTCCAACTTCGCCGACGTCTCAATCTTGACCACGGCGGGAACGACCTTCTTGACGACCGGAGCGTAACTGCCGGTGGGCAGGCTCTCCCGGGCCACCGGCGTTTCGTCCAGAGGCACGTTGATGTTGGGCGTGTCCGATTTGGCTTTGGCCGCCTGGGTGAAGGCGAAGGCGGAACCGCCCAGCGCCACGATTACGGCCGTCGCGATGGCGAAGAACCGGCCCCGTTGTGATTTGAAAATTATTTTCATATTCATGGTTTGTTAGTTTTTCAGACTGTATCGGGTTCGACACCCTGACCCGTGACGGGAAGCTGTCTGGAAGATTACAGATTAGTAATGATTGTCGTTTGTCTGACCCAGGGTGCACGGGGGCGGTGTTTTCAATCATTACCGGCTGATGGGTGCGACGGAAGGTGACTCTCCTCAAGAACAGTGCGTCGGCGTGGCTGCGTCCGATCCGTCGGGCATCCAGAATTCCTGCTTTCATCCCGGCGCAACTCGGAGTATCAACTGCCGATGCATAAAACTTTACTGATCGTGATCGGCGGCTGGATTGGCATGCTGGCCGTGACCCAAGCGGCGGAGGTCAAGCCGCTTCGCGTGTTGTTGATCACCGGCGGTTGCTGCCACGACTACAAGCAGCAAAAGGACGTTCTCAAACGCGGCTTGGAGGAGCGCGCCAACGTGGTGGTGACACAGATTCACAGCGACGATAAGAGCACCGCGCCGCCGCTCGCCATTGTCGGCAATCCGGATTACGCGAAGGGCTATGACGTGATCATTCACGATGAGTGTGCCAGCGCGATCAGTGATCCGGGCGTCATCCAAGGCATTCTCGCGCCGCATCGGTCGGGCATGCCGGCCGTCAATCTCCACTGCGCCATGCACAGCTTTCGCATCGGCAATCCGATCGAAAAGGCCGCGCCCGGTTCCGACCGCGCCATGTGGTTCGAGTATCTCGGCCTCCAATCCAGCGGTCATGGCCCGCAGTTGCCGATTGCCATTCACTTCACGGAGAAGGAACAACCCATCATTCGGGGCATGAGCGACTGGACGACGATCAACGAGGAGCTTTACAACAACATTCAAGTCCTGCCGACCGCCACGCCGCTGGCCTCGGGCAAACAAACTCTGACGGACAAGAGCGGACGCGCGAAGGAGAGCAACTTTGTTTGCGTCTGGGTCAATGATTACCACGGCACGCGGGTGTTCAGCACCACGCTGGGCCACAACACGGAAACCGTGTCGGACGGCCGTTACCTCGACCTCGTCACGCGCGGTCTGTTGTGGGCCTGCGGCAAACTCGATGACGACGGAAAGGCGAAGCCCGGCTACGGTTCGAAAAAGTAGGGCAGCGCGATAACTGATTTTCGACAAACCGCTCGCCCCAACGAATATCCCGAAACCAAGCGCGCCTTAATCTGGAAATATCACGCTCGCCGAGATGGAGCGCCGGCCTGTGACCGGCTTTGGACATTCGCCAGCCCCAAAGCCGGCTGCAAGCCGGCGCTCCGGTTTGTTGGCGGTTTGTGCGCGGTGTGAAATCTCCCTTCACGGCACGTGCTTGGTGATGGCGACCGAATCGGGCGGGAGCGTCATCCCGTTTGCGGAAAGCGCGAGGCCATGTTCGGACGCGAGCAAGAGTTGATGCGCACGGGAGGGCAGGGGAACGCGCTGGGTTTTGTCAGCCAGATTGATCGCCACGCATACCGGACCTCGTTCCAGCACGAACCAGCGGGCGGATTCGTCGAAGCGGGTGGTGACGAGTTCGAGCCTCCCGTCATTCAACGAGGTTTCGGCCTGGCGGAGGCGGATGAGTTGTCGGTGCCACGCGAGCATTTCCGCGTGGTGGCCGACGGAACATTCAGCCCAGTTCAACTTTGATCGCTCAAAAGTTTCGCGTGCCTGTGGGTCGGGCACGTCCTCCGGTTGCCAACCGAACGCGGCGAATTCGCGGCGGCGGCCTTCGCGGACGGCTTGGGCCAGGTCGGGTTCGGGATGGTCGGTGAAGTATTGGAAGGGAGAGCTGGCGGCCCATTCTTCGCCCTGAAACAGCATGGGAACAAACGGCGACGCGAAGACCAGTGCGGCGGCGATTTTCGTCCGGCCCGGGCTGACGAGATGGCAAAGCCGTTCGCCGCGCGCGCGATTGCCCACCTGATCGTGGGTTTGCGCGTAGCCAAGAAAATGATGGTCATCCAGCCCCACCGCCGGTCGGCCATGATGTCGTTTCCGGTGAACGGAAAAACGCCCGTCATAGACGTAGGCATTGCGCAACGCCTTGGCCAGGTCGGCCAGCGTGCCGAAGTCCTCGTAATAACCGCTCCGCTCGCCCGTGAGCACGCTGTGCAGTGCGTGGTGAAAGTCGTCGCTCCACTGGGCGTCGAGGCCAAACCCGCCCTGTTCGCGTGACTGGATCAGGCGCGGATCGTTGAGGTCGCTTTCCGGGATGAGCACCAAACGGCGTCCCGATTGTTGGGCCAGTTGTTCTACTTCCTCGCCGAGTTGCTCCAGGAAAGGGCGGGCGGACTGGTCGAAGATCCGGCACACCGCATCCAGCCGGAGTCCGTCGCAATGATAATCGCGCAGCCACATCAGCGCGTTGTCGCTGAAGAAGCGGCGGACTTCGTGGCTGTGCGGGCCGTCGAAATTCACCGCCCAGCCCCAGGGCGTGTGATGGCGGTCGTTGAAGTAAGGGCCGTAATTGGCCAGATAATTGCCCGACGGACCGAGGTGGTTATAGACCACGTCCAACAGCACGGCCAACCCACGGGCATGGCAGGCATACATCAGTTGCTTCAATCCCGCCGGACCGCCGTAGGCGTGGTGTGGCGCGAACAAGTCCACGCCGTCGTAGCCCCAGCCGTGGTTGCCGGAGAAGTGCGCCACCGGCATCAACTCGACGTGCGTCACGCCGAGTTGCACCAGATGATCCAGCTTTTCAATCGCCGCCTCGAACGTGCCTTGCGGCGTGAACGTGCCGATGTGCAGTTCGTAAATCACGGCTTGCGAAAGCGGACGGGCCTTGAAGCCCGCGTCCGTCCAGGCAAACGCGGAGTGATCCACGATGCGCGAGAGCGAGTGAACGCCGTTGGGTTGCCACGGCGAACGCGGGTCGGGAAACGGTCCTTCGCCATCCAGCACGAAACCGTAGTCCAGGTCGCCTTCGCGGAGGGAGAGTTCGGCGCTCCACCAGCCGTCGTCGCCGCGATGCATCCTGTGCCGGCGGCCGTCCATGAAGAGTTCCACCTTGCGGGGCAGGGGGGCCCAGACGCGAAATTGTGCGGGTTGAGTCATGTCAGTGTCGGTGCGGTCTTCAGGCGTAACCGGCTTGATCGAGGCTGCGGTCGAGGTTGCAGGCGGCGCTGATCAGGGCCAGGTGCGTAAACGCCTGCGGAAAATTTCCCAGATGTTCGCCGCGCGGTCCGAGTTCCTCGGCGTAAAGTCCGAGATGGTTAGCGTAGCCGAGCGCTTTCTCGAAAAGGAAGCGCGCCTTCTGCACCTCGCCGGAGCGGCAAATGCACTCGACATACCAGAAGGAGCAAAGCGAGAAAGTCCCTTCGCCGCCGTCCAGGCCATCGGCGGCGGCGTGTTTGGGATCGTAACGAAACACCAGCGAATCCTGCACCAGCACTTCTTCGATGCGTCGGAGGGTGTGAAACCAGCGCTCGTCGTTGGCTGGAATAAAATGGACCATCGGCATCAGCAGCGTGGCCGCATCCACGGCGGTGGCGTCCTTGTATTGCACAAACGCGCGGAGGTCCTCGTTCCAGAAGTGTTGGTGGATGTCGTCGTGAATCCGGCCGCGCATCCGTTCCCATTCGTCCAGTGGACCGGGGAATTGACGTTTCTGCGCCAGGCGGATGGCGCGATCCAACGCCACCCAGCACATGACGCGCGAGAAAAGGAATTCCCGCCGCCCGCCCCGCACCTCCCAGATGCCTTCGTCGGGCTGCTGCCAGTGACGCGCAACCCAATCGGCGATCTTCGCCAGGCGTTGCCAGAATTCGAAGGTGATCGGCTGGCCGAATTTGTCGTAACGGCAGACCGCATCCATCAATTCGCCGTAAATATCCAGTTGCAAATGCCGCCCCGCGGCGTTGCCGATGCGGACGGGCGTCGAGTTGCGGTAGCCTGCGAAGTGGGGCAGGGGCGTTTCTTCAAATTCGCGCCGGCCGTCGAGGCCGTAGAGGACCTGCAGCGGAGTTTCGTCCTGCCAGTCATGGGAACGCTGCTCCAACCACCGGAAGAACGCGCCGGCTTCCTCGGTAAATCCCAACTGCATCAAACTGTAAATCGTGAAGCTGGCGTCGCGAATCCAGGTGTAGCGATAATCCCAGTTGCGCGGCCCGCCTGGTTGTTCCGGCAGGCCAAAAGTGGGGGCGGCCACCATCGAACCGTGCCGGGCCGAGGTCAGCAGTTTGAGCAACAACGCTGAGCGATTCACGATTTCGCGCCAGCGCCCGCGATACACGGAGCGGCTGATCCAGTCGCGCCAGAAGTTCAGCGTGTCTTTGAAGCAGTTGGCCATCCATGGCTCCTGCAGCACGAAGCCGGTTTCATCCGCCTCCACGCGTTCGAGGACGAAGGCAGCCGTTTGCCCGGCGCGCAGCGTGAATTCGGCGGTGGCGTTACCCTGCACGGGTCGCAACGGAAAATCGCTCTTGAGCCGGAGCACCAACCCGTCCGCTCCTTCGGAACAAAACAAGACCGCGTCGTCCCGGACCTCGACGCGGTGGCGGGCGCGCCCGTAGTCGAAGCGCGGCGCGCAGACCATGCGGAAATGGATGTCCCCCCGCACGGCTTTCGCCCGGCGGATGATCGTATGCACGGGCCAGGGCGGCGACACCGGCATGAAATCGGACACCTCGGCGACGCCTTCCGCGGAAAGAAACCGGGTAAGCAGGATGTTGGAGTCGGGAAGGTAGAGCTGCTTGTGCGACGCCTCCTCCAACACCGGCGCCAGTTTGAACCGACCGCCCTTCTGCGCGTCCAGCAGCGAGGCGAACACCGAGGGCGAATCGAAATACGGGCAGCAGAAGAAATCAATGCACCCGTCCATCCCGACCAGCGCGACGGTGTTCAGGTTGCCGATGACGCCATGATTTTCGATGGGCAGGTAGCTCATGGGCCGGATTTCTCCAGGAGCGCGACCGGGAAATGGCGGAGCAAATCGCCCACGCGAAGCGCCGGCACGCCGCGTTTGGAGGTCGCGGTGATTTCCTCGCCGGTCAAGATGTCGCGCCAGGTTGAATCGCGCCAATCGACCGGCAACCCCAAGCCGGTGTCCCGCCAGACTGCTTCTCCCACGGGTGTGTGGTGTCTGCCGTCACCCAAGCCGATCAAAAGCCGGGGCACAACCACCAACATCGCCCGGTTGCCATGAACGCGGGCGAAGGCGACGACGTGCGCGGCCTTGGGGCCGTTCGCCTCCAATGGCTCGTAAAAACTTTCCGCGCCGAACAATTCCGGATGGCGGCGGCGGAACTGAAGCGTCTGCCGGATCAGCCACAGCTTCGGCAATCCGGCTTCGCGCCGCTGCCAGATTTGATCGGCGGGCAGGGCTTGCGCCTCGGCCAGCAAACGCACGCGCGTTTCAAAATCTACCGGACGCCGGTTGTCCGGGTCCACCAGGCTCAAATCCCACAGTTCGTTGCCCTGATAAAAGTCCGGCACGCCGGGCGTGGTGATTTTGAGCAGGGTCTCAGCCAGTGAATTGACCTGCCCCGGCTCGACGATTCGGGCGACAAAGCGTTCGAGGTCGGCGACAAACATCTTGTCGTTGAGGGTGCCGGTTATGAAATCCCGCAGCGCGGTTTCGTAAGCCGCATTGCGTCGCGTCCACGACGTGTGTTGTTTGGCCTCGCGCGCCGCTTTTTCCATGACCGCCAAAGCGCGGTCCAACGGCAGCGGCCAGGCGCCGATGAGCGTTTGATAGTAGAAATACTCGAGGTTGCGATCGGGCCAGTCGCCACGGCGATGCTTCGCGTTCAGGGCCGACCAGCGGACGACCGCCGCGCGCCATTCCGGCGGAATTTCGGAGAGCACGCAGATCCGCATCCGTACGTCCTCGCTGCGCTTGGTGTCGTGGGTCGAGGTCGTGAGCATGGAGTCCGGCCAGCGGCGCAAAGCCCGGACGCAGCGGTCGTGGAAGAAATCCGGAGAGACGGCGAACCGGCTGGGATCGCCGCCCACGATGTTCAGGGCGATGAGGCGGTTGAAGCAGTAGCAGGCCGTGTCTTCCGCGCCCTTGGCCATCGTCGGGCCGGTGAGTTGTTGGAAGCGCATGACGAATTCATGTTCCACTTCACCGCGCAGGCGCAGCAGCAACAAATCCTCAATGAAAGCAAACGCCTCGGGCGGCAGGTTGGGCTGACGTTGGCGCGCCCAGGCGATGGTTTCGGTGATGACCGCCGCGTCCGCATCGGGCACGCGACCGAGGTGCGCCTGCACGTAGGTGCAATACACCGGCAGCCGCGCGGTGACATCAATCAGCGTTTCGCGGAGGTCGGTTTCGCTCAGATCGCGGTAGCGCCAGTAGCGTGCCGCGATCCGCAGGAGCAGCCGGGTGAGCCAGTTGACTTCGGCTTCCAGGAGGTCGCGCAGCACGCGACGTTGCTTTTCCCGGACGACCACGCCGTAATCCGTTGGCTCGCCGGTGAATTCGGCGTAGATGTCCGTCAAGGGTTTTTCCCCGTCCGGGTCCACAAACAAGCCGGTGACCCGGCGCAGGAACTCGTACCCGGTCGTGCCTGCGACAGGCCAATCCTCCGGCATCATCTCGCCGGGTTGCAGGATTTTTTCCGCAATGATCCAGGCGCGGGGCGCGGCGGTGCGCAGCCGCTCGAAGTATTCCGTGGGATCGTGCAGTCCGTCGGGATGATCCACGCGGAAGCCGTCAATCCAGCCGTTCGCAAACCAGTGCAGGATCAGCGCGTGCGCCGCACCGAATACACGCGCATCCTCGACGCGGATGCCGGCGAGCGTGGAAATGTCGAAGAAGCGACGGTAGTTCAACTCGGCGTTGCCATGCCGCCAGCCGGCGAGCCGGTAGGATTGCTTTTGAATCAGCGCATCCAGCGCGCCGAGGTCGGCGTTCAGCGCCGCGAGCGTTTCCGGAACGGATGTGGGCGGCACGTCCAGCGTTTCGCGCCTGATGGGAAAGCGATGTTCGTAGTAGCACAGGACGATTTCGCCCTGCTCATAGCCCAGCTTCAGCTCTCCGCGCTCCAGGACGCGGCCATAAAAATCGCCCAGCACGGGCAACAGGACCTTGCCGCGCAGCCGCGGGTCGGGCGAATCCCAATCAATGTCAAAATACTCCGCGAACCGGCTGGCGCGGCCGTTTTTCAACACGTCCCACCACCAGGCGTTTTCCCGGCAACCGATGCCCATGTGATTGGGAACGATGTCCAACACTAGGCCCATGTTCCGTTGGCGCAACGTCGCGACGAGTTCCTGCAGGTCGCTTTCGGTGCCGAGCTCGGGATTGATCTGCGAGTAATCACACACGTCGTAGCCATGCGTGCTGCCCGGACACGCTTTGAGCAAAGGTGACGCGTAAAGATGACTGATCCCCAACGCATCGAGGTAAGGCACCAGTTCGATGGCCTGGCGCAGGGTGAAATTGCGATTGAACTGCAAACGATACGTTGCGTGCGGCACGCGTCCACCCGGGGTGGCGCGTTCCGCCGGATTTCTGGCGGGTTGGGGCGGAGGGTTGATGCTCGTGGCCGTCATGCGCTGGTGTTGTTGTTCCATGAGAGTCTATCCGGTCGGGTCTGGCTCGAGCAGATCCAGAACGGCCTGCAATGGGACATGCAGCCACGCGGGGCGGCGGATCAGTTCGTGGCCTATTTCATTAACGGCCTTGTTGAGCAGGAAAACCGGCAGGAGCAGCCGCAGGTCGCTCTCGGATCGGGGAAGGAGATCCGATGCTTCCATCGCCTTTGCATACGCCCGCCAGTAAACCGAACACACCGCGTGATGCCACAACCGCAACCAGGCCGCGAAGTTCGACCGGCGCTCGTGCTCGGATCCGCCGCGTTGGACGTGCTCGTCGAGTCCCGCCCAGGCGGCGTAGTGAAACGAACGCATCATGCCGGCCACGTCCCGCAACGGCGAGCGTTTGATGCGCCGTTCGCTCAACGGAAGCGCCGGCCGGCCCTCAAAGTCAATGATGACGAAATCCTTGCCGGTGTAGAGCAACTGGCCAAGATGAAAATCCCCGTGACAACGAATGCGCCGGGCATTGATGCGGCGCTCGTTGAGTTGTCGAAACCGATTGATGAGGGCGGCTTCCTGCGCCAGGACTTTTTCCGCCAGCGGCAGCACATCGGGGGGCAGTCGCCGGAGTTGCTGGCGCAAGAGCCCGAGGTTTTGTTTGGCCTGGTTGCGCATGGATTGGAACAATCCGCGCACGTAATGGGGCGTAAAGGGCTCGGGCGCAAATTCCTTGTCGTCCGCTTCCGAACCAAGGCACATGTGCAGCGCCGCCGTGCGTTCGCCCAACAAGCGCGCTGAATCCAGATACGTCCCGACGACCTCGATCACCTCCCGGCTCAGTTCTGGCTGCAACAGCACGGCTGGCGGAAACGCGCTGCCGGAAATCTCCGGGCTTGGCGTCGCCAGCGTGCCGACGCGGTCGTAGTAACGGCCCAGCGCATCGAGCGTGTAGGTCCAGGCGTCACACGAATTCGCCACGAATCCCGTGACCATGCCGATGGTCAGGGGGTCCTGTTGCGGCGCGCGGAATTCGAGCGAACCGGCCAGTTGCGGCGCGTGCGGAAACCCGCGTTCGGTCAGGAAGCGGGTGATTTCGACGTCGGGATTCTTGCCGCCCTCCAGCCGGCGGAACAGTTTCAGCACCAATTTGTCGCCGAACACGACGGACGCATTGTTGCGATCCCGGTTGATCGCGGTTGGCTCGGGCAACGGGGCTTCACCCATGGCCCGGCGGAACGCATCGAAGAAAGAGGCGATCAATACCCCGCCGCCGCCCGGGGCGCTTTTTTCCTGGCGCACGAAGTCGAGCATGGCCTTGTAGAAATCGCGGCTGGCCGTCGCATCGTAGAGCATGCCTTGCTGGCCGGTCGCCGCCACTTTCAGTTCGCAGATGACGGCCGGCGGGGACTGCGCACGTAACGTGTCGCATGGCTCCCCGTGGGCAAACGCCACGGGCAGCGCATACCAGTCGAAGTCGCCCTGTTCGAAGTCCACCTGCGCGAGCAGCATCGCAAAGGACACGTCACCATCGCTGAGCTGGATGCTGTCCCGAATGGTGACCAGATTCACGGACTTGTTCTGGTCGCCACACCATCGTTGTGTGCGAAGCCAGGCAGCCAGGCACTGTTCCAATGGTTGTTTGTTGTTCTCGCCCAGCACGTCGGTCCAGTTCCCGGCCACGGACAGGGTTTGCAGTTCGTCGCCGGTCGGCCTGGCAACTCCTGCGGTCGGCGCGTTCGCGCGTTCGAGCGAGCACCAAAGGAAACCGTGCGAATTGAGGGTCAGAAGGTAGGGCTTTTCCGTGACGACCGGCAGCCGGGTCCGGCCAAACAACTCGACGGGCGTGCAGCCGGCAAACGCCGCCAGATCAAGCTCCACCGGTTGCACGAAACGCGAAAGATTGGCCACGACCAGGAGGGTTTCATCTTCATGACGGAGCAGGTAACTGATGACCTTGCGATTCTCGGGTTGGAGAAATTCGCACCGGCCCTCACCCAGCGCGCGCCAGCGTTTGCGCAGGGCCAGCAGGCGGCGCAGCCACCAGAGGAGTGAATGGGGATTGTGCATCTGCGCCTCCACGTTCACCGCCTCGTAGTGGTATTCCGGATCGTAGATGATCGGGAGGTAGAGGCTTTGCGGATTGGCGCGCGAGAAGCCGGCGTTTTTGTCCGAACTCCATTGCATCGGGGTGCGGACGCCGTTCCGGTCGCCCAGAAAGATGTTGTCACCCATGCCGATTTCGTCGCCGTAGTAAAGCACCGGCGTGCCGGGCAGCGAGAGAAGCAGCGCATTCAGGAGTTCGATGCGTTTGCGATCGTTGCCGAGCAACGGTGCGAGACGGCGGCGGATGCCCAGATTCAGCCGCGCCTGATGCACGTGCGCGTAAGTGCGATACATGTAATCGCGCTCCTCATCGGTCACCATTTCGAGGGTCAGCTCGTCGTGATTGCGCAGGAACAGCGCCCATTGGCTGGTTTCTGGAATGGCAGGCGTTTGTTCGAGAATGTCCACGATCGGCGTGCGGTCTTCCATGCGCAACGCCATGAACAAGCGCGGCATCAACGGGAAATGAAACGCCATGTGACATTCATCGCCCTTGCCGGCGCCGAAGTAAGCCACGGCGTCCTCGGGCCACTGATTCGCCTCGGCCAGCAACATGCGGCCGCTGTATTTCTCATCCACGTGCTGGCGCAGTCGCTTCAGCGCATCGTGGGTCGGCGGCAGGTTTTCGCAACTGGTCCCCTCGCGCTCGAACAGATACGGCACGGCATCCAGCCGCAAGCCGTCCACCCCGAGGTCGAGCCAGAAATCCAGCGCCTTGACCATTTCGTCGAACACCTCCGGATTCTCATAGTTGAGGTCCGGCTGATGGGAAAAGAAGCGATGCCAGTAGTAAGCCTGCGCAACGTGGTCCCAGCTCCAGTTGGAGACCTCGACGTCCTTGAAGATGATGCGGGCGTCCTTGTAGCGATCCGGAGTTTCGCTCCAGACGTAAAAGTTCCGCCAGCGGCTGCCGGGTTTGGCCCGGCGCGCGCGCTGAAACCACGGGTGCTGGTCGGACGTGTGGTTCATGACCAGTTCGGTGATGACACGAAGATTGCGGCGATGAACTTCGCGGAGAAATGTTTTGAAATCCGCCAGCGTGCCGTACATCGGATGCACGTCGAAGTAATCCGCGATATCGTAGCCGTCGTCCTTGAGCGGCGAGGGATAAAACGGCAACAACCAGAGCGCGGTCACGCCGAGGTCCTTGAGATGGTCAAGCTTCTGCGTCAGCCCGCGAAAATCGCCGACGCCGTTGTCGTCGCTGTCGAAAAATGCGCGCACGTGCAGTTCATAAATGACCCCGCTTTTGTACCAGAATGGCTCGGGAACGAGTCCGTTTTGATGCGTTGGCTTGGCGGACATAGGTTCAGTGCTTTATAGGAAGTAACCACAGCCGCGGTGCGTGTAAATACAACATTGCGGTTGAGCGGATTTTGTGGAGTTGAATCGTTGCGCCATTTGCCACCGTGTTCGTCCTGTCCGCCAAAGGGAACCCGGACAGCAACGGGACATTGCTGCCAGTCAACCAACAGGTCCGGCGTCTCCGGCGAACGCGGCAATTGTGCTTGGTCCATTTCATGATTCCGTCAGACGAAAAAATCCGGCGAGGCCGGATACGGCCTGCGAGGCTCGCGGTGGATGGGAGCAGGCCACAGGCTGCAATCGTCAAGTATAGCGCCGGCTCACTCCGGGTTGTCCAAGAGAAATTCGTCAGGGGACGGCCCAACTCGATTCGGTTCCGCTGAATCCGTCCGTCAAAAACCGAGGATGGAACAACACAATGCCTTGGCGCGGGCGGGGTCAGCCTGCCATATTGGCGGACGTGGAAATGATTTTGATACTGGTCCTATTGGCGGCCGCCCTCGTGCTCTTTAGCACCGAACGCTTGCCGGTGGAACTTGTGTCGTTGCTGGTGCTGGGCGCTTTGTTGCTGACGTGTGTGACGGGACCGGTCACCGGAATCGTGCAGCCGGAAAAATGGATCTCGTTGGAGGAGGCGCTCTCCGGTTTCAGCAACGCGGCGGTGGTGACCGTCGCGGCGATGTTCGTGCTGAGCGCCGGGCTGGAAAAAACCGGCGCGATGGCGGCGGTCGGACGTGCGCTGGTGCGGCTGGGACGCAATCAAACCGCGCTGTTGCTGGTGATCATGGTCGTGGTCGGCACGGTTTCGGCATTCGTCAACAACACCGCTGCGGTGGCGGTCTTCTTGCCGCTCGTCCTGATGGTTTGTGCCCGGCGGGGATTGCCGCCTTCGCGGGTACTGATTCCACTTTCGTTCGCCTCCCAATTTGGCGGCGTATGCACGCTCATTGGTACGTCCACGAACCTGCTCGTGAGTTCCATCTCCGAGAAGGCGGGCAAGGGCGCGTTTGAGATGTTTGAGTTCACCCAATTTGGCGTCATTCTCCTGACGGCAGGCACCGTGTATCTCCTGATCACCAGCCGCTGGCTGTTGCCGGCGCGGCGGGGCGCCGAATTGACCGAAGCCTACCAGCTTCGCGAATACATCACCGAAGTGCGCGTTTTGGCCACGTCCCCGTTCGTCGGCAAGACGGTGGCCGAATCCCGGCTCGGGGTGAAACACGACGTCACCGTGCTCGAAATCCTGCGCGGCGACCGGAAAATCTGGACGCCGGACGACTCACAATTGCGCGCCGGGGACATCCTGCTCGTGCGGGGCAAGGTCCAAAGCCTGATGGATCTGCGCGCCAGCACGGGGCTGGAGATCGAATCGGAGTTCAAACTCAAGGACGCGACGCTGGCGCAGCAAGACCTGACCCTCGTTGAGGCGCTCGTGGCGCCGCGGTCACATCTGGTTGGGCACACCCTGGCCAGTTCCGAGTTCCACTGGCGCTACGACGCCATCGTGCTGGCCCTTCAGCGGCACGGCCAGCTCCTGCGGGAAAAACTCGCGCAGGTCCGGTTGCAGTTTGGTGACGCGCTCCTGTTGCTGATGCGGAAGCACGATCTCCCGGGGCTGCGCACCAACGACGCGCTGATCGTGCTGGCCGAAGTGGAAACCCCTTCGCTGCGGAGCAGCCGGACGCTTGCGGCCCTGGGGATCATTGGTGCGGTCGTGACCGTGGCGGCGACCAATGTCGCGCCCATTTTCGTTTGCGCGATTATCGGCGCGCTGTTGATGGTGCTATCACGCTGCCTGACCATGGAAGAGGCGTTCCGGGCGATTGATTGGCGCGTGATTTTTCTCCTGGCCGGCGTGTTGCCGTTGGGCATGGCCCTGGAACGTTCCGGCGGAGCACAGTTTATTGCCGAGCACACGGTGGGCCGGATGAGTTCGTTCGGACCGGTGGTGGTGCTGGCTGTGCTTTACCTGTTGACCGCGGTGCTGACCGAATTCATGAGCAACAACGCGGCGGCGGTTTTGCTCGCACCCATCGCCATTTCCACCGCGGCGAAACTGGGCGTGGACGCGAAGCCGATGCTCATGGCGGTGACGTTCGCGGCTTCCACCAGCTTTGCCACGCCGGTGGGTTATCAGACGAACACGATGGTTTACAGCGCCGGCGGTTACCGCTTCACCGACTTCACGAAGATCGGCCTGCCGTTGATTTTAATTTTCTGGATGTTGTCCGTCTGGTTCATTCCAAAGTTCTGGCCGTTTGTGCCCTGAACGGACGTAGTCGCCGCCAACCCGGGTGGTGGGGGCGGCCGGGGCGGCTCAACCCGCACGGTGTTTTTCGAGGAGATATTTCCTGAAGGCCTCGTAATCCGTCCCCATCTCGTCGTAATGTTCGGGCAGCTTTTCCGCGGCGAGGAGCACCGGAGGCACGTCCGGGGTGAAACCGAGATTCTTTTCGATTTCCTCCGGGAACTTTGCGGGATGAGCGGTTTCCAAAATGACCGCGGGCGCTCCGTTGCGCGCCTCGGCGGCGGTCCAATCGAGAAAACCCTGCCAGGCCACCGCGCCGTGCGGTTCCACAAGCAGCTTGTGTTTCGTCCACGCGTGCCGCAACGCCGCGCGTGTCTGCTCGTCGGATACGGAAGCGGAAAAAAGATCGCGTCGCATGGCGGCGAGATCGGGCGCCTTGTGGATTCTGCCCGTTTCATCCATCTGCCCGCCATAAACCGCCACTAGCCGCGCCAGATTGCTCGGGTGGCCGACGTTCATGGCGTTGGACAGGGAATTTCGCGACGGAACAATCTTTTGATAAACCCCGGTCGCGAGAAACCTCGGGAACGCGTCGTTGTCATTGACGGGGACGATGAGTTTGCGCATGGGCAGGCCCATTTGCGCGGCCACAACCGCGCCCATCATGTCCCCAAAGTTGCCACTGGGCACCGAGAACACGACCGGTTCGCCGGGTTGCGCAACCCGCGAGGCGGCAAAAAAGTAGTAAATGCTCTGGGGCAGCAGCCGCCCGATGTTGATCGAATTGGCGGAGGAAAGCGTGATGTGTTTGAGCGCCGGGTCGGCGAAGGCTCGCTTCGCTATCGCCTGGCAATCGTCGAATTTTCCGTCAATGGCAATCGTGCGGACATTCCGGCCGAGCGTGGTCATCAGCTTCCGCTGGTGAGTGCTCACCTCGTCGAACGGGAACAGGACAATCACGCGCACGCCGGCGATGTTGTGAAACGCATGCGCCACGGCCGAACCAGTGTCCCCGCTCGTGGCGGTCAGGATCGTCACCTGCTGGTTCGTCTCGCGGAGAAAAAGGCCGAACATTCGCGCCATCATTTGGGCCGCGAAGTCCTTGAACGATGCGGTCGGTCCGCAATCCAACCGCAGACAATGGACGCGGTCCATGCCCGCCACTGGTTCGAGCGGCATCTCGAAATCGTAGGCTTCCCGGCAAAATCCCGCCAGCGTGGCCGGCTCAATCACGCCGTCCGCGTAACGCGACAGGACCCGGAAGGCAATTTCGTGATATGGCTGGCCGCAAAACGCGGCGATTTCGTCAGCGGTGAATCGCGGAAAGGTTTCGGGAAAGTACAGTCCGCGATCCGGCGCCTGGCCAACCAGCAGCGCTTCGCGCAGATTGACCGACGGTGATTGCCCGTTTGTGCTCCGAAATAGAACGACGCCCATGTTGCCCGATGGTTAGTTGAGTTGCTCCACGCGAAACATCACGGGTTTCGCCTTTACGACGGACAGCTTCGCGATCCGCGCCAGCGCCTTGCGCATCGCGGCGTTGGGCGCGTCGTGCAACATGAAGATCAGCGGGACGCTCTTGCCTTCGTGGCCTTCCGGTTGGATCACGGACGAAATGCCGATTCTGGCCGCGGCGAAGATGGCCGCGATTTTCGCCAGCACACCCGGCCGATCAACGACACTCAAGCGTACATAGTAACGCGACACGAGTTCGTCCATGGGTACGACGCAACCTTTTGTTGCATATGCAACAAAAGGTTGCAGGCGCGTCGCGCCACCATTTTTCAAGTCCAGCGCTGCATCGGCCACGTCGCTCAGGACGGCGCTGGCCGTGGCGTCCTTGCCCGCGCCGCGCCCGTAGAACAGTGTGTCGCCCACGACATCGCCGCGGACAAAGCAGGCGTTGAACACCCCGTTCACGCTCGCCAGCACGTGCGAACTCGGAATGAGCGCCGGGTAAACGGACACTTGAATCGCCGATTTCGGCGCGGCGGGTTTGGCAATGCCAAGCAGCTTGATCGTGTAACCAAGCTGCTGGGCGAACTGCATGTCAATCTTCGATACATCGCGAATGCCCTCGGTGTGGATGTCGTGATGGTCCACCCAGAATCCGTGCGCGAGCGAGGCCAGAATGCCGATCTTGTGTTGGGCATCGTGACCGTCAATGTCCAGGTCAGGCGGCGTTTCTGCGTATCCTTGCTGCTGCGCATCCGCCAGGACGGTGGCGAAATCCGCGCCTTCCTGCTTCATGCGCGTGAGGATGTAATTGCACGTGCCGTTGACGATGCCGTAGATGGCCTGGAATTTGTTGGCCACGAAACCTTCGCGGAGCGATTTGATGATGGGAATGCCGCCGCACACGCTGGCTTCGTAGTGAAGATTCGCCCCGCCTTTCGCGGCCGCGGCAAAAAGTTCCGGGCCCGCCGCCGACAGCAATGCCTTGTTCGCCGTGACGACAGTTTTTCCCTTGGTGAGTGCCGCGAGCACTATCGTTTTGGCGATGCCCGTGCCACCGACGAGTTCGATGATGATTTGATTTTGCGGATCGTTGACGACTTCCTGCCAGTCGGTCGTCATGAGCGACCGCGCGATGGGGTAGGGGCGCGGTTCGTCGAACGCCTTCACCGCAATCCGGCGGAGGCTGATTTTCGCGCCGATCCGCGCGGAGAGAACGCCGCCATTTTCTTGCAGCGCGTGACCAACTCCGCTGCCGACCGTTCCGCCGCCGATCATCCCGACATTTATCTGCTGCATAGCGCGGACAAGTTGCCGGGAATTGGCAGGGCGGACAATTCTTTTCGGAACGGGCTACTTCACCACGGCCGCGAGCGCGTCGTGCTGTGCAAGCACGTTTTGATTGAACGATTGCCCGTTGATTTCAGTCACCGCCTGCCGCTCCACCAACTGCCGATGACTTGCCAGTGCCAGCAGCGGCCACGCATTTCGATACATGTCGTATTTCAGGTAGAACACCTTCGGGAATCCCGTGCCGGTTGTTTCGTGCTCGGTCCATGAGCCGTCGGAATTCTGCGCGCGGATGAGGTATTCGATGCCGCGGCGCAGGCTGGGTCGGTCCGGATCGTCAAACGCGCAGAGGCCCATGACGGCCCAGGCGGTCTGCGACGCGGTGCTCGGGCCCTGGCCTTTGAAGATCGGATCGTCGTAGGTGTTGCAGCGCTCGCCCCAGCCGCCGTCTTCGTGCTGCACACTTTCGAGCCAGTCGCGGGCTTTGAGCAGCCACGGCTGGTGCATGTCAATGTTCAGCGCGCGCAGGCCGCGCAACACCTGCCACGTGCCGTAAATGTAATTCACGCCCCACCGGCCATACCAGGAGCCGTCCGTCTCCTGTTTTGACCGAATGTATTCCAGCGCGCGCGCAACTTGGACGTGTTTGACACTGAAATTCTCGTAACCCAGCAATTCCAAAATTCGCGCGGTAATGTCGGCACACTCGGGATCGAGCATCGCGTTGTGGTCGGCGAAGGGCACCTTTTCCAAAATATTCTTCGTGCAATCCTTGTCGAATGCCGCCCAGCCGCCGTCCTTGCACTGAAACGTCATCATCCAGTTCAACCCGCGGACAAAACAGTCGTCGCGCTGCTTGGGATGGTCCGTTGGTACGAGCCGCAGGGCGAGCAGCACCATGGCCGTGTCGTCCACGTCCGGATTCCATTTGTTGTTATGCTCGAACACCCAACCGCTGGGCTCGACCTTGGCGGGGTTCTTGTGATACCAGTCGCCGCGAAAACGGATTTCCTTTTCCATCAGCCATTCGGCCGCCTGTTTGAGGCGCGGGTGATCGGCGGGCAGGCCGGATTCCCGCAGGCAGATCGTCACAATGGCAGTGTCCCATACCGGCGAGAGGCAGGGTTCGATGCGGACGGTGTGTTCGGTTTCGTGTTCGAGCTTTTTCAACTCGCGTTCCGCGCGCCGGACTTCGGGATGATCGTCGGTGTAGCCCAGCGCCTTGAGGGCGATGAGCGAGTTTAGCATCGCGGGGAAGATCGCCGCGAGACCGTCCGAGCCTTCGAAACGTTCCAGCATCCATTGCTCGGCCTTCTTGAGCGCGCGTTTGCGGAACGGATGAACGCCGTGCTCGGCGAACCACTCGGCGAATTTGTGCAGGCGGTCGAGCCACAGGAAAAAATTCCGCCAGGTGATGCGCTCCGGGTCGGGCGCGAGCGCCAGATCGCGTTCCTTGATGCCCTCCGGGTAAAGCTCGTCGAGGTTGGTGTCGTGATCGAGCGGGCGCGTGGGCTTGAAGTGATTGATGATCGCCAGCGGCACGAGCATGCCGCGCGACCAGTTGCTCATGTCCCAGAAATTCACGTGAAACCATTTGCCGATGAGCAGCACTTCGCACGGAATGGTGGGCACGTATTCCCACGGGAACAGGCCGAGCAGGGCGAGGTAGAGCTTGGAAAACGTGTTCATG
Source organism: uncultured Bifidobacteriaceae bacterium (assembly GCA_964458575.1). GTDB lineage: Bacteria > Verrucomicrobiota > Verrucomicrobiia > Limisphaerales > JADLHS01 > CAYWMD01. Next base: position 222,117 of record CAYWMD010000001.1, on the reverse strand, counting down.
CGCGGCACGCCGCCCAGGTTCAACGCGACCTCGCGCGCCCGCAACATGCGCGGGTCGGTCACCGGCACGCCCGCCAGTTTGAGCGCGAGGTAGGCCTTGATCGTCGCGTTCACCTCCGACGGCCCACCGTGGTAAATGTTCCACCCACCGTCGGGCAGTTGCATGGAGAAAATGTGGTTGACGGCTTTGCGCTGCCATTCCTTGTCCACCTTCCCGTTCCAATGGTGATACGCCACCGTGTCGGAAACGAGTGTGGAATCCACCATCAACTCGCCGATCCAGTAACCCTCCGGTTTCTGCACGCTTAACAAATAGCCTTGCGACCGCCCGATGGCGCCGGCCAGAGCGGCATGGAACTCATCCCCGGCGTTGACGCCGGTGGCAATTTTTCCCGAGCGGTTGTTTTGCGATTCAATCACAGCCACTTTCATAATCTGTAAACCGGCGCGTTAGGTGTAAAGCGAGAATTCCACCGGCCAACTGACAGCCAGCGGCTTGGGACCGTTCATAACTTCTGAAAGTTCCTGATTGCGCCGGTCATCGCGCACTCGACTTTGTTCGCCGGTATTTCTATGCTCGGTCGCAGATGAAATTCTGGAAGTACCACGGTCTGGGCAACGATTACATCGTCATTGACCCGAAACATTTGTCGTCGCCGCTGACGACGGAGCAAACGAAGATGATTTGTCACCGCAACTACGGCGTCGGCTCGGATGGGATTCTGCTCGGGCCGCTGCCCTCGCAGAAAGCGCCCTTCGGCCTGCGCATTTTCAACCCCGACGGCAGCGAGGCGGAGAAGAGCGGGAACGGTCTGCGCATTTTTTCACGGTATCTGTGGGACCAGAAACTGGTCGGCGCGGATGAATTCGCCATCGAAACCCCCGGCGGCGTGGTGAAATCCACCGTGTTTGAAGCCGGGCGGATGGTTCGCGTGGAAATGGGCCGGGTCAGTTTCGATAGTGAGAAAATCCCCGTCCTCGGCCCAAAACGCGAAGTGCTCAACGAAAAAATGTCGCTGGGCGGCCGTGAATTCACCTTCTGTGCCGCAACGATTGGCAATCCGCACTGTGTGTTGCCGCTCGCGGAAATCAGCTCCCAACTGGCGCACGAATTCGGTCCGCTCGTGGAAACGCACCCGAACTTTCCGCGGCGCACCAATGTTCAATTCCTGAAAGTTCGCGACCGCGCGAACATCCAAATTGAAATCTGGGAACGCGGCGCGGGTTACACGCTGGCCAGCGGCAGCAGCAGCAGCGCGGCCGCGGCGGTGGCGCACAGGCTCGGGCTTTGCGACCGCAAAATTTCCGTCCACATGCCCGGCGGCATCATCAAGATCGAAATCAGTGACGACTTTGCCATCCGCATGACCGGCAGTGTGACGAGGATTTCGGAAGGAATCATCGTGCCGGAAATCTTCGGGGAAAAGCTCCCGGCGTAAGATTGGCAAAATCAGACTGGCCAAAACGGACCGGTTTGCCGATGCTCAAGTTGGTTTATTTATGTTCACTGGAACTTACACCGCGCTGGTAACGCCGTTTCGGCTTGGCCAGATTGATCAAGCGGCCATGCAACGCCTGGTTAAAATGCAAATTCAGGCGGGCGTGGACGGCATCGTGCCCGTCGGCACCACCGGCGAATCCCCCACGGTGGATTACGAGGAACACATCCACATCGTGGACCTGGCGGTGAAATTCGCCGCCGGCAGAACCAAGGTCATCGCCGGGACCGGCGGCAATTCCACCAAGGAAGCCGTTTACCTCACCAAGGAAGCCGAGAAGGTCGGCGCGGATGCGTCCCTCCAGGTCGCGCCGTATTACAACAAACCCACGCAGGAGGGTTTGTTCCAGCATTTCCGCGCGGTCGCGCGGGCGACCAGGCTGCCCATCATCCTGTACAGCATCCCGGGGCGTTGCGGCGTTGAAATCGGCGTGGACACGACCGTCCGACTCGCGCGCGATTGCAAGAGCATCATCGGGATGAAGGAAGCGGGGGGTAATCCCGACCGCGTGTCGCAACTGCGCGCCGCGCTTGGGCCAAAGTTCACGATTCTGAGCGGGGACGATTCCCTCACGCTGCCGTTCATGGCCGTGGGCGCGCAAGGTGTCATCAGCGTGGCGTCCAACGTCATCCCGCGCGAAGTGACTCGCATGGTGAAGGCGTTTGCCTCCGGCGACCTGAATGCCGCTCTCAAATTGCACGCGAGTTTTTATCCGCTGTTCAAAGACCTGTTCATCGAGACGAATCCGATCCCGGTCAAGGCCGCGCTGGCGATGATGGGATTGATGGCGGAAGAATATCGCCTGCCACTGGTGCCGATGGCGACGGCCAATCGCGAAAAGCTGCGGAAAACTTTGAAAGTTTGCGGAGTTCTCAAATGAGTTGGTGTTCAAGCTTGAGCTTGTTCCGAACACGCTGAAGCGTGGACTCCAACGTGAAACCATGACCAAAATCATCATCACGGGTTCAAAAGGCCGCATGGGCAAAGCCTTGCTCGCCTGTGCGCCACAACATCGCGAGCTTGAGGTCGTCGGGCAGATTGACGCCGGCGACGATCTCGCTTCCGTGATCGGCAACGGCGACGTCGTGATTGATTTCAGTTCGCATCAGGCGACGCCCCGTGTGGCCGAACTTTGCGCCCAAAAGGGGAAGGCGCTCGTGATCGGCACGACCGGCCACAACGACACCGAGACCTTCGAGATCAAGAAGGCCAAAGATCAAATTCCGATGGTCTGGTCCTCGAATTATTCCACCGGTGTGAACACGCTGTTCTGGCTGACGCGGAAGGCGGCGGAGATTCTCGGCCCGGATTATGACCTCGAAGTGGTCGAGATGCACCATCGCCTCAAGCGGGATGCGCCCAGCGGCACGGCCAAATCGCTGGCCGAGATACTGGCGCAGGTTCGCCATCTGCAATTGAACAAAGCGGCGCGCCACGGACGACAGGGCATCGTAGGCGAACGCACCCCGCATGAAATTGGCATTCATTCGATTCGCGGCGGGGATGTCGTGGGTGATCACACGGTTGTTTTTGCCGCCAACGGCGAACGGGTTGAACTGACACACAAAGCATCGAGCCGCGACACGTTTGCCAACGGCGCGTTGCGCGCCGCGTTGTGGGTCGTGAAGCAAAAGCCCGGGCTTTACGACATGCAGGATGTGTTGGGACTGAAATGAACGCGACCACTGCGGCTCGGCGTGTGCCGGATGCCGTCGCCGAATTCCACGCGCGCGGTTTTCGAATCATCCTGTCCGTTCTAAGTGAAGCAGAATGCGACTCGCTCGCTGCAGAACTCACCGGGTTGTTTGAGCACCAGCGGCACACCGCGCGTAACCGGATTGGCGGCGTTCGCAATGTGTTGCGTCGCAGTTCTCAGGTTCGTGAGCTGGTGAATGCGGCGAAGCTTCTTTCTCCGATCCAGGATGTGACAGGCAGAGCGGCGTTTCCTGTCCGTGCGATTTTTTTCGACAAGACGCCTGAATCAAACTGGCGCGTGCCCTGGCATCAAGACCTCACGATTGCGGTCAGGGAGCGGATTGAAACAGTGGGATTCGGTCCCTGGTCGGTTAAGGAAGGAGTTGTGCACGTCCAGCCGCAGCTTGAAATCCTGGCGGGGATGGTGGCGTTGCGCTTGCACCTCGACGACTGCCGTCGGGACAACGGGGCGTTGCGGGTGATTCCGGGGTCCCATCTCGAAGGCGAACTCAACCCGGAACAGATTGCTGCGATGACAGGTTGTGGGCGGGCTGTAGATTGCGAACTGGAAAAGGGTGGCATTTTACTGATGTGCCCGTTGTTACTCCATGCCTCTTCGCCAGCCACGTCACCTGCGCATCGTCGGGTTCTGCATGTGGAATACGCGGCCGACGAATTGCCCAACGGCTTGCAATGGCACGACCGATGAACCCGACAGTCTTCATCGCCCTCGGTTCGAACCTGGGGGACTCGGCGAACATTCTTGGCCGGGCGATGGAACGGCTCGCGGAGTTTTCCAACGCGCCGTTGCGCAAGTCCTCTTTCTGGCAATCAACTCCCGTGGACTGCCCGCCCGGTTCGCCGCTGTTTGTTAACGCGGTGGTCGGCCTCGTGCCGCCGGTCGGTGAAACACCCGAGGCGTTGCTTTCCAAGCTGCAAGCGCTGGAAAAGGAGTTTGGGCGGACCTCCAAAAAAGCTCTCAACGAACCGCGCCGATTGGACCTGGACTTGATCGTGTTCGGCGAGGAAACACGGAATTCAACCGCTTTGATGCTACCGCATCCGCGCTCACATCTGCGGTGCTTTGTGCTGCAACCGCTGAGTGAGATCGCGCCCGATTTGGTTTTGCCCGGGCAACGATTGAACATCGCGGAATTGCTGGCGGCGTTAAAAACGCAGGAAAGGTTGGTCAGGCTCGCTTGAGGTGGAGCGCCGCGCGTCGGCGCGGCTCGATGACATTCATGCTGTTGCGTGTTCGGGACCGGATAAAGCGTGAAGTCCCACTATTCCCACGCGCACAAACTCTCGACGTAAGCCGCCGAACCATCGCGCAGCCAGCCATCCAGTTGGGATTGATCCTTGAGTTGTTGCCCGCGCTGCCGGGGCACGGCAATGAATTTGCAGTCCACTTCCGGCAGCGCGGTCATGTCGCTCCACAGTTTCTCGAATTGGGCCACGGGGAATATATCTTCCTGCCCATGGCCCCAGCGCTTCTTCACGTCTTTAAGCGTGATGTAAGTCGGCAGTTTCGCCGCCAGCGTGCGCACGGCGTTCGCCGTCTTTGCCTCGTCCGCCAGGTCGGATTTTGTCAGTTGGAACACGGCCAGCAGCTTCTCCAAATCAATCCACGTGGTCATGGAGTTGTAGAAGGACAAGTTGAATTCGTCCTCCTCGCGGGGCAAAGCGAGGCCCTCGACGATGCGCGGCTGGCCGTTCATGCGCGCGAGACCGCCGCCGCGATCTTCGATGCGCTTCGTTATGACCTCGAAGGAAAGGCAGCCCCCGAGTTCGATGTGCAACCCGAGCACGGCCGGGTCAACATTCGCGCCAACGGTGTCCACGTTGTGCAGCAGGAGGTGCTTCAATTGCGGGCGTTGCTCGAGCAGGCGCGCTAGCGTGCCGTTGCGGAGCAGGTTGGGAATTTCAAACCAATGCCCCACGGGGTGGAGGCATTGCAGCGGCACGTTGTCGGTGTAGTCGTTCGCTTCACCCGCCTGCTGTGCCCAGCCAATCAGGGCGTGGCGCAGGCTGTCACGCACCTTTTGCTGCTGCTCATCGAGCATTTGCTGCGGCATCTCCTCCCACATGAAACGCAAATCGCGCGCGGTGGGAATCATGCGCAGCCCCACCGAGCGGCCCTCGGACAAGAACAGCGGGCCGTTGTAGCCGTAGAATCTTTCGCGCTCCAAAAATACTTGCGTGGCTGTGTGCGAAAGGTAGCTGGTGGTGATGATGTGCGGCAACGGCGTGCCGGCAGCCCGGCCCGTGCGCCGGCTCTTGGCCAGATGAACTTCGATGAAGGTTCGATGCTTCCCGCCCAGCTTGCAGAACGGATGCAGGGCCTTGACCGTGCCGGCACCCTGCGTCCAGCGGCTGCCGGCTCCGGCGGCAAGGGAAACCACAGCAACCTCACCGCGCTTCAAGGACTCGCGGCCCAGGTTCGCAAGCGTCTGTTCGCCTTCGCCGGCAGCCGCACTTTTCACATCCTCGGGCTTCACATCTTCGATTTGTGTGCTGACGGGCAGACGGTTCTGGGCGAGCCCAATGCGGCCGGCTTTGAGTTCGGCACGAATCTGCTCGTGTTGCGCGCGATCGAAACCGTAACGCTGCAACAGACTTTCCAACGAGGTTTCGCCGGTTTCATCTGATTTCAAACGCGGCAGCAGGCGGTCGAAGAGCGTCTGAACCATGCCGCGCAATTCTGGCTGCGTGCGGCAGGCTGCGCCGAACTTGTCCAATTCGGCGCGTTGAAGCGGGGGCAATTCATGCGCCTGCTGGCGGAGCAGTTGCGGCATGATGAGCGCGTAGTAACCCTGCGGCATGAGGGCGTCGCGATGGTGAAGCAAATCGGCCCACGTGCCGCGCTCGTTGATGGCGAAGTCGTAAACAACCGGCGCCATCGCGAAGGGCAGGGCGTGTTCCAGTTCGCTCTTGGTTCGGGCCATGATTTCCTGGAGGCGCGACTGGCCCTGCGCTTTGTGCTTCGGGTCGAAAATAAATCCCATCCCGCCGCCGGACATGCCGCCGAGCATCCAGAAGCCCAGGAAGTTCCGGTTGAACTCCGTGCGCACGCGGTGAATGAGCGTTTCAGTGAACAGGTTGGTCGCCCACGGGATGATGGTCTGGATCGGGCCGGCGAAATTCCGGGTGGTGGCGCTGCCGATGGCTGACACGTCTTCGCTGCGCAAAGCGCCCAGGATTTCGTCAAGAATCCCCAGCATGCTGAGCCGCGCTTTCCATTCCGCCTCGCTCCGGAGCAGATATTTCTCCGTGACCATCTCCAGAATCGGACCGACATTTTGCGCCATGCCGCCGTGGACCAGCACGAGGCTGTCCTGGAGTTTCTGCCGCATCACGGGCGAAGCATCGTTGGAATCGAGGATGCGATGTTGGGGCATCAAGCGTCCGCGACTGATGCCAAATTCGGGATCGCCCTCGCTGGCAATGACGCCTTCGATCAATTTCATCCCGGGCCAGACGCCGCCGGAATCCTGCCAGCCGCCGCCCGAACCGCCGAGCCATTCGCCGAGCAACGCGCGGGCGAGAATCAGTCGCCTCTCGTCTTCCTGCAAAGCACCGGTGAGGGAGGCGGCCTGGCCCGTGGCCCTCATGCACAGCGAAATCAGCGAAGCCAGCAGGTTCGTGGAAACGGCCAGGCGCGAACCCTTGGGAATGTCGTTGACGTTGCTGACCAGTTCCAGGCCGCGTCCCGGACCAAGTACCAGCGCCAGCAAGTCGGCGAGGTTCTGTCCCGAACCTTCAACTCCCGGTGGCACGATGCCGCTGGCGATGACGGCCGCCTTGAGCAAGCCGAGGTAATCTTTCGCAAAGTCGAACACATCGGCGAGATGGGTGATGTCCGCTGTCGCGCCGAGGTCCACGCTCGTCAGGCGCAGCAGCGGTTCGTCAATGACGCGGAGGTAAGTCACGACGGGCGGACGCGTGGTCGTGTCGCGCCCGCGGACCCCGAGGTCAATCGAGACGTTCAAAACCTTCGCGCCCTCGGGATAATCCATCCCGAGAAAAAAGATGTCGCTCCAGCCGCAGTGAGTGAGGTCCATGCGCACCGGTGTGGCCTCGCGCAAAATCGGATACGTGCCGTCGTCGCTGCGCGTGAGCAGTTCGCGGCGCAGTCGAAGCGGGTGATCGGCAGGATGGCCCATGCGGAACATCCATTGGTTGCCACGCACGGACCGCACGCTGCGGCGGACCTGGTCCGCGAGGGTTTGCATCGCCAGCCGGTAATAGGCGACGGCAAGCGCGCTGGAAATGGGATCGGACGGGCCTTCCGCAGTTTGGACCTTGAGAAAGGTGGCGATGGCTTCCTCGAATCGGCGTTGGAGCAGATGAACGTGGCCGTGGAAGGGAATCAGGCTGCGGGCATGAACGTCAGGCTTGAGCGGGAGATGAAACCGATGAATGGCGTAGAGAAACAGCAGGGCGCGGACGCGCTCGTAAAGATTGTCGCTGTGCCGCCGGAACACTTGGAGTTCGTTGGCTTCCGCCAGCAGTTCCGCGAGCGAGGCCGCGCGGCAAAACGCATCGAGCGATTGATTGCGCACCGCGGCGTCCGGCGAAGTAATAATTTGAACGAGTTGGCCGGGCATGGTTCAAGCCGTTCCAAGGATAGTGGCGCCATTCACGTTTGCGCGAGGAGATCCACGAGATGAGTCAGGACTTCGTCCCGGTCGGGACCGCTCAGGGCCAGCGCCAGTTGTGCGGTGAGCAGGCCATATTTCACGCCGATGTCGTAACGGCGGCCTTGAAGTTCACAAGCGAGATACCGTTCACGCGCGGCGGTTTTCGCCAACGCGCTGGTGAGATGAACGCGCTCGGCACCTTTGGCGTCACGAACCATTTCTTCCAATACGTCCATGACGGCTGCGGTAAGCACGTGCATGCCGAAGAAGCAAAGATAGTGACCGGCGCGCAAGCCGGGAACGATGAGCTTTTGCTCCGCGACGGTCGGCGTTGGCTTTTCGATGACCTCGTCCACTTGATACAGGCTGGTTTTGCCCTGCAATCGCCGTGCGCCGACGGTGCCGTAGTAAGGCAGCTTGCTTTCGTGCGTGGCCTGCACGGCGGAAACCGCGCTGGCTTCCGCGGTGGCGATTTCGATCAACTGCCGCGCGCAGGATTTCTGACCTTTGGCAACATAGAGGTGGTCGCCCACCAGCAAGAGGAACGGTTCAACCCCCGTGAAGGGATGCGCGCTGAGCACCGCGTGACCGTAGCCGAGTGGTTGCGTCTGCTCGATGAATCGAATCCGATTTCGATGCGGTCCCGCTGCGGCCGCAAATGCGTTTTCATCACCGGGACAAATCACGACCCCGATTTCCTCCACGCCGGCATGAATGACTTCCTCGAGCAGGATCATCAGCGCGGACTTGGTGCGCCCATCGCGATCCACCAGGGTTTGCAGGGGCAACTGACGTTGCTCGCGGCCGGCGGCGGTGATGACGGCTTTGCGGATGTTCACAGTTCGTCAGTGTGCGGGCGCGCTGGGAGTCCCTGACGCTTCGGCTTTTGGTGGGTGGAAAAACAACGCCAGAACCACCGCGGCGCCAATCGCGGAAATCATGGGCACGAGGAACAGGCCGTGGAAATTCGTCACGCCGTTCTGCGTGAAAACTTTTTGCAGCAGGTAAGGGCAAATGGAATTGGCAAGGAGCGAACCCAAACCGAGAATCATCACGTTGAACAAGCCTTGGGCACTGGCGCGGGCGTCCTTCGGGAAGTAGGCATCCACAAAGATGTAAACCGTTGCGAAGAAGAACGCGTAGCAGATCCCGTGAAGCACCTGGACCAGAATGATGAGTTCCTTGTGCTGCGGGAAAAATGCGTAAACGCCAAAGCGCGCCGCGTGACCGAGAATGCCCAGAATCAAGGTGATGCGCCACCCGAAGCGTTTGAGCGTGGCCCCGAGGATGAACATGGTGAGGATTTCAGCGATCTGGCCGACGCTCATGACGGGCATGATCCAGTTACCGGGAATGCCCACGCCACCGGCCTCCTTCGTGGCGCCGAGAAACGCGCCGGTCCAGTTGAAGTAACTGCCGTGCACGGCGGCATCCACCAACGTGACGAGCCAAAGCACCAGCACGAAGGGATGTTTCAAAAGCTTCATGGCTTCGAGCCACGCGAGTTTTCCCGTCGCACCTTCGCTGGCTTTCCGCGGCGGCGTGTGCGGCAACAGAAAACTAAACCCAGCCAGCACCAGCGAGGCGACACCGGCGACGATGTAGGTCCAAATGGTGGCGTGTTTGAGGGCGTCACCGGACAGTCCCGAACTCAACACGGTACCGAGCCAGTTGGCGAAACCCTGCGGATTGGCAGCGTGAACCTTGTCCCAATCCACGAGGATGAACGTGAACGGCCACGCGGCCAGGATCCAGCCAATCGTCCCGCCCATGCGCACGATACCGAATTCTTTCTGCGCGTCCTTCATGTTGGCGAAGGCGATGGAGTTGGTGATGGAAATCGTCGGCACGTACAGGAGGCAATGAACCAGCATCAACCCGAAGAACGGCCAAAACGAACGAGTGAACGCGAGCCCGAGCATTGCCAGTCCGCCGACAAGATGGCTGAACGCAAGGAACTTCTCCGCAGCAAAATGGCGGTCGGCGTATTGGTTGCTAAAAAACATCCCGACAATGGCGGCAATCGGAAAGGCGTTGAGAATCCAGGATTGTTCCGCCGGAGAGAAACCGAGGCTGGGCAGGTAACCGAAGATCAAGGGCAACCACGCGCCCCAAATGAAGAATTCCAGCACCATCATCAGGAAGAGTTTGAACCGGGTAGAGCCATTCATAATTGGCGGTGAGCATAGGTGGTGGTTTATGGGCTGGCAAGCGGGGAGAAAGCGGGTGTCAGAACTCCGTGAAAATGTCCCCTTAGTAACTCGATGAAAATGTCCCCTTTTGGGCGGGGTTGCGGTAGCAACGGCGGCCTCAAGATGGAGACATTAAATATGAGTCGGAAAGAACGGGATCGGCTGACGATCATGACGCGGGTGAAGCAAAAAGTACTGACGCTGGTGGTGGCGGCGGGGCTGCTGGGTTTGAGTTACCGCCAAGCCAAGCGGGTGTGGCGGCGGTATCAAGTTCAGGGCGATGCCGGACTGGTGCATCGGTCTCGCGGGCGTCCCAGCGCGCGGGGCACGGCGGCGGCGGTGCGGGAAGGGATTCTGGCACGCTACGACCAACGGTATGGCGACTTCGGGCCGACGCTGGCGGCGGAGTATCTGGCGCGGGAAGATGGGCTGGTGGTGGATCACGAGACGTTGCGGCGGTGGCTGATTGCCGCAGGGAAGCGGGTGGTCCGGCGGCGTCGCGAACTGGCGTTCGGAAGTCCGTCGCCGCCGCTCGCCCCGCCGCCCCGAATCGACGGCGCGATCACGCCCGCAGTGGAACGAGAAAAGGGGACATTTTCTCGTGAGTTAACTAGGGGACATTTCTAAAGAGTTTTGACACGGGGAGAAAGCGGGGAGGAAGCTTTTGCCTGAGGCTGATTGAAAGTGCACGACTCGTCGTCGAGCCGCAGGCCGGGCGATTTTTGCGGTCAACCATAATCCTAAATTCCCCAGAAAAATGATTGACATGGACGGGCTTTAAGTCATAAATCGTGTATAAGAGATTACGGCCCGGTAAAATCAAACCAACAATAGGACAAGTGATGAAGAAATCGCTCATGTGTTTAAGTTTGGTAGGTATGGCCACGGTGACAGTGTTGGTCGGCACGACCGCACGTGCTGATGTGGTCTATGCCAATTCAACCAATGACCTTGTCCTGCGGTTCAACCCGCTTCTCTACGAAGTGGGGGACGAGATTGTGCTTGATGGCACCGCGCGCAACGTTACCGCATTTAACTTCCAGTATTGGGGTGTCGGCTGGAGCGGCGACGAGGATCTCCGCGTCCGGTTTTACAAGAATGACGGCGCGGCCGCTCCTGCCGGGCCCACCGTACTCAAGCCCAATACGGTGATCTTTGATACCGGGTGGTTCCGTTTGTCAGACTACGGGTACGGAGCTTCCCCTCGCACCGTCATGCCTTTCAACGGTACAGATTTGACGGTCGGCAATGCGGTTAATCTGGCGGGACCGGTGCCGGATTCCTTCACGTGGACGGTTCAGTTCCGAAACGTTGACGCCAATGGTGGCGAAAGCGCCGGCCTGGACGTTTACGATCCGCCGACCGTGGGGAGCAGTTACAAGGAATTCTGGGAGTACAATGACAACACGGCCGATTGGGAGTACCACGGCACGGCGGGCAGCACCAACTTCAACTTCGCGGCGCGGCTTGAGGCCGTGCCAGAACCGACGGTGTTGGCGCTGGGTCTCCTCAGTGGCCTGAGCGCGCTCGTGTTGCGAAACCGCTGGCAACGTCGCTGAACGGCTTTGAATTCAAAGAGCGCGGGTCGAATGGCCCGCGCTTTTTCGTTATTGGCTATGGTGGTGAGATCGTACGGTAGTACCGGCGGATCAAATTGGTGAGGTTGAAGTTGGTGAAATCGAACTTGCCGTTGAGCAGTGAGTTGGTGGTCAGCGGAGACCAACTGGTCAGATTCGTGGAGGCTTGGATCACAAACCCTTGTGGCGCGGCCCCGGTGACGGTAAGGCGGAAGCGGTTGCTGGCCAGATACTGCGCGGAGATGAGGGAAAGGTTGTTCAGACTCAGATTCAACGTCCAGGTGTTGGTCTGCCGCAGAAGGCCGGAAGGATCATTTCGGACCAAGGTCGTGGGGTCGCTCACCACGGCGCGCAACTTGTGCGTGCCGCTGCCGAGTGAATTGGGCGCGAGGCTGAACGTCGGGTTGGTTGCTCCGCTGATGGCCGTGTTGTTGGTGAACCATTGGACGGCGAGGTTGTGGGTGAGGGGTTGCAGCAGCGTCAGGCCAAAGGCCACAGCCTGGGTGCTGTAGAGGGAGAGATTCGTCGAGGTCGGGCTGAAAGCATCAATGGGGCGAATCAAACCGTAAATGGACTTGACGAGCTGTTCCGAGCAGATTTCGCAGAAGGGTGCGCCGAGCGTGCGCATTTTGCAGTCAAGCTTCGGACGATACCAGCCGGTGGTTTGGTACTGCGCACCTTGGAAAAGACCGGCGACGGTGGCGTTGGAGGCGACCGGCGGCGTGGGTAGGGGAGTGTTGGTCGAAATCCAGGATGTCCACCGGATCAGCGCCCGGTTGGTCTGCGCGGTGGCGTTGGGCCGCTCGGAAGGCACATAACCCGGCCAGGCGGTATCGTACTCATCGGTCAGCTTCCCGAAGGCGTGGCCGGACTCATGTGCAACGATCTCCTGCCCGTAGTAGTTCAACGACGTGATGAGTGGCTGGCTGGCCGAACCATCGGGGTTGCCGGAGCCGCCCGGATCGAAATCGTTCACCACCATCACGACCATGTCGTAATCGGGCATGAGGTTGGTCAGCAGAGCATCCACCTTTCCCTGACCGTGACTGTAATTGGTATCGAAATAGTTTGGCGGAATTGTGAGGAGGTACTGGCTGGCCGGGGCTGGGTAGTAGCTGAAAAAGGTGCTGTTGAAGTAGGTATCAACCCAGAGCGGCCAGTTCGGGTGGTCCGAACCTGATTGGGCCGAGGCCACCGAGATGGCGAAAGCGTTGAAGTAACTCTTGTATTCCTGATAGGGCGCTTGGGCCAATAGGTTGTTCACGGCGTTGGTCGCATCCGACAGGAAAGTTGCAAGCTGGTTGGTGGTGTAGCCTTCGGAAAGCACGACCACATTGATCCGCCTGGCCGCGGGGCCGTTCGAGATAACGGTGGACAGGTTGCCTTGCGCCAGGATCCGCTCCGGCAGCCAACCCAGCCACAGCACTCCGAGCGCGATGGCCAGACGGCTGGATGATTTCCGAAATCCTGTGCCGATGGTGTTCACTGGGCCTATATCCGTTCAAGGGAGCGCCAGACGGTAGAAACGATTGCCGGCGGCTGCTGTAATGGTCACCACATACTTTCCGTTTGCCACGACCGCTACGTTGGTGGCGGATGTCCAGATGATCGAGGAGGTCAGGTTCGTTGTTTCCTGAAGCTTGAAGCTCGGTCCATTGGTGGGCCACGAAATGATTACCTGTCCCGTTCCTCCCGGCAGGATGCCGAGGCTCGGTGCGTCAAATTGAACGGTCAGCGTGGCGGGACTGCTGTTGGTCGAGCCAAAAGGGTTGCTGACCGTGACCGTGTAATTGCCGGCGTTGGTGGGTTGGACAGAAACCAGGGACAAGGCAGTGGCCGTGGCGCTGGTGAGGTTGGTCCCGTTCAGCCGCCACTGATAATTCAGCGGCGCCGTGCCGTCAGCCGATACGCTGAACGTGACATTCGACCCAAACGGCACGGCCTGACTCTGAGGCTGGGTGTTGATCGTCGGAAGCAGGGCGAGGGTCACGGTGACATTCGTGCCGAATTCCGAAGTGTTATTGTTCGCGTCGGAGGCCGTGCTGCTGATGAACTGGCCGGCGGGCACCCCGACGGGCAACACGACGTTGAAGTTGGCCCGGCAAGAGCCGTCCGTGGTTACGTTGGTTGACCCCAGGTAAGTGCGCCCCTCGCCACAATCGGAGACAGCCTTTGCCGTGTTCGCGTAGAACTGGAGCAGAAAAGTGCCGTTGGCCGAGCTGTTGAGCGAGCCTTCGATCCGGGTCGCCACCCCGGCGCTGAGGGCGTTAGTCAGCACGGGGAAATTCTGGGACAGATTTGCGCCCGCGTCGCCGTCGCACGAATCATTCCCGTTGATCCCGTTGTTTCCCAAATCAATGCCCAGCGCGGTGGCGGAGAGAGCGTTGCCAAAAGTTGAATTGCCGCGGATGAGCACACCTGTGTTTCCGTCCCGGATGCGAATGCCATCGTAACCCGGGCCTGCGCTCAATGTGTAGGCGACGGTGTTGCCCGCCGCCGGCGTGATGCCACCAATGAGCGTGTTGTTCGCGCCACCTGGGGTCCGTATGTCAACGTTATGTGTTTCGTTTCCCAGCGGCGATGCCCCGTCCGCCTGAGTGCCGATGAGGTTGCCCTGAATCACGTTGTTCGTGGCGCCGACCGCGCCAACCGTGAGTCCGTCGCGATAATTCCCGGAAATCAAATTACCCGCCCCTGGCTCGGTGCCGCCGATTAAATTGGACGGTGCCCTGTCAATATCAACACCTCCGGCAACGGCAACGCCCGGTGGATCCAGCGCGATACCGTTGGGGAGCGCTTGGGTTCCAGTCAAGTCAGTGCCGATGTAGTTTCCCTGGATGACGTTGCTGTACGCGCCGACACCGGCAATGTAAATTCCGTTCCGACTGTTCCCCGAAATCAGGTTGCGTGCGCCGGCGAGCGTTCCTCCGACCAGGTTGCGCGGCGCGTTGGTGATGAATATGCCCAGGGTGGAGTTTGGGAGCGCCATCAGCCCGGTGACATCGGTGCCGATGAAGTTGCCCGCGATAACGTTGTTGGAGGCGCTGGACAGATCCAGACGGACCGCGCCGTTGTTCGCATTTCCGGAAATGATGTTGCGCATCGAGGCGTTCGTTCCACCGAGGGTGTTGGCCGGAGACTCGATGCGCACGCCGGACAGGCCGTTGCCGGCGGACAGTGTGCCGGTTGCGTCCGTGCCGATGAAATTTCCCTGGATCGAGTTGCTGCGCGCCCGATAGTCCACGATCTGGATGCCGTTCTGGGTGTTGCCGGAAATGATATTACGCGCTCCGGCGTTCGTGCCGCCGATCAAGTTTCCGGAGACACCAGAAATGAAAACTCCGTTGCGCGCGTTGCCGAGGCTGTAAGCCCCGGTTGCATCCGTGCCGAGCAAGTTTCCCTGGACCACATTGGCGACCGCGTTGGAGCCGGTGATCGAGACGCCACTCAACGAGTTGCCGGAGATGAGATTGCCGGCACCGATGATCGTGCCGCCAATCGTGTTGCTGGAGGCGTTGGCGATCTCCACGCCGCCAAAACCATTGGCGATTTTGGCCGATCCCTGAACGTCCGTGCCGATATGGTTTCCCTGGATGAGGTTGGAAGTTCCGCCGTTGGCGACGATCATCACCCCGCGACCGCCGTTGCCGGAAATGATGTTGCGCGCGGTCGCGTTGGTTCCACCGATCAGATTCGCAATCCCGCCGAGAATTGTCACGCCATCGGTGACATTGCTGATCGCTCGTGCGCCCGCCGGGTCCGTCCCGATTTTGTTGCCTTGGACCCAGTTGGCCGTTGAACCGGAATCGAGATAGACGCCGCTTTGACCGTTACCCGAAATCACGTTGTCCGGGCCGATCACGTTTGCCACCGCGCTTAACAGCGTGATTCCGTCATTCGCATTGCCGAGGCGATTGGTTCCAGTGACATCCACTCCGATGTGATTGCCTTGAATCCGGTTGCCGCTGGCGGAGGCATTGAGGAGGTAAATGCCCCACCGATTGCTGCCGGAAATCACGTTGCGATTCGTTGGGTCGGATCCGCCGATGAGATTTCCCCCCGACAAGATGGTGATGCCTCCGTAGCCGCTGGCGGAGTTGCCGTTGCCGAGAGTGTTGGTGCCGAAAGGCCCGGTGCCGATGAAATTCGCTTGAATCGTGTTGCTGCCGAACGTCTCAATCCGGATCCCTTCCCGGACGAAACGGTTGATCGCCAGCCCTTTGATGATGCAGTTCGGAGCAAGGAGGTATAACCCGGTGCCGTTGTCGGTTGCGCTTGTCCCGTTCAGTTCGATCTGCGGTTTTCCCGCATAACCCGGCTGTGTTGTGCCATCTATCGTCACCGGACCGGTGAGGGAAGGTAGTCCCGACATTAGGTTGATTGAGAATGGCCCGGTCCCCGGAATGTCAAATACGACAGCATCGTTGCCCGGATTGGCGTTGGCATCAAGGATCGCCTGACGCATCGAACCTGCCGGAGCGGGGACATTGTCGCTGGCGTTGGTGACAGTGTAGGTAGCCGCCCGGCTTACCCAAACTTGAGTTGGGAACAATACGCAGCCAGCCAGGAACCACCCCCACCAATACAAAGGTCTGACCACCATCAGCATAATTACAGAATGCCGCATTGTATCACAGGTGGCCCTGATGGCAATAGATTTACTGGCCAGGTCGACGCCAGATTTATTGCAAAAGTCGTTGACGGCCTAAGGCTTTGTTGCTATACGAAGAACGTGGAGCCGAAACGGAGTTAAATATATGAAAAGAAATTTTTTCACGACTTGTGTAGGCGTGATTGCCCTTACCGTTTGTCTTAGCACAAATCTTGTGTTCGCTGGCAAGGGCTCCGCGCTTGATCAGGTAAAGCAGACTCTCAAAGCTGCAACCCCGGTAGAAATGCCCGCCAAAGCCTCTCAATTGGTTTCGCAGGCCGAGCCCAAAAATCGTGAAACCATGGCTGAAAGCGTTGTGATGGCGACCCATGCGGTGCGACCTGTGGCTTTGATCGCAGTGGTGAGCGCGGTGTCGCGTGAGAATTCGGATGTTGCTCCAGCCACCGCAGCCAGAGCGGCCGCACTTCAACCAAAAGACGCGGCCGCCATGGCCCGGGCCGCTGCGGGTGCCGCTCCCAAGCAGGCCGCCAAAATCGTCTATGCCGTTTGCAAGGCGGCCCCGACGAAATACAGCCAGATCGCGGTGGCGGTCGCACAGGTTGCGCCCGAGGCTGGCAAAGAAATTGTCGCCGCAGTTGCGGAGGCGGTTCCGGCTTTGAAGCCGTTCGTGGATCGCGCCAGCACAGGTGGCAGCCTGGCGTCGGTCGGTTCGATCATGGCTCAGACCGAGGGGCTGGTTAAGGCGACCGCCCAAGCTTCTAAGACTACGCCGGAAAAGTTGATCACGACCCCCGTCATGGCATCCACATCGCCGGTATTTGCCCTGCCACCGCCATCGCCTCCCGGACCGGCTTATCATCCGCTTCCGGGAACTCCCGCCGAAGTCAATGTGACCAACACAATCGAAGTGCCGCCCGGTGGTGGCCGCGACTATTCGGGGCCGTAGAGAATTATCCAGGCAAAAGCCCGTTTCCTGTCGGAAACGGGCTTTTGTTTTGGTGAAGCAGATTGGGCGACTTCGGCGATGTGCCGAAATCCAAGCGGCCCGCTGTCCGGGCTACGACTCGCGTTTTGGTGGGGGCGGGGCGGGGAACAGCAAGCTGGCTAATAGGCCAACCAAGACTGTAACGACGCAACCCACGACGCCGTACCACATGAACGACGTCTTGGCCCATTGGAACGGCGTGTTTTTCGCAGCATCCAACTCCTTCATGGAATTGGCCGTTTCAACCTGCCACTGGCCGTCGCCGCTCAGATAGACCTTTGACCGCACCAGCTTTTGGGGTTCTGCGAAGTTCAACGTCACTGATTCGGGCTTTGCCGATTGCACGCTGGCCAGGGTGTTCGTATCGCCATCGAGCAGTCTGCCAAGGGCCGCCTGGTCAATCGTAGCGTTCACCACCACCTTTTTGGCAACCACGGCGGCGGCTACATCAAGGAGAACTGGTTGGGGGTTGAGGACGTATATCTGCCATTTGCCCAGATCAATCGGACTGGCGGCGTTCGGTTGAACCTTGAGGCGGATCGCGCGGCAGGCGAGTGGCACGCTGATAGACCGCTCGTGCCATCCGACAGTTGCCGACGACGCGCCTTGAAGCGGAACCTGATACGTCGAGTTGAAGAAACAAATGGGAATGAGCGCGACCACTCCGGCGAGCCAGCCGATCACCGTTCCGGGCGTGTTTGCCCGCTTGAAGAGAATCCCCAGGAAGAAGATGCCCAGCAACGGTCCACCCACCATGCCAATGAAGGTATTGCTGACTTCCAGCAGCGAACCGAGTTTGCCGACGACGAACGCCAGGACGATGACCAAAGCCCCGTAAACCAAGGTCAACCAACGGGCCATGCCGAGTTTCAC
The DNA here is from genome assembly GCA_964458575.1 of uncultured Bifidobacteriaceae bacterium. Classification (GTDB taxonomy): domain Bacteria; phylum Verrucomicrobiota; class Verrucomicrobiia; order Limisphaerales; family JADLHS01; genus CAYWMD01. The sequence goes on along the minus strand of CAYWMD010000001.1, from coordinate 204,045 downwards.
ACCTTCTGGATCAGACGACTTATGCCAGAACCGTTGGTGAAAATCCACCAACGTGGCAGTTGTCAATGCGTTGATGCCGGACGAGGTCGCCGACATGGTTGCTCCGAAAATGGCTGCGATGAGCAATCCGGGCAACCCCCACTTTAGTTCGTTGACGACGAAGAAGGGTAGGATCTGGTCGGGTTTGCTGATCAAACCATTCGCAAGCGGGTCAACCGCACCCGGGCTGTGGTAAAAGGCGAAAATCACCAGGCCAGTGCCGTAAAACACCAAAAACACCGGAGCGAGCATGGCCAGCTTGAACCATAACGACCGTCGCGCCTCCTTGATGCTGGTGGCCGTCATGTAGCGCTGCACGGAGACTTGGTCCGTTGCCATTTGCACCAGATTGATGACCGCGCCGCCGAAGATCAGCCCCCAAAGGGTGATGCGCGTTCTCAGATCGGGACTCACGTTCAGGTCGAATTTTCCGTGTTCCCGCCCGATTTCAATTGCTCCTGATAAACCACCCGGCGTGTGAGTGATCGCCACGATCAAGATGATGAGTTGGCCACCCAGCAGGACGAAGAATTGGATGAAGTCTGTCCAAATGACCGCCTTCATGCCGCCAAGCGTTGTGTAAATAGTGGTCAAGATGCCGGTGCAGAGGATCGTGAACCAGAGGGGCATTCCGGTGACCTGGTTGAGTGCTAGGGCCGGCGCATACGTCACCAGCGCCAGCCAGAGCAGGACGCGCACGATAAACAGCGCCGAACACAGCAATCGCACCTGCATGGAAAACCGCTCTTCCAGAAACTGATACGCGGTGTAAAAGCGCGTGTTGTAGAAATACGGCATGAACAGAAGATTCGTCATCGGCGTGGCGATGAAAAAACTCAAGAAGAACAGCATGAACCACATCCCGTAGCGGTAAACCTCCCCCGGCGCTCCCAAGTAACTGATCCCGGAGAACAACGCCGCCAGCACCGAGATCGCAATCATGATGTAACCCATGCTGCGCCCCGCCAGGAAGTAGTCTTTGACGTTCTTCTGTTCCTTCACGAAGAACACGCCGACCCCCACAAGGGCGGCCAGGTAGCCGATGAAGATGGTGTAGTCCAACCATGAAAAATGTGTCTTCATATCAGATTAGAGTCGGATGAGGATTCGCGGAGCAGGATTTCGCATCGGGCCAAATGCGTCAATCGTAGATTCCGCGCTTGCGGCCTTTGCCCGGCTTGCCAACGGCCTCGCCCGCGAACGCCGCAAGCTTCGTTTTGCAGTAATCGCCCCAGGCCAGCACGTCGGCGCCAAGATTGAAGATGCGAAAGCCCTCTTCCTCCAGCACCGCCCGCGGGGCCATTGGGCCGGGGGACATCAGATGTTTGCCATTCGCCCGGGCCGCGGCCGCCACGCGTTTGCGCGCTGCCACCACCTCAGGCGCGCCAGCCTCGCCAACCTTTCCGACGAGGTGGCTGAAATCTCCCGGACCGAAAAGCAGGATTTCGAACCCCGGAACAGCCGCAATCTCTTCAACGTTCTCCAAAGCCTCCGGCGACTCGATCTGAAAAATGAGCAACCGGTGCCGATTGCTATGCGCCACGTATTCCTTCACCGGTACCTGGCAATAAGCGCCGTCAATGTTCCCACCGTCCATCGGCCGACGCCCCAGCGGTTGAAAGCGCGTCATTTTGACGATGTTCGCCGCTTCCTCGGCGGTCGTGACGTGGGGCACCATGATCGCCGTCGCATCCATCTCGAACGGCTTTACGTAATCACTGTAGCTGCCCTTTTCCACGCGCACGATCGTATCCATGTCATGGAGCTTCGCCGCGCGGATTTGGTTCTCCATGTTGAACCAGTCGTTGGTCACATGTTCATGACACAGCCAGACCGAAGAAATCCCCGCGAGGCCGCAAAGTTCGACGATCCGCGGGTCGGCCAAATTGAGTTTCATGCAGGTGGGCCGTTTGCCCGCTTTGAGTTCCCGCAAGATTCGACTGGTACGTAGTTTCATCCGGCGAGACTAGCCAACGAGACGGGCGTGAAAAGCCTTTTCTTCCCCGGGAACGAAAAATCTCCGCGGAAAAATTGATTGTCCGTGCGCCCGGTTTGCTCCAAGCTCCGCGCTTAGGTTTGGGCTTGAGCTTCGGGAAGATGCCAGAGTCCAGACGTTGCCCGCTCGAAACCGAAGCCAGACGATTTAAACTATGAGCATAACGATTCGTGAAATGTTTGATCTCACTGACCAGGTGGCTGTCATCACCGGCGGCGCGCGACACTTTGGATACGACATGGCCGATGTGCTGGCGGAAGCGGGGTGTCATTTGGTGATCACTTCGCGCCAGCTGGCCCATGCCGAAGCCGCCGCCGAAAAGCTGCGCGCCCAGCACAAACGCGATGTGCTGCCTCTGGCGCTGGACGTGTCTGATCCAAATCAGGTGAAAGCCTTGGCGGAGAAAGTCGAAGCTTTCAAAGGCCGCGCCGACGTTCTGATCAACAACTCGGGCGGTTCGCCCGGCCCCGGGTCGAGCCTGTTCGGACGCAAGCCGGAGGAGATCCAGGAATTGATCAACGTGAACCTGCTGGGAACGATCTATAGTTGCCAGGAAATCGGCCAGATGATGGTCAAGCGGAAGCGCGGAAAGATCATCAACATCGCATCCATCGCCGCCGTGATTGGTCGTGACCGTCGGATGTATGAACGCATCGGCATGCGCGGGCAGCCGGTGGATTATTCCGCAGCGAAGGCCGGCATCGTGGGCGTGACGCGCGACATCGCCGCGGTGTTGGCGCCGCAGGGCGTGCATGTCAACAGCATCTCGCCCGGTGGTTTCGCGCGGGACAATGTGCCGCCGGACTTCATCAAAGCCTACAGCGACCGCACGCCGATGGGCCGGATGGGCCGTCAGGGCAGTGCCGATCTCAAGGGCGCCGCGCTGTTTCTGGCTTCGCCAGCTTCAGATTACGTCACCGGTCATAACCTCGTCGTGGACGGCGGCTTTTCCGCCTGGCAATAACATCGGTAGGTCGCCCTGCCGCGTCTCCAGGGTCGGGTTCGACGCTTGCATGACTTGGGCGACGCGGTGGCCCGGTTTGAAGGGCTGCGTTCCGTTTGGACAGCGGGGGATGCCCGAGGGCAAACCCCGCGCCAGCTCCGCTATTTGGGCCCGAACGGTTTCTCCAACTCGGCGATGATGTCCTTCACCTCGATGAACGCGCCGCCGCGTTCCCGGCTGCGCAGGCCGGCGATGATGACCGCCATCATCTCCATTGTTTCGCTCAACGGATAAGGTCGCTCACCTGTCCGCAGCATCTCGACGAACGCGACGAGTTGATTGCGAAAGGCGCTGTACGTGTCCCAGCAGTTGATTGCCAGATTACCTTTGGTGCCGAAGACATGCACCGCGCCGTAGCCGCCAATGGCATCGAAGATCGCGGCGAGGTTCATTTGCACGCCGCTCTTGTGGGTGATGTAGGCCACATCCGAATCCTTTCGGCTCTCGGTGCGCACACCGAGGAAGCCCGGCCCGAGAATCGGCCAGATCACCTCCAAAGCATGGATGGCATAGCGTTCCCAGGTCTTGCACGTGCAGGTGGTGATCCACCGCAGTTCGCCCAACTGGGCTTTCTGCCTGAGGATCTGCCGGGTTTCCGGCGCGTAACGCATGTTGCTGCTCGAAAGGTAAACCTTGCCTTCGTTATACCAACGGATGAACTGGTTCAAATCCGGCACGTTGATGGCGAGCGGCTTGTCCACGAACACCGGCAACCCGGCTTCGAAAAACGCGCGTGAACGCCGCACGTGTTCATGACCATCGTCGGTGCCGATCACCACGGCATCAACTTTGCCGATAACGTCTTCAGGTTTCGCGACGACGTTTTCGATCTTGCTCGCGGCGGCGATCTTCGGTGCGTCTTCGGGATTGTCGGTCCAGACGTGGGTCACGCGCGCCCCGAGGATGCGCATCGTGTTGCCCGGCACTTCCGCGAGGTACTGCGGAATGACGGGGAATGGACACTTGGCCATTTCACCTGGGTTGTAACCATTGACGATGGCCGACCAGGAATACGGATGGCCGTTGCCCTCGATCATGCCGAGCATGGCGAGGCGGATTTCAGGTTTCGTAATTTTCATAAAGCAAATCGTCCTCGTCCGCGTCGTCCTCGTGATCCAATCCGGAACTTCGCGGGCGAGGACAAGAACAAGGGCGACGAGGAAAAAGCTAAGAGATTTCCACCGGCTTGCCGGTGCGCCACGACTGGAGGTTGGCGAGGTTCACTTTCAACGTTTGCGCCCCTTCATCCACCGTGGCGAGGTCTGTGGGCTTGCCTTCCATGCCGTCGAGGAATGCGCTGGCTTGCGCCACGAAGATGTCGTCGCGTTCCTTGATTACGGCGGGGTGATATTGCCACGACTCCGCGCCGCGCGGCCACTCGCCCCAGCGCTGCTCGTGGGATTCATACTTGATGCTCCCGTTTTCGCAATGGATTTGATACACGGCCTCGTTCGGCGGCTGGAACTGGTTGATCGCAAAGCTCGCCAGCACATTGCCCATGCGCGCTGTCAGACAAACCGTGTCTTCGACCGTCACGCCGTCGAGATGCTGATGCGCGGCCTCGACATAAACGCGCGTGACGGGCGCGACAACCCATTCCATGGCGTTGACGAAATGCGTCAGCAAATCCTGAATCGCGCCGCCACCGGTCTCATGCCGCGTGTAGTAAATCGTGCGGTAGGCCGGACGGAACGTGGGAAAGTGCTGGCCCGCCTGCACAATGACCTGCAGCGGCTTGCCGAATTTCCCGCTGCGCAAGGCGTTTCGCAGCGCGCAAATGCCGGGCATGAAATGGTACGTGTAGCCGACGCGGCAGAACTTTTTGGTGTCCGCGATGGTCTTCTTCAACGAGTCCACTTCGTCCACCGATGTGCTCAACGGCTTCTCGATCAACACGTGCGCGCCGTGCTGGAGCAGCCGTTTCGTGACGGAGATGTGCGAGTCCGCCGGGGTGCAAACAACGGCGCCGTCGTATTTTCCGGCGGCCAGTGCATCATCCAAGCTGGAAAACCCGGAGATTTTGTAGGTGTCACGGACCTTTTGCAGAACCGTGGGATTAACCTCGCAGGCAACCGGCTCGGCACGACCGGTCCGCTGGAAACAACGCGCGTGCCGTTCGCCGATGCTGCCGCAGCCAATGACTAAAATCTTACTTTTCATGGCGCGATTAGAAACTCAGGCCGCAGCTTTGGCAAGCTTTAGAAAGTCAGAAGCGCAAAAACTCGTTTGAATAGCTGCCCGTTTACCGCGGTCGAACAAGTTCGATTGACGAACCGAAACGACCAAATGCCCAGCGACAACCTATTCTCCACTTCCGCCGCTCCTTCCGCGAACCTGTCCGCTCGAGTGTTTTCCATCGGCGCAGCGGTAATGGTGGCGCTTGCTCCCAGCCTGCTTGCCGCTGAGACGCCCATCATCGTTCCCACCCCGCGTGAAGTGAAGTGGTCGGCTCAACCGCCGGTCAGCATCGCGCCGGACGCGGTCGCCATCGTCATCGGTGTGCAAGCGGCCGCGCCGGAGCAGGAAGCCGCCCGGCTGCTAAAAGAGTACGTGGCGATGCGATTTGGCCAGTCGTGGCCGATCATTCGCGAAGGCGAGGAGCAGCCTGCGCATAAAACGCTGGTTGTTCTTGGCCAGCGGACAACCTGCCGGCGGCTCGACGCGCTGTGTCAACAATACGGAATTGATCTGGGCGAACAATCTCCGGGCCACGATGGCTACATCATTCATGCGGTCCAAGACGGCAGCCGTTTGGTCGTCCTCGTCGGTGGCAGCAACGCGCGCGCGGTTCAGTACGGCCAGGATGCCTTTTCCCAAATGTTGCGGATGGCGGGCGGTAATTTGAGCTTCGTTCAGGGAACTGTCCGCGATGCGCCGGTGATTCCGTGGCGTGGTCGCCCCCAAACTCACACCGCTAAATATCTCGAGCCGGGCGAAATGGACCGCTACGTTCTCTCTCGCGTCAACTTCATTGATTTGCGCAGCGGCATTTACGCGTACCAACCGGGTGAGAAACTGGACAAGGCGAACATCGCCGAAGCCGTGCAGCAAGCGCACAAACGGGGCATCATTGTTTACGCGACGGTCAATTGCGGCGTGCCCAGGTCCGAATACGAAGCGGTCATGCGGACCTATAACGAACTGCTGGAACTCGGCGCGGATGGATTGTGGCTGTCGTTCGACGACAAGGGGCCGGGCGAAGACCCCGTGGGACTCACGAAGCAGGTGATTGAATTGGGGCGCAAACATGGCATGCAGGACCACCTGTTCGCGATCACGCCACCCAAGGGTTCGTATCAGAAAATCGTCACGGACTTCAACCGCAAGATCATGGCGGTTTCCGGCATGGAGCGGGCCTTGTGGTTTTGGACGCCGGTCCCGTCGCCCGAAGCACTCGCGGACGCGCGCTCGATCGGTTTGAAGTGCAAGGCCAGTTGGTGGCACAACTGGCCGCGACTCGAGACCAAGCAGGATTACGTGGGCATTCCCGAGATGTCCGTGGGCTGGAGTTCTCCTGATTATGGGTTGCTGGCCGCGGGCGGTGATTGCCTGGAAGCAGTGATGCCCTGGGGCGGCAACGCCTTTGGCCAGCACTACATCGTGCCGGTTATCTCCTGGTGGGCCTGGAATCCGCAGGGGCATGATTGGAACGCATTGCGCCAGCGGGTTTACGGCATTGTTTTCGGTGAAGGTCAGATCGCCGACGTGATGAAGTTCGATGACGAATTGCAGAAACTTTTCGACTTGTTCCGCTATTCCGCCAAATCCACGGACGACACGCCATTCAGCCCGGCCCGGCTGCGCACACCCGGCCAGCCGCAAGCCGCCAACGCGCTCCTCGGCGAACTGAATTCGTTGCTGGACCGTATCGCGAGCGCCGCGCCCAAAGAAACGTTGCTGCCGACGGAGGAACTGAAAGCCAAATACCTCGATCGGATGCGTTCCGAAGTGCAAGCCCATCGCGTCGCGGCCACGCTGGCGTTTCCCGACGACTGGTGGCCGGACTATCAACGGCAGATTCTGGACGCGCTGTACCGCGGCCAGGATGCGCGGGTGAACGAACTCGCCGCCACGGGGCGGGAGCGGGTCTTGCGCGAACTGGACCAGATCGGTCAAAGCCTGCCATCCATTTATCCGTTCCTGGACAGTTACCTGGCCTGGTGGCGCAAACGCGCATCGCTCGATGCCAACGGCTGGAAGGATTTGATCGCCGAACGGCGCAAACTCCTCGACGTGCGTCTGGAAAATTACAACCGGACGATTTTGCGGGATGAAGTCATGACGGAAAACTTCCACTCCCCACCGCTGGAATGGGGCATTGGCCGGTGGCAGGTTGCCAATCGGTTGCTGGCCACAGTGCTGCCCTCGCCCAACCAGCAATTCTGGGGCGGCTGGATCGCGGGCACGCACAAGCGCAACGGACTTGAATCCATCGTGTTCACCGCGGACCGCGTGCTGCGTCCGGGCGACGTGGGCGAGTATGTGGAAGTGCCAGCGACCGTGCCGGTATCGGGACGGCGCGACCGGTTGGCCATTCTGCTGTGTGTCAGCGCCACCAACAAAGACCTGTTCTCCAACACGATGGTTAAATACCGCTGGGCCGGTTATCGCCACATGCAATTGCTCTGGCAGGACAAGGTGTTATGGGAGGGTGACCTCGGTTATATCTCGGAGCGCGGTGATTGGTTTCTGGTGCGGCTGCCGAAAATTCCGGACAACGTGCTGGAATTGAAGTTGCGTCTCCGCGCCCAGGACAGCAAGCTGGGCATGAACAACTACACCATTTCCTATGTCAGCCCGCTGCGGCTGATGCAGTTGCCGGATTGAATGCGAAGTGTGTTGTAGGACAGGTGTCGCGCCTGTCTCTGAAATGAAAACTCGTTCATGAAGATTCCAATGTACCAGTCCAGCCAACTAACCAACCTCTTGCGCCAAGCTGGCTACCGGCACGGCGACCGCCCTGCGTTATTGACGCGCCGATCCTCCAGTGGTTTGGCGGGCCTGCTGTTGTTGCTGATTACCAGTTCGTCACCGGGGGCGAATGATTCGGTGCTGGCCATCGGCGATCGGCGGCAGGTGTTTATTGACGGACGATTTCTCGCGTCTGCCAACAACGTGAAACTGGTCGCGCATCCACCCCGCAAGACCGGCGAGCACAACCTCGCGGCCGACCGCCCGTGGGAACGCGGCGGGCTTGGCCCGTACAGTTGCGTGATCAAGGAGGGCGAGGTTTACAAAATGTGGTATCACGCGATGGACACCAAACTCTGGCACACCGGGCCCACCAACGGCGCGATCTGCTACGCGACGTCGCGGGACGGCATCACCTGGACCAAGCCCGACATCGGGCTGGTGGAATATCAGGGCAGTAAAAAGAACAACATCCTCGTCGGCCACGGCGCGGCGAATTACCGGATTGGCCAGGACGGGATGATGGTTTTCCTTGATCCAAACGCTCCGCCCGACGAGCGCTATCGGATGGTCAACCGTTTCAGCACGAAAGGCGAACAGAAGACCGACGGCGTGAATCTCCTTTCCTCCGGCGACGGCATCCATTGGCGGCTCACGCACGAAACCGTGATGACCTACCGGCCGGAAACCAAGGGGCATCATCTGGACTCGCAAAACGTGATCTTCTGGGATGAAGGATTGAAGAAATACGTCGCGTTCGTGCGCCGCAATCTCAAGGGCGGTGAAGACCAGGGCCAGGGCCGCGCCATCGCCCGCGCCGAATCGGACCGCCTCGGGAATTTTCCGATGACGCAGGATCTGCCGGTCGTCTTTTATCCAGAGCCGGCGGACGCCCTGCACGGCGGTCAATTCGTGGTGGATTATTACAACAGCGCGGCGTTGCGTTACCCGTGGGCCGATGATGCCTGGTACATGTTCCCGCAGGCCTATTACCACTACACGCGGACGCTGGCTGAGTTTTCAAAAAAGGCCCCGGTTAACGCCGGGCCGATGGAAACCGTCTTCGCCGCCAGCCGCGATGGTTTGCGCTGGGAACGCTACGACCGCGAACCGTTCATTCCGCTCGGTATGAAGGGCGAGTTCGACTGCTATTCCACGCGGCTGATTTACGGTCTGGTGCCCGACCGGAGCGGGCGGGAGATGTTTATGTATTACCGTGGCTCCGACTGGTTGCACGGCTGGGATCGCACCGAGGAAAACCGGAAACTGCTCACCGAGATGGGCGTGGGCGCGACCCAAGACATCACGGTCTTCAGTCGCGTGGTGCTGCGGCGGGACGGATTTATTTCAGTGAAGGCGGATCACCACGGTGGCGACTTCACCACGCCGCCGCTGCAATTCAAGGGGCAACGCCTTACCTTGAACATCAACACCTCCGCGACTGGCATCGCCCGTGTGGCCTGCCTGGACGCCGCCGGCAAGCCGCTTCCCGGCTTCACGCTGGAGGATTGCGACCTCATTCACACCGCCAACGAAATCAACCGCACCGTGAAATGGAAGGGACAATCCGATTTAAGTTCGCTGGCCGGCCAGCCGGTGCGCTTGCGATTCGCCCTGCGCAATACCGACCTTTATGCCTTCCAATTCCAAACCTCACCCTGACATGAAACGGTTGATTCCCATCCCATTGATTCTGCTTTCCGCATCGTTCGTGGCCGCTCAAGCCGCGAACCTGTCGGAGAATCCTGACGCCATCCTGGACCTCGGCAACCGCCGCCAAGTGTTCATTGATGGACGTTTCTTCGCGTCTGCAAAGAACGTGGAACTGGCCGTGCATCCGCCGCGCAAAACCGGCGAGCGCACCCTGGTGGCGGACCGACCTTGGGAGGGTAGCGGTCCGGGCACGTACAGCACCGTGATCTATATGGACGGCGTTTATCACCTTTGGTACCCGTCGCGCGCCGGGATTTGCTATGCGCGCTCGTCGGACGGCATCACCTGGGATAAACCCAATCTCGGCCTGACCCGTTACAAGGGGACGCGAAAGAACAACATCGTTCTCGGTAGCGGCGCGAACGGAATCACCGAACTCAGTTCCGAAGGCATGGTGTTCTACGATCCCACTGCGCCGCGCGACCAACGCTTCCGTTGCGCGACTCGCATTTCCGACGAGTTGAAAAAGACCGTGTGCTTTTCGTCTCCGGACGGAATTCACTGGCGGCAGACGCACGACAAGGTCCTGATGTTCACCCGCCCGGACGACCGGCAACACCTCGACTCGCAAAACATGATTTTCTGGGATGACCGGATCAACAAATACGTCGCCTACATGCGCCGCAACCAGTTTCAGCCGGGGTTTCGCGGCCGCAGCATCGCGCGGAGTGAGGCCGCTTCGCTCGACGGCTTTGCGGAGGTGCAGGACTCGCCGATTGTGCTCGGTCCGGATTCCGCGGACGCCTCGCTCGGGGGAAAACCCGTGGTGGATTACTACACCAGCGGCGCCATGAAATATCCGTGGGCGCAGGACGCGTATTACATGTTCCCGCAGGCCTACTTCTGCTACCCGCCCGGCCAGCTCGCGGAATTTCCCGACCGGGTGGCGGTCAACTCGGGCCCGCTCGACACCCAGTTCGCCGCCAGCCGCGACGGCATCACCTGGCAGCGTTTTGATCGCCAGCCCTTCGTGCGTCTGGGCCTCAAGGGCGATTTCGACAGCGTCATGGCTCGCGTCTTCGCCGGCTTGGTGCCGTCGCTGGACGGCCGGGAGATGTATCTCTATTACAACGGCAGCGACATGTCACACGGCTGGGGACGTGATGATCGGAACAAGCAATTGCTCAAGGCCGCCGGCCTGGCCCCGACGCACGCGGTCAGCATCATCAGCCGCTTGGCGCTGCGCCGCGACGGATTCGTCTCCGCCCGCGCCGCGTATTCCGGCGGCGAATTCACGACTCCGCCTCTGAAATTCACCGGTCGCGAACTGGTTTTGAACGTGGACACCTCCGCCACCGGCATGCTGCGTTGCGAGTTGCTCGAAGCGAACGGACAAGCGATTCAAGGTTACGCGCTCGAAGACTGCGGCCTCATCCACACCGCCAACGAACTGGACCGCCCGGTCAAATGGAAGGGCAAGAGTGACTTGTCCGCCCTGGCCGGCGAGCCCGTCAGGTTGCGCTTCGTTTACCGCAACACGGACCTGTATGCCTTCCAGTTTCGCTGATCCGCGCGCGCAACTTCAACCCCCTCCCGCAGTGGGGCAGGCGTCCTCGCTGCCATAGTCCCGGCGGCCGTCCTGCCTGCTGCCCCTGACCTGCAATGTTGAACGTTCAAGGTTGAATGTTGGTTGTCGGCGACGGTCAGAAGCAGCCCGAAGACATCAGGAGGACGACAATGACCTACGCAGGTCATCATTGGAAACAACGCAGAGATGGGGCAGTCACCTCGTCCGTCACATCACTTTTCCCTCGGGTGAGTTGACCCAGTCCGGCCGAAGTTTCCACGTTCCTCCTTTGCGGTTTTCTCTTCTGCCCGATCCGCCCGCCCGCCGGCGCAGCCCAGCCGCCGAGCGTTTCAACGCCGCGCGCAGACCAGACCCCGCCGTCGGCGCCGTCACGATTATCTCATCCGGCACCGGGGCGAACTGGAAAAAGCGCCGCAAACAAGCGCTTGTGGTTGCCTCAAATCATATTTTGCGTTATCACGCATCGTGATGTCAGCGATTGTTGCAGCCGAGCGGGCATTCCCAACGTCGCTACCACGATGTTACGCGAGGTGATGGCTGTGCGCGGTTGCCGAGCGTGGATGTCAGGCCGCACGTTACCGATATGACAAATTGCGTACCAGCACCGGTCCAGCTTTCAACTGCAGGCGGGCTTCGCTCGATGCTCGGGGTATGGGCCGTCGCCGCGTTTCTGCCGTTGCCAATCCTGGTGGTTAGCGATCCGGCAACCAGCGCGGAGATTTCATGCCTGTATCTTGGCGTCATCAATGCCTGGCTGGTGACTGAGTTTCATCGTGCATGGGGACGGCGGGAGTCGGCCACAGCGTGGCGAGCCAGGATGGTGGCGATCAGCATGGCCGTTTCCGTCAATGTTGCTCTTTTTATAGGATTCGGCCTGGCGGCGGGCGTGCAGACGCATTTCCCCTTTCCGCTGATGGCGGTGCTCTCAGCGTTGCCGGCGGTCGGGGTCATGCCTTGGATGTTGCGGCGCGTCTCGCCGCACCCGTACGCGGCGATCGTCTTCAGCGGATTCCTGATCTTCACGTGCAAGCTGATCGGATGCATCGTCGCGCGCATCGTCTATGGCCCGGACTGCATGGCCCAGGGATACGTCGCGGCGGATTGGCGAACTGCGAAGCTGATGATTACTGTGCTTTGGACGTTGAGCACGGTGCTGTCATTGGGGTTGCTCCTTGCCGATTACAGGAGTCATGCACAGACCCATCATGACCGGGCGGCATAGCCAGAGCGCGCCGGGTCGCTGAACTCACCTCTGAGGTAATCCGGCAAGCGATTTTTTAATTTTTCTTCGCGGGATTTTTCCACGGGCTCTTGCCCAGTTCGACGCGGTCAAAGAGCTTCACCAGGTCACTGCCATTTTTCCGCAACGCCGCCTGATACACCGCTTCGTCATAAGGCCGGCGATCCTGCCAGCAATGCCAGATCACTCTTTGCCATTTGAAGGCCAGCGCCCGCACCGCACTGTGATGGCTGGAACCTTTGGTGCGTTGTTGCAGGTAATACGCCGCGGCCCACAGGTCGGCCTTTTGATCGGCGCGATCCAGGCCAATGACGAGATCATAGGGACAAGCAGTCATACAGTTGCCTTTCGTTGGGTGTGAGTTGTGATTTCTGGTCCCCCGTAGGCTTGACCCGACGACAGCAATATAGAAGAGTCGTTCTGTCGTTAGCAGACGCCCTCTCGATTAGTCGTTGAGGGCCAAGCCCCGCCCGACGGGCCGGTCGATAAGCTCAAAGTCGTTACGAAGCGATAACGGAAATGAAGCCACAAGGCCAATCCGATACCCGCGCACTGACCGGTTCGCGGCGAAGTTATTCACCGCCTGCCGCTCGAGCTTTCCGCACGGCTCGCTCGCAGGCCATGAATAACTTAGGATAACCTATATTGATCGTTAACCTCCCATGCTCGCCGACATTCCAGCGAGTCAGAAGTCATGGCGAAGGAGTCTGTTTGTTGGCGGTTCGATGGGTGCTCTGGTTCTGGTAGTCTGGGCTTGCATGGTGGTTCAGCACAGCAGTGAGGAGTTCGCCCTTCGGAAGTTTCCGGCGGTCGCTGAGCCTGAATAGGCGGCATGCGCACGATCACAAAGTGTCTCGGTGGGGTCGTTGCAGTTGCTGCTGCGACTTTCCTTTCCGGTTTCACCGCCTTGGCTGGGGCTCGAGCAACAGGCTTACAGGAGGGCGGCTGGAACTGGCAGTTCATGCCGCCCCTATTTTTTGGCTATCTTGGGGGCTTCGTCATTTCATTGATTTGTCTCGCTGCGACTGGATCGCTGACGCTCAGTTATTCCCGTCGTCTCGCCGTCACGTTTGTTGTGCCACTTCTCATCACATTCGGGGTGTCGGGTATCGCATATTTTATCATACTGTCACCTGAGGGACGCGCGGCAGCAAGCCACAGACAGGTATTCTCTGACCTCCATTTCAAACCCGATGCGGTGCACGATCTTATCGCACAGGCTGGTGTTCGAAAACTTTCCAACCCTGAACGACACGCCCTGTGGCAGATGCTCTGGGTACCGCAGTCCATTCCAGCAGAGGATGTCTCATTTCTTCTCGATTACTTTGAGCGGGACGAGTCAGCGCTTGGCGCAATCATGGTTCGTCAGTCCATCACCCCAGAGCAGCTACGCTACCTTTACCAGCGCCACAAGCGTTCGAGTAGGCATTCTCGGGTTCTTGACGAACTTGCTAGCCATCCGTTGACGCCTTCAGATGTGCTGCAATCACTTGCTAACGGAGATGACCATCTCGTAGCGACCAAAGTTCGTAAACGGCTCGCCAAGAACTAATGTGGTTCGCCAGATTATATGGGAAGGCAGAATTTATTTCCTACCAGCAGCACGTTTCTTTTGAAGTTCCTTCTTTAGCTTTTCAAGGGGCAGCGCGTTGATCACGTCGGATTTCTCCAGCCAACCTTTCCGCGCGATGCCGACGCCGAGGCGCAGATACATCGCGTGCTCGTTGCGGTGGCCGTCGGGGTTGATGACGCACTTCACGCCCTTGGATTTCGCGTAGGGCCAGAGCCGCCAGTCCAGATCGAAGCGGTAGGGATTGCAGTTGAGTTCAATCCACGTGCCCGTTTCGGCGCAGGCGTCAATCACCGCTTGTTGGTTCACCGAGTACGGCTCGCGTTCCAGCAGCAACCGGCCGGTCAGGTGGCCGAGCATGTGAACGAAGTTGTTTTCCGCCGCGCGAATCAATCGCTTCGTATTCTCGGCTTCGTTGTTGGCCGGGACGTGCAGGCTGGCCACGACCACGTCCAGTGCCGATAGCAGGTCGTCGTCGAAATCCAGTTTATCCTTCAGCACGTCCACCTCGCAACCGGTGAGCAGGCGGAAATCGCTGCCGCGCTCGGCGAGTTGGTCATTGACGTTCTTGATTTCCTTGAGCTGCTCGCGCACGCGTTTTGCATCGAGGCCGTTCGCCTGGAACGACGACCGGGAGTGGTCGGTGATGGCCCAATACTCGAGGCCGAGCTCTTCCATGAACTTCGCGATGTCTTCCGTGCGATTGTGGCCGTCGCTCCAGGTGGAGTGGTTGTGCAAGGATCCGCGCAGGTCGGTCCATTCAATGAGTCGGGGCAACGCGCCTTTTTCGCCGGCGGCGAATTCGCCGTGGTCCTCGCGCATTTCCGGTTCGACGTACGGCAGGTCGAGCTTCGCGAAAATGTCCGCCTCGTCCTTGCAAGCCACGAGCAATTTGGGGTCGCGCGTTTCCTCCGTGGATTTGAACAGGCCGTATTCGTTGAGCCGCAAGCCGCGCGCGATGGCGCGCTGGCGCATGACGATGTTGTGTTCCTTGCTGCCGGTAAAATACGCGAGCGCAAAAGGAAATTCCTTGTCGCTGACCACCCGCAGATCGGCCTGAATGCCACCTTCGAGCAGGACGCTGGCTTTGGTGTCGCCCTGGGCGATGACCTTGAGGATGCCGGGTTGTTCCGTGAAGAAGTCAATGACCTCGACCGGCTTTTTCGAGGAGGCCAGCAGATCAATGTCGCCGATGACTTCCTTCCAACGCCGCAAACTGCCCGCCGTGCTGCAACGAATCACATCGGGATGCGAACGCAGGCTTTCGAGCAATGGTTCGGCGGCCGCCAGCGCTTCGGCGAGCAGATGCTTGGAGGCGTATTGTCTTTTGCGCTCGATACCTTCGAGCAGGTTGGTCTGGGTCTTTTCGCCGAAGCCATCGAGTTCGGCGACCTTGCCCGCCTTGCACGCGGCTTCGAGCTTCTCGATGGAATCCACACCCAAGTTCTTTTGCAGGGCCTGGATTTTTTTCGGTCCGAGCCCGGGAACTTCGAGCATTTCGATCAAACCCGGCGGGATGGACGCCTTCAATTCTTCGTAGTAAGCCAGTTTCCCGGTTTGGACCAGCTCGGTGATTTTCTTTTCCAGCGCCTCGCCGATGCCTTTGGTTTCGCCGAGCCGACCATCCGCGATCAACTTCGCCAGCGGTTCGGTCAAGCTTTCAATCGTTCGTGCGGCATTATGGTAGGCGCGGGTCTTGAAAGGATTTTCTCCCTTCAATTCCAGCAGCGTGCCAATCTCCACCAGCACTGCCGCGACTTTGTCTTTGTCCATGCTGCGAGTATGCGGCAGACCCCCTGCTGACGAAAGCCTGAAGCTGGGACGCGGCAATCGGACGGCACGTTGATGTTGGATGGCTGGTTCGAGACCTCGCACAACGCTTTTGACACCCGCTTCTCGCGCTTCATAAGATTGGCGGGCGGACATCGCGAAATCATTTTATGGCGACACATTATCTGGCTTGCGACCTTGGCGCGGAAAGCGGGCGGCTCATGCTCGGCACGCTCAACCGCGGAAAGATTTCCCTCGAACAATTGCACCGGTTCCCCAACGGCCCGGTCAAGCGGGGCAGGGCGCTGCATTGGAACATGGACGTGCTGTTTGCCGAACTTCGGGCCGGGTTGAAAAAGGCCGCCAAGCTCAAACTGCCCATCGCCAGTTTTAGCGCAGATTCCTGGGGCGTGGATTACATCCTCTACGATGCCAAAGGCAAAATGATGTTGCCCGTGTGGCACTACCGCGACGCCCGCACGGCGCGCGGCGTCAGGAACGTTAACGCGCGGGTGAAATGGCCGGCGATTTACAGCGAGACCGGCATTCAGTTCATGGCGCTGAACACGATCTATCAACTCGCCGCCGAACCACGGGCGCGGCTGGCGAAGGCCAAACAACTTCTGCTCATCGGCGACGCGTTCAATCACTACTGCTGCGGCGTGGCCCGGAACGAGGAATCCCTCGCCAGTACCACGCAGCTTTACAATCCGCGCACGGGCAAATGGTCCAAGAAGTTGCTCAAGGCGCTGGGTCTGCGCGAGGAGGTGTTCGCGCCCATCGTTTCCTCGGGCACGAAACTTGGCAAACTGCGTCCGGACCTCGCGAAGCAAACCGGTTTGCCACAAATCGAAGTCATTGCCTCATGTTCGCACGACACCGGCGCGGCCGTGGCTGCCGTGCCAGCCAGCGGGAAGAATTGGGCGTATCTCAGTTCCGGCACGTGGTCGCTCATGGGCGTGGAATGGCCCAAGCCCGTCATCACTGCGCAGGGACGCGACGCGAACTTTACCAACGAAATCGGATTCGGCGGCTCGGTGCGGTTGCTCAAGAACATCGTCGGCCTCTGGGTCGTGCAGGAGTGCAAGCGCGAATGGGCCGCACACGGACGCGAGTTTGATTACGCGACGCTGACTGAAATGGCAGGAGCGGCCACGCCGTTCGCTTCACTCATCAATCCCGCCGACCCACGCTTCGTCAGCCCCGGTGAGATGCCTGCCAAGATCGCGGCCTTCTGTCGGGAGACTGGTCAGACCGTGCCCGACAATCCGGGCGCGTTCGTGCGTTGCGCGCTGGAAAGCCTCGCGTTGTTTTACCGCGTCACGTTGCGCCAGCTTGAAGGCATCATCGGCCGGAAGATCAAACAACTCCACATCGTGGGCGGCGGCAGCCAGAACATGTTGCTCAATCAATTCGCCGCGAACGCATTGCAAATTCCTGTCATCGCCGGCCCCACGGAATGCACAGCGCTGGGAAACATTCTCATTCAGGCCATTGCTCTCGGTCATTTGCCTTCGCTCAAGGCGGCACGTGAAGTCGTGCGCAATTCGTTCGAGGTTAAAACCATCAAACCGACGGCGAAAGCCGAGTGGGATGCGGCGTTCAAGCGGTTTGAGAAGCTGGTGAAGTAAGGCGGGGACGGCTGTCTCAAGTGTTGCGAGACACTCGATCAACATCCTGCTTCCGATAAGTATCGAAGTCCTCTCCCTCACCCTGACCCTCTCCCGCTGGGAGAGGGAACAGCACGCGCTCGATTTGTGATCGTCTTTGATCCTCCCGCAAATGCTGTCGCGCAACTTTCCTTAGAACTGAGCACGATTCCCCCTCTCCCAGCGGGAGAGGGCAGGGGTGAGGGAGAGCCTTACGTCCGCAAATTCCACCCGGGATGCGCGAAATTTCGCATTGACCGGTAATCCTTGGTTTTTCATCCTCTAATCAACTTCAGGAGAAGCTATGAAGAAGTTGCCTGTACGCTGTATCGAGTTGCCAGCCGCAACGGCGCGGACTGTGTTGCGCCTCTTCCACGCACTTGTGGTTTTTGTCTCACTGATGTTGGTTGCGCAAGCCGAGGAAGCGCGGTTCTTCCGGATTGTAGGGCCGGGCGCGACGACCATTCTCGAAGTAAACCCGGACGGATTTGTCACTTGGACTAACGAGTTGACCAATGTCACCTGCACTGTGCAAACGGCGCGGGCGCTCCCGGACACGACCAACTGGGTGGACTACGTGCAAGTGCCCGCCAGCAACCATGTGGTCACTCACCGGTTATTTGACCTGAATCCGCCTGCCGGCATGGCGTTCATTCCCGCCGGGAGCTTCTTGATGGGAGCGACGACGAATGTGGGGCACGAAACCATCGGGGTAGCAGTCCCGCAACACACCGTGTATGTTTCAGCGTCTTACGTGGATAAATATGAAGTAACGAAGTCATTATGGGATGAAGTTTACCAGTGGGCGACAAACCATGGCTACACTTTCAGCCACATTGGTTTTGGAAAAGGCCCGAACCATCCAGTTCACACCATCAATTGGTATGAAATGGTGAAGTGGTGCAACGCACGTTCAGAAGTGGAAGGGTTGACGCCTTGTTATTACAATGAGGACAGTTTTACGAGTATTTACATGTCGGGGACAGGCACACCTTACCCGAAATGGAGCGTAAACGGATATCGGTTGCCGACAGAGGCGGAGTGGGAAAAGGCAGCGCGAGGCGGAATCAGCGGACATCGCTTCCCGTGGGCAGGCACGGATACCATAACGCATAGCCAAGCGAATTACTACAGTTCCACGAACGATGCCTACGACATCAGTCTTACACGGGGCTACCACCCCGATTTTCAATCCGGAGGCCTTCCGTACACAAGCACAGTCGGATATTTTGCGCCGAATGGATACGGAGTTTGCGATACAAGTGGAAACTTGTGGGAATGGTGTTGGGATTGGTATGACGGGAATTGGTATTCGAATATTGGCGCCACTGAGGGTGACACACGAGGTCCTAATGGTCCATTGACCTATCGAGTCCTTCGTGGCGGCGCATGGGACGAGAGAGCCGCCGTTGCGCGGTGCGGAAGCCGTAGCTACGGCCCCTCGCCAATGGTTGCCTACCACAATATCGGGTTTCGCTGCGTGAGAAGCCCGTGATTATTGAAGGCGGAGACGATAGCTTTTGAGTTATCTCAAAGCACGGCTGCGCCAGCAAGATGCCACTTTCCTACGCAAACGTCCGCAAGTTCCACTCGTCCACCAGTTCGTCCGGGATTTCTTCCAGAAACCTTGACGGTTGTTGCATGGTCGCACCGCTGTTGCAGTAACC
Source organism: uncultured Bifidobacteriaceae bacterium (assembly GCA_964458575.1). Taxonomy (GTDB): domain Bacteria; phylum Verrucomicrobiota; class Verrucomicrobiia; order Limisphaerales; family JADLHS01; genus CAYWMD01. Next base: position 184,959 of record CAYWMD010000001.1, on the reverse strand, counting down.
AGCGCGGATGAGCGGGTAACTGAGCCAAAGCCTGTTATGTGCGGTGCTGAAGACCTGTCTGGATTGCCACTCCTCTGCTTGCAGCTTGTTGCTTTCAATCGAATCGGACCGGAGGTATCTTTCGGCCATGCGAACCTTGGCGGAAGATACCCGGCCCGAGGCCGAACGCGTATTGATCGGGTTGCTGCGCGGTGCTTCACCGCAACGCAAGCTGGCCATGGTGCTCAACGCCAATCGCACCGCGCGCCTGCTGGCACTGACGGGATTGCGCGAACGGCATCCCCACGAATCGCCGGGGCAACTTCAGCGTCGTCTGGCGGACCTTTGGCTGGGGTCTGAACTTGCCGCCAAGGCGTACGGTCCCGTTAAACGCCCATGAATGAGGCCGAGACCGAACTGCTGGCGGCGGTTGCCCGGGTGGTGCAGGCGTTCGAGAAGCTTGGGGTGGATTACCTCGTGGGCGGCTCGGTGGCGAGCAGTGTGTTCGGCGAGCCGCGACAGACGGTGGATGCCGATTTGCTGGCGTGCCTGTTGGGCCGCCACGCTGAACCGCTGGTGCAGCAACTCGCCGGCGAGTTTTACGCAGACCTTCCGGCCATATTGGCTGCTATTCAGCACCAAAGCTCCTTCAACCTTATCCACCTGGAAACCATGAGCAAAGTGGATGTGTTTGTCTCCTGGCGCACCCCCTTCGGACAATCCCAATTATCCCGGCGTGAAAAGAAAACTGTAGGCCAAGCCTCGGCCCTGGAATTGTATTTTGCCTCGGCGGAGGACACGGTGCTGGCCAAGCTGGATTGGTATCGCAAAGGCGGCGGCGTGTCTGATCGGCAATGGCGGGATTTGCTAGGCGTGCTCAAGGTGCAAGCGGGTGTGTTGGACCAGCAGTATCTGAAACATTGGGCCAGCGAGCTTGGGGTAACAGACTTGCTGAACCGGGCGCTCGACGAGGCGGGGTTGGGAACATCGTAGGACAGGCGTCGCGCCTGTCTCTAATTTAGCGGTAAACTTTCTGAAGTTTGGGGCAGCCGCGACGGCTGTCCTACGCAAACGTCCGCAAGTTCCACTCGTCCACCAGTTCATCGGGAATTTCTTCCAGAAAACGAGACGGTTGTTGCATGGTCGCGCCGCTGTTGCCGTAACCGGCGCGAATGAGCGGGTAGCTCAGGTAAAGCTCGTTGCGCGCGCGGGTGATGGCCACGTAGAAAAGCCGGCGTTCTTCTTCTTCGCCCTCGCCGGTCTCCATCGAGCGTGCGGACGGAAACAGTCCGTCGCAAAGCATGATGATGAACACCACATCGAATTCCAGCCCCTTAGCTTGGTGAATTGTTGAGAGCCGGATGCGCTCCTCGTCGCGATTGGCGGGTTGCTTGTCGTCTTCGGCTTCAACGTTGGTGAGCAGCGCCATTTGCGTGAGGAATTCTTCGACGGTCTTGAATTGTTGGGCGAAGACAGCAAGTTGCTTCAAGTCGTCCAGCCGCGAGCGGTAGTTGGCGAAGTTCTCCTTCAAGTAATCGTCGTAGCCGGCTTCGATGACGATCTGGATCATTTTCGCGGCGCTTTTGCGGGCGGACTCTGCTTCAAGCTGGGAAACGGTGGCCGTGAACTGCGCCCAGGCGAGCGTGGTTTTCTTTGGAACGGCTTTCGCACAAGATTGCAAAGCCGTCGCGAGCAATGCCGGAGCGCCCCTCACCCCGTCCCTCTCCCCCTCCGATGGGTAGAGGGTGTTCACAGGACGGGTGAGGGGTTTGTCCGCAAGCTCGCCAGCCAGACTTCGCCACAATTTGTCCGCGCCTTTGCCGCCGACGCCGGGCAGGAGTTGAGCCAGTCTTTTGAAACTCAGTTCATCGCGCGGATTCAGGACGAACTTCAGATACGCCGTCACGTCCTTGATGTGGGCCTGCTCGAAGAACCGGATGCCGCTGGTGATGCTGAACGGGATGTTGCGCCGGGTGAGTTCCAGTTGAAGTTCCAAAGCGTGAAAGTGCGAGCGGTACAGCACAGCCATCTTGTTGAGATCGCAACCTTCTTCGCGCAATTCGAGCACCCGCTGGGCGACGAACGCGGCTTGCTCGGAAGCGTCGCCGCACGTCACGAGCGCGGGCTTCGTGCCGGACTTGCGTGCAGGGGTTAGTTCCTTGGCGAATTGACGGACGTTGGCGGCGATGGCGGCGTTCGCCGCGTTCAGGATTTCCGGCGTGCTGCGGTAGTTGGTTTCGATTTTGTAGGTCTTCGCTTTCGGATAACGCTTGGGGAATTCGAGAATGTTCGCGAAGTTCGCCCCGCGCCAGGCGTAGATGCTTTGGGCGTCGTCGCCCACAACCATGACGTTGTGATGGCGTTCAGCCAGCAGGTCAATGAGATCGCTTTGGAGTTTGTTCGTGTCCTGGTACTCGTCCACGAGGATGAACTGAAAGCGCCGCTGGTAATGTTCGCGCACCTCTTCGTGTTCGCGGAGCAGCTTGAGCCAGAGCACGAGCAGGTCGTCGAAGTCCATGGCATTCGTGGCCCGCTTGCGATCGGCGTAACGCTTCTGCACGTCCTCGATCTGCGGCGCCAGCGTGTCAAAATAACCGTATTCCTCGCCGAGAATCTGCGGGATGGATTTCTCGGTGTTCACCGCCAGTGAAAAAATGTCCCCCAGCACTTCGGCTTTCGGGAAGCGAGTGGCCTTCGTGTCAATGTCCGCCTCGCCCACGCAGGTCGAGATCAAATGCTTGGCGTCCTCGCGATCCATGATGGTGAAATCCCGCTCGAATCCGAGCAACTGGGCGTGCTGACGGAGGATGCGATTGCCGATGGAATGAAATGTCCCGCCCCAGAGCGTCGCTAATTCGTGCCCCAACAAATCCGCCACGCGGCGCATCATTTCGCCCGCGGCCTTGTTCGTGAACGTCAGCAGCAGGATGCGGTCGGGTGGGATGCCTTGTTCCAGCAGGTAAGCCACGCGGTAGGTGAGGGTGCGGGTCTTGCCTGAACCTGCGCCCGCGATGACCAGCGCCGGGCCGGGCGGCGCGGTGACAGCGGCAAGCTGCTGCTCGTTGAGTTCGCGCGCGTAATCAATCTGCAAATGGACGTCAGATTGAAACGGGTGCAAGAAATAGTCCCGGGACATGGTTGCAGCATTGTATGCAAAAGGAGCGAAGCAAAAAGCCAAAAGCGCGACGGCGTCAGGAAGATTTCCCGTTTTTGACCCAAACGAAGCAATAGAAGGTGTGGAATTTTTGATGACAACGCGTCGGGGAGAAAGTATGGAAGGGAGTGTCCGGTGCGAATCCGTTCGCGGTGGGTTAGTGCTCGGCGGTTCCGAACCCGAGAGTTATGAAACGAGTGGCGCTCGTATTCAGTTTGATCTGCGTTCTGGCGCTGACGGCTTCAAAAGCGCGAGCGGTTGTTATTTTCGACAGCTTTGATCCGGGGGGCGGCTTCAGTCCCGACTATGCGCCGATTGCGGCCGGCCTGTTTCCGCCCCCGGAGTTTCCACCGAATTGGATCAGGTCGGCGGTGCAATTTCCTGTCGCAGGAGGAGATTTCAACCTCACTTCGGTGACATTACCCATCGCCGCCCGGAAGCTACAACCCGGCAACTTCCTGCGCGTGCGACTGACGAAGGACGTGGAAAACTCTCCCGGCCAGACGCTGGAAGTGTTAAGCTCGAATGAACCGTGGCCAATCTATTCACTACCATTCACTACAGCATCCACGCTCACCTCAACAGTTGCGCCGCTGCTGTTGGAAGGCGAACGCTATTGGATCGTCGCCGAGTTGAGCGGCCGCATTGATGGATTGTTTCCAGAAGAGTACGACTGGTTTGCCAGCACGAATCAGCCTTCTGTGCTGATGCGCTGGCAAACGGCATGGGACAATCCGCCGCAAGGGGACTCATGGGGTGTGTCCGGAGGAATGAATCTCATCAACTGGGCGCTCCGTGTCGAAGGGACGCCGGCACCGCCTCGCCTTTCGATTACACGCGGCAGCGCCTCGCAAGTTGAGTTGTGTTGGCGGTCCCGCTCCAACGTCGCTTATCAAATTCAATGTTGTTTGGCGCTGATGGGCGGGACTTGGACAAACAGCGGGGCTCCCATTCCGGGCGACGGGTCGCAAAAATGCCAACCCATTCCCTTGGTGGCCGGTGAGCCCGATAAATTCTATCGAATTGTCGCCTTGCCATAACTCGCCTCGCTCAGCACATCACCCCGCCACCGCGAACTGCTGCTTGATGCGTTCCATGTTCGCTTCGATGCGCTCCAGGTACCAATTGGGACCATCCGGATACGGGTCGTTCAGGAACCGATGCAACGCGCCAAAGTCGCGGTTCAGTTTCAACTGGACATAATGTTCCCAGAACGTGGGGGTTCTCCGCAGCAGATCCTCCGCGCTGCGAAAGAGGGTGATGAAATGGGTTTTGTCCTGCGTGTAACGCGTCGCCTCGGCGAACTCGGTGTAAAGGATCGGAAGCTTGTCCACATAATCTTTCGCCGCCATTTGTCCCAGCAGGTCTGCGGTACCCAGCGCGTGCCCGACCATTTGTTCCAACTCGCTTTGGAACGCAATGGACCTCAAGGCCGCATCCACACCGGTGCAACGGATCATGTTTTGCACCGCCTTCACATCGTCCGTGGAAAAGCCCTTCTCGCTCAGCAAGCGCGCGGCAAATTCGGCGCTGCGACTGACGTGCGTGACGGTGTATTTCGCGCCCGTGCCCTCGGCGTCGCCGCGCTGCTTCAGGTAGCCGGTATCGTGTAACAGAATGCCGAGCAGCCCGAGTTGAAAAAGGCGTTGGGTGAGCAATGGCTGTGCCCTGGCTTGGTGCCGCCCGCGCAGCAGGCGCGCCATGCACAGCGTGCCCTGGAGCGTGTGCTCGAAATCGTGATAGCGGGCATCCACCGCCTGATAATCCGCATAGCTGCCGGTGAAACATTCGATAGCCCAGCCGAAGACCCGCGGGACGAACAGCGGATCGCCATCGGGAAACATGGCGCGATATGCCGCCTGCACTTCCACTTCGACGGCCGTCGGGTCTTTGGTGTCAACCGGCGGAAACATGATGGAAAGTTAGCGGAGGCGATCTGGCTTTGCACGGCTTTTCGTTCACCGGCGAATTGAAAATCCTTTTGATAATGGAAATTTCGGGTTAACTGATTCCATGCAGAAAGCCTTGCTCACCTTCGTGGATGACAGCTACGAAGATTTGGAACTGTGGTATCCGAAGCTCCGCCTGGAAGAGGCCGGCTACGCGATGCGCCTGGCCGCGAGCGAGATCAGGAACTTCAAGGGCAAGCACGGTTACCCCGCCAAATCGGATTTGTTGTTGAACGACGCGCGAAGCTCCGACTTTTGCGGTCTGCTCGTGCCGGGTGGATTCATGCCGGACAAATTGCGCCGCGACGCGAAGGTGTTATCTCTGACGCGGGAATGTTTCGAGCAGGGCAAGCTGGTGGCGTTCATCTGCCATGGTGGCTGGATTCCCATCTCGGCCAAAATTCTCAAGGGCAAACGCGTCACGGGTTCGCTGGGCATCAAGGACGACTTGGAAAATGCCGGCGCCATCTGGGTTAACGAACCGGTTGTGGTGGACGGTAATTTGATTTCCAGCCGCACGCCGCTGGACCTGGCGCCGTTTGCGAAGGCGATGGCGGATTTCTTGGAGCGGAAGTGAGTGGAACGATGAAGCAGATTTACCCTCACCCCGGCCCTCTCCCATCGGATGGGAGAGGGGGAATTGTTCTCAGGCGGTTGGAAATGTTGTGTGTCGGGGATTGCTCGGTGGATGGCCAAACAGTTCAACAGCAACAAACGCTGTTCCCTCGCCCAGCGGCTGGGAGAGGGGCAGGGTGAGGGTATGGCGCACGGCACAAAGTCAACCGATCCCAGTTTTTCGGCCAAACCGCGTTCGACGAGCGAGGTCGTCGGCCGCGTGGCGGTTTACCTTCGTCCCTACAAAGTGCTGGCGGTGACAACGGTCGGTTGCGCGGTCCTGTCCCTCGCCGCCGGCATGGCGTATCCGCTGCTGACGAAGACCATCATTAACAACGTCATCCAACAGAATCGCCAGGACCTGCTCACGCGGGCTGCGCTGGGATTGCTGGGCGCGTTTTTGTTGCGCGAGGCGTTCAACAGCATCCGCATCCGGATCAACAATCGCCTGGAGCAAAATGTCATCTTTGACATGCGACGGGAAGTTTATGCGCGCTTGCAGCGCCTGCCGGTCGGGTGGTTTGATCAACGCGCTTCCGGTGATTTGATCACGCGGGTGATCGAGGACGTGAATGCCGTCGAGCGTTTGCTGATTGACGGGGTGGAGCAGGGCACAGTGGCGTTGTTGAGCATCGCCGGGGCGTTGGTATTCATGTTTCTCGCCGACCCGATGCTGACCTGGGTGGCCTTGATTCCACTGCCGTTTCTGGTGGGCGGTGCGCTGTGGTACACGCTCACGGCCCACAAGCGGTATCGCTTGCAACGCGAAGCCGCCAGTGCCATGAACGCGCTGCTCATGGACAATCTTCAGGGGGTCCGCCAGATCAAAGCGTTTGGCCGGCAGGACCACGAGGATGAACGGTTCGCCGGTCGCGCGGATGATTTGCGCGAGGGAACGCTTGTCGTGATGCGCGCGTGGGCCTGGTACGGGCCGGCGATGCAATTCATCGGTGCGCTGGGCATCGGTCTGGTGTTGTGGATTGGCGGCCGGCAGGTCATGCAAGGGCGGATGGATGTGGGCGAACTCGTGGCGTTCATGCTATATGCCGGGATGTTTTTTTACGAACCCATCGGGCGGTTGCACGGATTGAATCAAATGCTGCAAGCGGCGCGCGCGGCGGCGGCGCGCATCTTCGACATTCTGGATGCGCCGATGGAACGCCAGGGCCGGCATGGTGCGCTGCAAACGCCAGTTCGGGGCGAGGTGGTTTACGACAACGCCGGCTTCAGCTATGGCGAAGGCAAGGCGGCGCTTCACAATATCAGTCTCCGCGCGGCATCCGGCGAGATGATCGCGCTGGTTGGGCCAACCGGCGCGGGCAAATCCACCTTGGTCAACTTGTTGCCGGCATTCTACGAGTTGAGTTCCGGACGCATCCTGATAGATGGACAGGACATCCGCGACGTGACACTGGCATCGTTGCGAACGCACATCAGTGTGGTCAGCCAGGAGCCATTCCTCTTCAACGGCACCATTCGGGAAAACATTGTCTATGGCAATCTGGCTGCGACGGAGCAGGAGTTGTTGACCGCGTCGCGCGCGGCCAACTGCCACGAATTCATCTCGCGTCTGCCACAGGGCTACGACACACGGGTAGGGGAGCGCGGCGTGAAACTCAGCGTGGGCGAGAAGCAACGGGTCAGCATCGCCCGGGCGTTGCTCAAGAATGCGCCCATTCTCATCCTGGATGAGGCTACGGCCAGTGTGGACACCGCCACGGAGCGGTTGATTCAGGAGGCGTTGGAACACTTGATGGCCGGTCGCACCAGTTTTGTCATCGCCCACCGCTTGAGCACGATTCTGAAAGCGGATCGGATTCTGGTGTTGCGCCAAGGCCAGATAGTGGAGCAGGGACGGCACGAAGAATTGTTGGCGGCCAATGGGCTTTATGCCCGGCTCGCCCGAATTCAGAACACGGCGACGATTGAGGAGAGCTTTGAGAAGCTTGACGCACCGGCGCAGCCAGCTTGAAGAGGAGAGAACAGCGGAAACGGAGGAGCGAAGTTCTATCTCTGTTTCCTTTGGTTGCTCCTGTTCAACAATGGCTCAAATGGTGGATGTGCTGAGATTGACACTCCCGCTTAATCGCAATCTTAATCTTACTCTTAATCCTCAACCGACGATTACGGGGCGAGGATGGCGTCCATGTTCCGGTAAATATCCCGGCAGAGCGAAACGTGGGAACCCGCCGGAGTGCCGGGCGGGTTCAGGTGGTAGCGCTTGTAAAGTCGCGCGAATTCCCGGCGCGCCTGACGGTAATAGTCAAGACCCGGAGGTTTGGAATCGGCGGTGAGAGATCCGGGAGTAGGCATCCAAACGGAAAAAGCGGGAACGATGCCCCGGCTGGCGAGGTACTCGGCACCGGTGAGCATGTCGTCGAGCGGTTCAAGGCCGGCAACAAAGGCGCTGAAGGCTTTGTTGGGGCCGAATTTCTTGGTGATGTGTTCCAAGGCGCGCAATTGTCCGGCACGCGTCACGTGGCGCGCATGGCCCGGAGCGAAGCGCGCATGCAGTTCAGGATTCCAAACGTGGAGGTCATGGCCCACGCGATCGGCGCCAGCTTCAAAGATTTGGTCAACTTCCTGCGGATTCTTTGGAGCGGTGATGTAGCAATAAATTTCGGATTCAATGCGGTCGAGGCCAACCTTTTGGTCAATCGTGCGCAGCAGTCCGGCGTAGCGGCGACATTCGGTTGAGGTGTTGAAAAGCGTTCCCGCCGTGAGTTGAACCTCCTTCACGTTTGCATGGTCAATGGCCCAGCGGATGATTTCGGCGACTTCCAGACCAGATGGACTTGGAAGATTGAAGCCGGCCATGTCGGCTTTTACCTGGAAGCAAAAAGAGCATGTCTCGCGCGTTTTGATGTATCCGCAGGACCAGAGGTAAAAGAACGCCAGCGTGGAGCGGCCTTCGAGCACGGCGACGGAACCAAATGGGTGACCTGCGCTCGTCTTCTGGTGATAATAACTCGTGGCATCCGGGAACGTCACTTCCGCGACGGGGTTGCTATCCTCAAACAATGTCGGCTTTCCATTCGCGATCCCAAGGGAGAAGCGCGAGTTTTCATTGGCATGCAGATGGACTGACACCTCGCCGGGCAGAATGAGGCAATTGCAGGCGTAAGGGTTGCTCGGCGGTTCAAGCCGCGCCCAGCCGGCAACGGCGTCGTAAACCGCCTGCGGATAACGGACGCCCGCGCCAACCAAGGCGCACTTCAAGTCCAACGAGCGGAGGCTGTCCGCCGGGAGTGTGCGTTGGCTGTTTGCTTTTGTGGGAGCGGAAAACATGGGTTGGATCAAACAACCGCTGTATCGCGGTGAGTGGGTTGGGGTTTGCCCGGCCGGAAATGTTCCAGGTGATCCAGTCTCGCGGTGAGCGTTGGGAATTCCGCCGCCGTCGCCGCCAGACCCTGCCGGACCGCCGTGCCTAACACATCGGGCGCGGCTTCGGCGCGCAAGTTGAGAATCAATTGCCCGTTCGTCACTGGCTTGGGCAACGGCAGCGAGACTTCGGGGACGAAATCGTTGCGAACCAAGTTTGCGGCTGCCACGTCGTTGGAGTTGTCATCAGCGCGCAGTGTCATTTTGAGATGCGCGATCTCGGCGTGGCTCAATTGCAATCGCGTCTGGATCTCGCCCGCGAGCTTTTTGAGCAGGCTATCGGTGGGAAATGGCTTCTTCGCGGTGAGTTTGACCGTGCAGTTCAGCCAGCCCAGCAACGCCTCGCCATCGGCGTAGATTTCGTAATCCACCGTCATGGCCGAGTTTGCCGATTGCAACTCGCTCGTGATTCGGTCGAACCAGGCGTCCAGGTTCATTCCGCTTCGTGCCGACACTGCCAGAATCTCCTTGCCCGGAAACTCCGTGGTGAGCTTGGCGCGCAAGGCGGCCAGCCGATCCGTGTCCAGCAAGTCGCATTTGCTGATGACAATGAGGTCGGCCTCTTCGAGTTGTTTGCGATAAATATAAAGCACCTGCTCGGAAAAACTTTCGCCCTGGCTCAACCCAAACACGCGTTCAACGCGCACGGGATCAACCAACACGCTGACCGGCGCGACGGCGTAGTCGGTGGCGTAAATGTTCCGGAGCGGAAACATGACGGTCGCGACGAGGTCGGTGCAGCTCCCGACGGGTTCGGCGATCAAAAAGTCCGGGCGCGTCTCCAGGCGCAGCTTTTGTGCGGCTTCCACGAGGGAATTGAAACGGCAACAGAAACAGCCGCCGGGAATCTCCTCGGTCGCGAATCCCTGCGACCGTAGAATGGTTGTGTCCACCAGATGGCGGCCCTGATCGTTGGTGATGAGGCCGACGCGTTTACCCCGGGTGACCAACCACTCGGCCAGCTTTGCCACCGCGGTCGTTTTGCCGGCACCGAGAAAACCGCCGATCATGATGTACCTCGGTTTGGACTCCGGGGGCATGGCGGTCCTTGACAGGGGAGGCAACGGGTTCATATAACGTATGCACATGAGCGCATACGTTGACCGGTTGGGGCAAGACTTTTTTCGCTCCGCCGGGCCGATTCAGCCGCCAAGTGTGTCGAAGCGGAACGAGCAACACTTCAAATCCAGTGTGCATTTGTCGCGCGTCAACTGTTTGTTCAGTTTGGCGGCGACGACGTGCCGGTGTTCCTTGCCCTCGTTGGCCGAGTCCAAAAGACCGACCTCGCGTAGAACGCGGAGATGCCGGGAAACGTTGTATTGCGGCAGGTTCAAACGCTCGGCGATCTTGTTCACGCTCAATCGTTCCGTCAGCAGCAGGCCGAGAATGCGCAGCCGAACCGGGTCGCTTAACGCCTTCAATACCGGGGCACATTCGTTCGTTTTCACAGTTCACATGATACTTGCCGGCGCCCGTGCTTCAAATCAAAGTTCAACGCCGGAAAATATATGCTGAATCCCGGAAGCCGTTGCGCCGTCAATGCTGCACTCAGCTTAACCGTTGCGTTGGTGAACACGGCGCTGTTTATTCAAGCCGGATCAACACAGATAGTTTGACAAATATGAATCCAGTTCAATCTTCACGGATGCATCGCGTCAGTAAAAACCCCGGTGTCGCCGGCGTCGCGCTTGTGATCCTCATGGCGATTGGGGTGGGCGAACTTCAGGCCGGCTTGATCTACGTCCCGAATGGTTCCTTCGAGCTGCCAACGAGCGTGTATGCCGACCCGATGATTGATTACTGGGCGCAAAATCCGCCGCCGGCCTTTCAGGCCACGGGGGTGTTTCTAAACACAGCGCCCACTGAGACCAACCACATTCACAACCTTGACGGTCAACAGGCAGGGTTCATGGCCAACGCGCCGACGGTCGAGATTTACCTGGATTACGACGCGGTGGATTGGGCGAACCAAACGCAGCAGTTTCAATCGAAGTACGAGGTGGGCAAGGCGTATGACCTGACGGTGGGCTTGATAGGCGGGTTGGGCGGCATGCCGCCGGGGGCGATGATTCAACTGGGCCTTTACTACCGGGACGGATTGAGCAACAAGGTGATCATCGCGGCGCGTACGATTACCAACTTGCTGACCGTGTTCCCGGACGGGACGAACTTTGTGGATTTCCCGGTGAAGTTGCCGGGGGTAAAGCCGACGGATGCGTGGGCGGGCAAATACATTGGAATTCAGTTGGTGGACGTCTCCGGCAGTCCTTCGACCGGTTATTGGGACGTGGATAACATCCGATTGAAGGAGTCAATCGCCGTCCCGAATGGTTCCTTCGAGCTGCCAACGAGCGTGTATGCCGACCCGATGATTGATTACTGGGCGCAAAATCCGCCGCCGGCCTTTCAGGCCACGGGGGTGTTTCTAAACACAGCGCCCACTGAGACCAACCACATTCACAACCTTGACGGTCAACAGGCAGGGTTCATGGCCAACGCGCCGACGGTCGAGATTTACCTGGATTACGACGCGGTGGATTGGGCGAACCAAACGCAGCAGTTTCAATCGAAGTACGAGGTGGGCAAGGCGTATGACCTGACGGTGGGCTTGATAGGCGGGTTGGGCGGCATGCCGCCGGGGGCGATGATTCAACTGGGCCTTTACTACCGGAACGCATCGAGCAACAAGGTGATCATTGCAGCGCGTACGATTACCAACTCGCTGACCGTGTTCCCGGATGGGACGAATTTTGTGGATTTCACGGTGAAGTTGCCGGGGGTAAAGCCGACGGATGCCTGGGCGGGCAAATACATGGGAATCCAGCTGGTGGACGTTTCTGCCAGCCCTTCGACCGGTTATTGGGACGTGGATAATGTGCGCCTCGGCCTTGAGCGCGTGCCGATGTTGTTGAGCCCGGTTCATAGCGGCAGCCAGTTCCAGTTCACCGTGAACAGCGAACCATGGGCGAAACTTGAGGTGCTGGCGTCAACCAACATCTCGTTGGCGCTCTCCAACTGGACCAGCCTGGGCACGGTGACTAACAACACTGGCGCAAATGCTTTTCCAGATGCGGGGGGCTTGAGTCGGCGTTACTATCAATTGCATCAGCTACCATAAAGCCATTGTGAAACGTCTGCAGCTGACCGGCCCGCTTTTGGTTCGGTCAAAGGTTCGGGGCTTCACGTTGGTTGAATTGTTGGTGGTCATCGCCATCATCGCGATTCTGGCGGCGCTGCTTTTGCCGGCGCTCGGTTCGGCCCGGGAAAAAGGACGCCGGACGGCCTGCGCTTCCAACCTGCGGCAGATTGGTTTCGCCATCAACGCTTATTCCGTGGATCATGACGGCCGAATTCCCTTCGGTCCCAAGGCGGTGGGCTTCGCGACGGTCGCAAATTTCTATCCTTCCACCGGCGCCCCCACCAGCTTGATCTCACTGGTGGACGGTCAGCCTGTGGCGCTGGGATTGCTCCTGCAATCGCACGTCGGCAATCAACCCAAGGTGTTGTTCTGCCCCGGCTCGGATCAACTCGTGGATACGGATGCCGAGTTGGGGAAGATCGGCATCGGCCAGGCACAGGGCAGCTTTTACTATCGGCACGCGAGCAACACCCGGTTGTACGACGATCCCTATACCAACAGCATTCCGGCTCAACCCCGGATGGAAAGTTTGGGTCTTAATCGCAATGGTGCTCCGGTTCAGGCGCTCGCCCTGGATACGGAATTCTTGTGCCCGCCGACCCTGGTCAACTTCGGCGTCAAGCCCCGCACGCATCATCAGCAGCGCGCGGTGAACATCCTGTTTGCCGACGGTCACGTGGTCGCGCGCGAGAACAAGGACCGGCGATTCACGGTGGACGTGCAGGACTACAGCCAGGTTCGGAACGCTTTTGACAAGATCCTCAGGGCTTTTGAGCAGGCGGACACGGAGCCGTAATGGTTGGGACGGAACCGGCGATTGCTTTCCTTCGCCCTATGGGTTTTTCCAGCCATCAATTTTCTTGCCTTCATTTTCCCGCTTCCTAACCTCGTCGCGTGGAACAATTGGATCAGTATATCGCAGTGATGATGCTCTTCGCGCTGGCCGTGGCGGCGACGGGCGGGATGATCGTGTTTTCCGTGTTGCTCGGCAAACGCGGCGGGCACAACCGCGCCAAGGATACCGCCTACGAATGCGGAATGATTCCCGTGGGCGAAGGGAACACGCGGCTTTCCGTGAAGTTTTACCTCGTGGCGATGCTGTTCATCCTCTTCGACATCGAAGTGGTGTTCATGTACCCGTGGGCCGTGGTTTATGGCGACATGCTCAAGGATGTCACCACGCGCAACTTGATTTTAATTTCGATGATCTCGTTCATCGGCATCCTGTTCGTCGGCTACATTTATGCCGTCAAGAAACGGGCGTTTGATTGGAAGAGCTGACGTTGCGTTAACACGTTAAAGCGTTAAATCGTTGAAACGTAAGCCGGGGAGAAGCCAAACGCTTGCAACGATTCAACGTTCTAACGCTTCAACGCTTAACCGCTTCAACGACTAAACACGCATGATAAAATTTGGAACCAGCGGCTGGCGCGGCATCATCGCGCGGGATTTCACCTTCGACAACGTGCGGCTCGCCACCCAGGCGATTGCCCAATACCTGCGCGCCGAGCTGGCGAATCGCGAATCGCCACTGTTTGAGCGCCGGCCGCTGGTCATTCTTGGTTACGACACGCGCTTCCTGGGACGTGAGTTCTCGCTGGCGGCGGCGGAGGTGCTGGAGAGCAACGGTCTCGAACCTTTGCTTTGCAACCGCGACACGCCGACACCGGTCATCGCTCACAACATCCGGCTGCGAAAGGCGCTCGGCGGCATTAACATGACCGCGAGCCACAATCCGGCGGAATATCAGGGATTGAAATTCTCCACCAGCAACGGCGCGCCGGCGCACCCTGAAGTCACCAAGCAGATTGAAACCAACTGTGCCAACCTGATGGCCCGCCAGTGGGCCTTCAAAGGTGCCGTCATCGGAACTTACCAATGCAAGACGTTTGACCCGCAACCGGCTTACTTCAAACAAATCCACAAGCTCGTGGACTTTGCGACGATCCGGAAGGCGAAGCTCAAACTCGCCGTCACCGTGCGTTACGGCACGGGCCGCGGTTACCTCGACACCTTGCTGGAGAAAGCCGGCGCGAAGGTCACGGTGTTCGACAACGAACTGAACCCGCTTTTTGGCGGGCATCATCCCGAGGCCGATGCGAATGGCATGGCGGAAGTCGCGAAGTTGATCCGCAAAGGCAAGGCGCAACTCGGCTTGGGCGTTGACGGCGATGCCGATCGGTTTGGTGTCGTGGACAAGGATGGAACCTGGCTCACGCCAAATCAAATCCTCGCGTTGACCCTTTACCATCTGAAAAAGAACCGCGGCTGGACGGGTGCGGTGGTGCGCACCGTGCCGACGAGTCATCAAGTGGACGCAGTCGCAAACATGCTGGGCGTGAAAGTCCACGAGACGCCGGTTGGCTTCAAATACATCGGCGCGCTGATGGAAAGCGAACCGATTATCGTTGGCGGCGAAGAATCCGGCGGCTTGAGCGTGAAAGGCCACGTGCCGGAAAAGGACGGCATTCTGGCGTGTTTGCTGATGGCCGAGTTGGTAGCCACGGATCGGAAATCCCTCGGCCAAATTCTCAAGAAAATCGCGAAGCAATGCGGTGAATTTCACACCGAGCGAATCAACATTCCGATTCAACCCGCCAGCAAAGACGCGATCATGGCAAAGCTGAGTGCCGGGTTGGACCGCATCGGCGAATTCAAGGTCGAGAAGTTCATCACGACCGACGGTTTCAAATTCCTCCTGCCGAACCAGGAATGGGTTGCCTTCCGCGCCAGCGGCACCGAGCCGCTGTTCCGTTGCTATATCGAAGCGAAGTCGGCAGCGCACTTGAAGCAACTGCGCGCCGCTTGCCAACGATTGTTGGCTTAGGCAACTACCGTGGGTCGAGTTGGGTTCGCTGTTACCACTTCTTTCCGTCAGCCCTCGTGCCGCAGACGTTGACCTTGATGCCAAGCGCGTCGGCCATCGCGGCTTTCGTCAACATACATTGGTCAGCGGACTTGGCGTCGTTGGCGTAAACGCACTGAATGTGGTTGGCCTTGTGCTTGGCCATCATCTGGTCGCGCGAAACGCCGTAGGTAACGCCGTGCATGATGGGCCATTGCCAGGTGGTGGACTTCCAACGGCGCTCGGTTTCTTCGCGAGGCAGGGTGATGACCTTGGCGCGCCCGATGTCCATGTGCAAGCTGCCGCCGGCCACGTAAATTCGTGACCAGACAATTTCGCCGGGCTTGGAAATGCCGCGCAACGTGCTGCCGCCTTTCGGGAAATACATCGGCGGTTGGCGGAAACCTTCCGCGCCGGCCCAGCCATCAATGAAATGCGCCGGCGGAGCGCTGCCGCTGATTTCGAAGACCCAAACGTATTCCTTGGTCGTGCCGGACTGGTCCCAATCGCCCCAGCGCAAATCGTGCAGCGTGTTTTCGGGCGGCTGGCCAAGAGCTTCGTGGACGCGTTGCGTCATCAGTCCATCCAAGCCGGCGCATTCGTCCACTTCGTTGAAGTGCGTGAGTGGTTTGCCGTCGTAAAGGACACGTTTGCCGTCGCGGGATTTCACCGGCGGACGGTCGCTGTTGTTGAGCGTGCCTTCGACAAGGTCACTCGCGGGCAGAACGTCCTTCAAACCTTGTTGATATTGGATGCCGATGCAGTCGCAGCCGAAATCGTCCGCGATGCGCAACGCCGCGATGTAGGTTTTGCACTGCCAGAGAATTTGCCCGTCCGTGAGGTCAGTGGCATCGTTCGGGCCGGTCTGGAATTTCATTCCCGCGTGCTTGTACCAGTCGTAAGTCGCGCGGGCTTCCGTATCGCTTACTTGCGTGGCTTCATAGTAAAGCGCTGATTGGCTGAGCCGTTCCTTGAACACGCCGGTCGCATGGAGCAAATCGTCCGGGATGATGGCGTTGAACATGCCCATGCAACCCTCGTCAAAAATGCCCATGATGGCCTTCTCGCGCTGCAACTGCGCGGCCAGCGCTTCACCAAGCTTGCGGTCGTCCCCCGGGACTTTGACCTTCCCGAGCGGCTTCGCGTGGTTGGTCTTGTGTTTGCATTTCCCGGTCTTGAGCCATTGCCGCAGTTTGGTCTTGAAATAATCGTCCGTGAAATCTTCGCTCCAGAGGGTCGAGAACTTCACGCCCTGCTTTTTGAGCGAGCCGTTCAGGTTCAACATGCCCACGAGGCCGGGCCAGGTCCCGGACCAGTTGGCCACGGTAAGGATCGGCCCGCGATGCGTCGTGAGCCCGGCGAGGACGTGATGCGAGTATTGCCAGACGGCTTCGGCGACAATCAGCGGCGCTTTGGGATCGAGATTCTTGAAAATCTCCATGCCCCTTTTCTGCGAATCAATGAAGCCGTGTTTGGCCGCGGGGTCGTAGGCGTGCGCCCGGACAAGTTCGTAACCTTCGGCGGCAAGCGCGGCGGTGAGTGTGGCTTCCATTTCCTTCTGCGCCGGCCAGCAGACCTGGTTGGCGGAGAGACGCAAGTCGCCGCTCGCGATGAGTTGGACCTGCTTCTTCTTGAGTTTCGGAGGAGTGTCGCCGGAGAGATTCGCGTTCTTAGCCATAAAATGTAGTCAGGTTAAATTGCCCAGAGAGCATCGTCATTGATGCCGTCCACGCGGACAGAATAGCGGATTATCGGGTTGCGGATGCAACGAAATTATTTTCCCCAAGCCAAGGCTTGACGATCCGGCCCGCTTTCTATAGCCATAACGGCCAATCGTTGTGAGCCTCACTTAATTCAAAACAACGCAATCGCCGCCAGTTCAATCACCATGAGCACAAACCAAAAAGGCATTTTTACGCTTCCCGACGGTCGAAACATGACGTTTACGTTTTTCCTGGTCGCCACGTTGTTCATGCTCTGGGCCGTTCTGAACAGCCTGATTGACACGATGGACAAACACTTTCAGGACCTGCTCCATCTCAGCAAGGCGAATTCGGCGTGGGTGCAGACGGCGCATTATTTCGGGTACACGCTCATGGCACTGCCGGCCGGATTGCTCACGCGCCGGTTCGGTTACAAGGGCGGCATTATTTTCGGGCTGCTGCTCGTTTCGCTTGGTGGTTTCTGGTTCGTGCCGGCCACGCACATCTCCCAGTTCTGGGCGTTCCTGGTCGGCGTCTGCCTGGTCGCCATGGGGCTGACCGTGCTGGAAACCGTGGCCAATCCCTACACGACCGTATTAGGGCCGAAGGAGTACGGCGCGTTCCGCATCAACCTCGCGCAGTCCTTCAACGGCTTTGGCTGGATCGCGGGCCCCATCATTGCCTCCAAGTTCTTCTACGCAACCACCGGCAGCGCCGAAGACGCGAGCAAGACGCTTTACATCCCGTATCTGATCATCGCCATCTTCGTGCTGGTGCTCGTGATTTTCTTCTGGCGGGCCAACCTGCCCGAAATCAAGGTGCAAGACGACTACCACACGGACGAGCCGGGCGCGGCGGCCGCGGTGGACAAGGCGCCGGACAAGGGTCTCGCGTTTGTGCTGATGCTGGTGGGTGTAGGGGTTCTCACCTTTTCCGTGTATGCCATCATGAAGTTCGTGATGGAAATCCAGGTGCAGGGGTGGGTGTTCCTCATCCCGGTGATCCTGGCGGCCGTGTACTTGTGGAGCTATTCGCGGCGGCTCTCCTCGCACAACATCTGGGCGCACCCGCATTTCTCGGCGGCCACCATCGCGCAATTTTTCTACGTTGCCGCCCAAGCGGGCATTTTTAGCTTTTTCATCAATTACATGGTGGCGGATCTTCCCTCGATCCCTGACGCGCTCCGTAACAACGGCCTGGTCAGTTGGTACCTGACGGACGGCATCGTACAGACGAACGGCAGTTGGCATTTAAATGACGTCGGCGCCAGTCGGATGCAAAGCGTCGCCTTCTTCCTGTTTTTCATCGGTCGCGTCGTCGGCTCGGCAGTCTTGCGCAAGGCTGCGGCGCATCGCGCCCTCGGGACTTATGCGCTCATCAATCTCTTGTTGTGCGTAATCGTGGTAATGAAGATCGGCTGGCTGTCAGTCGCTGCCGTGTTCGGCACATTCTTCTTCATGTCCCTCATGTTCCCGACAATTTTCGCGCTCGGCATCCACGGCCTCGGGCCGGATTCGAAGAAGAAGGCGTCCGCCTTTATCGTCATGGCGATCACCGGTGGCGCGCTGATGCCGAAAATCATGGGCCGGCTGGGCGATCTTTACAACATGTCCATCAGCTTCCTGATGCCGCTGGCGTGCTTCGTGTTCATTGCGGCCTACGGTTTCTTCTGGTCAAAACTCAGCCGGGCCGAAGGGGTGCGCGGCTTGAAGTCCACCGGCGGACATTGATCGGGGAACGCCGAGTGACGGCTCGTTGGAGTTCACGCTTTGGCGTGTTCGCAGCAAGCGGAAGCTTGAACTCCAACTTTATGAGCGCAGCCGGAGTTCGGTGCTCCGATTTGCGGGGAATGGTCCGACACCTGATCAGTCCAACGCCTTCCCACCGGACGCCACGTTGTCCTTGTCGAATACGCGGGAGCCGAGGACGATTTTTTTCGGTACGGATTCGCCGTTGAAGATTTTTAAGGCGGTTTCGATGGCTTCTGCTCCGCCCGTGGGATATTGGAAGGTGGCGTCCAGAATGCCCTGGGAAACATAAGCCACACCTTCCTGCGGCAACGCGTCAATGCCCACAAACTTGATTTCCTTTTCCCGGCCGGCCGCCTTTGCCGCGAGATACGCCCCGTGCGCGCCGGGGTCGTTGTGACCGTAAACCAGATCAATCTTGCTGAAGCGCGACAACGCCGACTCCATTTCCTTGCGCGCATCCGGCTCAAGCCATTTCATGTCGGCTTCGAAAATAACGTCAATCTCGGAGCCTTTGATGCCCTCGACAAAGCCATTGTGCCGGTCCTGGCCGGGGATCGAGGTCATCAGGCCTTTTAGTTCGACCACCTTGCCTTTGCCGCCGAGCGTTTGTTTGATCCACTCGCCCGCGGCGCGGCCGATCTTGACGTTGTCCGCGCCGATGAAGCACGTGTATTTGTCGCCCAGCACCGCGCGGTCGAGCACGATGACGGGAATCCCGGCGTCCACGGCCTTGGCGACGGGTTCCGTGAGCGGCGCGGCTTCCTTGGGGCTGATGATGATAAGGTCCACGCCGGCGCTGACAAATTCCTCGACATGTGAGCGCTGCTTAAGCGTGTCGTTTTGCGCATCCTTGAAAACGACCTTGAGATTCGGGTGCTTCTCGGCGGTCGCCTTGACATCGGCGTTCATCTGCACGCGCCATGGCTCGCCCAGGTTGCACTGGCTCATGCCGATGGTGTAGCTGGACTTCGCGGGCTTGGCCGCGGGCGCGCCGGACTTCGATGGCGATTCACTCGCGGGCTTGTCACAACCGGTGATTAAAGACGCGGTGACGATGGCGGCGAAGGTCAAACCAAGTCGGGAACAGTGCTTGTCGTTTTTCATACTGGGTTTGAGATAGACCTTTGGGGTGCGGTTGGAAAGTTTTTTCGCGGGCTATCGGCGCTGTGCAAACCCGAGGACAACACCGTGCCAGCACGGCGCAACGGCTTATTTGTGCGTGGACTCGCCGATGGAAACGATGTGAACGGGGTTGATCGTGCGAGAAATGTCCTTCTCGTCAATCACGACCACGACTCCGGGACTCACCGCCACAAAATCGCGGTGCGGAATCTTGAATTCCCTTCCGTCAGACAGGCGCAGGACAAACGGCTGAAAACCGTTCTGCAATCGCGCTTTGATCTGATCTACGAACATGGTCAAAACTTAATCTTCGCGCTGGAAAGGAGCAACACGTTTTGTCGGTTTATCTGCGCTTCTGGCGCTGGGCCAACACGGCCACGACGATGATGACACCGGTCAACATCAACCGGCTCGCTTCGGGCACGGCGTTGACGCTCAGGATCTTTTCCAGGTAGCCAATCGTGAGCGTGCCGATAAGCGTCAATCCAATGCCACCGCGCCCGCCGGTCAGCGTTGTTCCGCCAATGACGACGATGGCTATGGCCGTGAGTTCGTAACCGATGCCCGCTTCGGGGTCGCCCTGCTGCTCTTGCGCCGCCTGGCAAATTCCCGCGAGTGCGGCGGTCAAACCGCACGCCACATAAGCGAGCACCTTTGTCAGATTCACGGGTACGCCGGAGAGCCGCGCCGCTTCCTCGTTGCCGCCGATGGCGTAAATGTGCCGCCCCCAACGATGGCGCGAGAGGGCAAGCCAGGTCACCAAGGCACAGAGAAGAAAAATCACCGTTACCACCGAAATGTTGTCCCCGAGAATCCGGCTGTCTATGAAACGGAAAATCCCCGGCACATCCACGTAGCGATACGTGCCGTCGGGATTCTTTACCGCGGTGGAGACCTTCATCCCGCCGGAAACCGTCTTCGCCAGGCCGCGGGCAAAAACCATCATGGCCAGCGTGGCAATGAAGGGTTGGATACGAAACCCCGCGGTCACGCTGCCGGCCGCGCCGCCACAAGCCGCGCCGATGAGCAATGCCACCGGAATGGACGCCCACGGAGACCAACCCCAGTGGATGTTCATCAACGAAAAGCTTACGGCGACCAGCGCCAGCATGCTGCCGACCGCCAGGTCAATCCCGCCGCTGATGATGACGAGCGTCATGCCGCAGGCGAGGATGCCGAACACCGATGCCTGGCGCAGTGCGTCACGGTGGGTGCCAGGTTTGAAGAACGCGCCGTCGGCGTTGAAGACGCAACCGAGAATGAGCACCAGCGCCAACGCGAGCAAAGCACGGCTCGCGGGATTGGCCCAGAGACGTTTCAGGAGGTTTGCGTTGCCCGCCGGTGATGTCGTCATGCTTGCGACTTGCGCGGCATGATTTGGGGAAATATTCGGGCGCGCCGCAAGCGAAATGTCGTGCGAATGAACCCTGCATCATGGACTCAACGCATCGCGCGAGCCAGGCGAAGGATCAAAGCCAAATGCAATTCCGCGTTGCCGTTGCTTCTGCGACATCATGTGGGCAACTCGACCCATTACCAGTGCGATGCCGGATCGGTAAAGTTGCGCAAAAGGAAAGGGCCGCCATCGCTGGCGGCCCACGAAGGATGGGAGAGAGCCGTCTAGGCGGAACGGCGGAAGCGATAAACCGCCAGCAGGCCGAAGCCACCTAGCAGGGTGAGGGCAAAGGTGGAAGGTTCAGGTACCACCACGAGATTGACCTGGCCCGGGGTGCTCGTCTCAATCCCGAAGCTCAAACCGCCCGACAACGTCGGCATGCTCCCGATTGACAGGCCATTGTCCGTGAGGCCATACGCAGGATCAGTCAGGTAATTAAAAAGTCGCCACTTGTCACCCACATTGGCCGACAAGAAGCTGCCAGCCCCAATCTCGGAAACGTTCAGGATACCGTCGAGCGTCAGAGCCCCGTTGACGATGGTAAGATCGTTTAATCCGCCACCGACGGTCGTATCGTTCCCTTTGAGTTCATAAGAGAGCACTGCCAAGTTGGCCAAATTCAGGTCGGCATTCAATGTGAATGTTCCGACCGAGGCGCCCGGGGCTAGTGTGCCACCATTCTGAATATTGACCACGTTGTCACCCACATTTTGAACTCCGATGATGCCATTGCCGCCCAAGGTCGCGCTGGAAGCCACGGTCACCACCGGCATTGCGTTTGTCACCACCGGCCCCGGCATATTCACCAGGAGTGTGCCAGCAGAAACGGTGACCTCACCTTGATAAGTGTTGGCAGCGCCACTCAAGATCAACGTTCCGGTGCCGGTCTTGGTCAGCCAGCCACGGCCATTCATGGTGCCGGACACGGTAAGCGCATTTCCGCTGGTCACATCAATTTTGCTGGTGACTTGATCACCAAAAGTTACGGTGCGTGCATTTGCGCCGCCATTGTCGAAGGCAAAGGTGCCGGTCGCTTCCAGGGTGCCACCATTAAACAAGACGCTCGCGCCAGCAACTGGATCCCCAAGATTGTTGTTGGCCGAGACACTCAGGATGCCTGCATTGACGACGGTTGATCCAGTGTATGTGTTGGCCCCGCTGAGAATGAGTTTGCCCGGGCCGCTCTTGGTCAGCCGCGTCGCCCCCGTGTTATTGGCGATGGTTGCGCTGATCGTCATATCGGCGCTGCTGTATTGCTGTACGACCAGATCCAGAGTATTCGCACCCATCAGCGTGGCCGTTCCGCTGGCAGGCGCAATGGAGGTCGCGCTACTTCCAGTGGCCAACACGCCGCCGGAGGCGATCGTCAAGGCCATGCCCGAATCAATAGTGACCGCCGAAGCACCGGCAAGCCGCAAACTGTTGATGGTAGTATTGGCAGCAATTGAAGCCGGGTTGGCGGTTAAGTTGATGTTTTCCGTAGCCGCCCAAGTTCCCGGGGCGGTATCGGTCGTGTAGCTGCTGTAAGCGGTGATGGCACCATCGGCGCCACCGGTTGAATTCATGGCCCAATCGGAGCCGCCGACAGTCGCGTATCCGCCCAAAATGCCGTTGACGTTGAGCGTGTCAGTATCGGCGATGCTGCCCGCTCCGAAGTTCACGGTCCCGCCCGTGCTTCGGGTGATCGCATTCAGGCGAAGCACGCTGGTGCCGCTGCTCCGCGTCACCGTGGCAGCACCGCCCTGGAGTGCCGTCGAGGAAACGACTTCCGTATAGGAGCCGCCGCTCAATTCCAAAGTGCCGCCATTGAGCCGGAGATTTGACAGCGTTGTTGTATTTGCGAGTTTATCAACATTACCACCGCTATAATCAAGGAGCAGCTTGCCATCGGCGACAAGTGTGAAACCGTCGTATGTGTTTGCCGCCGTTCCGCCCAAGGTTAGAGTGCCGCCGCCGAGAGTTCTTTGAATGCTTTCGATCGCAGTACTGCCCCCCGAGCCAGCTCGGGCGATCACCGAGTTGACGTTGATGTCACCGTCGCCGATGAAATTTATAGTTCTCGTGCTGCCGATATCTATGCCGCCCGTGATGTTCAGTGTGCTACCGGTGTCCGCGCCAATCCGGGATGAATTGTTCGGGGTAATTTTGCCCGCCCACGTGTTCGCCCCGGACAGGCTTCGCAAGTTGCCGCGAGCGGTGATTCCGGCACCGGCAGCGCCGTTCAGCGTATTAAGCGCATTTGCTACCGTGATGCCGCCGCTAACGTAAATCGCCCCCAAGCCAGTACCGGCGCTCATCGTTACGGCTGTCGTTCCCAAGGCACTGCTATGGCCGATGGACAGAACGCCACCCGCAACGCTGATCGCGCCTGAATAGCTGCTATTGTCGCCGTTCAAGACCGCTGTGCCGAAACCCTGCTTGGTCAAAGTCGCCGATCCAGTCAGACTGCCGCCCACGGTCGCGGTTCGGTTGGTGAGCGTATCCCACACGTTGGCTGCGCCCAAACTGATGTTGTTATTCAGGGTGAGATTCCTGGAGGCAGTCGTCATGTCGAGGTCAATAGCAGCTGCTCCCAACGTCAGGGTGTTGCCGTCCGCGTTAATGGTGACCAGCCCGCCGGGGTTCACGATCTTGAGGCCGTCCCAGGTTGTCGCGGCGCCCAGAACGGTGGTGTTCGCACCTGTGACGGTGCTGTCCCACTGCGCAATATCACCGATGCCGGGTATGGTGTCCCAACTGCCCGGCAGGTTGAGGTCGGTGTTATTGTCCTGTTTGATTCTGGTCGCGGCTTGCGCGGCGAAACCAACCATGAGCAGGAGTGAAACCGTGAGGATGCTGGTTCTTTTCATGGAATGTGCAGGCTTTGAATTTTCGTAAGGACCTTCTGAGTTTGATCGCAGGTTGATAAATTTCCCATCGCTGTTGCTTCAATCGAACCGGGCCAAAACCAACGAGAACATTAAGCCCAAACCGAAATAGAATGTCAACGAGTATTTCGGATTTTTTCTGACGGCGACGGGAATCGCTGGCTTGGCGAAGGTTCTCGAAAGGAGAGCGACCGCGTTCAATCCATGGCTTGGGTCGAACGGCGTTCGACGGACGCCGTTCTATTCGGGAGGGGGTTCTGGTCGGGTGAGCGGCAAAGGTTCGCGGAACGCCTGATAACGCTGGTACAACGCCAGGCGGGCCTTGATTTCAGCCGCGAGGTGCTGCGACGCCGGTGTGTCCGTTAGTTTGATTGCCTGGGCGGCCGTCCGGATGGCGTCTTCAAACCTCCCCGATTCGGCGTATGCCGCCGCAAGAGTATCTAGGACTTGCGGGTCTGAGTGATTCGTCAGTTCCGCTGCGGATTCCGCGAGCATTACGGCCTCGTTCCCATTGCGAAGGGTTGCTTGGGGATGGGTGGCGAGTAACCAGGCCAGGGCGTTCAGTGGTTCGGGCCAATCTGGTCTTAATCGCACGGCTTCCCGATGGTGTTTCGTTCCTTCCGCCGCTTGACCGGTTGCTGCCAAAACTTTCCCGAGTTGATAGTGGATCGTCGGTGAATGGGGGTTCGCCGCCAAAGCGGTCCGGTAATGCCGCACGGCGGCGGCAGCATTGTCGCCTGACAACAAGAGTCCGGCGAGCTGGAAATTTGCGGGAGCATGGTTGGAATTGAGGGCGAGAACCCTTTGGTATTCCGCCGACGCTTCATTCGTACGGGCGAGGGCCAGCCAGGCATTGCCCAGGTTGTAATGTGCATCCACGTCCTGGTCTTGTAACTGGATGGCCTTTCGCAGAGGAGCGATGGCTTCCGCGGCCCGGCCCTGCTCCGTCAGCGCACCGCCAAGGGTGATCAGGGCGTTGCAGAAATTCGGACGGTAAAGCAGCGCTTGTTGAAATTGGACAATGGCTTGATCCAGATTACCCTGGCGAGCGAGGACGCCGCCCAGATTGCTGTGGGCGTCGGCAAAGTTTGGTTTCAACCGTAAAGCGGCAGTGTAACAGTCCGCGGCTCGCGCCAGGTCGCCTCGGCGCTCCAGCGCAATGCCGAGAACATTGCAGGCTACATAGTTCCCCTGGGTGGCTTTGATCGCGTGTTGAAACAACATCTCTGTGCTCCGCCAGTATCGAATTTGGTATGCGCTGCGCAGGGCGCAGGAGATGATCACCGAGACGGCCATTGTTCGGAGCAGGATTGGGGAGACCCGCCATCGGAGCAAAAGGTCGCCACCACCCCAAACCAGCATCAGAAAAGTCCCGATCAGCGGAACGTAAGTGTAACGGTCCGCCATGGCTTGGGCGCCGACCTGCACCAAGCCGATGACGGGCACCAGCGTGCCCAGATACCAAAACCAGCCGACGGTCATGTACGGTTTGCGCCGCGCAAACCAGGCCGCCGCGATGGTCAGCCCGGCTGTTAACAAGCCTGCGACGGTCACGAATGTCGCGGGCCAGGAATCCGGATACGGATAGAAGATGGCCAGATTCCCGGGCCAGATTGTCTTGCCAAGGTAACTGGCGTACGAGACGAAGGCATTCGCGAGGCGGATGTGAAGTGGAATGATTTCCAAAGACCGGACAACGCCACTGCTGTGTTGGGCGGTGTAGGTGACGACAGAGGACAGGACGCTTAAAGCAAAAAACGGCAGTTTCTCGCGAAGCAAAGGCCAGGCAAATCGAGTGGCGAGAGGTGAAGATCCAGCGCCTGCCTCCAAACGACGCAACGGCCAGTAATCGAGCAGCAGCAAGACGAACGGCAACGTCACCAGCATCGGCTTGCTCATCAGACCCAGGATGAAACAAACGATCGCGAGCAGATAAAAGATGCAGGATGGAACGTGGCGCGAAGACGCCGCTCGGGTCGCTGACTTTAACTCTACGTAGCGCACATAGGTCCAAAGCGTGAGCATGAAGAAGAACGTGCTTAGCACATCCTTGCGTTCCGAAACCCAGGCGACCGATTCAATGTGTAACGGATGAATGCCAAATAGTGCTGCAACCGTGGCGCTCCGCCAGGGGGCACGGGTCATCCGATTCAACACGCCAAACAAGAGGAGGGTATTGGCCAGATGCAGCAGCAGATTCGAGAAATGATGACCGATGGGGTTGAGCCCGTACAGTTCACAGTCCAGCATATGGGAGAGCCAGGTTAGCGGATGCCAGTTGGCGAATTCGGTGCTTCGCAGCGCCCAGACGAATCCCTTGGTCGTCAATCCCGCTTGCACGTGCGAATTGGCGGTGACGTAATCCGGATCGTCGTAATCTATGAAGTCACAAGATCGAAGCGGCCAATAGGTTGCCAAGGTTAAAGCAACCAAGGCGACGGCAAGACCGACCGTGCTGCGGTATGGAAATACTCCTGTCATGGAGAATGCGGTTTCCCGGCTTGGTAAAGTTCGAGCTGATGACGATAATCTGCGATTGATGCCTCGCTGGCGGCTTCTGCCAGCTTGAGCGCTCGCTCAATCGTTTTCACCGCATCTGGATACTGCCCGGCTTCGGCATACGCGGCTGCCAGGGTGGACAACGCCCGGCTGCTCTGATTCGTTGACAATTCCACCGACCGCGCGGCAAGTCGGACCGCTTTTGGTCCGTCGCGCCATTTGACCTCCTTGCAAGTCGCCAACAGCCAGGCCACGTCATTGAGCGCGTCCGCCCAGTCGGGCTTAAGGGTTGCGGCCTTTCGCAAATGGGGCAGGGCTTCGCCAAAGTTCTGTTCTTTTGCCAGAATCAATCCCAGGCCATGGTGTGCCTCGGCAAAATCTGGCTGATGCTTTAACGCGGCGGCAAACCACGAGGAGGCTTGCCCGGGTTTGCCCTGTTTCAGCAGGGCATCGGCGAGCTGATATTCGGTAGGAGCAAAATCGGGATGCAGTTTGAGGGCGACACCGTACTGCGCCACGGCTTCATCCCATTGACCCAGTTCGGCCAGGGACATCCCCAGGTTGTGATGTGCTCGAAAAAAGTCCGGCTTGACCTGAACTGCCGTTTGGTAATGCAGGACGGCAGCGCCAAACTTCCCCTCTGTGAATGCCACGTTCCCGAGGTTGTAAAGTGCATCCGGGTCGTTGGGATGCAGGTGAAGGCAAGCTTCGAAATGCTTCACGGCTTCTGCGGTTTGCCCCTGTCGGACATAGGCAATCCCCAAGTTGTTATGAACCTCCGCGTTGTCGGGGGCCAGCCGGAGCGCTTGCTGTAACTCCGTCAGTGCTTCGCCGCTGCTTCCCCGATCCAGCAAAACACGGCCCAGACCGTTATGCGCGAGAGCAAAGCCAGGCTGCAAAAGAAGCGCCTGCTTGAAGTGCGCGACAGCCTCGTCCCGCATTCCTTTAGCCCGGAAGGCCGCCGCGAGATTGTAATGTGCCACCGCATAATCCGGATCGAGCTGCAAGGCCTGCGCGTAGTGGCCCACGGCTTCGTCCAGCCTGCCTTGTCGCTGTAACACCAGGCCCAGGATGTTATAAGCCACGCAGTTTTGCCCGGTCGCGCGCAGGGCGTGCATAAACAGGGTTTCGCTGTTCCGCCAGTATCGCAGTTGGAATAAAGTACATGCGGCGCAGGCTGTGACCATGAGCGCTGCAATGGAAACCGTCGCCGCGCGAGGAACGCGCCAATGAGTCAGGAGTTCGCCGCCTCCCCATGCCAGCATGATGAACACCCCGATCGAGGGCACGTACGTGTAGCGGTCCGCCATGGCTTGGGAACCCACCTGCACCAACCCGATGACCGGGATCAGCGTTCCCAAGAACCAGAGCCAGCCGACCAGCAGGTACGGCTGGCGGCGGACGCGACCAGCGGCGAATGCGGAAACCACCGTCAGAAGCAGGGCGGCGCCGGCGACCTGCCACATGTGCCAGCTTTCCGGTCGTGGATAAAAAACCGCCAAACCCTCGGGCCAAAAAATTTTCCCCAAGTAGCGGGAGTGGGAAACAAGGGCGTTTGCCAATCGTTCATTCAGAGCGAGTACATCGTTCGGGACCATCGCGCCGCTGCGCTGTTGCGAGTGGTAGGCGATCACGCTGAAAACGCCGCTTAAGACAAGCAGGGGGCATTTTTCCAGGAGCAGGTGCGATAGGGGCAAAGATCGAGTTCCGGTCGGGCTCTGCGTCCTAGGAAATACAAAACGACCCAGCGGCCAATAATCCAACAGCAACAATACAAAAGGGAGCGTCACCAGCATGGGTTTGCTTAACAGGCCGAGGAGCAGGAACAGAAATGTGAGCCAGTAGAAACCGGATGCGAGGAAGCGGAATTTTGTCTTTTGTCTTCCGGTTTCGTGTCCCGCTGTAAACCGGCTGTAAGCCCAGAGCGTCAGCATCAGAAAGAACGTGCTCAGGACGTCCTTCCGTTCGGCGATCCAGGCGACCGATTCCACGTGCAAAGGATGCAGCGCGAAGAGCGCGGCCACCAGCGCAGCCGGCCACGTCGCGGCGGTCATGCGTTGGAAAACCAGAAAGAGCAGAATTGTGTTTGCTACGTGGAACGCAACATTCGTCAAATGGTGACCCGTTGCGTTCAATCCATACCATTGACAATCCAGCATGTGCGAAACCCACGTCAACGGGTGCCAATTGCCGCAAGCCCCGCTTTGCAGGGCCCAAACAATGCCCCGCATCGTGAGTCCCGCCTGGACGTGTGGGTTGTCCGTGACATATTCCGGATCATCGTAGTCAACAAAATCGAGTCGAGCCGCCTGCCAATAGGTGAGCAAAGTGAGCGCCGCGAGAACGAGGCAGACCAGCGCGATGCTGGCGGCTCGCGCTTTCGGCTGGATGTGCTTCGTCGTTGAAAACAACCTGGTCAACGTCCAAGCGGTACGCTTCGGAGCGGTCGCTGGCAAGAAAGGAATCGGCCGTGTGCTCTCGGTTACAAGAGTCCTGTGGACTTTGAACACTCGCTCAACGTAACCTGCCTGATGCGTCACACCAACGCGGTCCGCCAAATCGAGGCAAAGTCACGTGTTTCCTGGTGGCCGGCTTTGATTTGCCTGTTCCTGGTGTTGGGGGTGTGGGTGGTGTTTGGCCAGACGCTTAATCACGAATTCGTCAACTACGACGACCCCCAATATGTTTATGAGAACCCTGCTGTTACGCAGGGCTTGAAATTGAGCGGAGTCATCCGGGCGTTCACACATTTCGACGGCGAAGAATGGTGGCCCCTAACCGCCGTTTCCCACATGCTAGCTTGCGAACTTTACGGATTGAAACCCGGCGGGCATCACTTCACCAACGTTCTGCTGCACGCGGCAACCGCCGTTTTGTTATTCCTCGTGCTGCGAAAAATAACCGGCGCGCTCTGGCCCAGCGCCTTCGTAGCGGCGGTGTTTGCAATCCATCCCTTGCGGGTGGAATCGGTGGCGTGGGTGACGGAACGCAAGGATGTGTTGAGCGGGCTGTTCTTCATCCTGACCTTGGGCGCGTATGCTCGTTATGTCCTGGGCTCAAGCAGCAACAGGAAGAAAGCAGATGGCGGGGGGATGTTGGACCGCGTCTCACCGCTGGCGTCCAAGGATTACTGGTTTGCGCTGGTGTTCTTCACATTGGGGCTGTTGGCCAAAAGCATGGTGGTGACGTTGCCGTTTGTTCTTCTGCTGCTGGATTACTGGCCCTTGCGGCGGATGGCACCCGGTCCGGGAGGCTCATCGCTGGAGACGCGATTGGTTCGGAAGTTGGTTGTCGAAAAGATTCCGTTTCTGCTGCTGGCTGGAGGCTCTGGTTTGGTGACAATCCTGGCGATAGACGACTTCGGTTCGGATATTGCGCCAAGTTTGTCGTGGCGTATGGGCAACGGCTTGGTGGCTTACGCCAGTTATTTACGGCAGATGATTTATCCGGTGGGATTGGCGGTGCTCTATCCGCATCCGGGCACAGCCTTGCCGCTGTGGCAGGTTGGGGTGTCGGCCTGTTTGATTTTGATGATTTCGGCGGGCATGCTGGCATGGGGCCGAAAGCGACCTTACCTGGTGACGGGCTGGTTTTGGTATGTGGGAATGTTGGTGCCGGTCATTGGATTACTTCAAGTCGGCAGCCAGTCACAGGCAGACCGTTATACCTACCTGCCGCAAATTGGATTGTACTTGCTGGTGACGTGGAGCGCCATGGATCTGTGCGGCCGGTGGCGCTACGGCCGTGCCGCGCTGCGAGTGGCGGCCGCAATGACTTTGAGCGCGCTGATGGTTGTTGCCCATGTACAAACCGGATATTGGCGGGACAGCGTGTCACTCTGGAAGCGTACCCTCGCCTGTACGAAGCGCAATTTCTCGGCCCACTATAACCTGGCGATGGAGTTGGCGGCGCTGGGTCGGCGCGATGAGGCGATTCAGCATTACGAGGCGGCCCTCGACCTCAGACCCGATAGCGCGAAAGCCCACAACAATCTGGCGATTGTGCTGGCTGGCAACGGAAAGCTGAACGAGGCCATGTCACACTGGCAGGCCGTGCTACGCCTAAAACCGGAATTTGCGGAAGCGAACAACAATCTGGCCAACGCCTTGGCCGCGCAGCAGAAGTGGGAACAGGCCATTCAACAATACCAACAATCAATCAAACTTCGCCCTGATGATGCGAAAGTCTGTTACAATTTGGGAATAGCATTGGTCGCGGCGGGGAGACTGGACGAAGCCATTGAATCCTATCAGGAGTCGCTACGAATCAACCCGGGGTTTGCCGAGGCACACAACAACCTTGGGATCGCGCTGGCAGCACGGACCAGGTGGAAAGAAGCGATTGCGGAGTACGAGTTGGCGTTAAAGATCAAACCTGACTATTGCGAAGCGCGCAACAACCTGGGCGCTGCGTTCGCGGGGCAGGGCAGGTGGCCGGAAGCGGTTGAACAATTACAGCGAGCATTGGATCTGGCCATCCTCCAGGGCAGGCAGGGTTTGACGGAGGGCATTCGGACTCGGCTCGAATTTTATCAATCGAAGCTGTCGCAGCCGAACGGGCCTTGAAGCAAGAGCGCGTCTTCATCGGCCCGCCAGAATTCAAACGACTGCAAACGGCCCGAACACGTTGCGAGGGTCAAAGAAAAGCCCGACCCTTTAGGGGTCGGGCGTGTCAAGAATCCGTATGCCAGAAGGCGGCTTCGCGTTCGTTGATGCCAGAATTAGAATTGGCCGTAAACGCGATAAAAGCGATGCGGGTCGTCCGCAGGCGGCGTATCGGTGCTCGATGAAGTTGTGCCGGCGGCCGGCACTGGACTCAGATGAATCCAGTTGGTGGTGCTGAGATTCGTCCGGTATTGCACCACATAATTTGTTCCAGCAACCGTGTTGGTGTAATTGATCGTCACATTCCCGGTGCCTGCGCCGGTGACGGATGTGATGCGGGGTTGCGGCGGTTGGGGCGCGACGGAAGTAATCGTCATGACGAAGCCGCGCGTCCAGTTGGCTACGCCATCGTTGTACGTTCCGATTCCAGTGATGACTGGATTGCCGCTTCCATCCATGCCAATGCTGTAAGCACGGCTGAGAAGGGTGAAGCCTCCCAGAATGCCTTGAGAAGTGGCCAAGTCCGTCAAATCTGTGACTGTCCAGTTTGCCGGGTTGGGATCGCCGGTATCCCAAATAACGGCATGTTCGGCACTGCGATAGTTCATCCCGACGGCATAACGGCCGTTTGCACTGCACCCGTACGGCACGGCACGGCTTACCGATCCGCCAGTGTCCGGGTACTCGGGCAACTGAGTGACAGCCCCTTGCGTTACGCTCGCTCCAAAACCTGAAAGGGTCGTCTTGAACGCGTGGTAATCTGATGTAGTCTGGTTGCCGGTAAGCCATGAGCGACCGAAAATGGTGGCGCCGTCGTTGCTGACAGACCAGAGTTCGCCCAAAGTCGTCAAGCCGCCATTTTGCCCATCATTCAACGTGGTCAAATAATGCTCTGCCGGTGTCCCGGCAACGTAATCAAGTACGTAAGCCTGATAGGAGCTGGCGCCAGCCCCCCGCCGCCCTACGGCTCGGCCCAAGGATGAAACGCCCATCATGATACCTCGGTCAGTGCTGGAAAATGTCAGGCTGGCTTCGGATACCGAAGCCACCCAGGTGTTAGAGAGTTGGTTCACGTAAATCGGCAGGCCACCCGTGGCGTCCCGGGAACTGGAGACGTAATAGGCATCGGAAGCAATCGTCGCCCCAAGTTGATTTGCCGTTCCCATGCTGGTGTTGCTCAAGGCAGTGTTGCGGCGCTTGTTGCCCCACGTGACCCCTCCGTCTGTTGTCATGAACTCCGCCGGTCCACTGGTGGTTGTGCCGCACACCAAGAGTTGTGTGCCACCGGAGGTCCGGTAACCGATGCCATTGGCGGCGGTGGCCTGAGCGTTATCGGCACTGAGGACGTTGATGGAGTTCGCGCTCCCAACGGGATAAAGAATGCCTCTGACAGCGGTGACGTTAGTGATGGAAACTCCTGCAACGTACAGGCCGTCCGGCGTGACCGCGCGACCTTGGGAGTCCGTGTCGCCCGCCAGTGGCGGGATCATCGTAAGAGTGCTTCCGAAAGTGGCTGGTGTGCCTATGGCAAAGGCAATCACGGTAATGGGGATCGCAAGTTTATTCAGGGTTTTCATTTGGTGTTTTACCGCGTGATTCGCGAATTTTATTGGTTTGAACCGGTTTGGTTTGGTTTTCTTAAAACCGGTATCAGAATTATGTGGCAAGGCCGAGATGTCAAGCCATGAATCCTGAACAATCCGCATCATCCTGGAATCGCGGTGGCTTTTTCTCGCTCGTGCTGCGCTTGTCAGGAACTTGCACTCGTGTAACGGCGCACGGAAATCCGCCAGATCCACTCGGAGACCAACGGACACAGCACGGCCATTCCCAACAACAACACCAGTTGCGGACCGGTCAGTGTGTCCACCAACAACCGCGTGGGAACGTTTGAAACCAGCAGCATCGGCAGCGCGAAGGTGAACACCGCCTTGAAGACGCCGCGCGGAAACGCCTCATCCGGCATGCGGGCGATTTGAAACAGGTTGTAGTATCCCCAAACCACGCCTTGCGCCCGCACTGTCCAGAAGCAAATTGTCGCCAGCGCGAACATCAGCGAGTAGTGGATGGCGATCCCGAGGACGCACAGGCCAACAAATCCCACCAACTGCACGAGGGTCGGCGTGAGTTGAAGCTGGTGCGCCGCGTAAATCATCACCGTGACTGAAAATGCCGCGTTGACGAAGCTGCCGAGGTCCACCTGCCGCAATGAAACCACGAAGCGCGTATTGACCGGCAGCATCAGGAGGAAGTCCAGTTTGCCGGTGCGGACCAGTTCGGAGAGATTCGTGCAGTTGATCAGGAAGAACGCCTGCATCAGTTGCTGGATGAAATGACTGGCGCCGACCAGCAACACCACCTGCCATTTCGTCCAGGTGCCGATGACGTCGGTGTGCAGGTACAACACCCCGATGAAACTGAGTTGGAGTCCAAACCAAAGCAGTTCGACGATGATCCAGAGGAGGAAGTTGCCCTTGAACATCGTTTCGCGCGTTACGGAGTTCTTCCACAGCGCGGCGTAGATGCCGAGGTAACGGAGTAGAATTGATGGTCGAGGTTCGAGACTTTGCCTTGCCGCGCTTGGCGACGCCGGCTGCAGATTCTGAATTGTGGACTCTCGACGCATTTTCAAATCGCTGCTGAAACCTGTGGTGGTGGAAGCGTAAACGGGCTCGGACGGAGAACGCAAGTCCCGCGCAGAACCTGCTGAAAGCAACAAATTGCGTCCTGGTTCTGGCTTTTGGTGGGTCTTGTCTTGCCAACCGACCCGGGTTCGGGTAGGCATGAGCCGTTCCAGCCATGCAGCGCAGTATGCACGACAACATTATGCTTACGAGGTTCATGCACCAACCGCCTTTCTCACGATTAAGACCGATACGGCCGGCAACTTCGTCTCACGCAGTCCGGTTCGCCATGTTCTTTTTTTGCGCCTCGGTCCTGCTGCCTTTCGCCCGCGCTGCAACCAAGACTTGGGACGGCAGTTCTAGCGGTAATTGGGCTACGGGGGCAAACTGGAGCGGGAGTGCTGCACCGGTAGCTGGTGATGATCTGGTTTTTCCCAGCGGCCCAACGCGCTTGCTGGTTACGAATGACTTCAGTCCGAATCGAGCGTTCAACTCGATTGTGTTTGGCGGCGGCAACTACTTCGTGCGTGGCAGCGCGCTCTTGCTCACGAACGGCATCACGTCGACGAATCCTGTCGGCCCCAACACCATTGACGCCGATGTGGATGTGCGCGCTTCCCAGTTCTGGGAGGCCAGAGGTTCGCTCGCCTCACTGGACTTCAACGGGGACATCACGCTCAACACGAATACGCTGACGGTGCGGGCCGTTACGGGCGATTTCTTTTTCAGCGGCATCGTTAGCGGCACGGGGAATCTGGTGAAGACCAATGTCGGCACGCTGCGAATGGACGGCAGCGGTCACAACACTTACTCCGGCTTCACGCGATTCGACGGTGGAGTTCTCGAACTGGATAAATTCAGCAACGTTCCGGCCTCCAACTATATCGCCATCCCCGGCGTCCTGATCGTCGGGGATGGGAACGGTCTGGTGGGGACGGATGTGTGCCGGCTGTTGGCAGATGACCAGATCGCAGAGACGTCGGACGTGACGGTCAAGAACTCCGGTTCGTTCGATCTCAATAATCACAACGACCACATTGGCCCCCTCACCATGCAAGGCGGCACGATTGACACCGGCACGGGCAAGCTTTACCTTGGCGGCAACCTGACCACGCTCTCCGATGCCAACACGGCGACCATCAATGGCAATCTTTCACTGGGCGGGGTTTCTCGCACATTCACCGTAAACTCAGGGCCGCCCAGCGCCAACCTGCGAATCAACGCCACGCTTAGCAGCGACAATCTCAGTATTTTCACTGCGTCCGGCTTCACTAAGACAGGCGGGGGCAGTCTTTTCCTCGCCGGCACGAACACTTACAATGGCAACACCACCATTAACGATGGCCAGGTGGCGGTCTTGGCGGATCGTGCCTTGGGTGCCACCACGACACCCTTGGGTGCAGTCGCCGGCACGGTGGTGAACGGCAGTGGCAACGTGTTCCTGAGCAGCGTGCAGGTCACCAACGAGGACCTCACGGTCAATTCCACGGGAGGCAACCAGGCGCTCGGCGCCAGCGGCGCTTCAGTTTGGACCGGCGACATCCTGCTCAACGCGGACACGGCAGTTAATGCCTCCAGTTCGCTCCTGCTCAGTGGCGCGCTGACGGGCGTAGGAGGATTCACCAAATTCGGCACCGGTTCGCTCACTCTCGGCGGCACAAACGCCAACAGGTACACCGGCATCACGACCGTCCGGGACGGCACGCTCTTGCTGGACAAGACTGTGACCGATGGCGCGATGTCCGGCCCGTTGGTAATCGGCGAGGACGAACTGCCGGAGAACACCGACGTCGTGCGTTGGCTCCGCAACTCGCAACTACCCGATGACACGGACACCACAATCAACGCGTCCGGCTTCGCGGACTTGAACGGCTTCGGCGAAAACGTGGGGAGCCTCATTTTCAACGGCGGCGACTTGGATGCCCCAAGTCCCGGCAGCATCCTGCCAATCGGCGACATCACGGTGAATTCAAACGCTAACTCACAGGCAATCATCAGCGGGCGCATGAGTGTGTTGAGCAACCCGATCATCAATGTCACCGGCCATCTCTTTTCGCCGGACCTCCGCATTGACGCGCAACTGCACGGCGGCGGCAACTTCACCAAGAACGGCATTGGTGAGGTAAGCCTCACAGCCTCGAACATCTACACCGGTCTCACGACCTTGAATGACGGCTTCCTGATCGTGGACAATTCGTTTGGCCTGGGCACCACGGCGGGTGGCACGGTCGTCAACAGTGGCGCGGTCCTGGCGCTCCGATTCGATGTGCATGTGGGCACCGAGGCGCTCACGCTGGCCGGCACCGGTCAATCCGGCTTTGGCGCGCTGAGTTCCTCCTTCGGGTCCAATTCCTGGGCGGGCACCGTGACCCTTTCGGCCAACACCACGGTTTATGCGGATTCGGGCGACTTCCTGAACCTCAGCGGCGCCATCGGCGGCGGTTTTAGTCTGACGAAGACCGGCACCGGGACACTGCTCTTCAGCGGCAGCACGGCCAACACTTTCAATAACATGACCGTCAACGCGGGCACGTTGCAATTGAACAAATCCATCGCTAACGCTGCCTTCGCGGGCGACCTCGCCATCGGCGATGGTTCCGGGACCGATGTCGTCCGGCTTCTGACCGACAATCAAATCGCGGACACGTCCCCCGTGATGATGGCCGGCGGAGCCGTGTTTGACCTGAACGATCAGTCCGAGCAAACTGGTTCCATCAGTGGCTCGG
This sequence comes from uncultured Bifidobacteriaceae bacterium, assembly GCA_964458575.1. Taxonomy (GTDB): domain Bacteria; phylum Verrucomicrobiota; class Verrucomicrobiia; order Limisphaerales; family JADLHS01; genus CAYWMD01. The sequence continues at coordinate 148,605 of CAYWMD010000001.1, read as the reverse complement.
GTCAGATTGATTTGGGCAGTGGCGCTCTGCGAGCCGGCACGGACAACGCCACGGACAGCTTCAACGGCACGATCTTCGGCACCGGTCAGGTGTTCAAGCTCGGCACTGGCACCTGGACGCTCAACGGGAACAACACTTACTCCGGCCACACCACGGTGAGCGCCGGCACGCTGGTCGTGAACGGTTCGCAGCTGCAGAGTGACACGACCGTCAATGGCACCGCGACCCTTGGCGGCGCCGGCGTCGTCGGGGACCTCGACGTATTTGGCAACCTGCGGCCGGGCAGCAGCTCGGCGATTCTGACGACCAGCAACTTCGTGTTCCATTCGTCCGCGGCTGATTTCTTCGTCGAGTTGAACGGCACAACGCCTGGCACGGGCTACGACCAGGTCAGGTCACGCGGCCTTGTGGGTTTGAGCAACGCCGTGCTCCACGCCACGCTGGGGTTCCAGTCGGCGATCAGCAACGCCTTCACGATCATTGACAACGACGGCGCGGATGCGGTCTTGGGCACGTTCAACGGTCTGGCGCAGAACGCCACGTTGACCATCAACGGCATTCCGTTCCGCATCAGTTACACGGGCGGAACCGGCAACGACGTCGTGTTGACGCAGCTCCTGGGTGTGCCCACTTTAAGCATCGGGTCCGTTGGACCTGCGAACGTGGTGCTATCCTGGCCCTCGAACTTCGTGGGCTTTACTCTCGAGGCGAATACAAACCTGCTCACAAATGTTTGGTCTGTAGTTTCGCCGGCCCCGGTGATTCTCGGGACGAACCGCGTCGTCACCAACGCCACTACGCCGTTCCAGCGCAGTTATCGCCTCCGCAATCCTTGAGAGAAGCGGAAATTCATCCGCCCACCGCCGCGTATCTTTTGATGCCGCGCGCCCACGCGAAACGCGCGGAGCAGTAGGCAATCACGACCCAGGTCACCTGGATTACGATTCCGTGAACCAGGACGCCGGGGAGCAGTTCCACCTGAAAAGCCTTGCCCATGTAAATGCTCGTTGGGAAGTAAAGTTGATACGGAAACGGTGTGAAATAGAGCGCGTGCTCGAGCGGTTGCGGCAGGATGTCCAACGGAAACAAATGACCGCTGGCGATGAATTCGAACGCGTAGAGGATGAAAATGAACGTGGACACTTCCAGCACCCAGAACGCCAGCATCGCCATCGCGTAGGAAACGAAGAACTGGAGCAGGGCGGTCAGCACCAATGAACATACGAACAAGCCGAATGTGGCCCAGTCGGCGGGCAACACGAAATATTGATGCAGGTAGAGTATGAACAGCGTCAGCGGAACAAAAGCGACCGCCACGTACGTCAGCCGTCCGGATACAAAGAGACACAGGCGAAACCATAGATAGTCCATCGGTTTCAGTAGAAACTGGCTGATATTGCCATCCTTGATGTCGGTGGCGATCTGCCAGTCGTCTTCGTTCACCGCCGTGAGTGCGTCCACCACCGTGATCAACAGGTAATAGGAAATCATTTGCGCCAGGGTGTAGCTGGCCACGGTGGAGTCATTTCCTTTGCTGGAATAGACGGTACGCCACAAGAGCAGCACGGCCGTCAGCGGAATCAAACCGAACAACACCCGCGCCAGAAAGTTAAAGCGATAGGTCAGGTTGTTCTGAATTCCGATGTTCAGGACATGCCAGTATTTGGTCACGATGATTTTTTTTCTTCAACCTAGCGGTCTGGGGATGCCGTGAAAACAAGGATTTTCATTTACGCGGCACGAAACGCGCTTGTACTGTTCGACCGAATGAATCGCATCGTTGACTGATTATGTCGAAACAGCCGCTATCCACAGCCGAGGTGGGCGAGATGATCGCCGGTTTGAACCGTCTGGCCCGCAATCTTTGGTGGACTTGGGACCAGGAAGCGCAGGAGTTGTTTCAGGAACTTTCCCCGCGCGGCTGGCAAAACCTCTACCACAATGCCGTCGCCATTCTGCACGAAGTGTCGGAGCAGGAACTTCGTGCCCGGTTGCAGGATCCCATTTTTGCCGGGCACGTTCGCCATGTGCTGAACGATTTCGATGCCTACATCGCCGAAAAAAACACCTGGGGCAACCAGCACGCGCCCGCGCTGGCGAAAAATCCGGTGGCCTATTTCTCTGCCGAATTCGGTTTTCACGAAACCCTACCCATCGCCGCCGGCGGTCTCGGTGTGCTGGCCGGCGACCATGCGAAATCCGCGAGCGACCTTGGGCTGGGCTTTGCCGGGATCAGCCTATTTTACCGGGAGGGCTATTTCCAGCAGGCGTTCGACTCCAACAACTGGCAGACCGAATACTACACGCTGCTGAATCCGAAAAACCTGCCGTTGGAACCCGTGCTCAACGCGCGGGGCGAACCGGTGGTTTGCTCGGTGGACATCGCCATGAACCAGGTGTTCTTCCAGGCCTGGCGCATCAACGTGGGCCGCGTGCCCGTTTACCTGCTGGACGCCAACCGGCCGGAAAATGAACAGCACTTCCGCGACCTCACCCTGCGCGTTTACGGCGGAGACAGCACCACGCGCATCATGCAGGAAATCCTGTTGGGCATTGGCGGCGTTCGGCTGCTCCGTGCCCTGGGTGTGCAGCCCTCGGTGTTCCACATGAACGAAGGCCATGCGGCGTTTCTGGCCTTCGAACTGATCCGGGAAAAGCTGGCCGCGGGAAAGAAATATGCGGACGCACTGGCGGCGACAAAAGCAGAATGCGTGTTCACCACGCACACGCCGGTGGAAGCCGGCCACGACCGGTTCAGCGGTGAATTGATGGATTATGCGCTGCATCGTTTTCGCACCCAGCCGGACGTGCCGTTTGCGGAACTCCTGGCATTGGGTCGCGTGAAACCTAAGGACAATCACGAGCCATTTTGCATGACCGTGCTGGCGCTGAAATGTTCCCGGGCCGCCAACGGCGTGAGCGAGTTGCACGGACAGGTCAGCCGCCACATGTGGCAGGGCTTGTTTCCGGACGTGCCGGAGGCCAGGGTACCCATCGGCCACATCACCAATGGCGTGCACATGCTCGGCTGGATGAAGGGCACCGTGCGCCGCTTCTGGCGCCGCAAATTGATGGGCAACGGTTCGAGTTCACAGCCGGTGCTGGGTGAGGAAACCTCGTTCTGGCAGGTGACCGCCGGCCACGACTGGGCGGGCGAGATGCATTCGCCGGAGTTTTGGAGCAAGATGACCGATCCCGAGTTCATCAGCGACGAGGAGCTTTGGGCGTTGCGCTACAAATTACGCCGCGAATTGCTCGAATTCACCCGCCGCCGCATGTTGCTCCAGCATCAGACGCTGCGCCACGGCGACTTCATCGCGTTCGATTCCTTGTTGAATCCCGACGCGCTGACCATCGGTTTCGCCCGACGCTTTGCGACCTACAAACGCGCGCCGCTGATTTTCCAGCAGATTGAGAACATTGTGCGTCTCACCCGGGTTCATCCCGTCCAGTTTGTTTTTGCCGGCAAGGCCCACCCGCGCGACGACGACGGCAAGCGCTACATCCAACACATCATTCACCTGAGCAAATACAGTGATCTGAAAAGCCATCTCGTCTTCATCGAGAATTACGACATTCACGTGGCCCGCATGATGGTCTCCGGCTGCGACGTTTGGCTCAACAACCCGCGCCGTCCGCTCGAAGCCTCCGGCACCAGCGGCATGAAAGCCGGCCCGCACGGCTGCCTCAATCTCAGCATCCTCGATGGCTGGTGGCGTGAAGGCTACGACGGCACAAACGGATTCGCCATCGGCGACGATTCGCATCCGGTGTCCATCGAGGAACAGGACCGCCGCGACAGCGCCAATCTTTACAAGGCGCTCACCGAAGAAGTCATCCCGTGCTTTTTCAATCGCGACGCCCAGGGCATTCCGCGCGAATGGTTGAAGAAGGTCCGGCGCGCGATGGCCACGCTTGTCCCGCAGTTCAGCACGTGGCGCATGGTGCAGGAATACACGGAGAAGTATTACCTGACGAAGTAGCCGCCTTCTCTTAATCTTCATCGTAATCTTACGCTTAATCTTCTTCCGTGAGGCGACGGGAGATTAGGATTAAGAAGAAGATTAAGATTTAGAGTGGAACCGAAGCTCGACATCAAATCCCTGACCCGCGACGAACTGGCCGCTCAGTTCGCGGAATGGCACCAGCCGGCGTATCGGGTTGGGCAACTGCTCGAATGGCTTTACGTCCATCGGGTGACGGCTTGGGACGCCATGACCAATCTTCCCAAACCGCTCCTGCAAAAACTCCGGGAACGTTTTACTTTTCAAAATCTTGAACTCGTCCGCAAACAAGGGTCGGACGATACGACCCAAAAACTCCTCTGGCGACTGCCCGATCACGCGTTGATTGAAAGTGTTCTCATTCCCGCCAACCCCGCGCTTTACGGCGAAGCCAGCGACCGCCACACCCTTTGCATTTCCACCCAGGTGGGTTGCGCCTATGGCTGCAAGTTTTGCGCAAGTGGGTTGGAGGGCTGGAAGCGCAATCTCACGCCGCACGAAATCCTCGAACAGGTCTTGGCGGTGGAGCGGTGGAACGCGGCGGAGAGTTGCAGGTCGCCAATTGAAGGTTGCCAATCGAATGCAAATAAACCGTCATCCGGTTTGCGGCTCGTCAACAACGTCGTCGTCATGGGCATGGGCGAGCCGCTCGCCAACTACGACAACTTGTTGAAGGCACTCCGAATTCTCAACGCGCCATGGGGTGGCGGGATTGGCGCGCGCAAGATCACAATTTCCACCAGCGGGCTTGCGCCGCAAATCCGCAGGCTCGCCGACGAGCCGGAGCAATTTCGACTGGCCGTGTCGCTCCACGGCGCCACCGATGAAGTCCGCAACCGGATCATGCCCGTGAACCGCAAGTTCCCGTTGGCGGAACTGACTGCCGCCCTGGATTACTATCGGTCAAAGCGGGAACGCATGATCACGTTCGAATACATCCTCATTCGCGGCGTGAACGACGCGCTGCCGCATGCCCGACCGCTGGCCGCCCTGGCCCGGCGGCTGAATGCCAAGGTCAACTTGATTCCTTACAATCAGGTCGAAGGACTTTCCTGGCAACGTCCGGATGAAACAACGTGCGGAGCCTTTCTCGCCGCGCTGGAGAAACAAAAGGTCGTTGCGACGCTGCGTCGGGAAAAGGGCCATGATATTGACGCGGCGTGCGGCCAGTTGCGATTGCGAACCGAACGCGAGCTGGCCGGATTGTAACGGAGCGCGGCTGTCCCAGCCGCAGCGGGTCCGAATGCTTAACAGCCCCCGAACTGGTCAACCGGTATCTCTCGTCGCAGCCGCTGCGAATTGGGACAATCCACGCCCCGGCGACGGTGCCTGCGGAAAACAGTTGCCCTCGCGGAATTGGGCAGCCAACCTTTTCCCGAAATGACACCCCGGTTTTCCAGTCAACCCAATGCCAGATAACAACACAACCGGAGCCGAGTCCCCTCTCGATAAGCCAACGGCCGGCGAATGGCTCACGCCCGGACGATTCGCGCTGCTGCTGGGTCTGCTGATCGCCGCGACTTTCCCCCGAGTGTTGATGGGCGTGGAGACATTGGTGGCGCGCGACTTCGGCCTGTTCGGTTATCCGTTGGCGTCCTTTCATCGCGAAGCGTTCTGGCGCGGCGAAATGCCGCTGTGGAATCCGCTGAACAGTTGCGGCGTGCCGTTTCTTGCCCAGTGGAACACGCTGACGCTTTACCCGCCCTCGCTGATTTATCTTTTGCTCCCGTTGACGTGGTCGCTGTCTTTCTTCTGCCTGGCGCACCAGTTCTGGGGTGGTCTCGGCATGTACTTTCTCGCGCATCGCTGGACAAATCATCGGCTGGCCGCCGGGCTGGCCGGCGTGATTTTTTCCTTCAACGGTCTGGTCCTGAATTTTCTCCAATGGCCGAACAACGTGGCGGCCTTCGCCTGGTTGCCGTGGGTCGTCCTGCTCGCCCAACCGGCCTGGCGCGACGGGGGCCGAAAACTGGTGTGCGCGGCGCTGGCGAGCGCCATGCAACTGCTCGCCGCCGGTCCGGAAATCATCCTCTCGACCTGGTTGCTGCTGTTCCTGCTGGCGGGCGGCGATTGGGGCAAACGTCAGGCGCCGCGGGGCAAACTGGTCGTGCGATTTCTCGGCCTTGGATTGATCAGCGGAATTGTTTGCGCCGCGCAGTTGCTGCCGTTTCTGCAATTGCTCGCCCATTCGCAACGCGACACTGGCTTTGGCGCGTCCGATTGGGCCATGCCGCTTTGGGGCTGGGCGAATTTCCTCGTGCCGCTTTTTCGCATGATGCCGACCTCGCAAGGCTGGTATCAACAAGTCGGCCAGTACTGGACGACATCCTATTACGCGGGTGTTGCGACGGTGTTGCTCGCAGTGCTGGCCATCGTGCGGGTGCGCGATTGGCGCGTGCGGTTGCTGGCGGCGACGGCGCTCGTCGCATTGGTTTTGGCGTTGGGTGACAGTGGATGGCTGTATCGCGGCCTGCGGTTTTGTTTTCCGGGATTGGGATTCGCTCGTTACCCCGTAAAATTTGTCATCCTGGTTCTGGCCGTCGCTCCGCTCCTGGCCGCATTCGGCTATGCAGCATGGGCTGAAAAGTTCGCGCTGACGGATCGTTTTGTGCATCGCTGCTTGATCGGCATCGTGGTTTTGATCGCGGGCATCGTGCTTCTGGATCGTGCTTTTCCGCTGCCCGACACGGCTTGGCGGGTCACGGTGCAGAACGGTTTGATCCGAGTGGTTCTTTTGGTTTTGTTCTTGGTGGCGGCGTGCGCGTACCGCCGGTCAACGGACCGTCGCCGGATTCTGCTGGGCTGTCTTTTGTTGGGCGTGGTCTGGCTGGATTGCATAACGCACATGCCGAGGCAGAATCCAACCGTGCCCGCCGCGGTTTACACACCGGGCTGGGCCAGCGCGCAGGCGAATTGGAATCCCCGGCCGCAACCCGGCCAATCCCGCGTGATGCTTGCCGGCCTCGCGCAGCAGGCGCTGAGAAACATCCTGCTGCCCGACCCGATGGAAAATTATTTGTTGAGCCGGCGCGCGTTCTTTGCCGACTGCAATTTGCTCGAAGGCGTGCCGCAGGTTTACGGGTTCTTTTCACTCGTTCCCCGTGAAGCGCACCGCACGACCATGCTGCCGTACGTCCATCCCAAGACGGAGTTCCCGGCGTTGCTGGATTTCATGGGCGTTGGTCAAACCACGGCGTTCGGCAAATCATCCGAATGGGTTGCGCGCCCGACTGCCATGCCCATCGTTACCGCCGGGCAACGTCCGGTCTTCGCCGATGACAAGACGGCGTTTGACGCCTTTTACCAGACCAACATGGATTTTCGTGAAACGGTCTTCCTGCCGCCGGAAGCCAGTGGCTCCATCGCCGCCACGCAACGAACCTCCGCCCGCGTGCTGGAGTCGCGGTTCACCCCGCAGCGAATCTCCATTCGCGCCGAAGCGGCGGGGCCGGGTCTTGTGGTCATCGCGCAAACTTTCTACCCGGTGTGGCGGGCCTCGGTGGATGGGCAACCGGCAAAAATCTGGCGCGCAAATTATGCGTTTCAAGCGGTCGAAATCCCCGCCGGAACGCATGCCGTCGAACTCATCTATCGGGACAATGCGTTTCGCGCGGGGCTTTGGCTTTCCGGTCTGGGTCTGTTGATCTGCGCTGGAATGTGGTGGTGGTCGGGACGGACCCCATCGGCTCCATCCGCCGGACAGCCGTCAACTTGATCATCCGGCGAGCAATTCGTTGACCTTCGCCATCACCTTGAACGCGTCGGCCACGTAAAGCACGTCCGCCTTGCCGCGCGCCCAGCCGCAATTCGGATCGAGACTGATCGCGCGCCGTTCGTTAATGAAGCGCCAGCCCACCGTGTGTGGTTCTTCCCCATGGCAACAGGTGCTCAAACCTTTCGGATGCCGCGGCGTCGAACCGGTTTGACCAATCTGGTTCAAGTGCGACAAAAACGGGAGCACCGCCTGACCCTCCCCGCCGAGGTCCACCAGCGATTTACTGCTGCCCAGCGAGGCGCGTGTCGCCTTGAGAAAATCGAGAATCAACTTCTCCGCTTCGGGCACGTGCGTCTGGCCGTCCGCCTGCTTTTTCGTCCAGCCCGCGCCGGTGACGAAAAGCAATTGTGCATCCGGCCGGATGGTTTGCGCGTCGGCTTTGGGCTCGCGAATTCCAACCACCGTGGTGCGCTTGCATGCGTCGGGCAAATTGACCGGCACCGCTTCCACCTGCGCCGTGCCCGAACCGCACTCGCACGCCGGCTGGCTGCCCGGATCAACCAGGATGAACCACGGACGTTGCGTCCGCGCCATTGTCGCCTCCATTCGTTGGCGATAATACCAGCGATTGATTGCCGGTTGGCCGTTCGCTTCGCCTACGCCGGTAACGTGCGTGTCCACGCGGCCGCCAAAACGCTGCGCCACCCCGGCCAGCACGCGATTCCAGCGCGATGTCGCCGGGGCCACGACAATGCTCGCCTGTGCCGTCTTGCAGATGGCTTCCGCCGCTGCTGCATCCGTGGCGTAACGCGAATGGTTGAAATCCGCGCCCGCCACACCAAAATACTTTGTCGCCGGGCAGGCGGCGATCGAATCTGCCCCAGCCTGGACGCTTTCGCCAACAAGCCCGATGACAAGATTCGAGCCCGCGATGGCCTTGTTCAGCGTTCGCGCGGCATGCAACGCTTCGCGTGCCGACTTGGCCAACGAACCGTCAGATTCTGTGTATGCGAGAAGAAGAATGGTTTCCATTTTGTGAGCCCTTTCGTGCGTTTAGTGTATTTCGTGGTTTCTCACTTCTTAATCCACTCCACAATCTCCGCCGCGATCTCATCCGCCGACTTGTCCTTCACGACCTTCGTTTCGCGCATTTGCTTGGGCAACGTCACGCTGGCGAACGTCAAACCTTCGCCGGCAAGTTTTACCGGCTTGGCTTTCTGCAACGCCGGCATCACCGTGCGCATGTTCGTCATGCCCACCTGCGGATTGTTTTTTGGCTCGGGGAGATTGCCCGTGGCCCAGCCGAGCAGGGCAGGGGGGCTGGCGCATGTTGAGACCTGATGCTTACCACCTTCAATGCGCTCCAGAATTTCCAACGAGCCTTCCGCGTTCACCGTGAGCTGATCCACACCTTGAAATTGATCCACGATGCCGAGACGTTCGCCGACCATCTGCAACGTCGCACCCGCGCCGCGCGAAGCCGATTCCCATCCGCCGAAAACGAGCAGCTTGGATTTGTCGAGACCCGGAATCGTCTGAATCGCGTCGGCCAATGCGGCGGCAATTTCCGCGGCCTCGGTAAATCCACTGGCTGGACCGTCGAGCGCGACGAGTTCAAACGGCACCTTCTGGGCAACGGTCATCATCACCTGCTGAAGCTTGGCTTTCGGGCCGAGGCTCACGAGCCAGACCTTGCTGCCGGGCGCGTTCTTCGCGAGGTTGGCTGCCTCATAAAGCGCATGGCTCGCCCACGGATCAAGGACGGCGGGCAGCATCATTTCATTTTTCAACGCCGGCCCGGTGGGCGACGCGACGGGTTCAAGCGTTTGCAACGGGTCCGGCACAATTCCGGCACAGACGACAATTTGGTAGGCGGTGCTCATGATGAAGACGATGGTAGGGAATCATTCGGCCACCAGCCGAAAGAAAAGTTGTTCGCCGCCCAGCGAGTTGGTCCAGGGACTAGTTGCGCCGGGGATGTTCGTAAAGACTCCGCTGATTTCGGGAGCGCGTTGGAGCGTGAACGCCTGGCTGTACCAGGTGAAGACAAGCTGGTTGCCGACGCGCTGCATTTCGAGCGGGATGGGCTGCGGAGTTGTCGGCACCGCCAGAAATCCGTGTTTCAGGGGTTGGTTGTATTCGTTCAACTGGACGTAACTTCCCACCAGCCAGCCGCAGTCGTTGATGTCCCAGATGTCCGTGCTGATGACCCGCGGCAGTTCCACGAGAAAGGGTTGGGCCACGCCGCTCTGCATGATGAAGCCGGTTGTCCAGCCTCCGCCCGAGTAATACCAGCCAACCATTGTGCCGTTGGTATTGCTGGCGGTGACGTGGGTCTCGGCGGTTCCAAATTTGAAATTCGTGAACGCACCAGGATTGAGGGGATCGGTGGTGGAAAAGCCACCAACATAGTAGGGCAATTCCGGCGTGATATCGTACGGCGCGTCCACGAACCCGCAGGCGCGATCAAGGTTGTCAATGCCATGCGCGGTCGAGCTTTCGTTGCGGTGGTTCACGTAAGGATGGTTCCATACCTGGGCAAGCGCGTCGTTGGTGTAATGTCCGATAAACGCGCCCGACCCCAGACCGTCGTACCAGTTGCCCACCACCTTGCCTGCATTGTTGATGCCTCCAATCTTCGTGTAATACTTCCCGGGAACGTGAAAACCGCTCTGGGCGTACGTGTGGATGTCATGCACCAAGCCCGTGCCATCGCCGCCGGGCTTGCCTCCGACGGCCAACCCGGCGTCGTTGAGACCCCAGATGGAGGTCGCGTTGGTGATCTGCGTGTAGGTGCCACCAATCCACTGGAACGCGTGCGGGTAGAGCCCATTATAATCTCCATCCGGCCCCGCGTAGTTGCCCACCACTTGCCCGAGATTGTTGACCCCGGTGGCCGTCGTCGTGCCCGGTGAACCGAACGGAACATCAAACGTCGTAATTTCGTAATATGTGCCCGCAAAGGCTTGCCCGACGGCGAACACCACCACGCCCAGGATGAGAACCTTTGGAAGTTTCATAAATCGGATTTGCGCGGTCGGACCAGGCCGTTCAGTCCAAACTCACGGGCAATGTGATTCCGACCGGATCGAGAGCAAAGCGGAAACCGCTGCAAGAGCAACTCCGGGAAAACCTTTGCCAAAAAATGTCGTATGCCACTGGTCGCGGACCTGCCTGTGTTCCCGCAAGCTTGAGTTTGTGCGCCAGAAACTGAAGACTCCTTGCGTCATGCACAACGCTCTCACCCTCGTCGGTCGCTCGGTTTTGCTCCTGCTTCTCGGTCTTTGTCTCACCAACGCCGCGCAACAAAACGCCTCCCGCCTTCCCGACCCTGATTTGAACCTCCGCCTCGCCGCGCCCATCCAAACGTGGGACGAGGCCGTCCCGCTTGGCAACGGCACGATGGGTGTTTTGCTTTGGGGCGAGAGCAACACGCTGCGGCTTTCGCTGGATCGCGGCGATCTTTGGGACGAACGCCCGTCGAAGCGCTTTCTCGAAGTCCGCGATCAATTCAACTGGAAGACCATGCAGGAACTTGTCGTAAGTGATCGCATGAAGGAGTTCAACCGGATCTTCGATTCAAACTATGAAGGTGGTTCACCCACAAAACTCCCCGCTGGCCGCCTCGAAATCATGCTGGACCCGGCCCAAAGCGTGCAGGCGTTTGAATTGAATCTCGCCTCGGCCGAGGGCGTCGCCCGGTTTAATGACGGCAAAGAGTTGCGTGCGTTTGTGAACGCGGCCACTGTCCAAAGCCCGGTCGCGCTGGTGCGAATTCCCGGGCCGCCTTTGAAGGACGTGAAGTTGCGCACACCGGAATCGGTGAAGAAACTCGGTTACCCACCGGCACAGCCCGGTCAAGCGGAGGGCTGTTGCTGGTTCGATCAGAAGGCGGCCGATGGTTTTGCCTACGCAGTTTGCGCCGGTTGGAAGCGCGTCGGCGATGCGACTTGGCTGGCGGTGACGGTGGCCACCAGCGAAGAGGGGAAAAGCCCGCAAGCCGTCGCGCGAGTGCGGGTGGCAGCGGCGTTGAAGCGTGGTTACGAAAAACTGCTGGCCGAACATTCCCAATGGTGGGCGCAATTCTGGCAACGCTCGCAGATCGTCCTGCCCGAGCCGCACATCCTCCGGCACTACTATCTCGTGCGGTATTTTTATGGCGCCGCCTCGCGTCATGGGGCGCCGCCGATGCCTTTGCAAGGGGTCTGGACCGCCGACGCCGGCGATCTTCCGCCGTGGAAAGGGGATTATCACAACGATCTCAACACACAGATGACCTACATCGCCTACCGCACGTCCGGCGATTTCGACGAGGGCGCGTGCTTCCTGGACTATCTCTGGAATCTGTTGCCGACGTTTCGAAAGTTCGCAAAAGATTTCTACGACGCGCCCGGTGCCGCGGTTCCCGGCGTGATGAGCCTGCGCGGTCAGGCGTTGGGCGGTTGGGGGCAATACAGCCTCTCACCCACCATGGGCGCTTGGAACGCCCATTTGTTCTATCTGCACTGGCGTCATACTGGTGACGACAAGTTTCTGCGCAAACGCGCCTATCCCTTCTGCCGGGAAATCGGCGTGTGTCTGCGCTCGCTTCTCAAGCCCGATGCCAATGGCGTTTTGAAGCTGCCGCTCTCCAGTTCGCCCGAGGCTTTTGACAACACCCGGCGCGCGTTTCTCAAACCCAATAGCAACTACGATCTCGCCAGTGTGAAAATGCTCTTCCTGGCGTTGTCGGAAATGGCCGCTGCCGTTGGTGACAAAAAAGCCGCCGCTGATTGGAACAAATCGGCAGCGCAACTCGGAAACTTTCACACCGCATCCGACGGAGTGCTGTTGCTCGACGAATCCACGCCGCTGCAAACCAGCCATCGGCACTTGTCCAACCTCATGCCGTTGCATCCCTTCAACCTCATCACCACCGACGGCAACGAGCGCGAACAGCAAATCATCGCGGCGAGTTTGACGCAGTGGGATGGATTAGGCACGCGGGCGTGGTGTGGTTACAGCTTTGGGTGGATGTCCGCGTTGCGTGCGCGGGTGGGCGATGCCGAGCCGGCGTTGCGCAATCTGGATATCTATGCGAGCGCCTTCATCCTGCGAAGCGGTTTTCACGCCAACGGCGATCAGACCAAGTCCGGTTTCAGCAGCTTCACCTATCGCCCGTTCACGCTCGAAGGAAATTTCCTCGCCATGGAAGCCGTCCACGAAATGTTCCTGCAAAGTTGGAGTGCGCAACCCGGCAGCGGCGAACCCGGCGTGATTCGCATTTTCCCCGCGATGCCCTGGCGCTGGCACGAAGCGGCTTTCACCGACCTGCGGGCCGAAGGTGGCCACCGCGTTTCCGCGCGGCGCGAGAATAACGCGACGACTTGGTTGCGCGTTAAAGCCGGTCGCGACGGTGTTGTGAAGATTCGCGACAACTTTGACGGACGTGAACCGAAATGGAATCGCGAAGCAGTGAGGAAAGTTGGCGCGAACTACGAAATCACGCTGAAGAAAAGGCAGGTTCTGGAGGCTACATTCCCGAAGCCGACGGAAAATCCACCGCCACCGGCTAATGTTGCGGAACCGGTGGTGATCCGAAAACCCTGAAGTGGTCCGCGAGCAAAGCGCCGTAGGCGCGACATCGTTGTAGAACAGGTCAGGCAAAATCACCAAGCCCCGTCAGGGGTGGCATAGGGAAAAGATGTCGCTCTTGACGGAGTTTGGGAATTATTGCGATGGATTTCTACAACAATGCCGCACCTACGGCGCTGCGGAATTGTAGCGGCGGTCTGTGACCGCCGAAGGATTCAAGCGCCATTGGTCCGCCCACGGAGCGAGGACGGCGGGCGGCATCTTTTCATTCCTCTGACTTCTTCAAATCGGCAATCGGCAATCGCAAATCGCCAATCAGCGGGCGGGTTCAAGCGTCTGCAACGGATTGGGTACGATCCCGGCGCAAACGACGATTTGGTATGCGGTGCTCATAAAGTTTAAGGCGAGCGGATGCGGTAGATACGCCGGGGATAATTCGTCCACTGGGAATCACTGAAATAGATCGACCCATTCGTGAGTGTGCCGCTCTGTAACGCCACCCAAGGCGATCCAGTTAGGTTGGTGCTGGCTTCCACCACAATCGGGATGTTCGTGGTCCCGGTGATGTTGAAGCCAAACCGGTTTGTCATTACGCCAAAGTTGGGACCGCTGGTCTGAGCCACCGGATTCCACAGCACTGCCTGTGGAGGACTAATCCACAAATCCCAACCTGTGGTCCCTGGCAGGTAATATACAGTCGTAACGTTGTCGCCGCCGAAAGTTGTGGAAACATGGCCGGGCGCGTTGCCTCGGAAATAGACTTCCGTCAGGCTGGGGCAGGAATCGAACGCCCTGTCCCCAATGGTGTCGACACTGTTGCCGATCGTGACGCTGGTCAGACTGGAGCAGTAACCGAACGCCAGTTCCCCGATGCTGGTAACGCTGTTGGGAATGGTGACGCTGGTAAGGCCGAGGCAGTAACCGAACGCCCAGCTCCCGATATTGGTGACACTGTTGCCGATTGTGACGCTGGTCAGACTGGAGCAACTGTAGAACGCCAAGCCCCCAATGCTGGTGACGCTGTTCGGGATGGTAAAGTTTCCAACCTTGCCCGCTGGGCAAATGATGAGCGTGTTTGTGCTTTTGTTGAACATGACCCCATCCAAGCTGCTGTAGGCAGGGTTGAGCGCGGCCACCGTGATCGCAGTCAGACTGGTGCAGTTGTAGAACGCATAGTTCCCGATGCTGTTGACGCTGTTGGGGATGGTGATGTTGGTCAGGCTGGTGCAGCGACTGAACGCCCAGTTCCCAATGTTGGTGACGCTGTTGCCGATCGTGACGCTGGCCAGGCCGGAGCAGATGTAGAACGCAGCGTCTCGGATGCTGGTGACGCTGTTCGGGATGGTGATGCTGGTCAGGTTGTAGCAGTTGTAGAACGCCCAGTCCCCAATATTGGTGACACTGTTGCCGATCGTGACACTGGCCAGACTGCGGCAATCGAAAAAGACTTGTGATTCGATATTGGTTACCCCGTTTGGAATCGTGATGACGGCCAAGCTAGTGCATTCTCTGAAGGTGCCGGCTCCGATCGTCTTGACACTGTCAGGAATAGTGATGTCAGTTAGGCTGATGCACGAAGCGAACGCAGAACTGCCGATGTTGGTGACGCTGTTACCGAGGGCAACGCCGGTCAGGCCGGTGCATCTGAAAAATGCATTGTCTTCGATGCTGTTGACACCATCTGGCAGCGTGATGCTACTCAGGCCGCTACAATCCTGGAATGTCGCTATTTTGATTTTGGTTATCGCGGTGCCCAAGGTGACACTGGTTAGGCTAAAACAGTAATTGAACGCCGAATAGCCCAAGTTGGTCACGCTGTTGGGGATATTGACTTCACTGAGGCTAGTGCAGGAATAGAAGGCATTATCCCCAATGCTAGTGACAGTGTTGGGAATGATGATGCTGGTCAGGCCGCCACATTGGTAGAATGCGGCGTTTCCGATGGTGATGGTGCCGTTTCCGAGCGTGACGTTTGTCAGACCGATACAACCATAGAAGGCATTGGATCCGATATTCGTAACGCTGTTGGGAATCGTTACATCGACCAGACTGCTGGAATTATAGAACGCATTGTTGCCGATACTGGTGACTGGTAGGCCATGGATTTCGCTGGGGATGACGATCGATTCGTTTGATCCGGTGTAGCACGTGATGGTGATCGCGCCGGAATTGGTGGTGTAGCAATATGCCAAGGGGGCGGCCAAAGTGAACGTGGCATCACTGGTGATGCCGGAGCCACCGCTATTGAAAGCCTTCAGACGGTAATGGTAGGTCGTCCCGGAGGTCAGCCCATTGAGGCTAGCGCTGACCACCTGTGCCGCCACACCGTTGCTCGGCGAAAGCGTCACCGCGGCTGTGCTTCCATAATTGGTAGTCAGCCCATATTCAAACCAGGCCGTCGTCGGCAAACCGTTTGGGTTCACAGTGCCGGTGAGCGTCGCGGAGATGTCTGTGATGTTGGTCGCTGAGCCGGTCGCGACAATCGGAGACTGGTTCACGACAATTCGCAGGTTGGCCAGATATGCCTCCCCGTTAGCGACAGCTTGAAGCCCTGATGACCCCAGCAGGAAAATCGTGAATGTATCCGTGGCGCTGAGATTGAGGTCGTAGGGAGGACTCCCCAGGTAGGCGGTGCCCTTCGCCAATCCCCAATTGTAACCGCCGGTTGGCCCATCGGCATCAAAATAGAACGTGACCGATTTAGCGGTCGCGCTGTAATCCATGCGCAACGAAGACTCGGACGCCGTCAAATTCAGGTTATAGATACTGAACAGCTCCGGAGCTGTATCGCTATTGGTTGTTATGTCGTCGCCGATGTAGTAGCCGTTATGAGGGCCCCACCGCCCGTGGCCAAATTCGAACGTCACGTTGTTGGTGAACCACCCGCCGGTCTTGCCAAACCCGAGGAAGACATCGCTGAATTGACCCTCACTTGTGAGCAGCGTCGGATAGAGGTGGACATCCACCTGCAGACTCCAGTCCTGCGTGGTGAGCAGCACGTTGGTGTTGCCCGGCAGATCATTCGCGATCCGTGGGATGGCTGCCCCGTTCGTGTCGATCGAGGTGGAGCACGTGAAATTCATATGCCCTCCGCCAATGCCGATTGCCCTGGTGTTGGTTCCCACCAAGGGTGGTCCCCAATTGGCCGCGTTGGTGAACGTATCAACGATCGTCACGGCCGAGGATACGTGGGTGAAGAACAAAGCAACCGCCAGCACGGCCGTCGCCAGGACTGTGTTAAGAATTAGGTGGTTTTGGGTTTTTAGGGTTTTCATAAATTTAATTCTCTGCCGAGTGCAAACCTCCGGTGCCGGCACGGAACGCCACGGCCATGCGCTCTGGATTTTCCGGCGAGGCGGTGGCGCAGTTCCACAGGCACGCGCCGCAGTGAATGCATTTCTCGCGGTCGAAATTCGGCACGCCGTTTTCGCCGGGCGTGATGGCCTGGCCGGAACAGACTTCGACACACAGCTTCGTGCCGCAGCGCTGACATTGGTTCGGAAAAACAAACGCGACGTGATCGGCGTAGCCGGGCGGCGCTTGCACCTTGCCGCCGAGCAGGAGCGCGTCCTGGTGCGAGACGAGCAATTGGCCGTCATAGGGAATCGCGGGCCAGCCGGCGCGTTCCATGAGCGCGGCGTGCGCGGAAACGCCGCGGGCGTAACAGTCGTCGCGAATCGCGCGCACCTCGTCGCGCGGGATGCGGCCGCGAAAATAATCTTCGAGCGACGGAATGCGTTCCCACGGGCGCAGCGGTTTGCCGGGAAGCGCGAGGCGTCCGCCGCTCAAGCCGGCCAGCGCCATGCCGATCATGCCGGCAACGACGCCGCGTTGAAAACCGTCGCGGGATTTTTCGGCGACGCGGGCTTCCGATTCCACCCAACTCGCGCGGCGGCGGGCGACATAGGTGGCTTCGAGGTTTTCCTTCGTGAATGGTTTCTTCGCTTTGAGCAACTCGAGCACGGCTTCGGCTAGTTGCGCGCCGGTGGCCCAGGCTTCGTCCACGCCCGAGCCGGTGAGGACGTTTGTGCTGCCGCTGCCTTCGCCGATGCGCGCGTAGCCGTCGCCGACGAGGTGCGGCTCGCCGCGCCGGCCGGATTCGCCGAGCGTCTTCGCGCCCCACGAGCGGAGCTTGCCGCCCTTGAGGTAGCGCCAGAGATACGGGTGCAGCATCCAATGCTGGAGGTAGCGGTAGGTCGTGCGCACCGGGCTGTCGAACCATGACGGCACGAAAATGCCAAGCGACGCGACGCGGTCGGGATGCACGTAGAGAAACCCAAAAATTTCCGGTTCGGGATAACCAAACGTGTGCAGCACGGTGCCCGGTTTGAGCGGCGTGTCTTCGGGCAGGTCCACCACGAACTTCATGCCCACCGCCCAATCGCGCGTATGGTGGTCGGGCGGCAGGCCGAAGTGTTCGTCCAACTGTTGTCCGACGGGTCCGACGGGTCCGTCTCCGACTACCGTGAGTGCTGCGTGTATGTCCATGCCAGGCGTGAAGCCGTCGGAGGGAGCGCCGTTCTTCGCGACGCCTTGGTCGAGCAGGCGAACGCCTACCACCTTTGATTTGTAGCAGTCGACGTGAGTCGGCACTGACTTCCCAGATTTCAAATGGAGCGGACTGACGTCCGCTGCTACAGGATTTGGATTGGTTTCCCCGCGCTTCTCAATCAGCGCTTTCTTCACCGGTGTGCCCGGCCAGATTTGCACCGTGCCCGTGCTTTGCGCCTGCGCACCGACCCACTGCATGAACTGCCCCATCGAAAGCACCATGCCGCCGTGCTTATGGAGAAAGCTCGGGGTCCACGGCAGATTCAGCGCGTCGTTTTCGACCGGCAGTGCGAACTTGAAAGCTTGGATTGCCTGGTCCGCCAACCGGAGCATCGTCGAGCGCCGACTCGCCCCGATGGGGTCGAGCAGGTAGAGAACCCTTTCTTCGCCCACCGGCGCGGCCATTGGTATGCCGGCCTTCTCAAGTTCAGGGAAACTCGCACGCAACGCCCGCGCGCGCGTCACGACACCAGAGACGCCAAAGCCAATGTCGTCGGCACGCTCGTAACAAAGCACCTGCGGCGGCATTCCTGGCATAACGGCACTCTCAACGGCGGGCGTACCATCGGCATTCGTGAGTTGTTTTGAGAGCGTGGTGAGGAATCCCGCCGTGGCCGGGCCGAAGCCGACGCAGACGATGTCCGCATCCATGCGTGGACGTTCCGGTAGGACAGGCGTCGCGCCCGTCTCTGACTTTGTTTCAAAATGAATAGTTTGCTGACTCAATGAAATGGAGACAGGCGCGACGCCTGTCCTACGCCGGATAATCCAACGCCTCGCGCGTCATGACGGTTTTCAGCGATTCCGCGGCGCGATCCTTCGCGAGACGGCAACCGGTGATGCAGGTGTCGAGCTTCGCGCGGAGGCCAACAAATGCTTCCAGACCGTTGCATTTCACGCACGGGCCGGCTTTGGGCGGATGCGACTCACCGGATTCCGCCACGTCGGAGTAGGCACGCGCCGAGCCGTCAATGCCGGGCATGATGCTTTCGAGCGAGGTGAGTTCCTCCGCGCAATAGCACGCGTGGCAACTCGCGTCGTCCCATGCGGGGTGGCGGTTGTAGCCGTGAACTATCTCCGCGCAAACGCGACCGACTTCACCCGCGGCGCGCGCGGCTTGCACGTGGCAAAGATCGGTGAAGAACGCCACCGTGCCCGTGAGACCGTCGGCCACGGCGGAATTTTGCGCACCCTTCGTCTCCAACTCGATGACGTCGAGAATGAGTTGCCGCGCCGCAAGCAACCAGCAAAGCGCGTCCGCCAGCGGGAACGTCACGCCCTGTCGCGTTTTGTGATAGAGCTTCGCGCCGTCGGCGTCGGTGGCGTTCTGCACGTGCTGGAGCGTCCAGAGCCAGAGCTTCATTGCCGTGCCGAGCGCGCACGCGCCCGTGCCGGGGCGTTCGGACGCAATTTGTTTCATCTGTGCGATCCATTGCTTGAATTGCGCAAGGAACAACTCGTTGGTCATCGTGATCGAGAGCTGGAGGCGCTGCACGGCTTCCGGGCCTTCGTAGGTCGCTTCGAGTTGGGCATCCATCCACTTCTGGCCGAGGAAGCCGGGGCAATCCTCGGTGACGCCGTAGCCGCCCATGAGGCTGACGGCTTCGCGCATCATGTTCGCGCCGTGGCCGGTGTTCCAAAGCTTGCAAGCGGGGCAAAGAACGTTTGCCTGGGAGTCCAGCAGGGCGAATCCAAGCAATGGGTCGGATGGCTTTTGATGAAGGTTCAACGATTGCAGAGCTTGGTCTTGCGCCTTCATCAACTCCTTGAACGCCGCGCGGCCGGTTAGCTTCTTCTCGGCGAGGATGCGGTCCTTCTCCTTTTCGAGCGGATCCAGTTCATCGAACAACCGCGCAGCTTCGAAGCCGAGCGAAGCACTGGCCTCACCTGTGGCCCAGATGTCCACGAGGCGATGCAACGCGTCTTCCTTTTGCTGAATGCCCAGTTCATAACGCGGGGTGCCGGGTGAGCCTTGACCGCCACGGAACCGGCGGCGTTGGTAGAGAATCACCGGCTCGACGGCGGAAAGCAGTTTCGCGCTCGTCATCAGGCCGACCGTGACGCGCGTGCGGCGGAATACGGCTTCGATGATCTCGGCGTGGGAGTAGTTGGGGATGATGATGCCGTCCTTGACCGTGTAGCCGCCGACGATGCGACTCGCGGGAACTTTCAGGTTGAACACCGGATCGTTCGTTGAAGAAAGTTGGTGGACGAGTTTCTTGGTTGGCGTGCCACGATCCCAGATGCCGGGGTCACCTTCCTCCAAGATGACCATGCAACTGCCTTTGAGTTTTGGATCGTCAGACTCGACCGCAGCGGTCACGACGTTCGCGAAGCCCATGTTCGTGATGAAGCGCCCGCGCTTGTCCACTTGCAGCAGCGGCTCCTGACCATCCTTCCACTCGGCGATGCGGACTTTGCCCGCCAGCATGCCGGTTTCGACACCGACGAACGGAATCGGCTCGGTAAGTGCGAAAGCGGCGCGGACTTGTTTGCGATTCTCACCGGGCTTGAAGGGAGCCGCGTTGGCGACGTATTTGGCGCGCTGCTCGGGCGTGCCGCGTTCGTGAATCGGCGCGAGACCGAGATTGCCGGCAAGACTTCCGGTCGCGGCACCGGCATCCACCCAAGATAGCTCGAAAGCAATCAGCGCCAAGGCGAGGTTCTTGGGCCCGGCGATGAACCCGCCTTGCTCTGGATCAAGGAACGCGGCGGTGATGCCGCTTTCGTCGAAGTGTGGCAGCAAACTCGCCTTGCCCTCGGTCCAATCGTGCGAGTTGCGTCCGCCTTCAGCCACGAGCCGCGCGACCGGCCCACGCGCGACGCCACGAGCGCCTTGGACGAGCATGTGCAGTTCGTAACGGTCGGCGAAGCGCCACATGATCTGGCGGACATCGTCGGAGGGCAGGGTGTGGAGGGTTGCTTGAGCCGGAGTTTCCAAGGTCGCTGGCATAATTGATTTGCTTTCTGCGTTGCGGCGATTGCCGGTGGCGGGTTTGGATGCCGGTCGCGCCGCTTCGCGTCAGGTTGAGAATATTAATAAATCGTCAAGGGTGTAAGCGGCTAGGTGATGTTTGGCATTTGTTGGACATTTCTTGGCACAGTAAGCAAGGCCACGTGATCGCTCTACCAGTTGAACCAGAGGCCGTGCGACTCGACGATTTAACGTTTTAACGATTCAACTATTCACTTATGGTTTGTGCGTGATTGCATTGCTCGATTACGGCTCCGGCAACCTGCGTAGTGTCCACAAGGCGCTGCTCAAGGTAGGCGCGGATGTTCGCGTGGTTAAGTCACCGGACGGTATGAAGGACGCACGCGCCGTCGTGCTTCCCGGCGTCGGTGCGTTCGACGATTGCATCAATGCGTTGCGTAAACAGGAACTGCTCGAAGCGTCGCGTGAGTTTATCAAGACGGGCAAACCGTTCCTGGGTATCTGCGTCGGCTATCAGGCGCTATTCGAGAAGAGCGAGGAGTTCAATAGTTGCGCGGCAGGGTTGGGTGTGTTTGCTGGAAAAGTTGTGCGCTTCTCGGACCGCAACGGTTTGAAGATTCCGCAGATCGGCTGGAATCAGCTCGATGTCGTGAAATCGGAGTGCCCACTGTATCGCGGCATTGCCAGCGGCAGCTACGTTTATTTCGTCCATAGCTTCTTTCCGAAGCCGACGGATGATTCCATCGTCGCCACGCGCACTGATTACGGGGAGACGTTTGCGTCATCCGTCTGGCGCGACAACGTATTCGCCACGCAATTCCACCCGGAGAAAAGCCAGAAGGTCGGACTTCAGTTGTTGAGCAACTTCGTGGCATTGGCGTCGTAAGATCGCCCGGCGACGTGCTTGCGCAATGGCAGGTCGTCCATTACTCTGCCGGTGCAAGCATGAACAGAATCTGAGCGAAGCTGTCTCTTACTTAACAACAACCAAACACTGAAATTATGCCATTCGAACTACCACCTCTTCCGTACGACAAAGCGGCGCTGGAGCCGCACATTGACGCAATGACGATGGAAATCCACCACGGTCGGCATCACAAGGCCTATGTGGACAACCTCAACAAAGCCATCGCCGGCAACGCGGCGCTGGAAGCCAAGTCGCTCGAACAAATCATCAAAGACCTCGGCTCGGTGCCAGATGCCATTCGCGGCCCGGTGCGCAACAACGGCGGCGGTCACTGGAATCATTCGTTCTTCTGGAAAATCCTCGGCCCGAATGCCGGTGGCGCTCCGAGTGGCAAACTCGGCGACGACATCAAGGCGGCCTTCGGCTCGTTCGCGGATTTCCAGGCGAAGTTCGAAGCCGCCGGTATTGGCCGGTTCGGCAGCGGTTGGGCGTGGCTCGTTTCCAACGGCGGCAAACTCGAAATCGTTTCCACGGCCAACCAGGACAATCCGCTCATGGGCAAGGCTGTGGCCGGTTGCGAAGGCAAGCCGCTGATCGGCGTGGATGTTTGGGAGCATGCCTACTATCTGAAGTATCAGAACAAACGCGCCGACTACTTGAAGGCGGTTTGGGGCGTGATCAACTGGAACGCGGTCGCGCAGAATTACTGAGCGAAACGGCCGAAAAACTTCAGCGGCGCGTCGGCAACACTGGCGCGCCGCTTTTTTGTGCCGCCTCCCAGCCCAGCATGGTGCGCTTGCGATCCTCGTTCCAGCGATAGCCGCCCAGCGTGCCGGTCTTGCGAATGACGCGGTGGCAGGGAATGAGATAGGCAATCGCGTTTCGACCGACGGCGGCGCCAATCGCCCGTGCGGATCGTGGTGCACCAACCAACGCGCCGATTTGTTCGTAAGTGGTCACCGCGCCGGTGGGGATCGTCAGCAAAGCCCGCCAGACTTTGATTTGAAAATTCGTGCCCAGCAGGACAACACTCAATGATTGGTTCGGTTTCGATTTGAATCCACAGAATATTTGGGCAGCAACGGATCGGGTCGCGTCCGGGTTTTCATGTAGCCGCGCGCCTGACCAATGTGACTTGAGTTCGCGCACGGCGGTTCTTTGGTCGTCGCCGTCAAGAAAACTAAGCCAACAAACGCCACGCGTCGTCACCCCCAAAAGACACGGGCCAAACGGCGAGGGATGAAAGCCAAAATCAATCCTCATCCCTTCGCCTCGGGACTTGAACTCACCCGGAGTTGCTGCTTCTGCCGACACAAATAGGTCGTGCAACCGACCGGAGCTTGAGAGTCCCGAATCCAGCGCCGTTTCGAGCACCGGCTTCGAGTCGAGCAGTTGCCGTTTCGCATGTTCGACGGTCAGGAATTGCACGAATCGTTTCGGGCTGATGCCCGCCCACCGGGTGAACACGCGCTGGAAATGAAACTCGCTCATGTGCGCCGCACGAGCGACCGTGGTCAGGTCTGGTTGATCGAGCGCGCGGTCGGACAGGTAGGCGATGGCCTTCGCGATGCGTTGATAATCCAACGCGGCCTGCGTCAGTTCCGGAACGTTGTTGCTGCCGTGATCCACGAGGGCAAGCTACGTCCAAATCGGAAGCGCGCCCACCCGATTCTTGCGGAGATTCATTGGGCCGGTGAAGAGGCGGATTCTGTTTTACCGGCCCTTGCGGTTGCATGCGTGCGCTGCTATGCCATGGGCATGAGCTTTGGCAAACTAACGGGAGTGGAGCAGGCATCGGACTGGTTTCGCCCTTCGGTCATTGCGCTGCTGCTCGCCAATCTCATTCCGCTGTTTGGTGTGCTGGTGTTTGGTTGGGAAGTCTTTCCGTTGATGTTTCTTTTTTGGAGCGAGAACGTCATCGTGGGCGTGTTCAACGCGCTGAAAATGTTGCTGGCCAGCCCGGGAGTGCCGGCCGCCTGGGTGGTGAAGGTGTTCATGATCCCGTTCTTCTGCTTCCACTACGGCATGTTCACGCTAATCCACGGCGTTTTCGTGTTCGTTCTGTTTGGTGGCGCCGCGGTGCGTCGCGCGGGCTTTCCCGATTTCGAAACCTTCCGGCACGCCGCGGAGCAATATCATCTGGGCTGGGCGATTTTGGGATTGGCCGTCAGCCACGGCGTTTCGTTCTTTTCCAATTACCTGCTCGGCGGCGAATACCAGCGCGCCAGCCTGCCCGCCTTGATGCAACAGCCGTATGGCCGGATTGTGGTGCTGCACCTGGCGATCCTGGGCGGAGGGTTTCTCATGGCGGCGTTGCGCTCGCCGGTTTGGGGATTGGTGCTCTTGGTGGTTTTGAAAATCATCCTCGACTTGCGCGGTCATTTGAAGGAGCGCAAGAAATTCTCCGAGGCCGACCCTCCGACCACTGCGTAACCGCATCGGCCGGTTAATCTGCAGCCACATCCGCCTCGAACTGTTCCAACTCCATTCCCGCCGCCTCCCATTCCGCGGTCGCTTCCGGCAATCGGTCATGAACTTCCATCAACTCGCGGTTGATTTGCATCGCCCGGCCACCCGTGGCGTAAGTTTCTGGCTTTTCCAACTCTGCAGTCAGTTCCTTCTCCTTCGCCTCCAAAATGGCGATCTCCGCTTCAAGCGTGGAAACGCGCTTCTGAATTTCCTGCCGCTTGCGTGAACGCGCCTGCCGTTGCTCGGCCTCCAGCCGCTTTTGTTCCTTACGCGATGTCGGTTCGGTGGGACGAGTTCCACGAGTCCCTGAAGTTTTTGAATTGGGACTCGCAGAGCTCGTCCCTCCGGATGAAGTCAACGCCGCCCGTGCGGCCTGCCCGGTTTTGTCGAGGTAATATTGGTAGCCGCCGGTGAAATGGCGAAGTTGCCCGGCTTCCACGCGCACAACGTGATTCGACAACGCGCGGATGAAATGCACATCGTGGCTGATGAAAATGAGCGTGCCTTCGAATGGCTTTAGCGCCTCAATCAGCGCGTCCACGCTCGCCAGATCGAGGTGCGTGGTTGGCTCATCCATCAAGAGGAGATTGGGCGGGTCGAGCAGGAGCTTTACGAGCGCGAGCCGGGATTTTTCGCCGCCACTCAAGACGCTCACGGGCTTGTCAATGTCGTCGCCGCGAAACAAGAAACTGCCGAGCAGGTTGCGGATGAATTGTTCCGTCACCCGTTGGGGCGTGTCACTCGCCTCCTGCCACACGGTGCGTTGCGGATTCAACATCTGCGCCCGGTGTTGTGCGAAGTAACCGTGCCTCACATTGTGGCCAAGCTTGCGAAGACCGGCTTGCGGTTGCAACACGTCCGCGAGCAATTTCAGCAACGTGGATTTTCCCGCGCCGTTGGGTCCGACCAACACAACGCGCTGCCCACGCTCGGCTTCGAAGTTGAGATTGTCGTAGATGAGCGGCGTAACGCAGATTTCCGGATTTGCTGTGTTCCCGGCCCCGGAGGGATTTGAGGACGCCACTCCGCCGTACCCAAACTTCACGTTTTCCAGCGTTATGACTCGTTGACCGCAGCGTTGCGGCTGCGGGAAGCGGAAGCCCACGGTCGGGCCATCGTTCTCTGGCAAATCCACCATCTCCTCCTTCAACCGCTTGATCTGTTTCAGCTTCGACTGCGCCTGCGCCGCCATCGTGTTCTTCGCGCGGAATCGGTCCACGAACACCTGCAACTGGTCAATCTTCCGCTGTTGCGCCTTGGCCGTGGCGTTCAAGTTTGCTTCCGTCGCGACGCGTTGTTCCAGGTAGGCGTCGTAGTTGCCGGTGTAACGCAGAATGCGCGCGGCCCGCAATTCGGCGATGTGGGTGCAAAGCTGGTTGAGAAACTCGCGGTCGTGCGAGATGAGCAGGATCGCGCCGGGATAACTGCGTAGATAATCCTGAAACCACAACAGGGTTTCGAGGTCGAGATGATTCGTGGGTTCGTCCAGCAGCAGCAGGTCGGGCGCTTCCGTGAGCAACCGGGCGAGGTGGGCGCGCATGACCCAGCCACCGGAAAGCTCGCGCGCCGGACGATTGTGGTCGGCTTGCCTGAAGCCGAGGCTGTCGAGGATCTGCTTGGCCTGGGCGATGAACTGACCGTCATGCTCGTGCTCGTGCGGCACGGCGATTTCCAAAACCGTTTCGTTCCCGATGGCCTCGCTTTCCTGCGGCAGGTAGCCCACGCGAGTGCCGCGCATGAAGGTCACTTCGCCGGCGTCCGGCGCTTCCTTGCCGAGGATGATTTTGAGCAACGTGGATTTGCCCGCACCGTTTGGCCCGGTGATGGCCACACGCTCGCCCGTTTGCAACGTAAACGTCACGTTGTCGAACAACTGACGTCCGCCAAAAGATTTGGAAAGTCCGGCGACGGTGAGCATTGGGAAGTACGGTAGGGACGGCGCGCTGCGCCGTCCGGTCATCGCAGTGCGATGACCCTACCTCTATTTCATCGGCGAGTAATCCGTCGCGGACATGAAGATGGATTCGGCTTTCTCCACGAGCTTCCCATTGGCCTCGGATTCGGCCTTCACCTTCTTCCATTCCGGATCGTTGCTGAAGGCGGCCCAGGACTTCTTCGCGTCCTCGCGGCTCTTGTGCGCCAGGATGTAAATCATCGTGCTGTCCGCGCCTTTGTCCTTGTCAGCGGGAATCCAGAAACCGACCAGTTCCATGCCGTGCTTCTTGAATAGCTCGCAGGTGTGATTACGAAAGCGCGCGTTCATCGCTTCAAACTTGCCCGGTGCGGCGTGGTAGGTGCGCATCTCAAAGCAACGCGAGTCCTTGGCGACGGACGGGCTGGTGGTGGCGGTGGTTGGTTCGGCGGCGTCGCTGAACATGGCGGCGGTCGCGACGAGGACGGTGACGAGGAATGTTTTCATGTTTCGTTGCTCAGGGTTAATTGTGGTGGCGGTTAGATTTCAATTACGCGAATTGAATACGAAGTTTGGTTTGTCGGCGCAAGCGCGGTGGCTGGCAGTTGTGTTCGCCAGGCCGGGTCAGAATTCAAGCTGCAAGATCCGCGGCTTGGCTGCGTTGGGAAATTTAATCCAGAGCAAGTTGTCCTTCGCCGAGTGCAGAAAGTTCGTGATTTGTCCGTCGTCGAGCGTGATCTGCCGAGGTGGTTTGGAGACGCGGAGCAGCACCACGGCGGAAGTGTTTCCGACGGCTTCAACCGCGTAGGCGACCGTCTTGCCGCGGCGTTTCATCGGGAGCATCTTGCACGCAGAGGCGATCAGCTCGGGCCGGCCACCGCGTGACCAGGAAAGGTCGCGCAGGAGGTATCGCGAGCCGGGCGTGAGCGCAATCCGGTTTTGTACGCGCAATTCCGGGTCGAACAGATTTACGAAATGCCCCTCGAGCTGCTTGATGTCTCCCGGAACCGATTCATCTAGGCCGGCGGCCACGAGATAAGGTCCGCGGCGCAGGACCAGGTATTTCGTTTCACGCCAGGGTTGTTTCGCCCGCCGAGAGGCTTCTTTCGCCAGTTGAACGACGCTGGCATCGCCATCCGGATGCATTGCCAGTTGCGCCGGATTCTGTCGCGACCAGGTGACACTGCCTTTGCCATGACGCCAGACCAAAATTGAGTCGGATTCATTGCCGGCATTGGCGGGCCTGAACCCAAGCTGCTCGAACAAATGCTCGCGCGGTGTTCGGAAACTTCGGCCGTTGGAATTCCACCAGTCGCGAACGGCGCCGTAGGGATCGGAATCGTCGTCGCAGACCACGAGTGCGCCGCCGTGCCTGACCCACTCGGCCAAGGCGGCATGGACCTCGGGGGAAAGTGGTTTCATCCCGCAGTAGGTCAGGAGCAGAACCCGGAAATCCGAGAGATACTTCGGGATGCTCACGTTCTCCAACTGAACCGGTGTGATCGGCATGCCGCGCTTCAACAGCGGCAAAGCCAGTCCGTAAACCTCGCTCAGGTGCGGGTCGCCGGGAGCCGGTTCGCCCCGCTCGAACATCAGCGAATCACTTACGAGCAACCCGATGCCCGTCGTGCCGCAGTCCCACTCGATGCGCTTCTGTTTCATGTCGTTCAGCGAATTCATCACGACCTGCAACTCCGTTGCGTAAGGCGCCGGGATTGGTCGGCGATTCTCCGGCTTCGCCGCCGCTGGATAACGGCCCGCGAAAACCCGCTCCGGCCACGGCGCGACTTCGTATTGCCAGACTTCGGGCTGAAACAGCGACGCGACGAGGGTTGACTCCCAATTCCGCTGATAGTCATCCCAATCGTGATTGGGATCATCCTCCACCGGGTCGTTCAGATACCAGACTGTGCGGCCGGTGGCGCGGACGAGGTTCTGCATCACGCCGTATTCGAGGAACGCGGTTTCAAAAGTGCGCTCGCGCTTCTGTCCGCGAAGCAGGTTCGGCGTGCGCGAAGTGCCGGTCCAAACTTGCGCGATGTATCCGTCGCAACCCGCGAGCCGAGCGAGGCTCGATTCCGGACTGACAATTCGCCAGTGCGCGTAATTCAGCAGGCTGTGGGTCGGCACGTAACAGCGGACTTTCCGGCCGGTGCGCCGGTTGTAATCCCGCACGTAGTCAAAGACCTGCTGGAGGGCGCGCCGATAGAGGAAATATTTAAGTTTGGAAGCGCGCCATTGTGCGTCCACGGACGAATGCGGCGGCTGCCAGTCCTCGCCGCAATAAGCCCGCCATTCGCGTTTGAATCCTTCCGAGTAGCCGCCGTGCACCCAAAACTCCGGTTCTTCGAGGTGAATTGCCTCAGCGCCTGCATCCAAAGCTCGCTGCACACCCACGCAAAGGAATTTTCCATAGTTCGTGCCGGGCGACATGTAATAAACATCGCCGCCATGGCTGATCTTGTTGCCCTGACGATCTGTCTGGGCTTCATCCTCATGGTTCACGCCATCGAAGCGGCCGTAGAGGTAATCCTGGTAACTGCCCCACGAGACGCCGGTCATCACGTGAATCCGATAACCGTGATCGCGCCAGGTTTGAATGCGCTGGGGCAGCCCGGGATCAATGCCATAAACGATTGCCACGTCCGAGCGCAGGTTGCCAGCCTCGCTCCAGGCATTGCCCGTTTGAAAGCAGGTGCGTTCGAGGATTTGCTCTGGTTCGGTGGGAAGGGATGCGGCCCCCCACGCTTGCGACGAAGGAACGGCGCAGAGAAAAAAGATTTGCCCGCAACGCAGCACGCGACTGCATTTGGGCGAAACCGGTCTGATAGTCTTCACCTCACTCCGAATCGATCAATGCCCAGAGGAGTTCGGTTAATTTCTTGCATGTCTTTTCGGACTCAACCCAGAGGACGCAGATGCTGGACTCAGAATCCGAGTGCAACTCAGCAGCCAGCTTGGGATAACGCGTGGTAAACCTTTGCACGATGAATTCGGCCCAGCCATCCCCGTCGGGCTCGACGCCTGAGGCTTCAAGCTTTTCGCTGGCGGCTTCAAGTCGGTCGTCGTAAGGATCGAATTCGATCTGCCAGGCGAGAGGAATGTCGCGGCTGCCGTAGGAAGTGCCCGACATCACAGTCAGAAGAATCGGCTCCCATCGGTCGTCCTCCCACATGCCGTCTCCGTCTTCGACAAGCGCTTCAAGATTCTTTGGGATTTCCCAGTTGGGTGGCTTTTGTTTCATATATCGCTCACTTCGGCTTTAACTGCGGAAACAGGATCACGTCCCGGATGCTTTCCTAGCCTAGGAGAATCATACACAAGCGGTCAATGCCGATGCCGCCTGCCGCCTGCCGGGGGCATGCTGAAGCGGTTTGGTCCGCGCAGGTGGGTTGCCGGGCGAAAACCTGACGAGCGGCCAATTTGTGATGAACTTCATTGCTTACTCCGGCCAAAGATGAAGAATGCGAAGCATTCCTTCGTTGACCATCAGCGGAACAGCGCCAAAAACAAAAAGCCATACTAGAAAAGTCCGCGCGACTCGATTACGCGTCTGCCGTTCGATCAAAATGCCAGCCGCTTGCAACAAAAAGTAAAGCGTCATCCAGCCGAAATAATTGTGGCCGGTGACGATGTAAAGCGGAACGTTGATGACCAGATCGTGAAGGACGCCCGACACAAAAAAAACGGCGAGCATGGCAACCAAAGGCCGCTTTTGCAGCGGGCGAAAAATGATTTGGCGAAACCATTCACTCACCCACACGTTCCAACGTCGCCCCCAGAAATCCGAGACACTTTTCGCGAGCGGCGGCGGCGCGCCGTGCCCAAGCGGCAGCAGTCTGCCTGCCGGCAGCGCAAAAAACGGAAGCAATGAACCCACCACTTCGCTCGCCAGCCAAATCATGATCACCCCGAGATAACAAAGCAGAATCGTCGGCAGCCGAAAGTTTTTCAGGAGCTGCCACCAGAGCCAGTAGGCGCAAATACACACGCCGAGGAACATTGCCAAGCGACGGATCAAGCGCGGCGCGGCGCTCAATGGCAGCGTCCGTCTCAAAGGAGCGAGCGACGGATAAGGCGAAAGCATCGCCACCAAATCTCTGGATTCCGGTACGCCCCGAAAGGCAATCTGTTTCATCAAGAAAAGCAACGGCACCACCGCGAGAGAATACAGCGCTGTCATCTGCCAGTCCGGAGAAAGCGCGGTGAAGCTCATGTGCCTCGCTATTTCGGCTTCAACTGCGGAAACAAAATCACGTCGCGGATGCTTTCCTGGCCCAGGAGCATGATGCAGAGGCGGTCAATCCCGATGCCGATGCCGCCCGCCGGGGGCATGCCGTGTTCGAGGGCAACGAGGAAATCCTCGTCCAGCTTCTGTTGCTCGCCGCCGGCTTGATGTTCCAGCGTGGCGCGCTGTTGAATGGGATCATTTTGCTCGGTGTAGCCGGGCGAAATTTCCTGGCCGTTAATGCAGCACTCGAAGACTTCGACGGTGGTCGGGTCGTCGGGTGAGAGCTTGGCGAGCGGCACGAGTTCCTTCGGCAGGTGCGTGACGAACGTGGGCTGGATAAGCGTCGGTTCGATCAACTTTGCAAACACCGCGCCGGTGACCTCGAAATCTTCGTAGTCCTTGCCGATCTCCGCATGCATGTCATGCGCCCGCTGCCGGCGCTCGGCCGGCGAAATCTCGAACCAGTCTGCTCCTGCCTTCTCCCGGACCAGATCCTTGTATTTGGCGCGTCGCCAATTCGGGGTAAGATCAATGGTCTTCGTGATGTTGCCCTCCGCATCCTTGGTTTCAATTTTCAACGTGCCCAAAACCTTCTGCGCGATGTGGCAGATGAGCGATTGCACGGTCTCCATCATCGTTTCGTAATCGCCAAACGCGTGATATGCCTCGAGCATCGTGAACTCGGGGTTGTGTTTGCGCGAGAGGCCTTCGTTGCGGAAGTTCTTGCCGATCTCAAACAGCTTATCAATGCCGCCCACCAGCAGCCGCTTGTGGTACAGCTCCAGCGCGATGCGCAGATAAAATTCGCAGCCGAGCGCGTTGTGAAAGGTCTTGAACGGTTGCGCCGCCGCGCCGCCGGGAATCGCCTGCATCGCGGGCGTCTCCACTTCCACGTAACCCCGGCTGTGAAAGAACTGCCGGATCTCATGCACAATCGCGCTGCGCTTCAGGAACACGTCCTTCACCTCGGGATTCGCGATCAAATCGAGATAGCGCTGGCGATAACGAATTTCCGTGTCCTCCAGGCCGTGCCACTTTGCGGGTGGCGGGCGCAGTGCCTTGGCGAGAATTGTGAAACTCGCAAGCTTGACGGAAATCTCACCGGTCTTGGTCGTGAACATCGTGCCGGTGACGCCGATGAAATCCGCGAGGTCGAGGTGCGTGAAGATGTTCCATTGCTCTTCGCCGAGGACATTCTTCTGCGCATAGACCTGCATCCGCCCGCTCTGGTCGCGGATGTCGATGAACATGGACTTGCCCATGTCGCGGTGCGCGGTAATGCGCCCGGCGAG
Source organism: uncultured Bifidobacteriaceae bacterium (assembly GCA_964458575.1). Classification (GTDB taxonomy): domain Bacteria; phylum Verrucomicrobiota; class Verrucomicrobiia; order Limisphaerales; family JADLHS01; genus CAYWMD01. Next base: position 117,015 of record CAYWMD010000001.1, on the reverse strand, counting down.
CGCGACCTCGCGGCCCTCGGCGTAATTTGCACGGGCGACGGCACAGGTTTCGGTGGGGGTGAATTTGTTCTGGAACGGGTCAATGCCCTTGGCGCGCAGTGCCGCGAGCTTGGCCTTGCGCTGTTCGATCAATGAATCCGCTGGATGCTGTTCTGACATGGCGAGGCGAGATGAAACACGAAGTACGAGTGGATTCCAAGAAATTGATTTTGCAACCACGCTTGTGGCTGTGTTCGTGAGAACACGGCAAAAATTCAGCCACGCTCTCACGAGCGCAGCCACGGAATGCTTGCGGCTTCAATGTGGTCCCCTGTATCAAAGGCGTGTGAAGAGCGGACCAACATTTCGATTGGGCGTGCTGGGTTCGGGCAAAGGCTCGAACTTCGTGGCCATCGCCGATGCGATCGCCGCGGGCAGGGTGCCGGCGGAGATTGCGCTGGTGTTAAGCGACGTCGCCAGCGCGGGTATTCTGGAACACGCGCGGCTGCGAAACCTGCCCGCCCGCTTTATTGCGCCGGGCAAGTTTCGCACGAAGCTCGATGAGGACGCCGAACGGGCGTTTGTGGGCGCGTTGCAGGCGGCGCAGGTGGATTTGGTCGTGCTGGCGGGTTTCATGCGTGTGCTCAAGGGCGACTTTCTGCGCGCGTTTGAGGGGCGGATTGTCAACGTTCATCCGTCTTTGCTGCCGTCGTTTCCCGGTTTGGAAGCGTGGAAACAGGCGCTGGACCATGGGGTGAAGGCGACAGGTTGTACGGTGCATTTCGTGGACGCGGGGGTGGATTGCGGGCCGATCATCGGCCAGCAAACCGTGCCCGTGCTGGACCAGGATACGGCGGAGTCGCTGCATCAGCGGATTCACGCCGCCGAGCATGACTTGTATCCGGAATGTATCGCGGCGATTGCCCGGGGAGAAATTTCAATCATTGGCCGCCGCGTGTTACGGAAAAAATAGCCGCAAACTCACGCTGACCCAGGTGAACGCCTGACAACCGGTTGAATTCCCGTCAAGGGCGTACCGCTAGCCTGAAAAGAAGGTGGTGTTTGCTCGGCGGACTTGGCAGATTATCCCCGTCGCGCGCGTCAACAACTGGGCGAAACGGATTTCGCAGGCGTGCGCTTGGGGAAGTTACGAAAGCCAGATGAGCAAGAAATTACGATTTGGGCTGCCTAAGGGCAGCTTGCAAGAGGCCACCATCCAAAAGATGGCCAAGGCCGGGTTTAACATTCAGGTGAGCAGCCGCTCTTATGTGCCGTACGTTGATGACGACGAGCTGGAAATCCGGCTGATTCGCGCGCAGGAAATCAGCCGCTACGTCGAGCACGGTTATTTGGACTGTGGCATCACGGGCCTGGACTGGATCGAGGAGAACGGGTCGAACGTGCATGAAGTGGGCGAATTCCTGTTCAGCAAGGCGACCCGCAAACCCGCGCGCTGGGTTTTATGCGTGCCGGAAAATTCGCCGGTCAAGTCGGTGAAGGACTTGAAGGGCAAGCGCATCGCCACCGAGGTGGTGAATCTCACAAAAAAATATTTGCGCAAGCACGGCGTGCAGGCCGAGGTGGAATTTTCCTGGGGTGCGACCGAAGTGAAGGCGCATGAACTCGTGGATGCCATCGTCGAGGTCACGGAAACCGGCTCGTCGCTGCGCGCCAACAAGCTGCGCATTGTGGATGAATTGCTGAGTTCCACCCCGCGGCTGATCGCCAATCACGCGACCTGGAAGAACAAGTGGAAGCGGAAGAAGATTGAGACGCTGGCGATGCTGCTCAAAGGCGCGTTGGAGGCGGAAAGCAAGGTCGGACTGAAGATGAACATCGCTGAAAAGAACCTGCGGCAGTTGTTGCAGACGCTTCCGGCGTTGCGCAATCCCACCATCTCGAACCTCAGCCAGAAGGGCTGGGTCGCGGTCGAGACCATCATTGATGAGCACGTGGTGCGGGAGTTCATTCCGAAGCTCAAGGCCGCCGGCGCGGAGGGCATAATCGAATATCCCCTGAACAAGGTGGTGTATTGAGCGCAAGATTTCAGTTGCATTACTCGGCCACTCGGTTACTCCATTAACAACCTATGGGTTCACTGAAAAAACGCCGCAAGGCGAAAATCAACAAACACAAACGGCGCAAGAAGCTGCGTCTGCATCGTCACAAGAAGCGCACCTGGCAGAAGTAATTCTGTCAGAGCTTCGAACTACGACCACGACCACGCCGGTCCCGAAGACTTTCCGGACTGTGCGTGGTTTATTGTTCAACATGCGTCACTGCTGCTTCTGGGGCGTCGTGCTGGTTCTGGGTCAGATCCTCCTGACCGGATGCCGCACGGCGCCCGCGACGAAACCGGCGAAACCATCCGGCGACCGGGCGGGCGTGGGCGCGCACCCGGCTGAGGCGCAGGCGCACTTTGCGGCGGCCGTCATTCACGAACTGAATGACGAAAAGGACCAGGCGCTGGACGAGTATTATCAGGCTGCGCTCAAAGACCCCGATGACGAGGACCTCACGCTCGAAGTCGCATCGCGTCTGCTCCACCATGACCGGGCGCAACAGGCGCTCGAACTGTTGCAGGCGGCGGCGCGACGGCCCAACACCTCGGGCGCAATCTTCGCCCGGTTGGGAATGGTTTACGCCCGCCTGGACCGCAATCCGGAGGCGGTTGCTGCCAATCAACTCGCCATCAAGAAATCGCCACGCCTGCTCGCCGGTTATCGGAATCTGTTTTTGAACCAGCTCCAGAGCAAGCGGAGCGCCGAAGCGTTGGCGGTGCTGGATCAGGCGGCGAAGCAATCCGACTCGGACGCCGAATTCCTGGTCGAACTCGCCGGGCTGTATGAGAACTACACGCAGCGGTATCCGAGCCAGCGGCAAACGGTAAACGCGAAAACGCTCGCGGTGCTGGAGCGGGCCGCGAAGCTGCAACCGGCGAGTACTCATTTGAAACTGCAGCTCGCGGACGGCTTCTACTTTGTGGGGGACATGGACAAGGCCGCGGTGAGCTACCTCGCCGTGCTGGATGAACTGGGCGACCTGCCCCAGGCGCGCGAACTGGTCCGCGACCGCCTGATGAAGATTTACCTGCGCGAGGGCGATCGCAAACGCGCCGTCGAGCAGCTTCAGGCCATCGTGCAGGACAACCCCGCCAACGCGCAGGCGTACTATTTTCTGGGACTGATCGCCTACGACCAGCGCCGCTGGACGGACATGGCGGATTATTTAAAAAAGACCCTGTTGTTTAGTCCAAACTTTGAACCAGCCTACTACGATCTGGCAACCGCACAGCTCGCCGCGGGCAAGGGCGAGGAAGCGCTGGCCACGCTGGACAGCGCGAAGAAGAAGTTTCCGGTCAACTTCAAACTTGAATACGGCCTGGGCATGGCCAGTTTTCAGGTGAAAAATTTCGCCGAAGCGGTCAGGCATTTCAGCACGGCGGAACTCCTGGCCCGGGCGGGGGAGACCAACCTGCTGACGCACGCCTTCTATTATCAAATGGGCGCGGCCTGGGAGCGGCAGGGCGATCACGCCCAGGCCGGAAAATGCTTTGAAAAATGCCTCCAGTTGGCGCCCGATTTCGAACCGGCCCATTACGATCTGGCGAACGTGCTCATCGCGGCGGGACAGGGCGAGGCAGCCATGCGCCTGCTGGCAACGGCGAAGGAGAAATTCCCGCCAAACTTTCTGCTCGAATACCTGCAGGGTGCGGCGCAACGCCAGCAGAAACATTACGCGGAAGCGGTGAAGTATTTCCTGGCGGCGGAAGCCATCGCCCAGGCGAAGGATACCAACCAGTTGACGCACTTGTTTTACTTCGACGTGGGCGCGGCGTGCGAACGCATGGGCGACCGCGCGCAGGCGGAAGCGTTTTTTGAGAAGTGTCTCAAGTTGCAGCCGGATTTTTCGGAGGCGCAAAATTATCTCGGTTACATGTGGGCGGAGCGAGGCGAAAAACTGGAACGGGCCCACGAGTTGATTGCGCAGGCGTTGAAGTCGGAGCCGGAAAATCCCGCGTATCTGGACAGCATGGGCTGGGTGCGGTTCAAACAGAACCAGCCCCAGGAGGCGCTGGATTACATCCTCAAGGCCGTCAAGCTGAGCGAGGCGCCGGACGCCACGCTTTACGATCATCTCGGCGATATTTACGCTGCCATGAATGACCTGGAGAAGGCCCGCGACGCCTGGCAAAAATCCCTGGCCGTGGAAAAGAACGAGGTCGTGCAAAAGAAACTCGATGCGTCCAAAAAAGAATGAGGTCGGCGCGTGCCGCGACCGTGCTCACAGGAACCATGAACCACCGGTTTGAGATTCATTACACGATCGAGGAGGCGCGGGCCTTGTTGCCCCAGGTCCGCGACTGGCTCAGGCAACTCAATGAGCTTCGTCAAGAACTGGAGCGCTATGACAAACGGCTCACGTCGCTGATGAATCCCGGCCATGATGTCGGCGGGGATCTGGTCAACACCTGGATCCGGACGCTGGCCCGAATGCAGGAGGTCCTGTTGGAATTTCAACGCCGGCAGATCCAGATCAAGGACCTGGAACGCGGCTTGATTGATTTTCCGGCCTTCATCGGCGGCCGCGAGGTGTTCCTGTGCTGGGAGCAGGATGAGGACGACATCGAATTCTGGCACGATCTGGACACCGGTTATGCCGGTCGGGAGCGGCTGTGAGCCGGCGGACTGCCTTTTTTTGAAAAAGAATTTTTGAACATTTTTCCCCTTCCTTGTCCAAGAGCCGTTGTTGGCGAATGGCCTCAGTCGCCGCCGCGGGCCGGTGACGGCGAAAAAAATATTTACAGCGGGCCTCGGACTGGCTATTTCGAGCGGTCGTTTCCGTCAGGAAAGAAGCGCGTACATGATTAAAGTTGAAAACCTAAAGAAGTTGTTCGGCGCGAAACGCGCGGTGGACGGCATTTCGTTTGCCGTCGAGCGCGGCGAAGTGTTGGGCTTCCTCGGCCCGAACGGCGCGGGCAAATCCACCACCATGCGCATGATCACCGGGTTCATCCCCCCCACTGAGGGCGCGGTGACCGTGGGCGGGTTCGACATGGTTGAGAATCCGATTCCCGCCAAGCGGCTGATCGGCTACCTGCCGGAAAATGCGCCGGCCTACACCGATATGACGGTCCACGGCTTTCTCAACTTCGCCGCCGAAATCCGCGGGTTGCGGGGCGATGCGAAAAAGGCCGCCATCCATCGTGCCGTTGAGATGTGCTTCCTCGAAGGCGTCCTGCATCAAAGCGTGGAGACCCTGTCCAAAGGCTACCGGCACCGCACCTGTTTTGCGCAATCCATCATTCACGACCCGGAGGTGCTCATCCTGGATGAACCCACGGACGGCCTCGATCCCAACCAGAAACACGAGGTGCGCGGCCTGATCAAACGCATGGGCGAAAAGAAGGCAATCATCTTCTCCACGCACATTCTCGAAGAAGTGGACGCAGCCTGCACCCGGGCGATCATCATTGATCGCGGCAAGATCGTGGCCAACGGGACGCCCGACGAGTTGCGGCGCAAGTCCGAATGGGCCGGCGCGGTGACGATTTCCGTGCGCGGCGTTCCGGCAGCGACCATCACGTCGAAGTTGAATCAACTTTCCGCCGCGAAACGAACCGCGGTCATCAAAGACGCAGGCGCGAAAGTAACCGTGACGGTTTTCCCCAAGCCGAACGCTGACGGGGAACTCGCCCGGGCGGTGATGGATGCGTCGCAAGGCTGGCAGGTTGAGGACTTGCACACCGAAGAGGGAAGGCTGGACGAGGTCTTCCGCAACATCACCATGCCCGATACGAAGCAGGAGGTGGAAAAGTGAATTCAGCCATTGGCAACATCAAAGCCATCACCAAACGCGAATTGGCCGGTTATTTCGCGTCGCCGGTCGCGTATGTGTTCATCGTGATCTTCCTGCTGCTGTGCGGATTCTTTACGTTCATGGCGGGCGGATTTTTTGAGCGCGACCAGGCTTCGCTCCTCTCGTTCTTCATGTGGCATCCGTGGTTTTACCTGTTCCTCGTGCCGGCCGTGGGCATGCGGTTGTGGGCGGAGGAACGGCGCGTCGGCACCCTCGAATTGTTGCTGACCATGCCCATTACGCCGTCGCAGGCGATCATCGGAAAATTTCTCGCCTCGTGGTTGTTCCTGATACTGGCCCTGGCGCTGACCTTCCCGGTCTGGATCACGGTGAATTATCTGGGCGCGCCGGACAACGGCGTCGTCGTGTGCGGATACGTCGGCAGCGCCCTGATGGCGGGCGCGTACCTGGCCATCGCCTGCATGACCTCGGCCGTGACGCGCAATCAGGTTGTCTCGTTCATCCTCTCGGTGGTCATCTGCCTGTTCCTGATCCTGGCGGGCTGGCCGCCGGTGACGCGGCTGCTGGATTCGCTGGATTGGACGTGGCTCTCGAGTTTGGCGGCGTCGCTCAGCGTGATGACGCACTTCGACGCTTTCCAGCGCGGGGTGATAGACTTCCGCGACCTGGTGTTTTTCTTCTCGCTGATCGGATTTGCCCTGTTCACGACCGGGGTTGTCCTTCGCAGTCATCGGTCGGGGTAGGGTAGCCGTTGAATTTCAACTTTCGCCATGCAACACAAAAAGCGATTCGAAACTTTTATTTACTCGACGATCGGTGTGGTCGTGATGCTGGTCATTGTCATCGCGCTCAACATCATCGTGCGCCCGCTGACCACGCGGGTGGACCTGACGGCCGACAAGGCGTACACGCTTTCGGAAGGCACCAAACGCGTCCTGAGCAAGCTCGATACGCCCGTCCAGATCCGCTTTTACTTCAGCCAGAAAGATCCCTCGACGCCCGTGGAGTGGAAAACGTACGCCGCCCAGGTCGAGGACATGCTCAACGAATACAAGCTTCTCGCGAAGGGAAACCTTGAAATCAAAAACCTCGACCCGGTGCCGGACACCGAGGCTGAAGACTCCGCCAACCTCGACGGGGTCGAAGGCCAGATGCTCCAGCCGATGGGCGGCGACAGGGTTTATTTTGGGCTGGCCGTAAGCTGCCTGGACGAGCGGGCCACCATTCCGTTCCTCTCGCCTGCGCGCGAACGGTTGTTGGAATACGATCTGACCCGCGCGATTTCACAGGTGGCCAAGCCGCAGAAACCCGTGATTGGCGTGATGAGCGGTTTGCAGGTGTTCGGCGGAATGAACCCGATGATGATGCAGATGGGCCGCGGTGGCCGCACCGAGCCGTGGCTTTTCATCAATGAATTGAAGTCGGATTTCGACGTGAAGGAAATCCCGCTCACGACGGACAAGATTGACGATGACATCAAGGTGCTGCTGGTGATTTATCCCAAGGCCATCACGGAAGCGGCGGAATTTGCCCTTGACCAGTTCGTGCTGCGCGGCGGCAAACTGATTGCCTTTCTGGATCCGTTGAGTGTCATGGACACCCGCAATGCCGACCCGTCCAATCCGCTTCAAGCGGCGGCAGGCAGCGGCGCGAGCCTGGAGCATCTGCTCAAAGCCTGGGGGCTGGGTTTCGATCTCAACAAGGTGGTGTCGGACAAGACTTATTTCACGGAGTTGGGCGGTGGCGAAGGGGGCCGGCCGCGGACGGATCTGGCATTTCTCCAGTTGCCGCCCGAGGCAATGGACACCGATGATGTGGCCACGAGTCAGATTCAGCGCATGTATGTTCCTTACGGCGGGGCGTTCACCGGCTCGCCGGCCGACGGTCTCAAGCAAGTCGTCCTCATGCACTCCAGCTCGAATTCCGACCTGACGGAGAAAATGCTGGCCCAGTTCGGTGGCGGGTCGCAGGACTTCAAGGCTTCGGGCAAGGAATATGCCCTGGCGGTCCGGTTGAGCGGCAAATTCAAAACCGCGTTTCCCAACGGCAAGCCCGGCGAGAAAAAAGACGAGGCGGAAACGGGGAAGGACGCAGCGAAGAAAGATGAGGCCAAGCAGGAGGAAGCCGCGAAGCCGGCGGACAATTCGCTCAAGGCGTCCAAGCAAGAAAATGTGGTGGTTTTGGTGGGCGACTCGGACCTGCTGCACGAGCAGTTCTTTGCCCGCGTCCAGAACCTGTTTGGCCAGCGCATCATGATTCCGTTCAGTCAGAATCTCTCGTTCGTCCAGAATCTGGTCGAGCAAATGGGCGGCGACCAGGACCTTATCACCATCCGCAGCCGGGCCACGGTGGCGCGGCCGTTCACCAAGATGCGCGAGTTGCAAGGCAAAGCCGAGGAGCGCTTCTCCGCCAAGATCAAGGAACTGGAAAAGAGCGAGCAGGACCTCGCCCAGAAGATCAATGAAATGGTGCAGGGCAAGCAGCCCGGCCAGCAGGTGATTTTGTCGGACGATGCCAAGAAGGAATGGACCGAGGTGCAGAAGAAGCGCGCTGAGGTGCGCGAAACACTCCGGCAGGAGCGGCGCAATTTGCGCAAGGACATTGATTCGCTCCAGAACTCGTTGAAGTGGACGAACATTTTGGTGATGCCACTGGTCGTGGCCGCCGTGGGCGTCGTGTTGGCGCTGATTAAACGTCGGAAAACCGCAGCCAGATGAACCGCAAACAACTGCTCATTGTTTTGGTGATCGGCCTGGTGCTGGGTGGCATCGGCCTGTACTTGAACCGGCAAAAATCCGCTTCGTTCCGGAGCACCGCCAAATCCGCCAGCGACAAGTTGCTCGGCGACTTTCCCGTCAACGACGTGATGCACATTGTGGTGCGCCAGCACACGAATGCGGTCAATCTGGTGAAGGGCGAGGTCTGGACCGTCAAGGAACGCGACAACTACCCGGCGGCGGCTGGTGAAATCATCGAATGTGCGCGCAAGCTTTGGGATTTGCGAGCGGCCCAGAGCCAGAAGATTGGCGACTCCCAGCTCGGCCGGATGGAACTGTTGCCGCCGGACAAGGGTGGCACGAATTCCGCCACGCTGGTGGAACTCAAAGGCCGGGACGGCAAAGACATTCGCACCGTGCTGCTCGGCAAAAAATCCATGCGCGGCGGGGGCGATGACAATTTCGGCGGCGGCGGCTGGCCGAACGGACGCTGGATTTATCTTCCGAACAAACCCGGCACGACCTATCTGGTTTCCGAAACCTTCAACGAGCTTGAATCCCGACCGGAACACTGGCTGGACAAGGACTTTTTCAAGGTTGAGAAGGCAAAGTCGGTTGGCGTGACTTTCCCGGCCACCACGAATTCCTGGAAAATCGCGCGGGAAACCGAGTCCGGCGAATGGAAGCTGGCCGAAGCAAAGCCGGAGGAAAAGCTGGATCCCGGCAAGGTTTCGGGCGTTTCCAATCCGCTGTCCTCGCCGGGTTTTTTGGATGTGGTGATTGGCACGTCCGCCGGCGAATCGGGTTTGGGCAATCCGACGACCATTGCCATCCAGACGTTCGAGGGCTTCAACTACACGGTGAAGGTCGGCGCGAAGACCAATGAAAATTATTTTCTGACCGTCGCGGTTACCGCCGATCTGCCGGCGGCGCGGGTGGCGGGCCAAGACGAGAAACCGGAGGACAAAACCCGGCTCGACAAGGAATTCCAGGAGCAGCAAAAGAAGCTTCAGGAAAAACTGGCGAAGGAAAAGGCATTTGGGAAATGGACTTATCTGGTTTCGGCGTGGACGGTGGACTCGTTGCTCAAGCAGCGTTCCGAGTTGCTGGTTGAGAAGAAAGACGAAGCCAAAAAGGACGACGCGACGAAGGACAACTCGGAGTCAGGCGAGACGGAAGAAAAGCCCAAGGACGAAAACAAGCGCGGGAATTGACACCGCGATTTGCCCCGTGGTTTGGGGAATCGGTCAGGCTTGTTTCAAGCAAGACCGCAGGGCTTTCAGAATTACATCCACATTCCCACGCGTGGAAGTTTCTCCCATCAGGCCAACTCGCCACACTTTGCCCTTCAGCGGGCCGAGACCAGCGCCGATTTCGATGTTGTGATCGGTGAGGAGCTTCTTGCGGACCGCGGCCTCGTCCACACCATTCGGGACGCCGACCGCATTCAATTGCCAGAGTTGATGTCCTTCCTGCGAAGCGATTCCCAAACCCAACTCGCGCAAGCCGACCTTCAGCGCCTCATGATTCACCCGATGCCGTTGCCAGCGGTTCTCCAATCCTTCGTCCAGCACCAGACGCAGCGCCTCGTGCAGCGCGTAGTTCATGGAAATCGGCGCGGTATGATGATAAACCCGCTCCTGTCCCCAGTACGACGCGAGCAGGTTCACATCCAGATACCAGCTTTGCACCTTGGTTTTGCGCTTGGTCGCCACCTCCAACGCCCGCGGGCTGAGCGACACCGGCGCGAGACCAGGCGGACAACTCAGGCATTTTTGCGTCCCGCTGTAAACCGCGTCCACCTGCCAGTCGTCAACTTTCACCGGACACCCGCCCAGTGACGTCACGGTGTCCAGCAGAAACAACGCTCCGGCTTCGTGGGCCAGGCGCGAAATCTCTTCAACCGGCGTCCACGCACCGGTGGACGTCTCGGCATGAACGACTGCCACGAATTTTGGCCGGACCTCCTTCAACGCGGCGGCGATCTGGCCCGGTTCAATGATGCGTCCCCAAGGCGCTTCGACCTTGACTACGCGGGCGCCGCAGCGTTCCGCCAGGTCCGCCATGCGCATTCCGAAGACGCCATTGATGCCGATGACCACCGAGTCGCCGGGTTCGATCAGGTTCACGAAGCAAAACTCCATGCCCGCGCTGCCGGTGCCGCTCACGGGGAAGGTCATTTCATTCTTCGTCTGGAAAACTGCCCGGAGCATGGCCTTGATCTCCTCCATCATTTTCACGAACACGGGATCCAAGTGGCCGAGCACCGGAGCGGACATGGCTTTGAGCACCGACGGTGCAACGTTGCTGGGGCCAGGTCCCATCAATAAACGGAAAGGCGGCTGAAACGCGGGCGGTAATTGCATGGGCCAAGGCTATCGCGTTTCACCGGCGGCAGCAACGGATTTGGGTCGGGTTGCGGCTCAGGCTCGACAGCCATCATGTCGTTGCTTAGTGTCGCGGTGTGACAACCCCAAACGGCGAATCGCCGACGTCAGAACTGATTCACGTGCTCCAGGAGATCGTTGGTCGGGAAAACGTCGTCGCTGGCGAACAGGAACTGTTGGTGTACGAATGCGACGCTTACACACTGGAAAAACGTCCACCGGGCGTAGTCGTGTTGCCAAACACAACCGCGGAAGTCGTCGCCATCGTCCAGCTTTGCGCGCAACACAAGTTGCCCATCATTCCACGTGGCGCCGGCACGAGCCTGAGCGGAACGGTGCTGGCCGTCACCGGCGGGGTAATGATTTCGCTCGCCCGGATGAACCGGATGATCGAGGTGGATTACCGCAATCGGCGTGCGTTGGTCGAGGCCGGCTGTGTCAATGCCTGGATTACCAACGCGGTCAAGTCGCGCGGTTTGTTGTATGCCCCGGACCCGTCCAGTCAGCCGGCGTGCACCATCGGCGGAAACATCGGCACGAACGCGGGCGGTCCGCACACCCTTAAATACGGAGTGACCACCAATCACATCCTCGGCTTTGAACTGGTTTTGCCCGACGGCGAACTGGTCTGGCTGGGAACACGGCCCGACGGCGGCGAAGACGTGGATGGCTACGATTTGCGCGGCGTGGCGATTGGCAGCGAAGGCATGTTTGGCGTGATCACGCGGGCGTTGGTACGGCTCATCCGCGCTCCGCAGGCTTACAAGACCATGCTCGGCGTGTTTGAAACGGTTGATGCGGCGAGCCAGTCGGTCAGCGACATCATCGCGGCGGGCATTGTGCCCGGCGCGATGGAAATGATGGATCAACTCATCACCCAGGCGGTCGAGGCGGCATATCACTTCGGTTTTCCACTCGATGCTGGTGCGGTGTTGATCGTCGAACTGGACGGGCTGGCTGCCGGGTTGGAGGCACAAGCCGATCGCGTCATGGCCCTTTGCCGGAAGAACGGCGCGCGTGAAGTCCGATTGGCCCGGACCGAACAGGAACGGGCCGATCTATGGAAATCCCGCAAGCGTGCGTTCGGCGCGATTGGCCGGCTCAGTCCCAATTTCCTGACGCAAGATGGCGTGGTGCCGAGGTCGAAGCTGCCGGAGATGATGCGGTTCATCCAGGCTTGCAGCCGGAAGTATGGCCTGCGCATCCCGAATGTCTTTCACGCCGGCGATGGCAACCTGCATCCGCTGATTCTTTACGATGAACGCGAACCGGATCAGGTCCAGCGGACTTTGGACGCCAGCAATGACATCCTGACCAAATGCGTGGAACTCGGCGGCAGCGTGACCGGCGAGCATGGCATCGGCGTGGAGAAAATTGATTTCATGGAAAAGCAGTTCTCTCACGACGACCTGGACGCGATGCGCATGTTGCGTCGCGTCTTCGATCCGGAAAGCCGCTGCAATCCCCACAAAATCTTTCCCGGCTCGAAACGTTGCATGGATTTCGCGCCGCGGAAACAAGTCGCCGCGTGATGAACCTTCAACCCGACAACTTGGACGGTTTGCGCGCGGCGTTGAGCGCGGCGAGCGCCCGGCGTGAGCCGATCACCTCGGTGGATCTGCACGCGTTTCAACGCGTCGTGGAATACCACCCGGCGGACATGACCATCACCGCCGAGGCCGGCCTGACACTCGGCGCGCTCCAAAAACACCTGTCCGCGCACGGCCAGTGGTTGCCGCTCGATCCGCCGGACGCCGGCCGGTGGACATTGGCGCAAGTGCTGAACACCAATGCCAGCGGGCCGCGTCGTTTTGGCTACGGGACGATCCGCGAGCATTTGATTGGACTGAAGGTCGTGCTGGCGGACGGGCGCGTGATCAAGAGCGGCGGGAAAGTGGTTAAGAACGTCGCCGGCTACGATCTGCAAAAGCTCTTCGTCGGCAGTGGCGGCTCGCTGGGTGTCATGGTTGAAGTCACCTTCAAAGTCCGGCCCATGCCGCAAGAAGAAGGGTTTGTTGCGATTCCTTGCCCAACGTTCGAAAACGCGGCGGAGCGAATCGAGACTGTGCTGGCTTCCGACCTGACTCCCATCGTGTTCGACCTGCACAACCTGCCGGAGCGCGGATTGTCCCAATCCGCAGCGCCAAAAGCTGCGGAAGTGCTGCGAGTTGAGGACAACTCGCGCTCCGATTCAATGCCCGAAACCCAACCAGCGGCGAAGCGGTCTGATGACCGCGCACCAATTACCCTCGTGCTCGGGTTCGACGGCACGCGCGAGGAAGTGGGATGGCAGAAGGCCAGGCTGGAAACGATTTGCAAAGCCACGCCAACCGATCTCGCTTACGACCAGCAATTCGCAAACAATGGAGTGAAGAATCCGGTGCGCCGTCGCTCGATCCTGCCTTCCCGACTTACCGAAGAAATTTCGATGCTTGGCTGCGAACAATTCGTGGCGCGGGCGGGCAACGGTGTTGTCTATTACCGCGGCGGCATCGCGCCGCCGAAATCCGAAGTGCCCGCGGTCTTGATGCAACGGGTGAAGGACATTTTCGATCCGAACCACATTTTCCCCGCACCCTCCCCGTGAACGCCGTGCATCCACAACCCGAAGCGTTTCTCGACAATGACAAGGCGCTGGCTTGCATTCATTGCGGGCTGTGTCTCTCGTCGTGTCCGACGTATCTGGAGACGGGAAACGAAAATGATTCGCCGCGTGGACGAATTTATCTCATGCGCGCGGTCCAAAGCGGGCGGCTGCCGGTTGGAGACGCGACCGTCCGGCACTTGGATCTCTGTCTTGGCTGTCGTGCTTGTGAAGCAGCCTGCCCGAGCGGCGTGCAGTATGGCGCGTTGTTGGAAGGCACGCGCGATCATGTGGAACAGAATCACCAACGCTCGCCCTTTCAACAACTCCTTCGCCGCGTGGGCATCGAGCAGGTGTTTCCTTTTCCCGACCGGATGCGATTGGCACTGGGGTTGGCGAAACTGACGAAACGCCTGGGGCTCGACAGCGCCCTGCCGGAATTCGCTCGCGGCGCGCTGGCTTTGATTCCCGACGACGCCTCAACCGCGACCCTGCCCGTGTCCTCGCCGGCCTTGACCGAAATCAAACGGGGCCGGGTGGGATTCGTTCAGGGCTGTGTGCAGAGCGTGATGTTTGGTGCAACCAATGCCGCCACCGTTCGCTTGCTCAATCGCGCCGGTTACGAAGTCGTGACGCCGCCCGCGCAGGTTTGTTGCGGCGCGCTTTACGCCCATGGTGGCAACCTCCGGGATGCGCGCGCTTGCGCCCGCTGCAACATCGAAGTATTTGAAGAACTCGGCCTCGACGCCATCCTGACCAACGCCGCCGGTTGCGGTTCAACGCTCAAGGAATACGGCCACCTGCTCCAGGACGATCCAGCCTGGGCCGAACGCGGGCGGAAGTTCAGCGAGAAGTTAAAGGATTTGACCGAGTTTTTGTCAGTGTGTTGGAGTCCAGGCTTCAGCCTGCCTCCGGACAAGCTGAAGCTTGAACTCCAACTTCAACCCGCTCTGCCGGTCTCTCGCATCACGTTTCACGACGCCTGTCATCTGGCGCATGCGCAGCGCATCACCCAACCGCCCCGCGACCTGGTGCGCGTGGTCGCCCGAGAGAAATTTGTGGAATTGCCGGAATCGGATGTGTGTTGCGGCAGCGCCGGCAGTTACAATCTTACCGAACCCGAGATGGCGGAGCGATTGCAACGGCGCAAAATCCAAAACATTCTCAAGACCGGTGCGGAAATTGTGGTGACGACGAATCCCGGCTGCATTCTGCAACTTCGCGCCGGTCTGCGCAAAGCCGGCGCGCCGCACATCCAGGTGATTCATATCGCCGATTTTCTCGACCGCGCTTTGGGCCACGCAGCAAAATCCTGATCGAACCCGGGAAGGAAATACACCCTGCGGCGACCTGACCCGCCTTGCCTCATTTCTGCGGAAATTGGCCGAAACCTGGCGGATTTCGGGTGTGCATCCAGACGCACAGTAGGCACCGATGCAACCCACGATATGCTTGCCGCAGACAGCATGGCTACCAAAGAATGCAAGCGGCAAGCTAGGGAACTGGTCGAAGCGTTGGAAGTCCGTGTGCATGGCGGCTCGCCCGTGCGGGACAATGAAATCCAGTCCGCCCGCGAGTTCCTTCGCCAAAACGATTTCTCCACCAGCAGCGACTATTTCAACCGGTTGGGACGCATCCAAAATCAGGTGGCTGCGAGACCCGTCACCGCTCCCCGCGGCAAGCGCAATTACGGTGGCGAAGCCGCCGGACGCTGGATGCAGTTACAGTCCGTGTATGATCATGTGATTCTCTCCACCTGCTACCAAGGTGAATTCAATACGCAACGGGGCCGCATCAAAATCTCCCATCGTTTCAACCAATCCGGCCGCATTGACTTCGTCGAACTGAAATTCCTGCGGTCCTTGCAGCCGTGCCTGGACGGCGCCATCCGAAAACTGCTCCTGATCAAGGAGTATCAATCGCTGCAAACCGACTGGCTCGAAGCCGATGCGTTCGCGCTGCGTGTCCTGCCGCAGGAGTTGGTGTTCGTGAATGAACGGGTCTTCCGCTATTCCAAGGAAGAGATTCTCGCCTGGCTCGTCAACATCGGGCATTGGGCGGTGCAGAGCCTGCTGGCCGAATTGCGCGCGCATCGGGTCAACGGCTGCCTGCGGGGTGAAGTCAGATCGGATCAGCTCTGTCTCAAGGAAGTGGCATCGGACGAAGTTGCCGTGCCGATTCTGGAGCGGGCCGCCACGCTGGAAGCCGCCGTCGAAATTGATTTTGCGGAGTCGCTGATCGTCCGCTATCTCCAGAACTGAATACCCTTCTCTCCGTCGCTGGCGAGAGAGTTTCCGGAAGCAATTCGCACCTTGCAGCCCTGCGCCAACGGGACGACTTCCTTGCCAACTTTTGGATAGTCGCTATCGTCGGTGCGGTTGCCGCACCAGCTTCCAGACATCCGCGTCCATGTTGTTCCCGGCCACGACCCACAGCGCGTGGTCGTGGACAAAGATGCTGGAAGCATGACGCGGTTTCCAGGGCGTGTTCGGCACTTCGCGCCAGTCCACGCCGTTGGCGGAATACCAGACATCCTTGCGATTCCCGCCGTCCTTGTGGTAGCCCTCCAACACCCACATCCGGTCATCAAACACCGCCACGTCGTGATATTGCCGCGGATGCCACGGAGCGGATGCGAGATGGCAGGTCCATTTAACGCCGTCCGGTGAACTCCACACATCATTGAAAAATTCGCGCGTCGGGATTTTGGGCGTGTCGTAAGTGCCGCCGCCGAGAATCCAGATGCGGTTCTGGAACACCACGCTGCCGCCGATCATCCCGCGCTGCGGCCAATACGGTTCGCGCGGCTTGACCTGCTTCCACTTCACGCCGTCCGAACTGTTCCAGATCTCGCGATAAAAAACCTCCTCGTGACGCGCGAACTGCGGCAGTGTCTGCCCGCCGATCACCCAGATCTTGTTTTTGAACGCGACCGTGTAATGCAACACTCGCGGTCCCCATGGTAGGGGCTGGCCTTGATTGACCCAGGCCCACGTCTGGCCGTCGGTTGAGTTCCAAATGTCGTTTTGGTAATGGCCCTGATTCGCGTCGCCCCCGACAATCCACATCCGGTTCCTGAACACCACATAACCCGCCGTGTGCCGGCCTTCCCAATCCTTGGTCGTATCAAAGCTCGCGTCTAGGAACGTGTTCGGCTTCACGAGCGACCAAGATGCGCCATCGCTGGAACTCCAGACCTCGTTGTTGCAAATGCGCGGGAAATGTTCCTTGTCGCGCGGATTCCAGCCACCCAGCAGCCACATCTTTTCCTTGAACACTAGTGCTCCTGCGCCATCCCGCGGGGCGAACGGCGCTTTGGCGGTCACTTGAATCCATTCGTATTCCGGCGAATCGGAGGTTGAAGTTAATTTCGATTCGGCAAACAGGCGAGCGCCGACACACAACACCAGCAGGAAAATCAGAGTGAATGCTCGTTGCACGTTGCTTCGAGTAAAGCGGAGTTCCATCCGCGCGGCAAGCAGTAGTGGGGCAGTCCGCCCCGGCTGCGGACGCCCAAGCACGCATGTTAATTAGCGGCTAGATTTACAGGCCAAACGACTGCCAAAACAGGCGCTGTTGATGTTCATTGTTGACAACAGAATGAAGACTGACTCGAATAAGATTCGTGCTCGGCGTGTGCCTGTGTTGTATGGGAGGCACAAGCCAAAACCCGGATGCATATTCAGTTGATCTCAACCGCTCTTACCGTGACGGCGATTGTCGCGCCTGATTGCTGGCTCTTATTTCGTTAGGGAGTCCCATGAATACACCAATTCGATTCAAATCGGTTGATTCTGGCATTTGCTGGGCTTGGCTTGTCGCCGCCATCACTCAACTCTCGGTCCTCCATCCTCAACCTGCCGCGGCCCAAACCAACTGCGTGCCGTCACCGTCAGGCCTCATTGCTTGGTGGCCAGGGGACGGCTTCGCTCTCAATGTGGCAGGCACGAACCACGCCACACTGCAAAACGAAGCTGGCTACGCCTCTGGCAAGGCCGGTCAGGCGTTCATTTTTGATGGATCAACCGACTACGCTGTCGTGCCCGATTCATCGCTGTTCAGTCCGCACGCGGCCAACGATGGAGAGTTATCCGTCGAAGCATGGGTGTACATGGACCGGCTTCCGCAGTTTGATATAGGGACCGGTCAAAATGTCCGATCGGTCGTTGCCAAAGGCAGCCCCAACCAATGGGAATACGCTCTGCATATCGACACCGCAGGAGCGCCAGCGTTCGCGCTTTGGAACGCGAATGGTGTCACGTTTGCCTTGGCGACTGGCACCTCCGTTACCCTCAGCAACTGGCATCACTTCGTAGGCACACTCAAGAAAGGGCAGTTTGCTCAACTCTACGTGGACGGTCTGCTTGCTGACCAGAGCACAAACTTTAATGGCACAACTTCGGACGGAACTTCTCCGCTCTACTTTGGTCGCAGGGGCGACGGACAATTCTTTGATGGGAAAGTGGACGAAATTTCGATTTATGACCGCGCGCTCACATCCAACGAAGTTGCGGCCATCTTCGCCGCTGACAGTGCTGGCAAGTGTTTCACCAACGATCCCACACCGCTCTTCGTCCAACAACCCATCGGCCAAACTGGATACGTAGGTTCCGCGATCAGCTTGGACACATTCGCAATGGGCGTGCCGCGTCCGACACTCCAATGGTTATTCAACGATGTCCCGATGACGGGCGCAACGAACCCAAGCGTCACCTTCAGTAGCCTCACTCTCACTAACGCCGGTGGCTACGCCCTAGTGGCGAGTAACCTCGTCGGGGTTACTACCAGCTTGGTGGCGAATGTGACGGTGCTTGTGCCACCCTTCCCTACGCAAGCGGAGGGCTTTGAACTGGGCTCTGCGGGTTGGGTTACGGACAATGCTGCGGTTTGGGAGACAGGCGTTCCCACTTCTGGTCCGGGCGGAGCGCATCTTGGGACCAATTGTGCGGCGACGGTGCTCGGTGGCAACTATGCCGATGATACCAGTGGTCGCTTGGTTAGCCCGGCCTTTGTGATCCCCAGCGCCGGAGAGTTTCCCCGGTTGCGGTTCTGGCAGTGGTTAAGCATCAACGGACACGACTTTGTGGAGGTGCAAATCAAGGCGGGCACCAACAGTTGGGAGACCTTGGCGACCTACACGTCAACCAGCAGCGGCATCTGGAGTCGGCCCAGTTTGGACCTGTCGGCCTACGCGGGGCAGACCGTGCAGGTTGGGTTCTACTTCGAGTCGCACGGATATGTCGCCGGCATGAATTACTATACCGACGTCAGTTCCGGCTGGTATCTGGATGATGTGACCGTGGTGACCGGGTCTGTGCAAACGCTGGTGGCCAATCTGCCGGAGAGTTTTGAAAGCGGGCTGACCGATTGGTCTGTGGACGGCGGCACTTGGGAAATCGGCGTGCCGACGAGCGGACCCAGCGCGGCCCACAGCGGGACCAACTGTGCGGCGACGGTGCTCGACGGCAACTATGCCGATGACACCAGCGGTCGCTTGG
>CAYWMD010000001.1:0-97930 GCA_964458575.1 uncultured Bifidobacteriaceae bacterium | reverse complement strand
TGTGCGGCGACGGTGCTCGACGGCAACTATGCCGATGACACCAGCGGTCGCTTGGTGAGTCCGGCCTTCTTGGTGCCCCCGGGGGATCAGAATCCTCGTTTGCGGCTCTGGCAGTGGTACAGCATCAACGGGCACGACTTTGTGGAGGTGCAAATCAAAGTTGGCACCAACAATTGGCAGTCGTTGGCGACCTACACTGCCACCAGCAGCGGCGTCTGGAGCCGGCCCAGTTTGGACCTGTCCGCCTATGCGGAGCAGACCGTGCAGATTGGCTTCTATTTCGAGTCGCACGGCTACGCCGCCGGCATGAATTATTATACCGATGTCAGTTCCGGGTGGTATCTGGATGAAGTGACCTTGGTGACCGGGCCTGTGCAAACGCTGGAGGCCAATGTGCCGGAGAGTTTTGAAGGTGGGCTGGCCGACTGGTCTGTGGACGGCGGCACTTGGGAAATCGGCGTGCCGACGAGCGGACCCAGCGCGGCCCACAGCGGGACCAACTGTGCGGCGACGGTGCTGGGTGGCAACTATGCCGATGATACCAGCGGTCGCTTGGCGAGTCCGGCGTTTTTGGTGCCGCCGGGGGATCAGAATCCGCGATTGCGGTTCTGGCAGTGGTACAGCATCAACGGGCACGATTTTGTTGAGGTGCAAATCAAAGCGGGCACCAACAATTGGCAGTCGTTGGCAACCTACACGGCCAGCAGCAGCGGGGTCTGGAGCCGGCCCAGTTTGGACCTGTCTGCCTATGCGGGTCAGACCGTGCAGCTTGGCTTCTATTTCGAGTCGCACGGCTATGCCGCCGGCTTTAATTATTACACCGATGTCAGTTCCGGCTGGTATCTGGATGATGTGACCATTCGCACCGGCCCTGACATTTTCAACAACCCGGAGATGTTTGAGTCCGGTTGGGGCGATTGGGACACGGACAACTACACGCTTTGGCAAATTGGCCGCCCCGAAAGCGGCCCGCCGACAAATGGCTTCGGAGAGCGTGCCTATAGTTTCACAAATTGCGCCGCCACGCTCTTGAGCGCAAACTACTCGGCCAATTCCGAAGGTCGCCTCATCACCCCCACCTTTATCGTCCCGTCCGTGTCGGGTGATGCTCGGGTGATTCTTCGTTTCCGGCAATGGTACCAGTACGGTACGGGCGACGCCGGTTTGGTTCAAATCTCCGCGCCCTACGATACGAATTGGAACACCCTCGCCGTCGCCGCCACCAATGGCACTTCCGGTACATGGACTCTCGCCACTGTGGATATGACCCAGTTCCAAGGACAGGAAGTGCACGTTGCCTTCTATCACACAGCCGACGGCGACGGTTCGATTGGCGCAGGCTGGTTCATTGATGACGTGAGCCTGTCGCAAGCCACGCCGACACGGCTCCCGCTGAACGCGCTGTCCAATCATCAGTTCACCACCAATCGCCAAAACCAATACTTCGTCGTCACCGCTCCGCCTGGGGGACATCTGCGCATTCAACTGAACGACGCCGACCATCTCGGCATCAATGAACTTTACATGCGGCGCGGTGCATTGCCCACAGCGGGCGGTTACGACTACCGTTTCCCGGTCAGCGGCGCAGACCAATCCATCTTCGTGCCTAACGCCGGCGCGGGTGACTGGTTCATCCTCGCGTACAACGATTCCGGCCCCGTACCTGGCACTTACAGCTTGTATGTGGACTTCACCGCTGGCGTTATCCTGGATAGCTTGTCGCCGACCAAGGTGGGAAGTTCTATGCCCAGTTCGGTCACCATCAACGGCGCGGGCTTCGCTGCTTCCGACGCCGTGGCGCTCGTCAACGGCGGTAGTGTTTATCCGGCCAGCAACGTGTTCTTCGTCTCCGCCAGCCAACTCATCGCCGACTTCAACTTCCCGGCGATTCCGACGAACAACTATCAACTCCGCGTCACCGGCAGCACCAATTCCGACTCGCTTCCGTTTGAACTCATCGCGGGTGCCGGCCCAAAATTGGAAACTAAATTGCAGGTGCCGAGCCGCGTGGGTTATCACGCCATTGCCACCATCTACGTTGAGTACAAGAACTCGGGCGACGCGCCCATGCCTGCGCCTTTGCTCACCGTCTCGGCGAGCCAAAACGGGCGGCAGGCCGCTTTGCTCACGTTGGACAGCTCGCGCCTCGTGCAAGGTTTCTGGACTGACGCCATCCCGGAAGGGTTTGCCAACGCGGTTCAATTCCTCGCCAACGGCGCCACGCCCGGATTGCTTCAGCCGGGCGAGTCGCGCACGGTGCCCGTCTATTACGCTGGGTGGCAGCAACCGTGGGACGGTGCTTACAACCTGATTTATTTCAACCTCGGCATTCTTGAAGCCACCAACACCACACCCATCGTCTGGGACGCACTCAAGGCCGACATGCGGCCGGGTTCCGTTTCCACTCAAGCCTGGGATGTCATCTTCGCCAACCTCACCAACCAAACCGGCGGCACCTGGGGTGATTACGTGCGGATGCTCAACGACAACGCCACTTACCTCGCCAAGCTCGGCCAGAACGTCAACGACATCCGCGACCTGCTTGGGTTTGAAACCCTCCAGGCGTCGGGACTGAGCATCACGCGCATGCTCGCCAGCGCCGTGGACGCGCAAATGCAAGCACCCGGCCCGGCCTTGGTCTTTACGCGCAGCTTCAGCACGGACATCTCGCAACATTTCGCGCTCGGTCGGTTTGGACGCGGCTGGTCCGACAATTGGGAACGCTCGCTCACGCTGGCCGCCGATGGCACTGTCACCATCTTTGGTCCCGGCGGTTCGCGCCGCGTCTTCCAGCCGGACAGCCGTTACCCGACTTACTTCGCGCAGGCGGGCGACCACGCCACGCTCACCTCCATCGGCGGCGGCGCGTTCACCCTTCGCGAAACCGACGGCACGCTCTCCGCCTTCCGCGCGGACGGCAGGCTGGACTACGTGCAGGACCCGCACACGAACCGCATTACGGCCACCTGGTCGGGCAACCTGCTCACGCGGCTCGATCACAGTTCCGGGCTGTTCCTGCAACTCGCCTACAGCGGCAGTCGCGTAGCCTCCATCACCGACTCGCTGAACCGCCAGACCACATTCACCTACGATGGCAGCGGCGAACACCTGGCCTCGGCCCAAAACTACCGGGGCGAACTGACGACCTACAGCTACGTGTTGACGCCCGGTTCTCCGTCGCGACATGCGCTCATGCAAGTCATCAATCCGGGCGGCGTGACGCAGAACTACACCTACGACGCGCGCGGGCGGCTCGCGTCGCGCGCCGGTTGTTGCGGCGCGATTGAACAGGTCAACTACAGCTATGATTCCGCGGGAATGATCGCCGCCACCGACGCGCTGACGAACACAACCAAAAGCTACTTCGACCATCGCGCCCTGCTGGTGCGTAACGAAGACCCGCTCGGCAACGTGACGCAACGCACCTACGACGCGAACGGCTTGCTGACGAAAGTCACCGACGCTGCTGGCCGCACGCGCGCGTTCGCTTACGATGAACGCGGCAACCGCATCAGCGATACCGACCAGTTGGGCTTCACCACGCGCTTCGCTTACACGAGCGACTTCAACAAACTCGCCACGCTGGTTGATGCCAAGGGTAACATGACGCGCTACGGCTATGAACCGGATAACGACCTCGCGTCCATCACTTACGCGGACAACAGCTCTGAACGCTGGGGTTACGACGCGCTCGGCAACCGGCTCAGTTGGACCAACCGCCGTGGTCAGCCCATTCTCTACACGAATGACACCAGCGGACGTGTCATCGCGCGACGTTATCCTGACAACAGCTTGGTCACTTTCCGTTATGATGCCCGTGGCAACCTCACCAACTTCGCCGACGTCACCGGCACCACAGCGCAAGACTTCGATTCCAACGACCGCCTGACGAAGATCACCTATCCCGGCGGTCAATGGCTACGCTACACGTACGATGCTGCGGGACGCCGCGCTTCAATGGAGGATCAGTTTGGGCACCGCACAGATTATCATTACGACAGCCGCGGGCGGCTGGAATCTTTGACCGACGAAGCGAGCAAGGAAATTGTCCACTACAGTTACGACGCGGTGGGCCGACTCGCGACCAAGACGCTGGGCAATGGCGTTTACACGACCTACACCTACGATGCTGCCGGCCAAGTTGTGGACCTTTTCAACCACAAAACAAATGGTGCAGTCCTCTCACGCTTCCAATACACGTACGACAAGCTCGGCCGTCGCGCGACGATGACAACGACCTATGGCGCGGGGGATTCGCGTGCGGGAATCGCTGGCGTCTGGCAGTACGATTACGACGACTCCGGTCAACTCGTTGGATGGACTGCCCCAGGCGGAAGGCGTGTGGACTACAGCTACGACGCTCTCGGTAACCGCCTCAACGTCCGCGACAACGGCACCAACACCACCTATGCCGTGAACATCCTGAACCAATACACCCAAGTCGGCAGCACGACGTACCAATACGACGCAGATGGAAATGTCACGAACAGGGTCGCCCCGCCAGGAACGAGCAGCTTTTCGTGGTCCTCCGACAGCAAACTCATAAGTGCCGCGCTGACGAACGTTGTCTTGCAGAATTTCTATGATGCAGCAGGAAGACGTACTCGCACCACCGACAACGGGACCTCGAGAGAATATGTCATCGACCCACTTGGCTTGGGCGCAGTCGTTGGAGAATATGTGCAAGGATCATCGATACCTTCCGCTCGCTACCAGCATGGCATTGGCCTTGTGTCGAAGATAGATGCCCCAGGAAATCCGGCTTTTTATGATTTTGATTCCCTCGGTAGCACGAGCGAATTGGTGGCCAATTCCGATTCAATCTCGAACGCCTACGCCTACCTCCCGTTTGGAGAATTACTCTACGCTCAACAGGTGGTAACAGATACGTTCCAGTTCGTTGGCGAACTGGGTGTGATGGCCGACCGGAGCAACCTCGCCTTCATGCGTGCTCGGCATTACGATGCCTCTCTGGGCCGCTTTATGTCCAGCGATCCAATTGGTCTCGCAGCGGGCGATGTCAACTTCTATCGGTATGTGGCAAACAGTCCTGTCGCACACTCGGATCCGAGCGGGCTCGACACCTGGATCCGAGACTGCAGACTATATCCTGAAATCTGTGCTACAGCAGCGACGCAGTGTCCTGACCTGACGGGTTGCACAGGAAGCGTTATCTGCAAAGACGCGCCTGGCACGGTTCTCGATTGTCTGTATTGCCAGTGTCACCACTCGATGGACGACCCGAACAACGGATACCCGCCTGAACACTGCCGCTTCTTTCCTGAAGATTGTAAACCCGGTGGCCCAACTCAACCCAGTGCCCCAACCGATCCCAACTCGAAAGTGGGCCCGATGGGTTTTAGCAACGCTCATTTCGTCAGCCGCGACAGCCTGTTGCCTTATACCATCAATTTCGAGAACGAAACCAACGCCACCGCGCCGGCGCAGCAGGTATTTATCACCGACCCACTCACGAACACGCTCGATTGGCAGACCTTCGAGTTAACCGAGATTGCGTTCGGCGACCATTTCATCGCCGTCCCGCCCAAGACGCAGCATTTCGAGAAGACGGAAAAGCTCCGCTTCAACGGTGTGGATTTCGAGTTGCAGATCGAGGCGGGGATTCATCTGGCGAACGGCCAGGTCTATGCCACGCTCCGCTCGCTCAATCCCACCAACGGCCTGCCGCCCCCGGTGGACATCGGCTTTCTGCCGCCCGAAAACGGCACCGGTCGCGGCCAGGGCCACATCGGCTACACCATTCGCGCTCTCACGAACCTCCCGACGGGCACCGAGATTCGCAACGTCGCCAACATCACGTTCGATTACAACCCGCCCATCGGCACGGATTGGGTTGACCCGCACAATCCCGCCGCCGGCATTGACACGAACAAGCAGGCACTCGTGACGATTGACGCAAACCCGCCGTCCAGCAACGTCACCGGCCCAAGCGGTACGGCCACGAATGCGGCGTTCACCGTTACGTGGTTGGGCACGGACGTTGGCTCTGGCATCGTGAGTTTCGATACTTACGTGCGGACCAACAGCGGTCCCTGGACGTTGTGGCTCCCTGGCGCGACGGCCAACTCCGCCATGTTTTTCGGTCAGAATGGAAAGACCTACGGCTTCTACAGCGTGGCGCACGACGGCGCGGGCAATGTCGAAACGAACGCCGCCACGGCGGATGTTTCAGTGACGACGCAGCCGAATTATCCGCCAGTGGTGAGCCCGGTTGCTAATCAAACCATCATCGTTGGGCAGCCGTTCGTGTTCACGAATTCTGCCTACGATCCCGATGGGCCAATTACCTTCAGCCTCGGCTCGACCGTGCCTGCCGGGGCTTCGATTACCACCAACGGTGTATTTGATTGGACACCCAAATGCGCGCAAGGGAGCACGACAAACACCATCACCGTCTGGGCCACTGACAGCGGCACCCCGCCACAGAGCAATTCGATGACGTTCAGCGTCATCGTGCCGGAGTGCATCGAAGCCAGTGTGGGGAACACGGTCATGCTGGCCGGTTCGACCAGTTCCGTGCCGGTGCGGCTTTTGTCCACGACGGCGTTGACGAACATGGTGTTCACGGTGGCATATCCGGCGGAGCGTCTCACGAACTTCACGCTCACGGTGAATTCGCCACAGGTGGTCACGCAACAATTGCAGTTGCTGGGGAGCGGACAGGTGCAGGTGGCGTTCACGCTGCCCGCGTCCAGTGTGTTGTACGGTCCCACAAACGTGGGGCAACTGGGTTTCACAGCCATCTCGAATCAACACTCGGCTTTTGTTCCGCTGACGATCTCCGGTGTGACGGGTTTGAAACCGGACGGCAGCCCGGTGGGGAGTTTCTTTGGGCTGCCAGGACGTGTAGTAGTCGTCGGCCCAGAGCCGTTGTTGGAAGCATGGTTGGAGACAAATTCGCAACGAATGATGACGCTTTACGGCAAACCGGGTTCGAGCTACGGGATTGAGGGCAGGACCAATCTGGTCGCGCTGGATTGGCAGCCGGGAACCCGCCTGCCCATGACCAACCTGGCTCTGGCATTTGCGGGCGCTGGCGGAACAAACGCAACGCAGTTCTATCGCGCCTACGAGTTTTTTGCTGACCCGCCGATATTGGAGATTCGACCGCAAACCGGCACGAACCCCTTGTTGCTGTTCTACGGCATGGCGGGCACGAATTACACGATTCAAGCGACAACCAATCTGGTCGTTACCAACGCCTGGATGGCAGCCACCAATTTCGCGCTGACGAATTCGTTCCGCTTCATCGGCGTAGGCAACCTGACCAACAAGGCGATGTACTTCCGGGCGAAACGGCCTTAATGCCACCACACCTTTGCTCGTGCAATTGTTCGGGCGGATTGCTACACAAACTCCATGATACGAATCCGTTGTCGTGGAATGGTCGCACTCGCGCTGGTTCTGGGCCTGAGCTGTAACGCTCTTTTTGCCGCGGGCAAAACTGAATTCCGACTCGCCACTTTTTCCGCCGATGTCACCGTGCCGATGGGGCACGCGTTGATGGGCGGCGGGATCAAACCGTCGCAGTCGGTTGCTGATCCGCTTTTCGCCAAAGGCTGGGTGCTTCTCGGGCCGGAAAAGCCGATTGTCGTGGTGTCCGTGGATTGGTGCGAGATTCGCAACGCGGCCTACGACCGCTGGCGCGACGTGCTGGCTGCGGCGGCGGGCACCGATCGCGCTCATGTTCTTGTGACCAGTGTGCATGTTCACGATGCGCCGGTGGCTGACCTGGAGGCGGAGAAGATCCTTAAGGCCAATCACGCGGCTGGCAGTGTCTGCAACTTGGAGTTTCATGAGGAGGCGGTGCAACGGGTCGCGCAGGCTGTGCGCACGAGCCTGAAATCCGCGCGGCCGGTCACGCACATTGGCGTGGGGCAGGCGAAAGTGGAGAAGGTTGCGTCGAACCGCCGCTATGTTTTGCCCGATGGCGCGGTGAAGTTTGATCGGATGAGCCGAACAACAAAAGCGGAACCCCAAGCTGCGGCTGAAGGCACGATTGATCCCTGGTTGAAAACACTGAGTTTCTGGGATGGTAAACAACCGGTCGCCGCTCTGCACTCATACGCGGTGCATCCGATGAGTTATTACGGGCAGGGTGAAGTGTCGGCAGATTTTGTCGGCATGGCGCGGGCGTGGATGCAAACGCATCTCCCGTCCGTGTTTCAAATATACGCTTCCGGTTGCAGCGGCAATCTGACGGCGGGGAAATACAACGACGGTTCGCCCACCAACCGCCCGGTTCTGGCGGATCGAATTTATCGCGCCATGAAAGCAAGCTGGGCCAACACCAAACGGCATCGGTTGAAACAGGCAGATTTCCGCGTCGTCGCGCTCCAACTGCCGCCGCGCGATTCGGCGGGCTTCACCGTGGCCGAAATGGAGAAGCGCGTGAATGATGATCCCAAACCCTTCGGCCAATGTCTGGCGGCGATGGGTTTGAGCTGGCGGCAACGCTGTGCGGCCGGTCAACCTATTGACGTTCCATCAATTGACTTCGGCCCGGCGCAATTGCTGTTGTTGCCAGCGGAATCGTATGTCGAGTTCCAGTTGTTCGCGCAGGCGCAACGTCCGAAATCTTTCGTGCTCGTGATGGGTTATGGCGAATGTGCGCCCGGTTACATCCCGATCGAGCGCGCCTGGGCGGAGAACGACGACAACTTGGGCGATTGGTGCTGGGTCGGTCCGGGCTCAGAGGCAGCAATGAAGCGTGCGATTGAGGCGGCGTTGAAATCTGCGGATAAAAACTCGCGTTGATGAAACCGGTTTCCTCCATCGAACGCCGCTCCGATACGCCGCCAGGTTTTGGAGTGCGGCAGTCCTCTGCCGCTTTGGAAATGCGCACCCGGATCGAAAGCGGCAGAGGACTGCCGCAGTCCACGACGCTAATGCGTTTCACCTGCGTCTGCGTGTCACTTCTAGTCGCAAGCATTCTGTCCCAAGCCGCCGCCGAATCACCGATTCGCCCAGGGAAGAGCAAAACCATCGCGTCCGTCTTGCGTGAGGCGCTTCCGCCGGAAGAACTCAAGCTGACCAAGACGGCAACGGACTTCGTGATCACCGGGCCGACATTCACCTATCAAGTCGGGAAGAAGACCGGCGCGATCAACGCCATGCGTGCGGTTCATGACGGACAGGAAGTCATCACAGCCAGCGGGCCTGCGGAGATTCAGATTGATCAATACCGGTTGGCCTCCGACGAGAATTCATGCACGACAACCATTCTTAGCGGGGGAAAGGACAAGGTTCTTCTCCAAGCCAAGGGAATTCTGCGCGACCCGACCAAGCGCGGGCCAGAAGTGGATTTCACCGTCGTTCACACGTTCTTCAATGACGGCGTGGTCGTTTCGGAGGTTAAACTGACTCCGCGTGCGGATTTGCGGGTGGAGGAGGCCATTGCGTTTCGGCTTCCGGCCCAAGGTCAATTTGGCAGTTACATCCACAAGCGGCGCGACGAGCACGGAGGCAGCGCCGCGCGGGGCAAATTGCCTGGCTCTGGCAAAGCGGTCCGGTTCACGACATTGTCCTCCTGCCTGGGCGTTTTCAGTCCAACGGCCGCGCTGGCGATCTTCACCGACGGTGGCGCCACGCATTTGAGCCGGACCAACCTGGACACGGCCGTCGCCCAGGTCATCAGCAAGAATGGCGACGCCACGAGTATCTCCCTATCGCAGTTCGTTGTGAACGTCGCGCCGGGTGATCAACCGTATTTGCTCAAGGCCGGCGAAGCATTTGCGTTTCGCGTGGGAATCAGCGTCGCGCCGAATCGGCTGCCGCATCCGCGAATGCACGATTTGCGGATGTTCACCTGGATCGGCGACGCGAAGTTTCCGTATCCGACCGATGACGAAATCACCCAGGTTGCGCAGTGGGGTTTCACGGTGTTTCAGATGCACCGGCTCGGCACGCTCGGCGAACCGCGTCCGCCAGCGCAGGATGTTGACCGGGTCATTCGCAAGGTTCACGAGCTGGGTATGTTGTTTCTCTGGGAAGAAGGCGCTGATCTCATGTTCGCCAATGCGCCCGGCGTTCAGGAAATGCGGGCCAAGGGCCAGTGGCCGCTCTGGCAGGGATTCAACTATGGCGGCCGTTACAAGCCCGCTATGGATCCGTATTGCGACAACTGGGCCACCTGCATGGCGTCGCCCAACGGCCTGGCGGATTACCGGCTGGCCAACGCCCGTCGCATGTTGGACCGGTTTGATGTGGACGGCATTTATCTCGACGACAATCTGGCGTATGGCAATTGCACGCTGTGGAAGGAACACGGCCACCCGCAGAAGATTTATGACTGCCTCATCGAGTTGCATGAGATGAACTGGCGTCGTCGCGAATTGATGCGCAGCCGGCGACCGCACACGCTGCTGGTCAGCCATTGCACGACGGCGTTTGTCCTGCCGGTCATTTGCGATTTCGACGCGCAACTTTATGGCGAGGGTTATTCCTTCGGCTCGGTGGAGAATTACTGGAACAACTATTACGCGCCCGTCCAAAGCCTGCCGTCCCAAGGAATGATCTGGCCCGGCGATGACGAATCCGCCCGTTGCGGCGCCGCCATGGCCTACAATTACGATTTGCTCACGGGCGGCGGGCAATACACGCAGATTGATTGGCGATTGTTCGCGCAGAAGCTGCCCTACGCCAAAGGCGTCACGGAACTCGAAGCGCTTTACACGAAGACCTACAACCTCGCCCAGAGCTATTTTGGTTTGTACGAAGCGAAACCATTCCTGTTCGCCAACTCAACCAACTTGTTCAAGACAACCGCCCGCCTGACTTACGCGTCGGTCTATCACAACCAAGTGTGGAACGACTGGCTCATTCCCGTCGCCAACATGGATGCGAAAGCGCAGCAGACCTCGCTGACGTTTCACTCGCTGCAAACACTCGGCATCGCGCCCGAAAAGGAATACCTGCTGTTCGACTTTCACCAACGGACAACCAAAACCTTCAGGGGCGACGCGCTCAACCAAGCGTTTAGTGACATCTCCGTCCCCGGCCAGAATCTCAAGCTATTCTATCTGCGCCAACAACCATCCGATGCGCCGTTTCAAGTGTGGGGGGGCAAGCGGATTTCTGAACGATGGGACGCCCGGAAACGGAAGCTGGCTCTTGAAGTTCAAGCCCCGGCTGGATTGAACGACGAGATATTCATCGCGGGAGTGAAGCGCGGTATCCAGAAAGTTACCATTGCCGGACAACCAGCGAATTTTACTTTCGACCCGGTCCAAGATTTGGCTCACGGAACGTTGACGTTCACAGGCAGGCCGGTGAAGGTCGAAGTGTTTTGCTCTCCCGACGGCGCCAACGCGCTTCCGGAAAAAGCCGTGACAGCCGATCCCTTGAGTCTTCAAGGTGACTTTCGCGGACAAACCGAGTTCAAGCGCTGACCGGCAACTCCACGGCGAAGCGTGTGAGACCGCCGTTACTGTCCTCGAGACTCAATTCTCCACCGTGGGCGCGGATGATTTCCCGCGAGAGACTCAGGCCAAGACCCACGCCGTCCACTTTGCCGCTGCGCGATTTGTCTCCGCGGTAGAATCGCTTGAAGATGCGCTCGCGGTCGGTGGCGGGAATGCCCGGGCCGGTGTTGGCGACTCGGACAACGACGTGATGTGAGTCCTTCACCAACTCGAAGCGGATTTGTCCTTTGTCGTGATTGTACTTGACGGCGTTGCCCGCGAGGTTCTGCAGCGCTTGTTCCAAAAGGTCGGCATCGGCATTGATGTGGACATCCGGCGCGAGGGTTTGCTCCACGGTTAGCTGGGGAGCTTGCGCCCGACAATCTTCGATAACGCTTTCCAACATGCGGGTCAGGTTGACCGGTTCGCGGTGAAGTTGAAGCCATCCAGCGTCCGCGAGTGATAGGAGCAGAAGCTTTTGAACGATGGCTTTGAGCCGACTGACTTCATCGAGGAGGCTGCCGTAAACTTCCTGTTGAGGTGAACCAGGCGGCGCGTTTTCCAATGCCTGTTCCAATTCGACTTGGAGGCGGGCGAGCGGCGTTTTCAATTCATGCGAGGCGTCGGCGCTGAAACGCGTGGCTTGCGTGAAACTCGCTTCCAACCGGTTCAGCATCTCGTTGAAGACGGTGATGAGGCGATTGAACTCGTGGTCGCCAGTCATCGCGGGAATGCGTTGATCAAGTCCGCGGGCGGTGACGCGCTCGGCGGTTTGCGTGAGCGCGGTCACGGGGCGCAACGCGCGCCGGGCCACCAGCCAGGCGCCCCCGGCCACCAGCAACAAAATCGTGAATAGCGCGACCAGATACGTGTTCCGTAAGCCGGCCATGCGCGAATCAAAATCGTCCAAGTCCGCCGCCAGAATCAATGTGACGTATGGATTACCCATCACACTGACGCGCCAGGATGCTCCGTCAGCTTTGCGCGTGAAGAACTGCGGCAGCTTGAGCGGCAGGGCGGGATTGTTTGCGGAAATCTTTTCGCCCCGCCGCGGTGGTGGCGGTAACGGTTCGCCGGGCTTTGGCGCGTTCGTACCTTCGTACTGCTCCGGCACCGGGAATGATTCCGGCGCGAGAGTCGCGGGCCAGTCCGGCGATTGATAAATCACCTTGTCATTGTGCTTCACCCATAGGATGAACGCCGCTGATTGCCGATTCCCCGAAACGAACTTCAGCGCTTCCTCCAATCGCGCCCAATGGTCGCCGCCCTGGACGCGGTCGAGGTTGGCCTGGCCGATGTTGCGAATCTCGCGGTCGAGGCGGTCGAGATTGAACTGGTAGGTCACGCGCCACAACACGAAGCCCGAGCCGACGAGCAGCAAGCCGGTGATCAGCCCCGACAACAGGGCAATCTTGAAGCGGAAGGAATTCAGGTTCATGCCGAACTCCTCCTCCGGCATTCCTTGGTTTGGCTTGCGACCATCCGGCGTCGCCCTCCGTTCTGAACGCGGAAAAGGATTCTCCCTCTCCCAGCGGGAGAGGGCCGGGGTGAGGGAGAACGCTTTGCAGAATCAGCGCATTTCGGAAGCGGGAATGCTTGTCGGCGATGCGGCGACTCTCCCTCACCCTCATTCCCTCTCTCGCTGGGAGAGGGAAGACGCCATCGGCCGCGCTTCATTATCGCAAAGTTCACGCGCGGTCTTTCTCCTCCGGAATCCGGTAACCCACACTGCGCACCGTCTCGATGAACGGCGGGCCACCTTCGCTGCCGAGTTTCTTGCGCAGGTGTTGCACGTAAACATCCACGAGATTCGTGCCGGGATCGAAGTGATAATTCCAAACGTGCTCGCAAATCTGCGCACGAGTAAATGTCCGCCCTGGCGAGCGCATCAGGTAAGTTAGCAGCGCGAACTCTCGGGCGGTGAGTTCGATGGTTTCCGCGCCGCGCTTCACCTCGCGGGTCAGCAGATTGACCGTGATGTCGCCGTGTTGGAGGACGTTCTTTTGTTGGCCGGATGCGCGGCGCAAAAGCGCGTGAAGCCGGGCGACAAGTTCCTCGATATAGAACGGCTTGGTCAGATAATCATCCGCGCCAAGGTTGAGTCCGTCCAACCGCTCGTTGAGCGTGTTCCGGGCGGTGAGGAGAATCACGGGGACGGTAGAGTGTCGGTCGCGCAAGTTTCGGAGAATACTCAGGCCGTCACGGCCCGGCAGCATGATGTCGAGCACCAGCGCATCGTAGCTGCGTGTGCTGGCGAGCGTGAAACCCTCGTCGCCATCAGCGCTTAGATCTACTACGAAGCCCTGCGCTTCGAGTCCCTTCCGCAGAAACCCGCCCAGTTTTTTGTCGTCTTCCACGACCAGCACTTTCACGCGGTCAACCTACTGCCGCGCACCGCCTGCCGTCGAAGGGATTTTCATTAAAGCTTTTTAATGAAATCCCGCGCGAACCGTTAATCCCACGAGTGTCTCTTGTAGTATATGAAAACGGGCGTTCTGATAGCAGTGCTGGTGCTCGGCGCATCAACAGCCCAAACGTGGGCGCAGAGCGATGTCTTCACCATCCAACAAACCATTTCCGACGGTGCGCAACGCAACACGCTGGCATTTGACGGGCTGGCGCTCATGACGGGGAATTTGGAAGCCCAGTCGTTCTTTCCGCCGGGCAAGGTCGCCGATTATACCGGCTTCCAGTATTTGCGGGACAACGACCCCGACAACATGGGTCACAACACCAGTTTCCTGACGCGCGTCGCCAACAACGTCATCTACATCCTCAACGACGCGCAATTCAACCAACTGAAAACGCTGGCCGTGGCGCAGCTCGACCAGATCAATCTTTACGGCTACAAACGATTCCCGTTGATGAAGGCGTTCCGCCGCCTGATTGACGGTGACACTCCGCCAGGCTTTACGGGCTTGAATCTTGCCGCCGTAAAGCAAGCGTCGCGCGAACTATACTTGATTGATGGCCAGATCAGTTTCGACCGTGCGTTGCTTTACGCCAACGTTATCAATTCTCTCGACCCGAACCAACGTGCCTATCTCGATTCGATGCGCGGTCACGGTTGGAACTCATGGTCGAACATCACGAGCGCACAGATCAGGACCAAGATGCAAGGTCTGCCCCAAGGCACAGCCGTGGCCGTGATGACCTACGCCGGCGACCTGTTCAGTTGGTATGCCGGCTCGTTGGAGGCGGACGTGTATTTCTGTCCCGAGCGCCAGGGAACTTACTACGGCGGCTTCTACATCAAAGATGCCCCCGCCATTGGTCACGAAGGATACAGCATTGACGAACAACTCACCGCCACCGCGGGCGCGGCGCTGTGCGACAGTTCCAAGGGTTACGTCACCCCACAACAGGCGGCGACGATTTCGAGCCTGGTGAATTTGCAGCGAACCAATCTCTACTCCGGCCCGACCAACATCGTCTCGGTGCGGACGCAAATCGCGGCGTTGTTGCGCGAACTCCTGGTTTCCACCGCGGCCAGCAATTCCATTCAGACCCAGGTGCTCGCGTTGTCTGGTATCTATGGCGACCTGGACGGCGAGAACAATTATTACTACGCCACCATCTTCGCGCAGGTTCACAGCACACTGAGCGGCGTCCAGAGGTCCAACCTCTTTGCGCTACGCCAGGACATCCTGTCCGGCACTTACACCGACGGCACGCCCTTTGATTTCACGGTCTGCACCACGCCGTATCTGTATTCCGCGGTCATCAGCAACTCCAGTATTCTCACGCCTTACATCGGCAACACCGATTACCTGTTCCTGCAAACTGACACCGTTGGCGACGGCGTTCCCGATTGGTGGCGAGCGCAATACTTTGGCGGCGGCGGCAACACCACAAATGTTTTCTCCTGTGCGACCTGTGACTTCGATGGCGATGGTCTTACGACCTTGCAGGAATACCTGGCCGACACCAATCCGACCAACAGCGCATCGCTTCTCCGAATCACCGGTATCGGCCTGAGCGGTGCAGGAGCGCATGTGACCTGGACGGGCGGCAACAACGTCTGGCAATACCTTGAATGCGCGCCTGCTCTCGCCGGCAATCAGTGGGACTCAATCTTCACGAACTCACCGCCGACCACCATCACCAACGCCGTTCTTCACAGCGGCGTCATCACTGGCACGAGCCTCTTTTATCGAATCAAAACCCAACGTCATCCATGAAGACATCCAGAATTCTCCTCATCCTATTGGTCTGCGTCAGCCCTGGCATCAGCGCTCTCTCGCAAGATCGTCCACCTGAACAGCGGCCGCCATCGGAGCGCCCACCTCGTCGTGGTGGCTCGCCGGACCAATCCCGCCGTTCAGATCGTCCGGGCCAACAGACGCAGAAGTATTCCATCGAGCAGGCCGTCTCGGACAAGGCCCAGCTTCACACCATCGCGTTCAACGGGCTGGCGTTCATCACCGGCGACTTCGGCGCGTCCACGTTCATCCCGCCCGGCAAGGTCTGCGACTTCTTCGGCTTCCAATACATGCGCGACATTGACGTTGCGGTGAAAGGGCACAATCCGATGTTCCTAAACCGCGTCGCCGGCAACGTGCTCCAAACTCTCAACGCCGAGCAGAAACAGAAGTTCCTTGACCTCGCCGAGGAACAATCGCCGCAGCTCGAAGCGCTCGCGCGGATGCGGCTGCCGTTGATCAAGGCGTTTCATCGCCAGCTCGAAGGCCAGATTCCAACCGGCAGCGACGGGTTGAACGAAGCCGCCGTCGTGCGCTACGTCGGCGACATTTTCGAGAAGGACGCGGAGCTGAGTTTGCGTCGCGCCGAAGTGATGGCGCAGGTCTGGCGCTCGCTGACGCCGGAGCAAAAGGCGTATTTCGCCAAAATGAAGTTCGGCGATTTCAATTCATGGCCCGCGATTGACGAGCGCGACAAGATTCGCGACACCGGTCGCGGCAAGCCGCAGATTTTCAACGTCGCCTACATGACTTACGCGAGCGAGTTCTTCAGTTGGACCGCCGGCAACCTTGAGGCCGACACCTATTTTTGCCCGGAGCGTCACGGTACTTACTTCGGAGGCTTTTACATGAAGGACATACCTGCGATGGGTAAACGCGATTACGACATCAGCCTTTCTCGCACCGGCGACGGCGGCAGCGACTTCCTCGACACGCTCACCGCCGAGCAGCGCGGCGAAGTCACCGGCATCATCGCCAAGCAGAAGAAAGCCATTAACGAAACCATCGAAGTCCGCCGCGCCATCGCGACCGAGCTGCGCACATATCTGGCAGGCGAGACGCCCGACCGCGCCAAGGTGCTTGCGCTGGGACGCCATTATGGCGAACTCGATGGCGAGATGTCATGGCTCTACACGATGGCGTTCGCCAAGGTGAATCGCACGCTCACTGATACACAACGCGCTGCGCTGATGAAGATTCGCAATCTCGACGACTACAAGAGCGCGGAGGCTTACATGTATTCGCGCCCGCTGACTGGGAAACTTGATTTGCCGAATACAGACGCATTCTTCGGCAAGAAGTCTTGATGAGAACGATGTGCGGAAAACCTGGCGCGCGACTCCTAATCGCGGCGGCAAGCGTTCTGGCGACCTTGCCGCTGGTTTGCTATGGAACGAACACACCCCCGACGCTCTCGCCGATTTCCAATCGCGTCATTAACGGCGGGGAGACCGTTATCATCGCGACTATTGCGACCGACACAAACGTGCCGCCGCAACAACTCGCTTTCAGCCTGTCGGTCGCACCGGTTGGGGCGGAAATCAATACCAACAACGGCGTCGTGTCATGGAGTACGACGACGAATAACGCGGGATCGTCGAACTTCTTTCAGGTCGTCGTGACGGACAACGGTTCGCCGAGCCTGAGCGCGACGCAGTCGTTCACGGTGTTCGTGCGTTCGCTCAAGCCCAACGTGCTCATCATCGTTACCGACGACCAGGGCTTTCACGACATCAGTGCGCACGGTTGCGAAGCGCCGACGCCGAACATGGACCGCCTGGGCAGTGAGGGCATTCGGTTGGAGCGGTTTTATCCCACGCCGGTGTGCAGCGTGACGCGCTCGACGTTGCTGACGGGACGGAATCCCATCCGCACCTCGGTCAACAACGCGCGCGGTCTCGACCTGAACGAGCACATCATGCCGCAAACGTTCAAGGCCGCAGGCTACCAGACGTTCATGTGCGGCAAGTGGCATCTCGGCGGGCTTTACAACAGCAAGACGAACGTGGTCATCAATGGTGTGACCAATGTCGTCGTTCGCGAAGGCGCGGATTATCAGCCGCAGAATCGCGGTTGGGACGTGCACTACGGCGAATACACCGGTGCGATCGGTTACTCGAATCATATCAGCCAGGAATTCGGCACGCTGGACTGGTGGTTGAACGGACAGATCAACCTCGACAACGGCTGGTCGTCGGATTTGCTGGCGGACAAAGCGGTGGAACTCCTGCAACAACGCGATCCGTCCAAACCAGTCTTGATTTACCTCGCGTTCAACGCCGTCCACGGCCCGGTAAGCGCAGCGACGAACTTCACGAGCAAATACACGAGTATTGCCAATGCGAATCGGCGTGCGACGGTGGCGGCGCTCGATCAAATGGACGTGGCGATGGGGCGCGTGCTGACTGCGCTGGATACGGAAGGCATCACCTCGAATACAATCGTGACCTATTTTGGCGACAACGGCGGCCAGGCCTCGACCGGTGGCTCGAACCTTCCTTTGCGCGGTGACAAGGGCGATCTCTTCGATGGCGGCATTCACACTCCGGCGGCGATCCGCTGGCCCGGCGTGCTGCCTGCAGGTGTGACAAACTGCCAGCAATTTATTTGGGTCGGCGATTTGTTTCCGACGCTCTGCGCCGCGGCGGGCGTCACGCCGCTCAACGCAAAACCGTTCGACGGCGTGAACGTGTGGTCGTTGCTGCTGGCCGCCACCAACGGGCCGTTCAATCCGACGAACTATCGCGGCGTGCCGCTCGTCTCCGGCAGCAGCGCGGGGAGTGCCGTATTCGATGTTTTCAGCAACGGCACGAGCCTCACGACGTTCAAGCTCATTCGCGACAAAATCGCCGGTGGCGCTTTCACCAACTACGTGTTCGACATCATCAACGATCCCTACGAGACGAACGACGTGGTGAACGTTCCGGCCTACGCAAGCATCGTTGCGATCCTGACGAACCACTACAACTCGATCACTGCCGAATCGTATCCGCCCTACATCGGCGCGCAGCCACAAAGCCAGTCCGTCTCCCCTGGCAGCAACGTGACGTTCTGGGCGATGACCACGGTGTATCCGAAGACCGTGAACTGCCAGTGGCGCAAGAATGGCGTGAACATTGCCGGCGCGACCAATCGCGTCACGGTGGACACAAGCGTTTATCTCACGCGCCTTGACCTTGCCAATGTCACGACGAACGACGCCGGAGTTTACGACGTCGTCGTGACCGACAACGCCATCGGTTGGCCGGCGAGCGTCACGAGCGCTCCGGCTGTGCTCACGATTACGAATTCGACCAATCCAGCCGCGACGAACAGCGTCATCGCGTACGATGTTCTGCTGGGGCGTCCGAGCGACACTTCCATCGCCGTGAGCCTGCTGGCCAGCAACGATGTCCTCGCTTATTTCGAGTACGGTGGCCAACCGGGCATTTACACGAACGCCACCGTGACGAATGTCGTCACGAGCGGAGTTCCATCCGTGACCACCATCAGCGCGCTTCAGCCGGACGGAAAATACTTTTATCGCCTCCGTTATTCCACGACCGGCGGCGCGTCATTCAGCGCGGGGAGTGAAGGCTCGTTTCGGACCCAGCGTGCCCCCGGCAGCACGTTTACGTTTGTCATCGAGGCGGACCCGCACAATCGCGACAACGATCCTGCGGTCTGGCAGCTTTGCTTGAGCAATGTGCTTGCGGACGCGCCTGACTTCATGCTCGACCTCGGTGACACGTTCATGGAGGAAAAGGTCAGCGCGACAAATACCTACTTTCTCACCCAGGCCGGCATCTACGACCTGCACCGCGAAGTGCGCAGCGGATTCTTCAGCATCGTCGGCCATTCCGTTCCCACCTTTCTCGTGGACGGTAATCACGAGGCTGAACTTGGGTGGCTCGCCACGAACACTGCCAGTCCCGGCGTCTGGGGCGCCCAAGCCCGGCAATATTTCTTTCCCGTGCCCGTCCCCGGCGGGTTTTATTCCGGAGCGACGAACCATGACCCGAACTTGCTGTCGCCGCGCGATGGCTACTACGCGTTCGAGTGGGGCGATGCGCTGTTCGTCGCGCTCGATCCGTATTGGTTCACGACCCGGAAACCGCAGCAGGAGGGCTGGCGCTGGACGCTCGGGACGAATCAGTATTTCTGGCTTAAGCAAACCCTCGAGAGCAGCAGCGCAAAATTCAAATTCGTCTTCGCGCATCACCTCGTGGGCGGTGGCGGCGGCCAGGAAGCGCGCGGGGGATTGACCTTCGCGCCATATTTCGAGTGGGGCGGCTTGAACACGAACGGCAGTTATGGATTCGCTTCCCAGCGGCCTGGTTGGCCCACGCCGATCCAGGATTTGCTCGTGGCCAACAATGTCCAAGTGTTTTTCCACGGGCACGATCACCTGTTTGTGAAAGAGGATTTGCGGGTGGCCGGCAATTCCAACGGCGCGCCCGATCTCATTTATCAGGAAGTGCCGCAGCCGAGCCGGATTTCAGCCAACACCAATGCCGCGGCTGGTTACGGTTATACGAACGGCCTCGTCCTCGGCAACTCCGGCCACCTGCGCGTGACCGTGTCGCCGACCAACGCGCTAGTGGAATACGTCCGCGTCTATCTGCCGGCCAACGAAGGCGCGGGCAAAACCAACCGCATGGTTTCCTACAGTTATTCGATTCCATTGGTCACGGCACCGGCGCTCCTCAGCGCGGCTGTCTCGACCAATGGCAGCTTGTCACTGATGATCCACGGAACGCGCAACCGAACTTACACCATTCAAGCCTCGACCGATTTCCTGAATTGGACCAACGTGTTCACGACAAATTCTTCGGCGACGCCATTCGAGTGGGTCGATGTGGACGCGATAAACAGCAACCGGCGCTTCTATCGCGCGCTGGCAACACCGTGAAACTGCTTTTCAGGTTCTTGTGTGTAGCAACGGACGTGAGACCGCTCCGTTTGGATGCCTCGGAGAAGTTAGAGCCGACTTACGTCGGCTGCTACAAAGCGAGATGGGGCTGTGCGTTTGCGCTCTTCATGGTGTTTGCTTCTCTGGCATCGGCAACGGAAGCACTCGTCTTCACCATCACCGCCGATTCGCATCTCGATTACAACACGGACCGGGCGCTTTACGAACGCACTTTGAAATGTGCGGCGGCGGACAAACCGGCGTTTCACCTTGATCTCGGCGACACGTTCATGTCCGAGAAACACACGAACCGCGTTATAGCCGCGCAACAATACGTGGACCAGCAGCGTTACTTCGCATTGCTCGGCGTGCCGGTGCATCTCGTCATCGGCAATCACGATGGCGAGAGCGGGCGTTATCTCGACGGCACGACGAACAACCTCGCCGTTTGGTCGCGCGCGATGCGGATGAAGTTTTTCCCCGAGCCACTCGCGCCGGACGGCCGCAATTACTACGCGTGGGAGACGAACAACGCTTTGTTCATAGCGCTCGATCCGTTCTGGTTTTCGCCCCGCGCGTGGCGCAACGACGACAATTGGTTTCGTACGCTCGGTAAGGAGCAATACACCTGGCTTAAGCGCACGCTTGAAACCAGCCAGGCCAAGTTCAAGTTCGTGTTCATCCATCACCTTGTCGGTGGCGCGGATCGTCAGGGGCGCGGCGGCGTGGAGATTGCGTCACTTTACGAATGGGGCGGCAAGAACGCGGACGGCACGGAGGGTTTCGCCGCGCATCGGCCGGGTTGGGCCATGCCGATCCATCAACTGCTCGTCACAAATCACGTCAAGGCCGTCTTCCACGGTCACGATCATCTCTACGTGAAGCAAGAGCTCGACGGCATCGTGTATCAGGAATGTCCGCAGCCGGGCGATCCGCGCGGGAGCACGCGTAGCGCAGCGGAATACGGCTACACGAGCGGCGTTATCCTCCCCAGTCCGGGGTATTTGCGTGTGACTGTGGGGACGGAACAGGTGAACGTCGAATATGTCCGCATCAACCAAGCCGGTAGCCAGGTCGCGCACCGCTATCTCATTGGTGCGCGATGAACATTGGCTTCACGAGCCGTCCAAACGTCCGTACTTCCGAATCTCCGGCCAGAGCCACGCCACAGCCAACACGACGAGGACAGTACCCACGCCACCGGACACGACAGAGATCATCGCGCCCATCGCCATGGTGTTGCCGATGGCTGGGCCAAACCAGTTGGCCACCACGCCGGATTCGAATTCGCCCAGCTCGTTCGACGTGCCAATGAACAGGTTGTTGACGGCGGAAACGCGTCCGCGCTTTTCGTTCGGTGTGAGCAATTGCACCAGCGTGTGCCGCACCACGACGCTGACGTTGTCCGAGATGCCGCACAACACCAGCATGCCGAACGAAAGCCAGAACCACTGCGACAACCCGAACACAATCGTCGCGAAACCGAACAGGGTCACGCCCAGCAACAGTGAGCGTCCGGCTCTTTTCATCGGCGGGCGATGCGCCAGAACGAAAGCACAGATAATGGCGCCGATGGGCAGGGCCGCTTGCAGCATGCCCAACCCGTACGGGCCGACGTGCAGAATCTCTTTCGCATAAACCGGCAGCAGGGCGGTCGCTCCTCCCAGCAGCACGGCGAACATGTCGAGCGTGATGATTCCGAGAATGATTCGGTTTTGAAAAACAAAACTGAACCCGGTGAGGAGGGTTTTGAACGTTGTCTTTTCCGCGGGCGCGGCCACGTGGTGGACGCGAACTCGGTTGACGAGCAGGGCGCAGGTTGTCGCGGCGACCGCATTGAGCGCGTAAATCCAGGCGGCGTGATGGGTAAAATGCAGAATGACGCCGCCCAGGGCCGGGCCGGCGATCGAGCCGATCTGAAACGTGCTGCTGATCCACGTTACAGCGTGGGAGAATTCCTTGCGGCTGACGAGTTGCGGCAGGAACGACGCGCTGGCCGCCCACAGGAACGTTCGCGCGGTGCCGGTGACGATGAGGCAAAGATAGATCAACAACACCGGGGCGCTGGCGGCGGAAATGGTCGCCAAGACCAGATTCGTCAGCGCCAGAACCAGCGTCATCAGCACGACGATGTTTTTCCGGTTGTAAATGTCGGCGAAATGTCCGGCCGGCAGGGTGCAAAGGACCATCGGGACGACCTGGGTAAGCCCGACGAGTCCCAACGCCAGCGCGGAATGGGTGCGCTCGAAAATTTCCCAGCCCAACCCCATAACGAACATCTGCTGGCCGATGATCGCAATGAGCCGGCCGATGAGATAGAGCCGGAGGTCGCGATTGCGCAGCACGGCATAAGCGTCGTGCTTGGGCGGGTTGTCAGTCGGTTGGCCGTCCGGCATACGTCGCGGAAAAGTTAGCGGGATTTCCGCGAACGTCGAGCCGACTTCCGCGGGGCCAGTTATACGAGTCCTCAACTCATTGCGTGCGAATATTGGGACTTGTGTAACTCGTCCCTCCGATTCGGAAGTTCCCGGTTGTGCTTCCCTCCCGTGTGCTGGAATAATCTGCGCGCATGTCTAAAAAGAACGAAACTTCGCCCGGACCGGGTTTGCGCTGGCCCTGGTTCATTCT
This sequence comes from uncultured Bifidobacteriaceae bacterium, assembly GCA_964458575.1. GTDB lineage: Bacteria > Verrucomicrobiota > Verrucomicrobiia > Limisphaerales > JADLHS01 > CAYWMD01. The sequence continues at coordinate 74,786 of CAYWMD010000001.1, read as the reverse complement.
GGGAGCGTTTGCGCTCGGGGCCGCACTCGCCGTCGTATGGATGGCCGTCGAGGTCAAACGCACCAAGGAACGCCGCGATTTTACAACTCAACCAACGGATGGCGGTCCGGCGAAAAGCATCTCGCCAACCGTGGGCGATAATCGCGCCTGGACCAATGACATGGTCTGGATTCCCGGCGGCACGTTCTCGATGGGCGCGGAAGACGGCCAGGTGGACGAGAAGCCCGTTCATCAAGTCACGCTCGATGGCTTCTGGATGGACAAGGCCGAGGTGACCAACGAGCAATTCGAGAAATTCGTCCGCGCGACCGGTTACACCACCATTGCCGAACGCAAACCCAACCCGCGGGATTTTCCCGGCGTGCCCGAGGAGAATCTGGTGGCCGGCTCGATCTGCTTTGCGCCGCCGTCGCTGGCGGACATCAATCGCGAGCGCGCCGACGCCGGCTATCCGCCGCTCACCGAGTTTCCCATGAACAACCATTTCATCTGGTGGCAGTATGTGCCCGGCGCGAACTGGCGGCATCCCGAAGGGCCGGCTTCGGACATCCGCGGCCGCGAGAAGCATCCGGTCACTCACATCGCGTGGGACGACGCGGTGGCCTACTGCAAGTGGGCGGGCAAACGTCTGCCCACCGAGGCCGAATGGGAATACGCCGCGCGCGGCGGGCTGGACCGCAAACCGTACATCTGGGGCGACGAAAAAACGCCCGGCGGCAAGTGGCTCGCGAACATCTGGCAGGGAAAATTCCCGGGCGAGAACACGCTCGAAGATGGCTTCCGCTTCGCCGCGCCGGTAGGATCATACCCTCCGAATGGTTACGGCCTTTACGATATGGCGGGCAACGTTTGGGAATGGTGCGCGGACTGGTATCTGCCGGATTATTACGCGCACAGCCCGTCGAAGAATCCTCCCGGGCCCGACACGAGCTACGACCCGAACGAACCCAACGTGATGAAGCGCTCGCAACGCGGCGGCTCATTCTTGTGCGCTGATGTTTACTCGACCGGCTACCGTCCTGCCTATCGCATGAAGAATTCGCCGGACACCGGAATGCAACACACGGGGTTTCGGTGCGTGAAGGATGGAGCGCCGCCATGAACCTTCCGCGAGCCGAACAAGCGGTTGTCCAGCGGATGAAGGTTGAAAATTACCTGCTCGATCTTGCCCATCCGCTCGGTGGCGGGAAGGCAAAGTTCTTTCTCCGATTCGGCTTTCGGCGGGAAGACTGGGCCGTGCTTGCCGATGCGTTACGGCAACATGCGCGGGAGAATTCGGTGGCTGATTCCATTTCGGATGCGGACGGGACAACGTATTTGGTGGAAGGGCCGTTGGTCACGCCGTCGAATCGGCAACCGCGCGTCCGGAGTGTTTGGAAACGGGTGAACTTGCGCCACGCTTCATCACCGCGTATCCTTTGCCTGCATGATTGCCGAACTTGATTGCGTCGCTTTGAAGGTCGCGCTGCCGGAACACGGACTGGCGGCGGGCGACGTGGGCGCCGTGGTTCATGTTTACCGGGGTGGAACCGCCTTCACTGTGGAATTTACGACTTTCGATGGAACTACTGTGGCGCTGGCAAAAGTTTCAGCCGACCAAATCCGTCCGCTGGCGCACAACGAAATCCACCACACCCGTCAGCTCGATCTGGCCGCAGGTTGACTCGTCATCGGATTGCGACCAGACGATTCTTACACGGAGCTTTGATTTCCCGGCGTGGATGTCTATTCCACCGGCTACCGGCCGGCCTATCGCATGAAGAATTCGCCGGACACGGGAATGCAACACACGGGGTTTCGGTGTGTGAAGGATGCAGCGTCGCCTTGAAGGTGAGGTTGCAAATGCTGGGGGCTCGGGTATCATTTTCTCGTGCCGCTTCAGACACAACATCGGTTTAACGTGCAGGAGTATTACCGCATGGCGGAAACGGGCGTGCTGCGTCCCGACGCGCGGGTGGAACTCCTCGATGGAAGGATTATTGACATGTCACCCATTGGTCCTTTTCACGGCGGCGTGGTGGCTCGGCTGACGCGCCTGTTCAACAAACTCGCGAAAGACCGCTGGCTGGTCTGGCCGCAAAATCCGTTACACTTGGACGACCATGCCGAGCCGGAGCCGGACGTGATGCTGCTCAAACCCTCGCGCAATGACTACACCAGCCGTCATCCGCGACCGGACGACGTTTTCCTGCTCATTGAGGTGGCTGACACCACCCTTGAATACGACCGCGAGGAAAAACTTCCTGCCTACGGACGCGCGGGCATTGGCGAAGTGTGGATCGTGAACCTGGTCGAGCAGACGGTGGAAATCCATCGCGAGCCGCACTTCACAGGCTACGGCGAAAAAAAAGTTCTGCGCGCGGGCGATCAGGCCAGACCACATGCCTTTCCAGATGTGGCGGTGGATGTGGCTGAATTGTTGAAACGCTGAACCCCTCTGGATGCCGCCATCAGGCGTGTGCAACGCGGCGGCTCATTTCTCTGTGCGCGGATGTCTATTCCACCGGCTGCCGGCCGGCCTATCGCATGAAGAATTCTCCCGACACCGGAATGCAACACACGGGGTTTCGGTGTGTGAAGGATGGCTCGCCGCCAAAGTAGTCCACGGGTGAAGCCCTATTGAAGCACGCGGGCGCGGTAAAATCTTGGCACGTCCAGGAACGTATTGGTGTCGGTGAAGGACCAGAGCAAAGGAGCGTTTGTCAACGTCGTCAAATGCGCCCATTGGAGCAGGTTGCTGGAGTAATCGATTTCGTAAGACAGATTGGTCGTAGCCGAGCCCGTGACCAACAGCTGGTTATTTGAAACCATGGCTGCGGATTCAATTATGGGCAATGGAAGGACATTCAGCGTTACCGGCAGGCTGGGGTTCGTGCATACGCAGGAGTCCAGATTGGCCGTGAGCCGGTAAACTCCAGTATCGCTGAGTTTGGCCGGATGGAACTCCAGCCTGTTGGACGTTGCCCCGACGATGTCCACCCATACATTCGATTCATTCTTTCGCTGCCATTGAAATGTGAATCCGAATTCGTAGCCGGAGGTAAGGTGGAAATCAGCATCTGTCCCAACAAACACGTACTTCCTCGACCAGTCATCTTTATCGACCCAAAACACCGCTATCGGTCCAATCAGGCTTGGTCCCCAACCACGAAGAGCACCAGGGAAATCGGATGCGTACGCCCAAAAGACCCCGGATCTTGATGCATTCGCGCCGTTAAAATATCCATATCTCTGATCCCAGAACCTCACTTGAAAGTCCCAAGATCCGCTTGAAGGAAGCATACGGACCAGATCGCCCGTAGGTACAATGTAACCAACACCAGCTTCGGAAGGAAGAACCCGCACGGGTTCTCCAACCGGGAGGTAGTAGCGGGAACTTGTCCCAAGCGGGCCGTAAAAAAGTTGGGCAACCAGATTTGTTCCGAGACATCCAAGTGTTGACCAGATGTATGCGTTGATGCCCGACGCTGGAACGTAATTGTTGAAGTAAACCGTCCCATTAGTCGCAGAGCTTTCGCCGCGCTGGTAGATCACGGCAGAACCCAGAAGCAATACAGGCGTTGCAGGGGACCATACGCCGAACCAGCCAGTAGGTTGTTGGTACTGCTGAGACGACGAGTCCCAAACATAAACCTCGTCAAAGAACTCAGGTGTCGGCAGCGCGCTGACAACATTGTATCCCGGATAAATGGTTGGAGACACACTGGCGGGTGGTGTTCCCGTGAATGTGATCGAAAAAGTGTTGGTGGGATTTCGGACAAACGCGCCGTCACCAGCGGGAAGAACTTGCGTGGGCTGAACCCACGCGCCGAACTCAAATTGATTTACGTACCATCGTTGGTTTGGGGCATCAAAGGTATAAAGCATCGTGCCTTCGGGCACATTGGTAAACAATTCGGCCACCGTGTTGCTGCCGTGATCGAACGGGTTGGAGATCAGGGTCAACCCGTTCGTGAACGACAGTGTGAGGGAGTTGGGTTGAGCAAAGGCCCGGAGCAACCCAAAGACGAACAGCAGGACGAATGTCGGGATGCGGCTCATTGTTTTGTGCCACTTTCCAATACCAAGGCACTGATAATACCCGAATTGCTCTTTGTAAAGAGCCAATTCCTATAGATTCAAAACGGCCAGTTGACCCCGGCGGAAACGTAAATCCCGCCGCCGAGATCGAGGCTGGCGGAGCGGCCTTCCGAACTCACGCTCACGGTGTCCAGCATCATGTATTGCGCGCCGATGAAGATGTCGGCTTTTTCCTTGGTGTGAAACAGCAGCGTCACGTTGGCGTAGCTGCCGAAGACGGTGTCGGTGTTGCTGAAGCTGCCGCGGTTGGAGGTCTGGCCGCCGTCTTGCGTGGTGATGATTTCCTTGTACTGGTATTCGCTGGAAACGATGCCCATGGCGGCGCCGCCGCTGACCGACAAGGCGAACCACTTGTTCAACTCCCAATGCATGGCCGGGCCGAGCCGGATGTTGTAAAGCGTCGCGTCCAGCTTGCGCGTGCCGGTGATGGTTCCCGGGGTGGTTTCATCCTGGCCGGGCGTTCCGGCGGCGGGAATGGTTGGCCCAATGCCGCTGGGGCCGCCGTTGTAGGGCGCTTCCGGCACGACGATGTCTCCGGTGTCAAACACTTCCGTGCTGCGGCCAAAGGTGGTGGCCAGCGGACGCTGGTCGCGGGCCGAGATGGGCATCCACATGAAGCCGAGTTCCCAACTGAAAATCGCGTCGCCGGATTTCATGATCTTCCCGCCATAAAGTACGTCCAACCCCATGTTCTCGCCGGCATCCTCGCGATGCTTGTCCGTGATGCTGAACGACGTGGAACTGTGCAGGGTGAGCGTGTGGTTGGCCGGGTCGTATTGGGAGGCGTTCTGGTAGCCCCAATTCGAGGTGTAACCGCCGGCGTTGCCGGTGTTGTCCATGAGCACGTAACCATCGTCGAATATCCCCGGCTGGCCGCTGCCGGAGATGCCGAATTGGCCGTTCATCCGAAAGTTCACGTCCATGTTCAATCCCACCACCGCGCCGATCCGGAAATGTCTCGTCCAGTTGGTGATGGTCTGGGCTTGGGTCACGCGACTGTCGCTGACCAGCAACGTGACGAATACGAGAGCCACAACGCAGCGCGAAATCGCGTTTTGTTGGGTGGCCCGGGTTGATTTCATGTGTCGGCGAATTGATCCGCGCGCTAAGGGTTCAGGATGACCTGGTAAAACCGATTCGGCGTGCTGGCCGGCGCGCTGAGGGTTTTGGGCGGCCCGTAATCAATCCATTGCACGCGGTCGGCGGGCGCCGTGACGGACGGCTGGGCCGCGCGGGGCTGGTTGGTGAACGACGGGTCCGCGGAGTAAAGCACGGTGTAGCTCCTGTTCGTCTCCGCCGGAAATTCAATCAGCACGCGCCCGGACGGCAGCACCAGGAGGCGCGAAATGCGAACCGGCGCGCCGGAGGGCAGGAGCGGATTGTAAACCGGCACTTCCACCGCGTTGAGCACCGGATTGGAAACCGCCGTCCGCGCCGGAACGAAATACTCCAGCAGCAGCTCCACGCTCGCCGCGGCCGGAAGATTGGTCGTGTAGGCGACGAAGGGGTTGCCATCGTTGGTGCCAGCGGCGTTGTACAACCGGTTGGTCAAGCCCTGAACGATGACGCGCGCGGCGACGGCGTTGGTCGTTCCCGTGTTTGCCAGGTTCACCTGTTGTTCCATCATGCCGGTCTGCGGATTGTATTTCTGCGTGGACACAATGGAGGCGACGAGCTGTCCAGCCAGCACGGAGCCGACGTTGATTACGTTGGTCGCGAAGTTGTTGGCGGTGTTCGTGTCGTAGCCGCCGATCGCATGAACGCCGGCGAGGAGGGGCATCGGGCCGACGTTGGTCGGTTGCACAGTGATTGCAAAGCTCGTGTAGGTGTTGGCGGGCAGGGTGCCCAGACTGAAATGCAAGGTGCCGTTGGTGAAGGAAACGGCAGAGTTGGTCGGATTGACCCGGATCAGTTTCAAGGCTGGCGCAAGTTGATTGGTCAGGATGACGTCCGGGACCGCATCCGGACCAAAGTTGGTAGCGGCGACGGTGTAAGTCGTCCAATCGTTGCTCAAGACTCCGCCCGGCGGGACGGTCAGCCCGGCCGCGAGGTCCGCGATGCCGGAAACCACCCGCGTCACCACCACGTTGGTTGCCAGGACGTTGGTCAGGCCGAAGAAACCGACGGTGGTGGTGTTGGTGAGTTCCCCGAGCACGGTGGGGACAATCAAATATTCGACATGCGCGCGCTGGTTGTTCGTGAGGATGTCCACCACGAAGACCAGCGGGTTGGTGAGTATGCCGCCAAAGAAGTTGCTGGCGTAGGTCAGTTGCGCGGACGCGGGGAAAAAGTTGGTCACGACGAGGTTGGTGACCGTAAGGCCCGCGCGGTTGGTGACATCAATCGTGAAATTCAACTCGTGATTGACGACGACGGGGTCGGGTGAGCGGGTGACCAGCAACTCGAAGTCCGCCGCCGGGAGCGAGGCTTCATGCGCGAGCACGCCGAGACATGCGACGACGAGGAGTTTCAGAATGAAGTTGCTTTTCACTCGTCGAACGGAATCAAGTGCCTGCCGGGGCGGTCATCTTGCTGTCAGTTTGCGCAGGGTTGAACACCGCCACAATGGCAAAGTTTCAATCCGGCTGCGCAGGGGCGCAACTTCGCGCCGACAGCAACGCTTTGGGAACACGCGGCTGGGAAGCCGCGCTAACCGGCAGGCAGGATGCCTGCCTCCACGGTGGCGGTGCGCTTCCGAGCGTGCCGGTGAGGGCGGCATCCGTGCCGCCCGTTGTGGTGGGGACGTGAAGTTGCTGCCGCCCCGAAGTTGGCTTAGCCATCAAGACTTTTCCTTTGGTTGGGTCGCGGGCTTGCCAGACGGCGGTTTGATCGGCCAACGATCCGAATCGGTGCGGGCGGTTTTGAACGGCTCCTCGATTTGCTTGATCACGTCCGGATTCTTGTCCGCGACATTTTGCTTTTCACCGGGATCGGATTTCAGGTTGTAGAGTTCCAACGGTCCGCCGGGTTGCAGCCGGATGGCCTTCCAATCCCCCATGCGCATGGCTTGCTTGAAACCTTTCTCGTGGAATTCCCAGTAGAAAAACTCGTGTCGGTTAGTCTGCGGTTCGCCGAGGAGCAACGGCAGGATGGAAATGCCGTCAATTCCTTTTGGCGGTTCGGCGCGCGCGATTTCGGCGGCGGTGGGTAGAAAATCCCAGAACGCCCACGGGAAATCGCTCACGCCCGGTCGGATCCGGCCGGGCCAGCGCACAATCATCGGCACGCGGATGCCGCCTTCCGTCAGGTCGCGCTTATGGCCGCGGAACGGTCCTGAACTTTGGAAAAACTCCGGCTTCACGCCGCCTTCCTTGTGCGGGCCGTTGTCGCTGGTGAAAAACACAATCGTGTTCGATTCAATTTTGAGATCCCGGAGCTTCGCCATGAGCTTGCCGACGTAGCCGTCCAGGCGGCTGATCATCGCAGCCTTGTTGCGTTCGGGTTGTGGCCACAGTTCGCCGGAGAAAGGTGCGTCGGTCGGGACTTCCATGCCATTGCTGCCGAGTTCGTTGTTCGCGTGCGGGATGGTGTAATTGACGGAAAGGAAGAACGGGCGATAGCGGTTGAACTGGTCGGGCTTGCTGTATCCCATGAAATTCTGAGCCGCCTGAGTGCACAGGTCGGGAATGTAAAGGCCCTTCTGCCCGCCGGCGTTTTGGGTGAACTGGAACTTGCCGTCAAACCCCTGCTTCACATCGCTGGCCGGATCGTATCGCCAGAGATACTCGGGATAATAGTTGTGCGCGTGGACATTTTCCAGGTAGCCGACGAATTCATCGAAGCCCTTCTTCTGCGGCACGCCCGGCAGGCCCTCGTCCGCCAAGCCCCACTTGCCGACCAGGCAGGTGCGATAGCCCGATTGCTTCAGGACTTGCGCCACGGTGACCTCGTCCGCCTGGAGTGTGCCCTGGCGCACGTTGCCACGCAGATTCAGATGTCCGGTGTGCTGGCCCAGCATCAGTGCCGCGCGCGACGGCGTGCAAACCGTGCTGCCCGCGTAACAACTGGTGAAGCGGATGCCTTCGCTGGCGAGCTTGTCAATGTTGGGTGTGGCGAACTTCGTCTGTCCGTAACAGCTCAGGTCGCCGTAGCCGAGATCATCGGCAAGGATGAACAGGATGCTGGGGCGGCGCGGCGCCGGTGGATGGGCGTTGGTGGGCTGCGCCGTAACCAAACCTGGTGCCATCGCACCGGCGATCAACACGGCGGCGATGCCGATCCCGCAACCGCGCCGGAAAACTCGATTTGTGCTCATTACAAGATTGATTTTGAGAAACGTTGGCAGTGCCGTCCAACCAAATCGGACGGCAATGTCACCGCCTGGTGGGGCGAGGCTTCCGACGAGCCGGCTCGCGAGGACGCTTGCCCCACCTAAACCTCCAAGTTGTCGCACTGCCAATCACTCGCGTTTGGCTGCAAACATCATAGGCAATTTCCTGAAACAACACGGTCCTCGCCATGAACCCGCGTAGCGGTTCTTGGCAGAGCGCCGCCCACGTTGGAGTTCAAGCTTTAGCTTGCCGGGGACACGCTGAAGCGTGAACTCCAACGGCGGCGCTCCGACGCTCCCGACGAGTGGTTTATGGACAGAACCAATCCCATCTCTACGCGGGCGATTTTTCTCAATTGATGTGGATCGGCACATTGCAGGTGCATTTCTCCCGGACCGCATTGAGCGAATAAGCACCGCCCGCCGGGCAATCGGGTTTGTGATCAATGTACCGGCCATCGCCGAAGAGATCGGCATCGGCAGGCACGGCATCCGGCGATTGCTTGTTATCCATGGCCCAGGTGGCCTTCGCGCCGTCAATGTTTTTGCGATTGATGGCGCAAGCCTGGCGCTGAGCCCGTTTGGTGGCCGATTGGAAGGATGGAATCGCGATGGCCGCCAATATCCCAATGATACCCACCACGATCATGATTTCGATCAGTGTGAAGCCGTTGGTGCTTTGACATTTCATATTCTCGGTTCGGTTGATGGTTTGCGGTTCACGTGCCCTTGCGTCACGTGACGCAAGCTCGCGCCGCGCTCTGATGACTTGAACTTCGCCTGCCGGCAAAAGTTGCGCGGCGAGCCCACGGAAAAATCAAATGGGCGAGGCACCGTGACCGGTGCGAACCGATTTCCCGGCATAACCTGGAGATCACGCTCAAACACGCTGCGAAGCGGCAGAGCCAGACGCGAGGCGAGAATTCCCAGGCAAGCGCTGGACCAAGTGGACTATGCCGGAGCAGAGTTCAGCAGAGCGATGTCACAAGTTTTTGATCGCGCAACGATTGCGGGTTGGGAAACGCGTGACGTTGCAACGGCCCGCCCGACACTCCCTACTGCGTGCTGACGGCCACCAACGTGACCCTGCCCTTGAGCAACTGGGTGAGCATCGCCACCAACCAGATTGATGCGAACGGCAATTTTTTGTTCACCAACGCCATCACGCCCGGAGTTCCGCAGCAATTCTATCGGACACTCATCGTTGATTGAAAACTTCCAACCCGCCTGCCGGCGGTGAATCCCGAAGCGTCCCAGATTCAAGACTTCGCCCGCAATTCGAACCGCCGCGTTTTGCCACTGATGGTCTTGGGCAGTTCTTTTACGAATTCAATCTCGCGCGGGTATTTGTAGGGCGCGGTGGTTTGCCGGCAGTGATGTTGAAGCGTGTGAACCAGTGCTTCGCTCGGCGTGTTTCCGTCGCGCAGGACCACGAACGCTTTGACGATGTGCCCGCGCGTGGCGTCGGGCTTGCCGACAACTGCCGCTTCCAGCACGGCCGGATGTTCCAAAAGCACGCTTTCCACTTCGAACGGTCCGATGCGATGCCCGGAACTCTTGATGATGTCGTCCTTGCGGCCAATAAACCAGAAGTAACCGTCCGCGTCGCGCACCGCACGGTCACCGGTGAGATACCAGTCGCCCCGGAAATGCGCGGCGGTTTCTTCGGGGTGTTGCCAGTATTCCTGGAACAAGCCGAGCGGTCGTTCCGGTTTCACGCGCACGGCAATTTCGCCTTCCTGGCCGGTCGGAAGTTCGCGCCCGGTTTCATCCACCAAGCTCACCGGCATGCCAGGCGTGGGTTTGCCCGTTGAGCCCGGCCGAATCTCCCCACCCAACGAACGGAAGTAACCGAGGAGGATGACGCTTTCCGTTTGCCCGTAGCCTTCGTGCAGGTCGAGACCCGTGGCTGATTTCCAGAGTTTGAACACTTCCGGATTGAGCGGTTCGCCGGCGGTGACGCAGTGGCGTAGCTGCGGGAATTGCCAGCGATTCAAATTCTGGCGCACCAGAAAGCGAAGCGCGGTTGGGGGGGCGCACCAGATGGTGATCGGGAAATTCGCCAGCGCATCCAACGTGTGCGCGGGATCGAACTTGCCATGAATATCCAGCGCAAAGATGCACACGCCCATCTGCCACGGCCCGAAAAAGCTCGACCACGCCGCCTTGGCCCAGCCGAGATCGGAAACATTCCAAACCACGTCGCCCGGTTTGCCATCAAGCCACAATTCGCCGGTCAACCGGTGGGCCAGTCCGTAACTGGTCTGCGTGTGCAGGACCATTTTGGGTTCACCGGTGGTCGCACTCGTGAAATACAGGATGCTAGGGTCGGTGCTGCGTGTCCGCTCTGTCGGAAAGTCATCGAACGCCTGCTCCAATTCCGCATCAAAATCCCCCCAGCCCGCCGGGCTCTGGCCCACGGCTAATCGCACCCCATCAAAATCAACGACCTTCGACGCGCCTTCGCCGGTGGTCAGCACGGCGCCGATTTGCGCGGTTTGCAGGCGATAGGTCACGTCGCGCGCCGACAATTGCTGGGTCGCGGGAATCGGGATCGCGCCGAGCCGGATCAGGCCCAGCATGGCGATCCACCATTCCGGGACGCGGGGCAGCATCACGAGCACCCGATCCCCCCGCCGGACTTTATGGCTTAAGAAGACATTTGCGGCCTGACAGCTCAACCTTGCGAGTTCCAGGAAGGTAAATTTTCTTTCGGCGCCGGTCCGGCCGTCCACGCACCACAACCCGACTTGTTGCGGCCGGGTTCGCGCCCAGCCATCCATGACATCGCCGGTAAAGTTGAAGAACTCCGGAGCGTCGGAGGCTTTCATGGGGACGGCGTTACGTGCGGGTTCCGGCGCAGAGGGCAGGACGTCGGTCGGAGCGAACGCCCGGCTCGTTCATTTCGACTCGATCTGGACGGAGGTTTCCGTCTTCATCGTCATGCCCTGCTTGTTTGCTCCCATGCCCACGACGATTTCCGAGTGACCGTCAATCGAGGCGCGTGCCGGGTAAATGCGCGACAGTTCCCAGGTTGAGGTTCCGGCGCCCGAACCGCTCATCTTGCCGAGTTCGGCTTTGCTGCCCGGGCTGCTCAGGCTTTGCGCAATGGAACTTTTGGTTTCGAGGCGGTCGGCCTGGATGGCTACAAGTTCGTAGGTCGCCGTCTGGGCGATGGTCAGGCCTTGGGTTTTGATGGACTGCTTGACCTCCCACTTGGCGCCGGCCCCGACGGGTTCTTCTGGCAGCGGGCAACTGAACGTGGACATGGCATCCTTGATTTGCTCCAGCATCATGCGTGTTTGCGGGTTGGTGCCGGGCGGCGCCTTGATTTTTACCCCGGAGGCCAGGCCACGGGCGGAAAGGGTGCCCGTGATCACAAGGCCTTTGAGCCCCGCAATTTGACTTTTCAACGCCTCGGCCACCTGCGGGGCGGCTTCGGCGTCTTCGGCCAGACTCGGATCGCCAAAGGTCGTCTCGTACGCAATGACGCCGTCCGGGGAAACACTTTTGGTCACGACCTCCATCGGCGTCTTGATCACCGGCAGTTTGATTGGTTGCCCGGTCCCCATGTCCATGGCGGTCTTGATGGTGACGACCACGGATTGCATGTCGTCGGCCTGCGGATGCAGCCGGAGCTTCTGGCGTGGCTCGGACCCGGCCTCGATCAACTTTACCTGACTGGCAGCAGGCTTTGCTGCGGGTGCTGGAGCGGGTGCTTCAGACTTTTCAGACTTTTCGGGGGGCGCGGAGGCGGTGGGCGGTTCCGGCGGCGGCTTCGACAGGTCTTCGATTTTGTCGGCCAAATAGTTCAACCGGTACGAAACCAGTTTCACGTTCCACGTGGGGAAATTATTTTTGAAGGCTGCCAAATTCGTCTGGGCCTGCTGATATTTCGCCAGGGCAGCCTCCAGGCGGCCGCTCTCGCTCAACGTATCTGCCCGTTGAATGGATTTAAAGATACCGAGATATATTTCGTCCGGATCGTCCACCGCCAGTGCCGGGGCCGCCCCGAGCAGGCTTGCGGCGAACAGCGCGCAAAGAATTCTTAAGTGGAAGGGGAATTTCCCTGCTGAGTTTGTGTCCGTCCGCCGCAGGTCACGACCGTGATTTTTCATGCCGGCAATTTAGTGAGCCGGCGCTTCGCATTCAATCGAAAACACGCAAAATGGTTTGTGCCGTCCGGCCACCGTGAAAAGCCGGTATTTCTTTGTCCGATGTTTCATCGGCCGGGTATTATCTGGTGAATGAACGAACGGGCCGACCAAGAACTCTTGCGCGATTACGCGGAAAACCGATCGGACGCGGCGTTCACCACTCTGGTGCAGCGGCACATTGACCTCGTCCACTCCGCCGCCTGGCGCATGACGACGGAAGCGCACTCCGCGCAGGATGTAACCCAAGCCGTTTTTATCGCGCTCGCCCAGCAGGCGGCGCAATTGGCCAATCACCCGGTTCTTTCCGGCTGGCTGCACACCACCGCGCGCCAACTGGCGGCAAAACATGTCCGCGCCGCTGTGCGCCGGCAAACCCACGAACAAGAGGCTGCCGCCATGAATGAACTGCTCTCCCCCGCGCCCAATGCTTCGTGGGAAGAAATCGCGCCCCACCTCGACGCCGCGCTCGGCGAACTCAGCGAACCAGACCGCGACGCCGTTCTGCTCCGCTACTTCGAAAAGTACTCCGCCGCCGAAATCGGCAGCAAGCTCGGCATCAGCTCCGATGCCGCGCAAAAACGCGTGAGCCGCGCCGTGGAACGACTCCGCGAATTCTTCGTCAAACGCGGAGTTGCCATTGGTACGAGCGGACTGGCGGTTGTCGTTTCGGCCAATGCCGTGCAAGCCGCGCCCGCGGGATTAGTCGTCACCATTTCCACTGCCGCGCTGGCGGGGACCACCGCGGCCACGTCAACGATCATTGCGACCATCACCAAAACCATTGCCATGACTACATTCCAGAAAACACTTGTCACCGCCACCGTCGCCGTGCTGGCCGGCGCGGGCATTTACGAAGCCCATCAAGCTGCACAACTGCGCGATCAGGTCCGGCGCCTCGAGCAGCAACAAGCCCCATTGAGGGAACAACTGCAGCAATTACAGGCCGGTCTTCCCACTGCGACCGACCACATTGCCACCGCAACACCCGACTCGAACGAGGAGTTGAAAGCCGAAGTGCTGCGGCTTCGCGGCCTTGCGAATCGCGCCCAATCTGCGGAAGCGGAGCTGGCGGCACTCAAGTCCGCGCAACAACAACAGGTGCAGAATGCCCAAACTACCACACCACAACTGACTCAAGAGCAGATTAGCAGTAGAATCGAAACGGCTGTCACGAATCAGCTTAGCCGGTTGGCATCCCGTCTGGCACTGACGGATGGGCAATCACAGTCCGTTGCAGACATCCTGCGCACCACGAACGCCGGTTTTGAACGCGATTCAAAGATTCGAGCAGTCCTGTCTCCCGACCAACAAAACGCTTACGACACTTTCAAGGAAGAGGAGTTGCGGCCCAGCTTGGTGATTCGTGCTGGGGCCGCTTTGTCGGACGTGCAGAAGGCTGTGGATCTGTCTGCCGACCAACAGGACCAGGCCTTTGCCACCGCTTTCCAAAGTCTCCGGAACAGCATGATGCAAATTTCCAAAGCATCGAGCCAGGCGGATGCGACAGCATTGGCGCAACAAATGAAAGACCAACAAATCGCCGCCGTGGAAAGTGTTTTGACCCCCGATCAAGTCGCACAATACCGTGCCTATCTCGGTCGCAAAGCAGGCGTTACCTCCCGACAATCCGGGCGCTAAAGCGGCTGCAACGACTCGCGCCTGCCGCTCCGCTCTGCCAGCGCACTCCGGAACCTGGTTCGTATGGAGGGGCGCCAGATTCTGCCGATGCGCCCCTGTGGAGGGTGTTGCGCAATTCGGAGCAAGTGTCTTCGTCTGTGGGGGAATCGGCAAAAATAGTGCGTCGAGTTTCCTCGTCGAACGCATTTAAAAATGATAGCGGCCAGGTCAAAGAAATCTCGGCCAGCATTGGCGTTTGCTCGTTCTCGATTCGCGCGACAGCAAAAAGTTCCCGCACGATGAACGGCTCCAAAAGACGCGTTTTCGTGAGGAAATCCAGAAAACGCAGAAACGCATTTCGTAACACCCGCCTACGGAGCGTGATTCCCTTTTGGGTTCTTGAACTACAAAGAGTCCGCGCCTACGGCGCTGAAAACCATTTCGTGTGGCCCGGGCATTTCGTGGTTGATTCAAAACGCCTTCGCCGCAATGTCACGGCGAAAATGCGCACCTTCAAACTGAATGCACTCCACGGCGGCGTAGGCGGCGGCTTGGGCGGTGCGTAAATCTTTACCCAGCGCGGTCACGCCGAGGACGCGACCGCCGTTGGTCACGATCTGGCCGTCTTTCAAAGATGTGCCGGCGTGGAACACTTTCGTGCTGGGCAGTTTGTTCGTGCCGTCGAGCCCGGTGATGATCTTCCCTTTCGGATAATTTCCCGGATAGCCGCCGCTGGCCATGATGACGCACACGCTGGCTTCGGGTTTCCATTTCAATTCGTGTTTCGCCAACGTGCCGCTCGCGCTGGCGTCGAGTAGTTCTACGAGATCATTTTCGAGGCGCGTGAGATAGACCTGCGTTTCTGGGTCACCGAAGCGCGCGTTGAATTCAAGAATCTTCGGGCCGTCCTTCGTGAGCATCACGCCGGGATACAGCAGGCCGCGATAATCAATCCCCTCCGCCACACAGCCGCGCATGAAGGGTTCGAGCACTTTGTTGGCGACTTCGACGATTTGCTTGTCGTTCAGGAATGGCGTAGGCGAATACGTTCCCATGCCGCCGGTGTTCAGGCCCGTATCGCCATCGCCCACGCGTTTGTGGTCCTGTGACGTGTGGAACATCTTCGCCGTCTTGCCATCGCAGAGAGCGTGGAGCGACACCTCGATGCCTTCGAGAAATTCCTGGATGACGACGTTTGCGCCCGCCGCGCCGAACGCCTTGCTGACCATGATTTCGTCCACGGCCTTTTCGGCTTCGGCTTGGTTGTGGCAGATCAACACGCCTTTGCCGAGCGCGAGGCCGTCGGCTTTCACGACGCATTTGCCGCCAAGCCTGGCGCAGAATGTCTTCGCGGCAACAACATCGGAGAACGTTCCAGCCGCAGCGGTTGGAATACCGTATTTCTCCATGAACTTCTGCGAGAAAACTTTCGACGCCTCGAACTGCGACGCCTTCTGGTTCACGCCCCAAATCTTCAGGCCGTGCTTTTGGAACAAATCCACGATGCCGAGCGCGAGCGGGTTGTCCGGGCCGACGACGGTAAAATCCACCTGCTTCTCCTGCGCGAATGCCAGCAACTTGGGCAAATCTTCCGCGCCGATGTTGACGCATTCGACTGGCGTGCCGCTTTTGACAAGGTGTTCCTGCGTAATACCGGCGTTGCCGGGCGCGCACCACATCTGCGTGGCGTGCGGTGATTGCGCGAGTTTCCAGACCAGGGCGTGTTCGCGTCCACCCGAACCGATTACAAGAATCTTCATTGATAATGTTGTCGCAGATTAAGCAGCCGAACTGGATTTAGAAAGCGCAGACGTGTGACTTGAATGGACAAGCCTCGCAGAGCGTTTGGACCGAGCCGGCACAGAGAAACGGTCAACCACGAAATACACTGAACTCACGAAAGCGGGTTGAAACTATCTGGCCGTCGTTTTTCGTGTATTTCTCGGTTTGACTCTGGCTTGAAAGCGGTGTCGCGCTTCACTTGCCACCGCAGTCCACATTCACTGGAGTTCCTTCAACATCTCCACTGCTGCATCGGCGATGCGCTCGCCGGTGCCGGGTTCGGCATAACTGTGAAAGCCGGTCCAAACCTGATAGCCGCCGAGCTTGTGGCCTTCCAGATCTGGCAGGTAACCGATCCAATCATTGGCCAGTTCGGCGATGTAGGTGTAGCGAAACGGCGAACGGTTCTTGATATCGAGGCCCAGTTGCGTGAAATACTCGGCGGGCACGCCCACGATCGCCACGTGGCCAATGCGCATTGCCTGCACCCAGGTTTCGCGCTCCTGGCCCTGTTGCGATTTCAATTCCGCCCGCATCTTGCGGAATACTTTGGCAATGGCTTCGTCGTGACCGGGCGCGTATTTGCGGCAATAGCGTGTGACGGCTTCTTCCTCGGCAGTTTCATCGAATTTGCGGACGCGGAATTTCAACGGACGTTTCAGCGCGGCCAGCTTGCCCACGTCCCGTTGGTGCGCTTTGCTCAACGCGTCGCCGACCGCGGCTTTGATTCGTGTCACACATTCGGCGGGCTTGAGTTCGAGGTTGTGGGTTGAACCGCTCGCGCCTTCGAGGAAGCAGGCGATGCCGCCGAATTGTTCCTCCAATTCCTGCGCGGCCAATCCGTAGAAGGCCGGGGAACGTTTGCCTGGCGTGCGCGCGCCGATGGTGTGCGTGCTGTGGTTGAAAATCAGGGCCTGCAACTTGTTCGTGTTGTCCTTGAACGTCAGCACCGGCAATTCCGGATCGAACGGGGCGGTGGCGCGGACGAAATTCGTGCGCGGACCAATCCAATAAATCAGTCCGTCGTCCAGAAGCTGGCGGCTGTTCTGGCCCACCGTGCGTTCCTCGCCGAGATGGAAGAAGAATCGGCTATCAGCCAGTTGCGAGTTCGCTTGTTTTACAGCTTGAACCACGCCCGCTTGCACGCGCTTAGTGAACATTTCGTCCGGCCCGTAGTCATGTACGCACATCGTGCTGGGCGCGTGATGCGTGTGGGTGCAATTAATGAGAACATTTGCCGCCGGGATGCCGGTAGCCTTTTCCACTTCGGCGACCACAGGATCAAGCGTTTTGCGCGTGAGCATCAAAACATCGCAAGCCACGATGGCAAGCTTGGTGGGCGGCTTTTCCAACACCACGGCCACGCAGCGCAACTTCCCTTCCTGCCCGCTGGCTTTGGCGGCGTGGATGCCGCCAGCGATGACCATGGAATCGTCCGCTTCCAATTCGACTGCCGCCGCGCCCGTGCGCAGACCGGTCGATGGCGACGATGGCTGAGCCGGCGCGGGAACGCAGGTGAGGAGAAGAAGAGACGCGGCGAAATAGGCATTGAGCCGTTTGCGGTGTTCGCCTGAACCGATGACGAGGAGTTTCATCGCGGTTCGTAAGGCCTCGACCAAAGAAAATATCGACATGATGGAGACAGTTCTATCGGGCTGTCTTTAAAATCCAACATGACCCAGCCTCCTCCACCATGCTCCGTGTTTGTATAGTGCAAAACTCGATCAGTAAACAAAGCCTTAAGAAAATGAATGACGCTCTCGGTAATGCTTTTCTCTTTTTCTTCCTGATTCAAAGTCTCGTCGTATTCGTTGAAATGTCCATGAGTAATCTTTCCGATATAAATAGTGACTTCATTACCACCATCACAGACAGCAACTTCTCCAACGGCTTCTTGGCAAGAAGGAAAGGTGGCAATCGGCTGTGGAGGATTATCGAAGGCGATCTCCCAGCCAGCGAATTCATGCTTTAAGGCGGGAGTGAGAAAGTCACAAATCATATTTGGCCTATTCCACCCGCGCCTCGCCTTTGCCCTTCACCACTTCGCCGATGAGCCAGGCTTTGTGCTTTTGCCCGCGTATGAATTTCAACACGGCGTCCGCCTTTTCCGCCGCGACGATGGACACCATGCCGATGCCCATGTTGAAGACTTGATACAATTCTTCGTCCGGCACGCCGCTCTTTTGTGCGATGATCTGGAAGATGGGCAGCATGTCCCACGTGCCTTTGCGGATGACGACGTCGAGCGTCTTCGGCAGCACGCGCGGGATGTTGTCCACGAAACCGCCACCGGTGATGTGGGCGAAAGCCTTCACGGGAAGTGCGGAGCGCGGAGTGCGGAGTGCGGAATTGAAACGCTTCAGCAGTTTCTGCACGAGCGGGCCGTAGCTGATGTGTTCTTTCAATAACTCCTGACCGACCGTGCCTTTGAGTCTAGGCACGCGGCTCGACGGTTTGTAGCCGAGTTGTTCGAAGAAAATTTTGCGTCCGAGCGAATAGCCGTTCGTGTGCAGGCCGCTGGATTCGATGCCGATGACGACGTCGCCGCGCTTCACGGTTTTCTGGCCGTTGAGCATCCGGGATTTTTCCACCACGCCGACGATCGTGCCGCTCACGTCGTATTCGCCCTGCTGGTAGAAGCCGGGCATCTGCGCGGTTTCGCCGCCGATGAGCGCGCAGTTGTTTTCCGCGCAGGCGCGGGCGAAGCCTTTGATGATGTCGGTGAAGACGTGCGGTTCGAGTTTGCCCGTGCCGAGGTAATCGAGGAAAAAGAGCGGTTCGGCGCCGAGCACGGCGATGTCGTTGACGCAATGGTTCACGAGGTCCGCGCCGATGGTGTCGTGCTTGTCCATCGTGAAGGCGATCTTGAGCTTCGTGCCCACACCGTCCACGCTGCTGACGAGGATCGGTTCGCGGTATTTCTTGAGGTCCAGTTGGAATAGGCCGCCGAACCCGCCAACTTTGCCGAGGACTTCGGGGCGGTGCGTGCTGGCCAGAAGTTGAGGCAGGGTGGCTTTGACCTTGTTGCCCAAATCGATGTCAACGCCCGCGGCGGCGTAGGCTTTCTGTTTCTTCATGTGCGTAAAAGTAAAGCGGCGAGACGATTGGAGTTCAAGCTTCAGCTTGTCCTATCGCTGGTGCTGACGCCCGAACACGCTGAAACGTGGACTCCAACTCACTCCGGCAGCGGCCTGCCCTTGGTTTCCGGCCCGAACCAAATGAGCACCATGCCCACCAGATAAATCAACGTTACGATTGATCCTGCTTTGGCATAGCTGCCGTCAAAATAGGTCACCAACTGCCCTTGCGTGATGGCGCCCACGGCCGCCAGCACCCGGCCGCCGTTGAAGCAGACGCCTTGGCCGGTGGCGCGAGCGCGGGTGGGAAATAATTCCGGCAGGTAAAGTGGCAGCCAACCGTAGAACGACGCGGTGAACACTCCCACCAGGAACGACATGACGAGAAACAACGGGCCAAACTCCGACACGGTTCGAAACAAAAATCCGCAAGACAGCAGCGATACGAGGCACATGGCGAAGTAAGCCGGTCGCCGACCCATGCGCTCTCCCATCGCCGATCCGATGAAGCACCCGACAATCGCTCCGAAAGCTAGGAGCAGCAGGGTGATGGCCTTGGCCTCGGGCATGGTTTTACCGGCCATTTGGTCGGCCCACAAGACCATCCATTGCACCGAACCCCAGGTGCCGATGAGTACGACCGAGGCAAACGCAATCGCCAGCAGAGTGACCACAAGAAGATTGCGTCCGAAGACTTCCGCCAGCGGATGGGTCGTCCGGGTTTTAACGGCCTCCTGCCAGCGGTGGGATTCCGGCACGCGCACGGCGATCCACAAAGCAAGTATCGCCGGCGCCGCGCCAGCCAGCATCACCCAGCGCCACGAGTCGGGTTTCACGGGGAAAATCCATGTGACAATGCCCACCAGCGCCAAGCCGAAGTTTGAACCGGCGCCGATGATTCCCGAGAGCAACGGCCGTTTGCTTTCGGGCCAACATTCCATCACGAGCGCGACGCCGAGCGACCATTCGCCACCCATGCCGAGCGCGGCGATGAAGCGGAACAGTCCGAGTTGCCACGGCGCATGGGCGAAGTAGCACGCCCCGGTGAAGATGGAGTAGGTGAGAATGCTGGCGATCATTGCCCGCACCCGGCCCACCTTGTCACCCAGCCAGCCGAAGGCCAGCCCGCCACCCGCCGCTCCCAGCAGAAACAATGCGGTGATGTAACCCATCCATGGCCCGACTTGCTGGTCCGTGGTGCCCGGGCCCAGCAGTTCCTGCAACGCGGGACGCGCCACAACCGGAAAGATTGCGATTTCGACGCCGTCGAACATCCAGCCCAGAAACGCCGCTGACAAAACGAGCCATTGGTTTTTCGTGTTTTGTGCTGTGGAACTGCTGGTCGTTTCGTGCATAAAGCGTCCGGGCTCGAGAGTGTAAAGGCGACACAAAACTGTTTTGCTCCGGCTGGGTCAATCCCATTTTTCAGAAAACTCACGCGGCCACCGGAACTTTTCGCGCATTGCCTTTTTTAATCCGGTGTGGCACTCATTCCTGACACATAGATACCGCTATGCGCTGGCGCGTTTACCTCGTCATCTCGCTGCTGCTGAATTGTCTGCTGGCCGCGGGCTGGTTGCTGTCCCTGCGCGCCGAACGCCAGCGTTTCAATCGCATCGCGCTGGGGCTCGAAACCAACGCGCCGGTGGTGACCAAGACCAACGTGCTCGTGCGCCGCCAGTTTTTCACCTGGCAGGAGGTGGAATCCGACGACTATCCCACCTACATCGCCAACCTCCGCGACATCGGTTGCCCGGAGCAAACCATCCGGGACATCATCATCGCGGACGTGAACGCGCTCTACGCCAAAAGGCGCGCGACGGAAGTGGAGATGCCCGAGCAACAATGGTGGCGGACGGAGCCGGACACGAACGTGATGCAAATCGCCGCCGGCAAGATTGCCGAGTTGGAAACGGAACGGATTGACCTGCTCACGCGGCTGCTGGGCCCGGGTTGGGAGTCGGGCGATCTGGTCAGCCTGCCGCGGCCTTCCCGCGCGCCGATTCCGCTGGATGGACCGGTGCTGGGCCTGCTGCCGAAGGATGTGAAGTTGCAGGTCGAAGAAATCAGCGTTCGGACGCAGACCCGCATCCAGACTTACCTGGACGAGCAGCGGCTGGCCGGCCGGCCGGCCGACCTTGCGGAACTCGCCCGAATGCGTCAGCAAACCCGCGTCGAACTGGCCGCCGTGCTCACGCCCTACCAGTTGGAGGAATTTCTGCTTCGATATTCACAAAACGCCACGGACCTGCGGGCCGAACTCGGGCAGTTGAAGTACTTTAACGCCTCGTCCAACGAGTTTCGCGCCATGTTCCGCGCCACGGACGGCTTCGACCAGCAGTTGGAGTTGCTTGGGGATGCAAACGATCCGAACACCGGCAGTGCGCGGCGTGCACTCGAGCAACAACGCCTCGACGCCCTCAAGAACCTGCTCGGCCCGGAGCGTTTCCAGGAGTATCAGTTGTTGCACGATCCGCTGTATCGCAGCGCCTACGCCGAGGCGTTGAAAGCGGGCACACCTGAAACGGCCCTGACGCTTTACCAAATCAACCAGGCCGCGACCCAGCAAACCGCCAACATCCGCGCGAACACCAATCTCACCGCGGAAGTGCAGGCGGTCGAACTGAAGAAGGCGGAACTGGAACAGCTCGAAGCCATCGCCCGGGCGATGGGACAGGAACTGCCGGCGGAGCCGCCGGCGCCGCCGAAACCGCCGCCGGCAAAAGTCCATGTGCTCAAGCCGGGCGAAGGTCTGGATTTTCTGTCGCGCCTCTATGCCGTGAATCCCGGCGACCTCCGCGCGGCCAATCCGAACGTGGATTTTTCCAATCTCAAACCTGGAGTCTCCATCAAGGTGCCCATCAATCTCCTGCCGCCCGTGCCCTATTTGCCGCCGCAGTAAGGCAACGGCATCAGGCCAGTTGGACAAGGTGACCAGCGAAAGCGTCCGCCGGCATCTCCATCAGCCGGCCGGCATTCTCAAACAATGCCAGAACTTGCTGCACCCGGTCGGGCGGAAAGCACGTTGCCGCATTGGCCTGGAATTTTTTCACCAGCAGCGGAATCGCCTCGGTGCGGCGGCGGCGATGGCCCACCGGGTATTCCACCTCCACCTTATCCGTCGCGCTGCCGTCGCGGAAAAAGACCTGGATGGCGTTGGCGATCGAGCGTTTATCGGCTTCGAGGTATTCGCGGGAGTAGCGCGGATCTTCACGCACGACCATCTTTGCGCGCAGGACGTCAATGCGCGGGTCGGCGGCGGTCGCATCCTCATAATGGTCCGCCGTGAGCTGGCCAAAGATCAGACCGATGGCGGTCATGTATTGGAGGCAATGGTCCCGGTCGGCGGGGTTGTGCAACGGACCGGTCTTGTCGATGATGCGGATGGCCGATTCGTGCGTGCAAATTTCCACACGCGCAATCTGGTCGAGCCGATCGCGAACCTGGGGATGCAGTTTGAACGCCGCCTCGACGGCGGTTTGCGCGTGGAATTCAGCCGGGAAGGAAATCTTGAAGAGCACCTGCTCCATCACGTAACAGCCAAACGGGCGCGCGAGCTGGATCGGCCGGCCCTTGAACAGGACATCGCTGAAGCCCCATTTCGGCGCGGACAAGGCGGAGGGATAACCCATTTCGCCCTTGATGGCCATGAACGCGTGTTGAACCGCTCGCGCCGTGGCGTCGCCCGCCGCCCAGGATTTCCGCGAGCCGGTGTTCGGCGCGTGGCGATAGGTGCGGAGGGCGCCGCCATCGAGCCACGCGTTGGAAACCGCGTTCGTGATCTGTTCGCGACTGCCGCCGAGCAATTGCGCGGCAATGGCGGTGGAAGCAATGCGCACAAGCAGGACATGATCGAGGCCGACCCGGTTGAAACTGTTCTCCAGCGCAAGGACGCCCTGGA
The DNA here is from genome assembly GCA_964458575.1 of uncultured Bifidobacteriaceae bacterium. GTDB lineage: Bacteria > Verrucomicrobiota > Verrucomicrobiia > Limisphaerales > JADLHS01 > CAYWMD01. The sequence continues at coordinate 51,902 of CAYWMD010000001.1, read as the reverse complement.
TTTCGTGGGCTTTGATCATCGCGAGCAGAACGTCGCGCACAGTGTAGCGGCGAACGTGAGTTCGCGGCAAATCAGCCGCGTTCTCACGAACGCAGCCACGAGACACAAAATCCGCCACGGCCAGAATCGCACCGAGGTTGTCTGAGGGATGCCCCCATTCGGCCGCCAGCCAGGTGTCGTTGAAATCGAGCCAGCGAACCAGCGTGCCAATGTTGAACGCGGCCGTGACGGGGTCGAGCTCGTGACTGGTCCCCGGCACGCGCGCGCCGTTGGGCACGACCGTTCCGGGCACGAGCGGGCCGAGCAGTTTCGTGCAGGCGGGATATTTCAGCGCCAGCAGGCCGCAACCGAGCGTGTCGAGCAGGCAGTAACGCGCGGTGTTCAGAGCTTCTTCGCTGGGCGAGTTGAAGTCACAAACGTAATCCGCGATTTGGTCCAGCAGGGGATCAAACGGTGGACGGTTGGCAGTTGAAATGTGTGAGGACATACGCGGCCCCTCACCCTGACCCTCTCCCGTCCGACGGGAGAGGGAACAGCAATCGGTCGTTTCCGGTTTTCAACAAGTTATCCGAAGAGTCCGGACTGCCGATGTTCCGAGCTATCGGCAAATGAATCCTCCTCTCCCGTCGGGCGGGAGGGGGCAGGGGTGAGGGTAGGCGTTTCATCTCGGTGTGACCAGATACCAACCCCACAGCGCAAAGGCCGCCACCGGCAGCAGGCCGCCAATTGCGCCTCCCACAATCCCGGCATTGCGTTCGCTCATTATTCCTTCCAATCGTGAGGCGATTTGTCCTCCCACCAGCCAGCCCACGGTCGAGCAGACGAGAAAACCCAGGACGCCCGTGGTGCGCGCCGCGGATAACTGCTTGATGTCGCCGCTGATGATCGCCAGCGGAATGGTAATTGCGACCAACCCGCCCATGGCCCCGATCACCACACCCACCATTGCCCCCAGATTCGCCTCGCCCAAGCCCGGTTTTTTCATGATTCCCGCCTCGATGCGCCGGCTCATCGCTGCGTCAGCGGCACGTAGGGCCGCGGGTCGGGCCCGGTATAATTTGCCACGGGCCGGATCAGCCGATTGTTTGCGCGTTGCTCCAGAATATGTGCCGCCCAACCCGAGGTCCGCGCAATGACAAAAATCGGAGTGAACAACGGCGTCGGTATTCCGCAGAAGCGATACGCCACGGCGCTGAAAAAGTCGAGATTGGCAAAGATCTGTTTCTCCCGCCACATCACGCTCTCAATGCGTTCCGCAACGGCTAACAAGTTTCGGTCCGCGTCATTGCGCGCCAGTTTTTGCGCGAGCGCCTTGATCGGTGCGGTGCGGGGATCGCACTTTTTGTAAACGCGGTGCCCGAAACCCATGATGAGTTGCTTCTGCCGCAACATTTCCAAAATGCCGGCTTCGGCTTCGTCGGGTGTCTTGAATTGTTCGATGAGTTCCATCGCCCATTCATTCGCGCCGCCATGCAACGGGCCGCGCAATGCCCCGATGCCCGCGCCGATCGCGGAATAAAAATCCGCCATCGTCGAGGTCGTCACACGCGCCGCAAAGGTTGAGGCGTTGAATTCGTGTTCGGCATAGAGAATGAACGAGGAATCCAGCGCCCGGATGCGGACTTCGTCCGCTGCTGTCCCGAGCAACAGCCGCAGAAAGTGCCCGGCCATGTTGGAATCGTCGGTCTGGGTTTCGATTCGTTTGCCGTGCGTGGCGAATTGCAGCCAGTAAAGCAGCATGGACGGGAACGTGGCGAGCAGCCGGTTGGCCACGTGGCGGTCGTCGCGGTCCTTGCCCTCCGGTTCGAGGCAGCCCAGCGCGGAACAGCCCGTGCGCAGGACATCCATCGGGTGCGCGGAGGACGGGATTTGTTCCAGGACGATTTTCAAACGGGCCGGCAGACCGCACAACGACGCGAGCGTGCGTTTGTAATCTTCGAGTTCGGCCGGTTTGGGCAAATGGCCGTTCAACAGCAGGTAGGCAACTTCCTCGAAGGTGGCGTGGTCCGCCAGGTCATTGATCGAGTAGCCGCGGTAGGTCAGGCCCATGCCTTCCTTGCCGACCGTGCAGATGCTCGTGTCACCCGCGGTGATGCCGGCAAGTCCTCCGGTCTTTTTGTCTGTGCTCATGTTCGATTTTTACCAGCGTCGTATTTCAAAAACTCGTAAAGCTCCGCGCGGGTTTGCATCAAATCCACTACGCGGCGTTGCGTGCCTTCAGCGCGAAGCGTGCGATACACCTTCAGCGCGGCAGCGTTCATCGCCCGAAACGCGGAGAGCGGATATAAAACCATGCTCACCCCGGCCGAAGCGAGTTCTTTTACGGTGAACAACGGCGTCTTGCCGAATTCAGTGATGTTGGCCAGTACCGGAACTTTGACCGCGCGGGTAAACCACCGGTACTGGTCGAGCGAGGTCAACGCTTCGGCGAAAATCATGTCCGCACCCGCCTCGCAATAGAGCCGCGCGCGGGCGATGGCGGATTCCAGACCTTCAACACCCGCGGCATCGGTGCGCGCCATGACGACAAACGCCGGGTCGGTTTTTCCGCGAATCGCCGCCCGGATGCGCTCGGCCATCTCCTTCGGTAACACCAGTTGTTTATGCGGCAGGTGACCGCAGCGTTTGGCTTCGACCTGGTCCTCAATGTGAATGCCCGCTGCACCGGCCCGAATCATTTCGCGGACGGTTTTGCGCGGATCGCCCCACGCCGTGTCAGCGTCCACCAGCAACGGCAGTTGGGTCGCGCCGGTGATGCGTCGCACGTCAATCAGCACATCGTCAAGGGTCGTCCGGCCGATGTCCGGGATGCCGTAACTGGCATTGGCAACGCCCGCGCCCGAAAGATAAAGCGCGCGAAAGCCGGCGTTTTCGGCCAAAATCGCCGCATACGCATGAACGGCGCCGGCAATCTGGAGCGGGCGTTCGGCGCGCAGGGCCGCGCGAAATCGTGCCCCTGCGGACACCGGGCGGCGTGATGACGGGGTGCGTTTGCGGTTGGTCGGCATGAGTCTCAGCGGCAGGCTGCACCAAACGAAACCCTTCGCGCAAGGCGAAGTTGTGGTGCAAAACGGTGCGAATGCTAGTGACGCTCGCCCAACGATCGTAGCGCAGAGTGGCACTCTGCTGTATCGCGGATTGTTAATCCGCAGGGATCGGAGCGCTTGGCGGTCGCATAAAATGTCAACCCTTGCCGAATGCCATTCGGCGACACGGCAGATTGACAATCTGCGCTACTGCCGGCCGTCACTTCGATTGGCCGCCGACGCAAAAGCGTTTGTTGCAAATAGAGCGTGTTCGTCTAATCCTCAGTCGCAACTATGAAGAACCTGATGCCATCGTGGCCGGCCAATTTAAACCTGCCGGCCCTCTTGCTGTCTTCCCTGATGACTGTCTTCGTCACGGCGGCTCCGTCCGGCGACGGGCTGCGCCCGGAGAAGCTGGAAGAAATGGACGCAGCCATCGCGCAAGCCATCGCCGACAAGCAGTGTCCGGGAGGCGTGCTGTGGGTCGAACACAACGGCGCGAGTTATCACAAGGCCTTCGGCAATCGCGCACTCGTTCCCGCCGAAGAACCGATGACCGAGGGCACGATGTTCGACGCCGCATCGCTCACCAAGGTCATGGCGACGACGCCAGCCATCATGCTGTTGTTGGAACGGGGAAAAATCAGCCTTGATGACACGGTGGCAAAATACATTCCTGAATTTGCGGCGAACGGAAAGGAGGCAATCACTCTGCGGCAATTGCTCACGCACACTTCCGGGTTGCGTCCGGACATCAGTCTGAAACCGGATTGGGCGGGTTATGACGAGGCCATCCGGCTGTGTTGCGCCGAAGAATTGAGGGCCGCGCCGGGAGAGAAGGTCATTTACAGCGACACGGGCATGATTTTGCTGGGCGAGATTGTCCGGCGCGTGGCCGGCATGCCGTTGGACCATTTTGTAAAGCGCGAGATTTACGAGCCGCTCGGCATGAAGGACACCGTGTTCAATCCGCCGAAATCCGAACTGGGTCGAATCGCGCCGACCGAGGTCGAAAACGGCGTGCCGGTGCGCGGCGTGGTTCACGATCCACGCTCACGTCGGATGGGCGGAGTCGCCGGTCACGCGGGGTTGTTCATCACGGCCAGCGACGTCGCGCGTTACGCGCGCATGTTGCTCAACGGTGGAGAACTCGATGGCGTGCGCGTTTTCAAGCCGGAAACCGTGAAGCTGATGACGACCGTCCAGACGCCGCCCGCAGTTTCTACGCGGCGCGGGCTGGGTTGGGACATTGACAGCGGCTACAGCGGGCCGCGCGGCGACATTTTTCCGTTGGGCTCGTTCGGGCACACGGGCTGGACCGGCACGTCCGTGTGGATTGATCCCTTCTCGAAGACTTTCGTCATCTTCCTGTCCAACCGGAATCACCCGAGCGAAAAGGCCAGCGTCGGCGCGTTGCGCAGAAAACTCGGCACCCTGGCGGCGGAGGCGGTGACCGGTTTCGATTTCGCGAATGTGCCGGGAGCGTTACCGCCGCGCGAGCGCGACGACCAACGTGGCCCAGCCGACGGACGAACGCCGCCACCTGTCTTGAATGGCATTGACGTGCTGGTGAAGAACAACTTTGCTCCGCTCAAAGGCAAACGCGTCGGCCTCATCACGAACCACACCGGCCAGGACCGCGAACGCAATCCGACGATTGATCTCCTCAAAGGCGCACCCGGCGTCACGCTCGTCAAGCTGTTCAGTCCCGAGCACGGCATTCGTGGCAACGTGGATGCGAAGGTGGGCGACAGCCGCGATGACCAAACGGGCCTGCCGGTTTGCAGCCTTTACGGGGAGAGCCGCAAGCCGTCGCCGGAACAATTGCAGGACCTGGACGCGCTGGTGTTCGACATTCAGGACATCGGCTGCCGGTTTTACACCTATCCCTCCACGATGGGGCTCGCCATCGAAGCCGCCGCCGAGAACGGGAAACAAATCTTTGTGCTCGACCGGGTGAATCCCATCAACGGCGTGGCAATTGACGGTCCGGTGCTTGGCGACAAGCCGACGTTTGTGGGCTTTTACCAAGTGCCGCTGCGCCACGGGATGACGTTGGGCGAACTGGCGCGAATGTATGATGCCGAAAAGAATCTGCACGCAAACCTCACGGTGATCCCGGTCGAAAACTGGCGGCGCGCCCAGTGGTTCGACGAAACGGGGCTGCCGTGGACGAATCCGTCGCCGAACATGCGGAACTTGAAACAGGCGATTCTTTATCCGGGCGTGGGCTTGCTGGAAAGCGCGCTGTCCGTGGGGCGGGGGACGGACACGCCGTTCGAGGTCGTGGGCGCGCCGTACATTGACGATATGAAGTTCGCGGCGGAATTGAATCGCGCCAACCTGCCGGGTGTGAGTTTTGTGCCGATTCGCTTCACGCCCACGACCAGCGTTCACAAAGGAACGAACTGCGGCGGCGTTTACATCATGCTCAACGACCGCGACCGCTGCAACGTGGTGGACGTGGGCCTGGAAATGGCCCGGACGTTGTATCGCCTTTATCCCAACGATTTCAAACCGGACAAGATCAAGCACCTCCTGCTGCATCCGGCCACGCTTGAAGCCATCAAGGCGGACAAACCGTTAAACGAAATTCACGCAGCCTGGAAACCGGCGTTGGAGGAATTCCAGAAGCGGCGGGAGAAGTGTTTGCTCTACAGGTGAACGATGTCGGTTGGGCGCGGCGAGGCAGAGATAAATCGAACACGCTCGACAGAGCCGAGGTCAAGCTGGTCGGAGTTGAAAACCGAACTCTGGTCACGGATGCAACCGGGTTTTATGGCGCAGTGGATTTGGAACCGGGCAAATATATGTTGATCGCCAACGGCCAGTGCCGATAGTAATCGTCGGAAAAACGGTTTACTCCGTTGCCTGCGGCTTCGATGTTGAAACGTTCCTTGGCGTCCTCCCATCGGACAAACAAATGGCCTTTGGTCGTCACCAGCTTGAGCGGATACCCCAAACGCCGGCCAACGGCCACCTGTAACACCGGTAACGAACTGCAAGTGCCCTGACGCTTGGGACCGGTCAACCCGTAAAGAAAAACGTCCTCAGCGTTCCCGAAGAAACCGTCGCCAAGATGCGCCTCAGCGGCGGACTTGATTTTGTTCGGCGCGTACTTGACGTGAAAATCCTCTGCCAACACGACCGCCAGCATGATCATGCGAAAGTAGCCTTCCGAGTTTTCGAACTCGGCCGGGTTGCGCTGGAAACGATAAAGGTGACGCTTGGTTTCCGACTGAACGCGGGCGGCTATTTCATCAAGCGTCGCCAGGCTCTGAGTGATGTTCATTTCTTCCGCGCCAACCAGTCCTTGGGCACACAACAAATTCATCCGCGCGATGTCCACGCCTTGTAGTTCGCCGGGCCTGAGCTTCAGCAGGTCCGACGCAGTTCTCAAGGATTCCGCCGATGAAACTGCCACTCCAATCTTCTTCTGATTCGATCTGCCAATGCCAACGCCGAAGCCAAACCACAATCCCCCCGCGACCAGAATCATCGGGGCAATTACCACACAGATCTTTGTTGGCGGTTTCATTCCCAAGGCTGTGTGATGGGCACGGATGGCCTACCGTTTCTCTTCCTTGCCGCGGTCTTCAATGCCGACGAATTCTCCCGACGGGGTGAACAACAACGTGAATTGGTTTTCTCGAATATCCCATGGGTATGCAACGATGGTTATTTCCTTAAGGTTTGGACAGGTTGGATGCTGACCGCTGATGATGACGGTGCGAAATGGCATCTTTGGCACGAGTGTTTGCGTTAGTTCAATAACCTTATTGGTTTCGACCACCCGCACCTCGACTCTGCGCAATTGCGGATTAGGAAGAATGCGGTTCTTTGATTTTAGTTCGACTTTCAGACCTTGGGTGCAACACCCGCAGACAATCACCGTCATCGCAAATGCACTCACGAACGACAACAGAGTGAACCATCGTATGGAAACTCGCATAGGGCTGGCTAGGGGTCTCGCTGATCGTCTGCCTTCTGATCGTTTCGTTTTCATCTTTCAACTTTTAGTTTTGGCTCGCCCTGATTCGATTACTGGTTTCGCAAACTATCGAGTGTTCTAATCTGCACCAAACTCTGGCCGGAGGGTTGTCAGCGAACTGGAATGAGCGTCCCACCGGCAATCAATCCCGCGAAGAATGAAAGGAGCGCGGCGGCGAATTGCTTCAGAAAGATTCGGGAACCTGCGGCAGACTCTTGGATTCTGAAAGATACAGATGCGAAAACGCTTACCACTACCCCGCCCAGCACCATGACGATAGGCGCGATCCACGAACATCTGTCTATCGCCCCGGGCTCCAGTGAGATCAAAGAGAAGTATCTTTCTTCTGCCAACCGCTCCAGGTGGTTCCCCAAGAGGACTGACCCCATCCCAAGCGTAAACGCGATGACGTAGATCAGTCTTCGATGTCCGATTGGCCGGTTCATACCAGAGGGAATAAGCTTTGAGCCGCGCGGGTTAGGGTTCAATTGGGTTAGAAGTGCTTCGGGTCGAAGGCGTGAAGGAAGGTATCGCTCGGCGGCAACGGGGTGATGTGGTTCCCTCCGCCCCAACTTGAGCACTTTCGACATCCGCCCACTGAGTGTCCCCAGGAAACGCAGCCTGACCAGCGCTCTCTCCCCTTGTCGGCGCAGTAAGCACACGTTTCGAAAATCTGGGTAACGCCATAAAGCTGTAGCCCGAGAACTGGGTAATACCACCGCGCTCCGGGGGCGTCTAGCATGGATGCACTTGGTTTGAGATGCATTTGATTCGTTCTTACAGCTTGTGTGGGACAGACGATTAAGTTCACTCGTTTTTCTTCTGAGAACGAGCCTCAATTTCCTTCAACCAGTTCTCAAGCCCTGCTTTGGCATCTGTAGAGTCTGCGGGCTTCGGCTTTGGTTGCGGCGCGGATGGAAAGCCCTCCGGCATTTCACGCATAGGAACGAAACCTTTTTCGATGAGGCTAACCACCGACAGTTGAGGATCTGGCTCGAACCCATAGTGATAGAGCCAATATCGCCCGTCTTTCAATCCTTTGAACTTCCAATAGTCGCCCGGTTTCCCGGGATTGTTGTAGAGCCGGAGAAAATCTTCAGCACTCAAGTGCTTTTGAGGAATGTTCATGGTTGTGCATCCAAAAAGAAAGACACCAACCAAGCATGTCAGACTGTTCTTGATCGCGCTCATTCATCCGCTTCACTTGCCATCCGACTATACTTAAACGGGCCTTTTAACCAATCGCGGAAAAACCTTTCCAACGCATTAGAATCATCTGGATTATTTAGAAGTCTTCCCTTCTGTGCGCAGCAGCCTTTAAGGACACGCTCTGAATTGGCTCTGCAGTTGTTACAAGCTATATTGAATTTCTTTGGCGTCCCATGGCCCCATTCGTAGATAATTGTCGCAGCAATACATCTCTGAACGTGAGCTACAGTCGCGCACTTGCATGGCGTTTTGTCTTTCATCCATCCTAGATTCCGTTTCACAACTTCCCATTCGTAAAAACCGAGCCGATTCTCTAGGATGTTCAAGCCGCGATTTTCAGTTTCATCAATCCACTTCCCACTTTCTTTAGCCTTATTTACACCAACCTGAATGTTACCGGATCGGAAACTCATCCACTGATGTCCGCCGGGCTCGACAAATCGCCGAATGGTTACACCCGGAATGACTTCCTTGCTCGGCGGAGGTTGCAGATTCATCAACTGCTCGGCACCCTTCTGCAATCCAAGAGCGTCCAACGAATCAACACTGTTGTTGCCAACGAAATTGTATAGATTTGCGTCCCCTCGTTCCCCAATTGGATCCCGACTGAGCCAGCGGCCCGTGGATGGGTTGTAGAAGGCGAGCGCCTCATGCGCGGCAAACAAAAACACGCACGCGACCAACACCATCATCGCAGATCGTTTCGTTTTCATCTTTTAACTTTCAGTTTTGGCTCACGGTGTTTCTCTATTTCACGTTTTCCTGCGGCCAAGTCTGTGCGGCGGGGCCGGACAGGACTAGAATGGTGATGGCGACTTGTCTTTCTCATCTTCTCCGCCCCCGTCCACCGTTTCCGCTGGCTTCAACAGTTTTTGCTTTTGTCGCCAGCGCGAAATCAACCAACCAACAAATGCGAAGGGCAACGTATGCAATAAACCACCCATCTCGATATAGATGTGTAATTGAAAAAGCAAAGCACACGTCGCAACCCCCAAAACGATGGCCATATAAAAAGTGAACTTCGGTTTTGTACAAAACCACCCCAACGCCGCCACAATAATATAGAAGCCTAAGATGATGAAATCACTGGTATCAAATGTTGGCATCCCTATTTGAAACAACTTTGCTTTCCAACATCCAGCCCAACCGTGTCGAATGGTTGGTCTATGATGAACGTCTCCCCCAAGTAGTTGATCGGATACAATAGAACTGTCGTTCCAAGATTCTTAGCATTTCCGCCCGGCACATATACGAAGGTGTAAAGCTTACTGATCGTACCTTTGATCTTGCATCGCGTGCGACACTCACACTGATTGCAAGTAGCTTCTGGTATTGAAAGAAGCATGAAACCACATTCTTTACATTTCCAAGAACACTCACCTCTCAAAAATAACTGCCACTTTCCTGAAAGCCCCCAGTCAATGGTCCTTGCAATAGACACATCAGGATTAGAATCGGGACTCCCCGGATAAAAAGACATGTCAGAATAACCCTGAAAGAGCTTACCGCTTTTATTACAAGCCCATTGCCCTCGAGCTTTGTACATTAACTTCTCCATGAACCGCCGTACCTCGGTGCTGTTTATCACGTCAAGAATGTCATGCTGAGTAAGCCCGCTGGCCCCAAAGCCTGCATATCTATTCATCATATTCAGACCCACCGAAGCGGTATCCAATCCGAGCATGTCGATAAACAAGACCGGATTGTTACCAACGAATCCAAATAGATTCCCCCCTCCTTGTTCTTCAATTGGATCCCGGCTCAACCAGCGGCCCGTGGACGGGTTGTAGAAGGCGAGCGCCTCGTGCGCGGCAAACAAAAGCACGCACGCGACCAACACCAGCATCGCAGATCGTTTCGTTTTCATCTTTATTACTTGCTCTGGACAGTTCGAACGTCGAAAGCAATACAGCTCCCATTATTCTTGATTCGAGCCAGGTTTTCTCGCGATCGACATCGGGTTTCTGATCAATGGACTAAATCTGCCGGTGAAGGAGTTGTCTGGCACCCATTTGCCAGGCAGCCAAAACCTGATCTTGTCGCAAACGCGTTTTGCCATATTCGGTTTGACTTGGTGCGTAAATGATGCTTCCCAGACTTCGGCGTCCGACGGATGCGGGATGGCAATATCAATTGACTCACGCGGCTTTAGAATGGCGTAGCCTTGGTCGTGTCGAAAAAATTCATTCGTCGGGACGCCGAAGCGATTCGTCCAGTACAGGGTGCAATATGCATTCATCCTTACGGTCGTTATGCCACTATTGCTTAATCGGAGTATTGCGACCGGCCCAGCTAACGAATTCGAATTGCCTTCATAAACAATGGATACATCCGATTCCGTCGTCGATCCTGCAAACGAAACAAGCATCAACAGCAACACGACTACGCAAATGAAGAACATGACGCCAACCTTTTGCAGACGAGTCATATTACCGAAATATCGGGGGCGGAGGATTGTTCTTGTCGGTATTATCCTCCCGTTGCAACGGCGGGGGGCCGGACATTGCGCCCTCTCCCGGAAGTTGCACGGTTTCTTTGCCACAAGTGTACTTGCACATCACTGAGGGTTTCATGTTAGGGCCAATGCTTGGCCAGTCAGTAACGTTGAAATCAGTCAAAGTCCAGCCGAGAATTGAGGCATTTTGCGGAACTTTGCACGTCGCGTCTACGACGACCCAACCGCCAGAAATTACCCAGTATCCCTTTTCGGACACAGGCCATGGAGGGTTAATTGTCGTGATCAGTATGCCGGTATTTGGAACGTAGAGTCTGATTCGCCACGGTTGCCATGTTCTGCCCCAGACATGCCACCGCCAATCTCGGAGAGTTTTTGTAGCCGTACCGAACACTGGCCCGGAAGCACACGGATCGCAAAAATACGGCCAAGGATTAAAAGGGTTTCCACCGGGAGGTACGTTTTTGTCTCTTCCAAGTGGGTCAATCAAGGATTGTGGGCAATTCTGGACGAACCCGTACAAATTCTCGCCGCCACGCTCTTCGATAGGATCTCTGTTGAGCCACCTACCACTGCTCGGATTGTAACTGCGATAGCCGTAGTAAAGCAGATCGCTCTCGTCATCCTGATATTTTGTCGAAAACCGGAACGGATTGATTTTCGCCATCAGCCCATTGGCGCGGACCAGTTCACCAAACGGCCCGAATTCATACCTGCCATAGACCTTGCCATCGGCGGATTTTACCAGCGCCATCACGTTCCCGTTCCCGTCATAGCCGTAGAAGTAGGTTCCGGCCTGACTTCCGCTGTGCACGGTCACCGCCAGCAACCCGCCCACGCCGCCCGCGCCCTGTTCGCTGCCGCTCAGGTCCAGGCCCCACAGGTAGGTCCGCACCTTGGCATTGCTCGCGTTGGCATCCAGTTCGGCCAGCAGATTCCAGCCGTCATACACGTTCACCGTATCCAGCAATTCCGTTCCTTCGCCGTTGTCGCGGTCATCCCACACCGTCTTGCGCACCCGCCGCCCCTGCCAATCATACGCAAATTCAATCCGCCGTTCCGGCGTCGGCGAGCCCGCCAGCGATTGCATCTTCACCAGCCGGTTCTCCGCGTCCCACGTGTAATTCCACCGCCCGTCACTGGTCAGATTCCCGTCGTCATCGTAACCGAACGACTCCGGTGTCCGGGGCACAAACACATGTCCGGTCACCGTCGTTACGATGTCAGGGTTGCTCCCGTCCTGTTTCACCCCGATCGTGGTCAACGTGGGATACAGTGCGCTGCTGGAATTGTCCTCCGTGAGTTCCTTCCGGAAGTAATCGCCTTTGCGGTAGGTCGCTTGATTGTTGACCGTCACCGTCGCGCTGCTGGCCGCCGAGCCCAGCACGTTGGCGTAGCCAGGGACGTCGCGGCTTAATGGCAAAGAGGTCGAACCTGAGAATTTGCTCCACTTCCAATCAAGGCCGATAATTTTGCAGCCAGCGTGCATCCGCGATGAGCTTTACGCCTGTTCCAGGGCGGCGTCAATACTCCGTTCGTGCAGTCGAAAACTGGCGTGCTTACTCCACGCGCAACCGATAGAAGCGTTGGCCCGGAATGGCGACGGAGTTGGTGATGAATTTTTGTGCGCCGTCGCCGGGCACGGATTGCAGCGTCTGCCAGACGGGATCGTCCAGCGAATCCTTGAATTGCACTTCGTAGTTCAACCCCGCCGCCGTATCGAAGACGAAGACGAAGTCAGCCCCGTTTGCCGCCGGGCAGAGAATCAACGGCGCGCCCACGCCGACACCTTGCACCGATTTGGTGGAATTGCCGCCGTTGCTCAGAAACACCACGACGTTGCTGAAGCTGCCGACGTGGTCCGGGGCGAATCGCACCGTGAGATTCGTCGTTCCCAAGGTTGGCACATCGAAGGCCAAGCTGGCGACGGCGTTGGAAGTCGGGTCGAGCAATGCGAACGGGGTCAGCGTGACGGTGGCGTTCGCGCTCAAGGTGACATCGCCCGCGTTGCTGACCACAAAGGAGGCGTGCGCCAACCGGCCGGTGAGGACGTTGCCCAGGTCCAACGTCGCCGGAGAGATCAACATCAGCGCCGGATTGAGAACGAGGATGTAATTCGTGAGCGCGAGGGTGTTTGTTCCCCCCGCGCCCGCGGCGGTGAGGCTGACGGAATAAGTTCCCGCATTGGTATAGGTGTTGGCCGGATTGGCGTTGGTGCTCGTATTTCCGTCACCGAAATCCCAGGTGAACTCAGTGGCGTGCTGGCTGACGTTGGCGAACGTCACCGTCAAGGGGGCGAGCCCATTGGTTGAATCAGCAACAAAACTGGCCAGCGGCGCGGGATAGTTGGTGACGACTATGTAGTTGGTGAGGGCGAGTGTGTTCGTTCCGCCTGTGCCAATGGCGGTCAACGTGACCGTGTAGTTGCCGGCATTCGAGTAAATGTTCGCCGGATTGACGTTGGTGCTCGTGTTCCCGTCGCCAAAGTCCCATTCAAATCCGGCGGCATTGAGGCTCAAATTGGTGAACGTCACGATGAGCGAAACCAGGCCGTTGGTTGTGTCGGCGGCAAACTCAGCCACTGGCGGCGGGAAGTTCGTGACGACAATGTAGTTGGAGAGCACGAGCGCGTTTGTTCCGCCTGCGCCAACGGCGGTGAGTGAGACGGAGTAGCTGCCGGCGTTGGAGTAAACGTTGGAAGGATTGACGTTGGTGCTGGTCTGGCCATCGCCGAAATCCCAGGCGAAGTCGGTGGCATTCAAACTCAGGTTGGAGAAGGTGACCGTCAAAGGCGTGAGGCCGTTGGTGATGTCCGCGACAAAGTCAGCCAGCGGTGGTGGGAAATTCGTGACGACGATGTAATTGGTGAGCGTGAGCGCATTCGTTCCGCCCACACCAATGGCGGTGAGCGTGACGGCATGATTGCCAGCGTTGGAATATGTGTTGACCGGATTGGCGTTGGTGCTGGTCTGGCCATCGCCGAAATCCCAGGCAAATTCGGTCGCATTCAAACTCAGGTTGGAGAATGTCACCGTCAAAGGTGCGAGGCCATGGGTGATGTCAGCGACAAAGTCAGCGACCGGCGCAAGATGGTTCGTAATGACGATGTAGTCGGTAAGCGTGAGGATGTTTGTTCCGCCCGCGCCTATGGCGGTGAGCGTGATGGCGTAGCTTCCAGCGTTGGAATAAGTGTTGACCGGATTGACGTTGGTGCTGGTCTGGCCATCGCCGAAATCCCAAGTGAACTCGGTCGCGTTCAAACTCAGATTGGAGAAGGTGACCGTCAAAGGCGCAAGGCCGTTGGTAATGTCAGCGACGAAGTCAGCGAGCGGCGGCGGATAATTCGTGACGACGATATAATTGGTGAGCGTGAGCGCATTCGTTCCGCCCGCACCCACGGCAGTGAGCATGACGGAGTAAATGCCAGCGTTGGAATATGTGTTGACCGGATGGGCGTTGGTGCTGGTCTGGCCATCGCCAAAATCCCAGGCGAATTCGGTCGTATTCAAGCTCAGGTTCGAGAAGGTGACCGTCAAAGGCGCGTAGCCGCTGGTCGGATTGCCGCTGAAGCCGGCTAATGGCGGATGATTCGTGACAACGATGTAGCCCGGCTGGGTCAGCAAATTCGTTCCGCCCGGCCCGATGGCGGCGAGTGTCACGGTATAACTGCCGGCATTGGAGTAAAGATTGGCGGGGTGCGCGTTGGTGCTGGTGTTGCCGTCGCCGAAGTTCCAGAGGTAACTCACAGCGTGCGTGCTCAGGTTCGAGAAGACAACGTTCAACGGCGCGAAGCCACTCGTCGGGTGGCCGGTGAAGCTGGCAAGCGGCGGGAGGTTGGTGGCAACGACATAACTGGTGCGGGCCAGGGTGTTCGTCCCGCCGGCGCCGACTGCGGTGAGCGTCACGGCAAAACTTCCGGCGTTGGTATAGGTGTTCACCGGGTTGGCGTTTGTGCTCGTGTGGCCGTCGCCGAAATCCCACGCAAAGTTGGTGGCGTTCAAGCTCAGGTTGGTGAAGGTCACCGCCAGCGGTGCGAGGCCGTTGGTGGGCGCGCCGGTGAAATCGGCCTGGGGCGGCAGGAATACGGTCAACGTGGCCACAGCGCTGGTGGTCACGCCGCCGACGTTGCTGACCACGACGGAATAACCGCCCGCGTTGCTGGTTTGTACGTTGGTCAGCGTGAGCGCAGTGCTCGTGGCGCCGGCAAGGTTGGTGGTATTGAACCGCCATTGATAAGCGAGCGGCGTCTCCCCGGTAGCGATGACGGTAAAAGTCGCATTGCTGCCCAGCGTCACCGCGGTGCTATGCGGTTGCGCGGTAATGACGGGTGGGAGGTTGGTCAGGGTGAACGTGAGAACGAGGTCATCCACGGCAATTCCGTGATCCGAACCCGAATCGTCCGGGTCCGCCCAACGGAGGTAGAACACCTCGCCATTGGTAATCGGGGCTGCCGGCGTAAACTCGCCGCCAATATCGGTGACCCGATTGGCGGCCGCGTTACCGTTCAAAGCTGATCCGCTTCCTGAATCAATCGGCGTGTCGAAGTCAAATGCCGCGCCCAGGTCCGTGAAATTATCGCCGTCAGTGCTGTATTGCAGGACGAGCTGATTGTTGACGGCGTTATTGCCGCCGCGCCGCCACTGTTCGCCGGTATAGTTGATGTTGATGCTGCGGATGCTCGCGCCGGACAGATTGACGAAGCGCGCCTCGCTGTCGCGTTGCGTGGAAGCGGCGGCCACCGACCCAAGGGCGCGATCGGTACTGCCGCTGGAACCAAAATTATAATTGCGCGCGGTGCCGGACGAACCTGTGCCAGCCGTGACGGTGGTGCTGGAGATTGCCCCGGATCCCGTGCCAACATACCAGCCAAACGGCGTGGTCGTACCGCTGGCGCCCATGCTGTCAAAGTTTTGCTGATACGGAATTCCGGTGACAGAAATGATGCCGGGCGAAACGATCACCAGCAGGGTGGCGTTGGAACTGGCCACGCTGCTGGCGAGGTTGCTGACGACGACGGAATACAGGCCCATGTCCGCGATCTGCACGTTAGTCCGGGTGTAACTCGCGGCGGTGGCGCCGGGAATGTTCATCCCGTTCAAACGCCATTGGTAGCCCAGCGGCGGCGTACCCGTGGCCGCCGTCACAAAGGTGACGTTCGAGCCGGCATTGACCAGTTGGTCCAACGGCTGCGTGACGATCACCGGCGCGACGTTGGTGACCACGATGTAGTTCGTGCGCGTCAAAGCGCTCGTGCCGCCCGGGCCAATCGCCGTGAGCGCCACCGTGTAGCTGCCGGCGTTCGTGTAGGTGTTTGAAGGGTTGGTGGCGGAACTGGATTTGCCGTCGCCGAAGTTCCAGTTGTAATTCGTCGCGCCGGTGGTCGAATTGACAAACGTGACCAGCCGGGGCGCGCCGCCCGTGGTCGGGTTGCCGGTGAAATTCACGGTCGGCGGCGGCGGGTTGGTGACGGTGATGTAGTTGGTCTTCGTGAGCGAGTTCGTGCCGCCGGCGCCGATCACGGTCAGGCTCACGGTGTAAATGCCGGAGTTCGAGTAGGTGTTCAGCGGATTGACAACGGTGCTCGTTTTGCCATCGCCGAAATTCCAGGCGAAGTTGGTCGCGCCGGTGCTGAGGCTGGTAAAGTTCACGGTGAAGGGCCAGGCGCCGTTGGTCTGGTTAGCTGTAAAGTTCGCGACGGTGTTGGTGTCGAAGCTCAGAATCGCGCGTTCGAGGTTTACGCGGGGTTTGGTGACGGCGACCTTGGTGTCGGTCACGTTGTCGCCGTAGGTCGTCAGAAGGTCTTTGATTGCCGCCGGTGTGAGGAAATCCCCCGTGATCGCTTTGGCGGCCGATTGGAGGCAGGCCACCGCACCGGCGGCATACGGACACGCGGCCGAAGTACCGCCAAAGGCGGTGTCGTAGTCGCCGGCCGAGTAGCCCGACGTGCCGACGATGTCGAGCGTGTAACATTGTTCCGCGGGGGCGAACAGAGTGAGGAAAGAGGCGACGTTGGCGTAGGCCGTGACTTTGTCCGTGGCCGAAGTGTCATTCACATAATACCCCGTCGCGCAACCCGAGCTGGCAATCTTGGGCGCGCATGAGGCGGAACTCACGCAGGGCAGGAGATTCCCGAACGACGCATCGTAAACGGCGCCCACCGAAATCACGCTGGAAATGCACGCCGGCCATCCCATCGCATTGCAATAACCGTCGTTGCCCGAAGATGCGAGCACGGTGATGCCCGCGGCGACGGCGTTGTTCGCGGCGGTGGTCATCGAGGGTGTGGTGCTGTCGCAGACGGAGGCGTATTGTCCGCCGCCGAAGCTGGTGCTGATGACCATGATGGGATGAGCCGGGTCGTCATCCTGGTGCGTTACGCACCAGTCCCATGCTGCAACCATGTCCGCGGTGGCCGCGCTGCCCGAGGTCCCGGAAGAAATCTTGAGGGCATAGAGCTTGGCGTTGTAAGCCACGCCGCCGATGTAATCCCCCACCGTGCCGAGATCGCCCGCGGCGATGCCCGCGCAACACGTGCCGTGCGCCTGGGCACTGGGCATGGGATTCGAGTCGTCGTCGCCGAAGTCGTATCCGCCAATCACCTTGCTGTTCGGAAACCCGCCGCCGCCCAGGCGCGGATGGGTGTAGTCAATCCCGGTGTCGCAGATGGCAATGGCCACGCCGTCGCCGTTATAGCTTGAACGGTAGGTCATGCCGCGAATCAACGCGATGCCCTGCGCCAGGTGCGGTTGCAATTCCATCACGGGTTCGATGGTCACAACGCCCGGGTGCGCCTGCAACGCCTGCAGACCGTTGGTGGTCACCTCGGCGGAAAACCCCGCGATGTTGTCGAAGCGAAACCCCACCTTGACGCCGGCGGCGGGCAGGGTGTTCAGCACGGCTTGCTGCGTCTGGCGCATTTGCGAACGCAGGACGGCCCGGCGGGCCGGCGACCGAAAATCAGTCACCGTGGGTTTTACCGGTGGCTCAAGGGTGACGATGACCCGGACGGTGCCGTTGGTGAAGCGGCGGTGAATCTGGTGAAAGTCCGTGAGTTTTTGCGCCGCCACGGCCGGAGTATTTTGCGCCCGTAGCGTTGGTTGGTCCGAGATTCCGACAACAATGAGAGCGGCGATGAAGCTCACCATCGCGAGGTGGTTGCGCTTCAGCCCAGTTGCACTTTTTGTCCCGCCCGGCTTGCAAAGTCGTCTCATGCATTGAGGCGGTGGCAATGTTGCTTGCACAACGCCTGTGGACGCGGAGAAATTCGCAGGTTTCCGGCAATTTGCAAGTTGTTAAGAGCAAGGTGGAACCGCTTGTAAAGACCTTTGCCCGGCGCACTTGGGCTTGCGCCGGCGACGTGGTCGTTGAAACAATTCCTGGCATGGCTTGGATTTACTTGTTCATTGCGGGTTTGCTGGAAGTCGGCTGGGCGGTCGGTCTCAAATACACCGAGGGTTTCACGCGGCTTTGGCCGAGCGTGGCAACGGTTGCCGCCATGGCCGCCAGCTTCGGTTTGCTCGCCTTGGCGCTGAAGACGATTCCCGTGGGCACGGGCTACGCCGTGTGGACGGGAATCGGCGCGGCGGGTACGGCTGTTGTCGGGATGGTGTTTCTCGGCGAATCACGCGAGGCCTTGCGCATACTCTGCATCGTGCTAATCGTCTCCGGGGTTGTGGGTCTGAGATTCGCCTCGGCCTCCGGGAATTGATTCGGCCAGGTTGGTCAACCCGCCAGGTCAACCGCGCGCCACAGATACCATGCGGCGGTGGTTCGGTGCGGTCGCCATTTTTCACCGTAGGCCAGCAGCTTCGCGGGCGTCGGCATTTCCTTCAGGCGGTAAGTTAGGGCAAAGCCTTTTCGCACGCCAAAATCCGTGACCGGCAAAACGTCGGCGCGGCCCAATGTGAAAATCAACAACATCTCAACCGTCCACGGGCCGACGCCCCGCACTGCGGTCAGGCGTTCGAGAATTTCGTCATTCGACATTTTGCGGATGGTGCGGGAGTCGGGCACAACCCCTGCCCGGGTCTTCGCGGCAATGTCCTTCACGGCGGCCGTCTTGTTCCGCGAGAGGCCGGCCGCGCGAAGTTTGTCGTCCGGTGTGGCGAGCAGTTCTTCCGGCGTGGGAAACGCTTTTCCGGGATACAAAGCGAGCACGCGGCCCAGGATGGTTTGGGCCGCCGTGCCGTTGAGTTGCTGAAAGGTCACGGAGCGCACCAGGGTTTGAAACGGCGAACGCGCGGGCTTGGGCCGGAGCTGGCACGGGCCTACCTTCCGAATCAACCTGCCGAGCGTCTTGTCGGCCCGTGTGAGATGCAGGATGGCCTCGGAAGTCATACCGGTGGCGTTGGCGAAGGAATGAGGAGTTGAGATTGGATGGCGCGTCTTGCCTCACCCTGACTCTCTCCCTCGGGGAGAGGGAAAAGTCGTCGGCAGTTTTCTGGCGCACGAATGATCGCCTGCCAGACTCTGATGTCCGACGTTCCAAATCTTCAGCGAGCAATTCTCCCTCTGCCATCGGATGGCAGAGGGCCGGGGTGAAGGTATGCCTTTCATTTCAGCGTTTTCACGGTTTCGATGCGGGTGATCAACCAGTCACCGTTGATCTGCTTCAGCGTGAATTTCATTTCCTGCACATAAAAGTTCGCTTCGCCGCGCACCTTGCCTTTCGCGGTGAGGTCCACGTCGGCGGACTGCTTGTCATTGGCCACCGTTATGTTCAGGTCCAGGAACTCGACCTTGAGCGACCCGATGGCCTGGCGGGCGCCCAATGCGACCTGCTGGATTTCCTCACGCCCGTTGAGCGTTTGCCGCCCATGGCCGGGCGCGTCGAAACTGATTTCCGCGTCCTGACTAAAACAATCGGTGAGCTTCGAGACATTGCTCGCGATTACCAGCGGACCTTCCCCGGATCCGAACGAGGCGGCCTGGGCGGCGGCTTCGAGCCGTTGGCGAATGCGCTTTTCCGGTCCGGGAAAAAGCACCGACCAGAGCCACAGCGCCAGCGCCAGCAGCGCGAGGCCCGCAATAATTCGGAGGATGATTCTCATAGCACGGCCTTGCCCACGATGCGGGAGCGTTCGGCAGCGCCGAACTCGTGGTCTTCCATCCGCATTTCCCGGTTGTCACCAACAACGAAGTACTGGTCCGGGCCGAGTTTCGTCGGAGGGCGCTCCCAGTCACACGCGGTTTTCAGGTAGGGTTCAGCCAAAGGCTTGCCGTTCACGAGCAGCCGGCCTTTGGCAAAGGCAACCGTTTCGCCGGGCAACGCGACGACCCGCTTCAGATACATCACGCTGGGCCGGAACAAGCGGGCGAATTTCAGGCGGAAATGCGTGAGGTCGTTCCACAGTTCGCCGCGGGAGTACTCCCGGTTCGAAATGCGGATGGCCACCACGTCGCCGCGCCGCGGGGGCTCGCGCAGATACGCCAGACGGTTGATGAGATTCAAACTCCCATTCCGATAGGTCGGCAGCATGCTCGGGCCGGCAATGCGCACGGGCAACAATAGAAAGCCGAACACGAGGAACGCGGCCACCGCCAGCACCACCACCCGGATAACGGTGTACTTCGGCCGGCGACCCACGAGCGCGATGCGTAACCAACCCGGCTCGTTGGCCGCGTCCTCGTTGTCACGAGACGCCGGCGGCGGGCTGGAGGTTTTGGCCTCGTTCGTCATGTTCGGCCGGTCATTTGAAAACGTCGGCGGGGACGGAGTTTCGGCACAGTCAGGATGCGACGCAAGCGCGAAGTCCGCGCACCAGCAACTCCACGATTGCTCCGGCGCTTTTGTTTCCGCAATATCGGCGTCTCTATGGCGAGCAGTCGCAGGCAATATCCGTTTCATCTGATCGAACCCAAGTGGCAGCAGGCTTGGGACGAACAGCGGGCATTCCGTGCGTTCAATCCAGGAGAGGACATTCCCGCCGACCATCCGTTCGCGGAGCGCCACGGCGTTTCCGGCAAAGTGAGTGCCGCGCAGCTCCCGCCCAAGTTTTACATCCTCGACATGTTTCCGTATCCGAGCGGCGCGGGCTTGCATGTCGGGCATCCGGAGGGTTACACGGCCACGGACATTCTCGCGCGCTACAAACGCGCCTGCGGCCTGCACGTGTTGCATCCGATGGGCTGGGACGCCTTCGGCCTGCCCGCCGAGCAATACGCCGTCAAGACCGGCCAGCATCCCCGCCAGACCACCGAGCAAAACATCGCCACCTTCAAGCGCCAGATCCAAAGCCTCGGCTTCAGCTACGACTGGTCGCGCGAACTGGCCACCACCGACCCGGATTATTTCCAGTGGACGCAATTGATTTTTCTGAAGCTTTACAACTCGTGGTTCAATCCGGAGACGAACAAGGCTGAGCCGATTGAGACGCTGCGAGCGAAACTTGAGCAACTCGTCGAAGCGCACAAGAGCAACAAGCCCCTAACGGAAATAGCCAAACAAGACCATAGGTGGCTGGCCTATCTGGCTTTGAGCGGAGAAAAAGGTGCGCGTAATTTGATAGATTCGCATCGCCTGGCGTACGTGACCGATGCACCGGTCTGGTGGTGTCCGGCGCTCGGCACGGTGTTGGCAAACGAAGAAGTGATTGATGGCAAGAGCGAAGTCGGCGGTCATCCTGTCGAACGCAAGCCGATGCGTCAGTGGATGCTCCGCATCACCGCCTACGCAGAAAAACTTTTGGCAGATCTCGACACGATTGACTGGAGCGATTCGCTCAAGGAAATGCAGCGCAATTGGATTGGCCGCAGCGAAGGCGCTGAGGTGGATTTTCAAGTCGCCGGCTCGGATGAAAGGATTCGCGTCTTCACTACGCGCCCCGACACCCTTTTCGGCGCGACTTATATGGTGCTCGCGCCGGAACACAAGCTGGTGGACAAAATTGCGACGAGCGACAACGTATTTAATTACCGAGCCGAAGTCGCAAAAAAGAGCGATTTGGAGCGCACTGAACTCGCCAAAGAAAAGACGGGCGTATTCATCGGCGCTTACGCCATCAATCCCGTCAACGGCGAGAAGATTCCCATCTGGATTGCCGACTACGTTCTCGCCAGCTACGGCACGGGCGCGATCATGGCCGTGCCGGCGCATGACACGCGCGACTTTGAATTCGCCACCAAGTTCAACCTGCCAATCGTGCAAGTCGTCCAACCGCTCGACCCAAAAACAGATTGGCGCGGGTTTGTTGACGAAGGCACTTCGGTGAATTCAACCGGCCCGGAAATTTCCATTACCGGCCTGCCCACCGCCGAAGCCAAAAAGAAAATCACCGATTGGCTCGGAGCCAAGGGCCTCGGCAAACGCACGATCAATTACAAGCTCCGCGACTGGCTCTTCAGTCGGCAGCGTTACTGGGGCGAGCCGTTCCCGATTGTTTGGAAGAAGGACGCCGCCGGAAATCTTTACCACGAAGCTTTGCCGGAAAGCGCGTTGCCCGTTCTGCCGCCACCGTTGACCGACTACAAACCCACCGCCACCGGCGAACCGCCGCTGGCCCGCGCGAAGGATTGGGTCGCCCTCCCCGACGGCTCGACGCGCGAGACGAACACCATGCCCCAGTGGGCCGGCTCGTGCTGGTATTACCTTCGGTATTTGGACGCGAAAAATCCCGCCGCGTTCGTTGGCAAAGACGCTGAGAGTTATTGGATGGGCAGCAACTCTGTGGCTGCGAACGTGAGTTCGCGGCAACCTGAGGACAGTCGTGCTCTCACGAGCACAGCCACGAAACCGGGAGTTGATTTGTACGTCGGCGGCACGGAGCACGCCGTCTTGCACCTGCTCTACGCGCGTTTCTGGCACAAAGTTTTGTTCGACCTCGGCTACGTCTCGACGCCCGAGCCGTTTTTCAAACTCGTCAACCAAGGACTCATCCTCGGCGAAGACGGGCAGAAGATGTCCAAGTCCCGCGGCAACGTGGTGAACCCGGATGACATCCTCAAAGATTACGGTGCAGACGCGTTCCGGCTTTATGAGATGTTTCTCGGTCCGCTACAAGACACGAAGCCCTGGAGCACCAAGAATGTCGAAGGCGTTTATCGTTTCCTCGGTCGCGTCTGGCGATTGTTCGTGGACGAGCAGAGCGAAACGGAATTCGAGCAAGCCGAAACGACCGCGGATTCGAGCGGGGCAGGGGAGTTGTTGAAACTCATCCAGCTCCATCCCGGGATCAAAGAGGTATCGCCCACGGCGGCGCAACTCAAGACGCTCCACACCTGCATCAGGAAGGTCACCGAGGACCTCGACGGGATGCGTTTCAACACCGCCATCTCGGCGATGATGGAATTCGTGAACGCCGCTCTGCATTGGGAGGCAAAACCTTTATCCGTCATGCGCGAGTTCTTGATTTTACTCCAACCCTTCGCGCCGCACATCGCGGAAGAACTGTGGGACAAGCTGGCTTCAGCCTTCAGCCTTCAGCCTTCAGCCTTGTCCTACGCTCCCTGGCCGAAGTTCGATCCGGCGTTGCTCGTCGAGGACACGCTGGAAATCCCGGTCCAAGTGAACGGCAAGTTGCGCGACGTCATCAAAGTTCCGGCGAATGCGGACAACGCCACCCTTGAAACGGCGGCAAAAGCGTCCGAGAAAGTCCAGCAGTTCCTCGCCGGCAAGACGGTCAAGAAAGTCATCGTCGTGCCGAAGAAGCTGGTGAACATTGCTGCGGCATAACCAAAACCGAACGATCATGTTATTGCGTGCTGCCTTCTGCTTTTCAACAATTGTCGCCGGACTTCCGTCCGCTGCTGTCTCGCCCGCGCCCATCCCTGATCCGCGCCACATTTCCAATGGCTGGAACATTCCCAGCGAAGGCTATGCGGACCAACCCTACATCGTGAAGACCGACGACGGCGCGTGGCTTTGTGTCATGACCACGGGCAAGGGCCGCGAAGGCGCCGGCGGCCAGCACGTCGTTTCGATGCGCAGCAAGGACCGTGGGCGCACTTGGGAAAAGCCGGTGGACATCGAGCCCGCCGATGGCCCGGAGGCTTCCTACGCCGTGCTGCTGAAAGTGCCGACCGGGCGGATCTACGTGTTCTACAACCACAACACCGACAAGGTGCGTGAGATCAAGAGTGAAACCGGCGAATCCATCCAACGGGTTGATTCACTCGGCCATTATGTGTTCAAGTTCACCGATGACGGCGGTCGTTCGTGGTCGGCACAGCGTTACGACGTGCCCGTTCGGGAGTTTGATTGCGACCGGACGAACGTTTATCGCGGCTCGCTCCGATTCTTTTGGAACGTGGGCCGGCCGCTCCTTCGGGATGACGCCGCAATCATGGTGCTGCACAAGGTCGGCGCGATGGGGGAAGGTTTCTTTGCGCAATCCGAGGGTGCGTTTTTCAAGAGCGGCACCATTCTGACCGAACGCGACCCGGAGAAAATCACTTTCGAGACTTTACCGGACGGGACGGTTGGGTTGCGCACGCCGCCGGGGGGCGGTCGCGTGGCCGAGGAGCAGAGCATCGTTTCGTTGAGTGATGGCTCGCTCTATTGCGTGTATCGCACCGTGGACGGGTGGCCCGCCTGTGCGTACAGCCGGGACGGCGGTCACACCTGGAGCACGCCGGCTTACGCGAGTTACGCGCCGGGGGGCAGGCGCATCAAGCACCCGCGCGCGGCGAATTTTGCGTGGCGCTGTTCCAACGGAAAATTCCTTTACTGGTTTCACAATCACGGCGGAGCGTTCATCCGGCCCGGGTCGCCCGGTGCCGGCCGTGACGGGCGCACGCCTTACGAGGATCGGAATCCCGCGTGGCTTGCCGCTGGCGTCGAGCGCGATTCGCCTGAAGGCAAGGTCATCCATTGGTCGCAACCGGAAATCCTCCTCTACGACGACGATCCGTTCATCCGCATGAGTTATCCGGACCTGATTGAAGAGGACGGCAAGTTCTACGTGACCGAAACCCAGAAAAACATCGGTCGGGTGCATGAAATTCCCAAGCTGCTGCTGGACGCTTTGTTCGGTCAATTTGAGAATAGTTCGGTCGCGCAGACTGGTTTGATCTTGAAGTTGCGCAACGACCCGCCGATGGCCCGGGAAGTGGCGATGCCGCAGTTGCCCATCTTTCACCTGCGGGATGGCACGCGACCGGATCATGGGGGCAAGGATTTACGCGCCGGTTTCAGCCTCGAGTTCTGGATGCAGCTTGATTCCCAGGCGGCGGGACAGGCGCTCTTGAACAGCCGCGATGAGCGGGGCCGGGGAATTCTCGTCTCGACCACCGAGGAAGAGACTATTCGCATCAAGCTGAACGATGGCCGGCAGGAATCGAGTTGGGACTGTGATCGCGGTCTGTTCACGCCGGGTAAGTTGCATCATGTCGTCATCACGGTGGACGGCGGGCCGAAGATCATCACCTTTGTCGTGGATGGCGTATTGTGCGACGGCGGCGAGGAACGGCAGTTTGGCTGGGGCCGTTTCAGTCCCACGCTGCGCTCGCCAAACGGTTCGGCAAAGTTGAAAATATCGGCCGCGATTCGTTCGCTGCGGCTTTACAACCGCATCCTGCGAACCAGCGACGCCGTCGGCAATTTTCGCGCGGGACTGTGACCGCGTCCGAGAGGGCGAACGCCGCCTGCAGGTCAAATTCGTTCTGCACCAGCGAGAATGGTCTGGAAGTGCGGCGGCTGTTCCTCGCGCGCCACCACGCTGATCTCGATCTTTTTGAACCCCGCGGCTTCCAGCCAGCGATGCAAATCGCTCTCGGCAAATCCCAGCCACCGGTCGCCGTACAACTCGCGCGCCTTGTCGAATTTGTGCGCGAGCAAATCCAGGATCAGGATTTGCCCCGGGGTGCGCAACAGCTGGAACGCGCCGGCCAGCGTCGTCCCCGGGTCTTCGGCGTGATGCAGCGCCTGGCTCAACACCACCAGGTCCACGCTGTTCGCTTCGATGGGCGGGTTCTGCAAATCACCGAGCCGGAATTCCAGATTCTTCAATCCCGCCTTCTTCGCCTTCGCCACACCGAACGCGACGATTTTTTCGGAATTGTCCACGGCAATGACCTTCTTGCAACGCCGCGCGAGCAGTTCGCTTAACAGCCCTTCGCCCGCGCCGAGATCCGCCACCGTCAGCGGAGGCAGGATCCGCAACAGCAAATGACCGAACGCCTGCCAGGAACGCCCCGGGCCATACACGCGATCAAACCGGCCCGCCACCTGGTTGAAAAGAACCTGCGCCTGTTCGCGGCGGCGATTCAGGATCCGCTTGAGGTTGATCTGATCCCCGCCGTGTTCGGGCAATTCCTTCGCGCCCCGGATGGCGAGTTGAATGAATTCGCTCGCCACCGTGTCCGCCTGCGGGTTGAGTTTGTAGAACGTTCGTTTCCCTTCCCGGCGCGAGCGCACGAGGTCGCAGTCCGCAAGCAGGCCCAGGTGTGTCGAAATGCGCGACTGTCCCAGACGTGTAATTTCCTGAAGTTCATTTACCGAAAGTTCATCCTTCTCCAGCAGCGCGACGATGCGCAGGCGCGTGGCATCGGACAGGGCTCTTAATGATTTTAGGGTGGCAGACATGGCTTTTGCGGCGCGCCAAACTTTTTCCAGAAAACCAGTTGACGCATGGCGTTTCTGTTATATCATCCCATCTTGATACGTCAATATGAAATTGACCATGACCGCTAACATTGACTGAAAATTAAATGAGCAACCGATACATCTTCTCCTCGGAGTCCGTGGGTGAGGGCCACCCGGACAAAGTCGCCGACACCATTTCCGATGCCGTGCTGGACGCCTGTTACACGCAGGACAAGTTCAGTCGCGTTGCCTGTGAAACTTACGTCAAATCCAACATCTGCATCATCGGCGGCGAAATCACGACCAAGGCGAAGCTCGACTTCGTGAAGATCGCCCGCGAGACGATTCGCGAAATCGGCTATGTCAACGATGACGACGTGTTTCACGCCGACAAGGTTTTCGTGAACGTGATCGTCACGCAGCAGTCGCCCGACATCGCGCAGGGCGTGGACGCGCGCAAGGCCAAGGGCAAGAAGACTTCCAAACAAGGCGCCGGTGACCAGGGCCTGATGTTCGGCTACGCGAGCAATGAAACGCCCGAACTGATGCCCGCGCCGATCATGTTCGCGCATCGGCTCGGGCGCGAGTTGACGAAGATTCGCAAGAGCGGCAAAGGTCCGGCCTGGTTGCGGCCTGATGCCAAATCGCAGGTTTCCGTCGTTTACGAGAACGGCAAGCCCGTGGCGATTTCCAACGTCGTTATTTCCACGCAGCATGCGGCTGACGCCAGCCATCGCGAGATTGAAAAATTCTGTATCGAGAACGTCATCAAGAAGGTTTTACCCAAGCGCCTTATCACGAAGAAGACCGAGTTTCTCATCAACCCGACCGGGCGTTTCGTCGTCGGTGGGCCTCAGGGCGACACTGGTTTGACCGGCCGCAAGATTATTGTGGACAGTTACGGTGGCATGGGTCGTCACGGCGGCGGTGCGTTCTCCGGCAAGGACTGCACGAAAGTTGACCGCAGCGCCGCTTACATGGGTCGCTGGGTCGCCAAGAACATCGTGGCCGCCAAGCTGGCCGCAAAGTGTGAAATCCAGTTCGCGTACGCCATCGGTCATCCTAACCCGGTCAGCGTTCACGTGGACACGTTCGGCACGAACGCGGTTTCCGAAAACAAAATCATCCGCGCCGTGAACCGCGTGTTCAGCTTCCAGCCCGCGGACATCATCGAGCAGCTCAACCTCCGCCGTCCGATTTACCTGAAGACCACGAACTATGGCCACTTTGGCAAGAGCGACCCGGCGTTGACCTGGGAAAAAACCGACAAGGTCGAGGCCTTGAAGCGCGCGCTGTAAATTCATCAACCACAAACTCGCAACGATTACCTGATATGCCCACCGCCATCAAACTCCCGCCCTCCCGCGCCAAACTTGCCAGAACCAATGGCAACGGCGCGGCCAAACACGATTACGCCGTCAAAGATCTCTCGCTTGCCGAATGGGGTCGCAAGACCATTGAGGTATGCCAGCACGAAATGCCCGGCCTCATGTCCATCCGCAAGAAGTACGGCCCGCAGAAGCCGCTTAAGGGCGTGCGGATCACCGGCTCGTTGCACATGACCATCGAGACGGCGATTCTCATCGAGACGCTGAAGGAACTCGGCGCGTCCGTGCGTTGGGCGAGCTGCAATATTTTCTCCACGCAAGATCACGCCGCTGCGGCCATCGCCAAGGCTGGCATTCCGGTGTTTGCGCACAAGGGTGAAACGCTTGAAGAATACTGGAACTTCACTCTTGCGGCACTGACGCATCCGGGCAACAAAGGTCCGCAACTCATCGTGGACGACGGTGGCGACGCCACGCTCCTCATTCACAAAGGCTACGAACTCGAG
Organism: uncultured Bifidobacteriaceae bacterium; assembly: GCA_964458575.1. Lineage (GTDB taxonomy): Bacteria > Verrucomicrobiota > Verrucomicrobiia > Limisphaerales > JADLHS01 > CAYWMD01. The sequence continues at coordinate 23,867 of CAYWMD010000001.1, read as the reverse complement.
AACGGCGACAACTGGGTCAACACGCCCAGCGACAACCACGAAGTCGCCGTCATCAAGGCGTTGCTCAAACGCGTCGCGAAGGAGCGCCCCGGTTTCTGGCACGAAGTTGTGAAGGATTGGAAGGGCGTTTCCGAAGAAACGACCACCGGCGTTCATCGCCTCTATCAGATGCTTGAGCAGGGGAAACTTCTCGTTCCGGCCATCAACGTCAACGACTCCGTTACCAAGTCCAAGTTCGACAACCTCTACGGTTGCCGTGAATCGCTTGCCGACGGCATCAAGCGCGCCACCGACGTGATGATTGCCGGCAAGGTCGCGGTCGTTTGCGGCTACGGCGACGTCGGCAAGGGCAGTGCCCATTCGCTCCGCGGCTTCGGGGCACGCGTCATCGTCACGGAGATTGACCCCATCAATGCGCTGCAAGCCGCGATGGAAGGTTTTGAAGTCGCCACCGTCGAGGACACCCTCGGCACTGGTGACATCTACGTGACCACGACTGGCAATCTGGACGTCATCACGCTCGACCACATCCTTAAGATGAAGGACCAGGCGATCGTGTGTAACATCGGCCACTTCGACAACGAGATTCAGGTGGACAAGCTCAACACGCTGAAAGGCGTGAAGCGCATCAACGTGAAACCGCAGTATGACAAATACGTTTTGCCGAACGGCCGCACGATTTATTTGCTCGCGGAAGGCCGGCTTGTGAACCTCGGCTGCGCCACCGGCCATCCGAGCTTCGTGATGAGCAACAGCTTCACCAACCAATGCCTCGCGCAATTGGACCTGTGGAAGAACAAAGACACGAACAAGATCGGCGTGTATCGTTTGCCGAAGCACCTCGACGAAGAAGTCGCCCGCCTGCACCTTGAACGCATCGGTGTGAAGTTGACGAAGCTTTCGAAGAAACAAGCCGACTATCTCGGAGTGCCAGTCGAAGGGCCATATAAGCCCGAACACTATCGTTACTGAAATTTGGCAGGGCGGTCCAGCAGTGCCGGCCTAACACCAACGGCGAACGGAACAATCCGTTCGCCGTTTTTCGTTCCACAGAAAGCCCGCTGCTCGCGGATCAGACGAAAGAATTGCCAAATTGCGAAAAGAGCCGATAGCGGACAGGGCAATTCAAAATACTGTGCGCGCGGTGAAGGGAAACGCTCTGAACTGATCCCGTCACTTCGCTTGAAGAAATTGGGCGGCGATTGACACGCGAAGTGATTGAGTGCGACACTCGGCGACCATGAAATCGCCAGCAACCATCGTGCGATCCAACCGTCGAGCATTTCTCCATACCGTCCTTGCCGCCGGGGTTGCGCCCTGGTTTGTGCCAGCGCATGTGCTGGGGGCGGGTGGGCGGACATCCCCGTCAAACAAGATCACGCTCGGCGTCCTCGGCGCTGGCGAGCAGGGCAAGACGGACCTGCGCGCGTTTCTCCGGCATGACGACGTGCGGGTGACGGCGTTATGCGACGTGAGCCAGCGAAACCTCGAGGGGGCCAAACAACTTGTTGCGGCGCAGTACGGCCACGCGGATTTGAAGGTGTTCCGCGATTTTCGCGATTTCAACGCGGATGCCGGGATGGATGCGGTGCTCATGGCCCTGCCGGTGCATTGGCACAGCATCCCTTCGGTGGATGCCGTATTGCACGGCAAGCACATCTATCATGAGAAACCGATGGCGCTGTCGTTCGAGGAGGCGCGGTGTGTGCGGGCGGCGGTGCGCAAGAAAGGCGTCGTGTTTCAGTTCGGCACGCAGCAGCGTTCCGATCCGAAGTTTCGCTGGGCTTGCGAACTGGCGTTGAACGGCCGGCTGGGCAAGCTCAAAGAGATTCGCGTATCCGTTCCGACCGGCAAGAAAGGGCCGCTTTTTTCCGAGCAACCCGTTCCGGACTACCTGGATTGGGATCGCTGGGTCGGGCCGGCGCCCGCGTGTCCCTTTCACGAGGAAAAACTGAAGCGCGACAACCACGAGAATATGACGGCGTTTTCGCTGGGCATGATTTCCTGCTGGGGCATCCACCACCTGGACATTGCGCAGTGGGGCAACGGCATGGATGCGACCGGACCGACCACGGTGACGGGCGAAGGCGAGTTTCCCCAGGAAGGAAGTTGTGACGCCATTCTGCGCTGGAAGGTGCAGTATGAAAATGCGCACGCCGCGCCCATGACTTTCGTGAGCGACGGCACGCGAGGTTTTCAACATGGCATTCGTTTCGTTGGTGAATCGGACTGGGTTCATGTGCGTCGCGGTGCAATCTTTACCGCTGACGATCAGGAAAGCCGGCTCTTGCAGGATCCGCAGAACCAGTGCGGTGCCATGCCGCGCAAACTACCGGTGAGCGACGACCACGCACGCAATTTCCTGGATGCCATCAAAGGCGGAAAGCGCGCCATCTGCGACATCGACACGGCCGTGCGGAGCGACACGCTTTGCCAACTGGCCTTGATCGCGGTGAAACTGGGGCGCAAATTGACCTGGAATCCCCGGACCGAACGCTTCCGCGGCGATGATGCAGCCAATGCGATGCTGGAGCATCGCGCTTTCCGCGGGGAATGGAAACTCCCGGTGGTTTGAACCGCGCAGATGCAGCTTGCGGATATAGAAGCTGACTTCACTAAGCGAGAAACCCTTCGCCCTTTTTTCAGATTCCGGGTTACTGCGGTTCCGCTTCTTGTTGTTTCCTTCTCCGGAGTTCCATTGCCCAGACAGCCGCGATGGTCAGCAAATCGCTGACGACATGAAAATTGCGTATTCCGTCGTAAGCGGGCGCAACCAAAGTAGGTGTCAGGACGCCTGCCACCGACTGGATCTCGGCTGCGTTTTGCGAGCTGGCCGCGTCCTTGATTGTCTGCAAGACGGCATAGCGCTGGAAGGTGACATCGCGGATCGCCCCCAGGTTCTTGTACGCAAAAAAGCTGAACAGCACGGTGATCAGGAGCGTGGTGATCAAATCACGTTCCTTGCGCAGGGAGGAAAAGGCCAGCAAACCACCGATGATCACCACGTAAAGGGTCCAATACCATTGCAAGGAGTTGGAACGATCGAAGTAGAGTTGCACCATCTCGCTGAAGGTCATGCGCCCATGGTTTACCACCGCCGCGGACGCGCCCGCAAATAGTTTCTTTGCGGCGGCTTGCCAGTTTGGTACATGGAGGTCGTGCATTGAGCCGTCGAACGCAACGATTTTCATTTAGCAGTGCAATACCAACCCACGTCCCGCCGGCCGATTGCCGATATCTTTCGCAAAACTGCTCACGGGGCAGTGCGCTTGTGTGTCCAATGGCACATACATCCCGATGTCATTTCGTATCTTTCGATGGTTGCCGCGGCATTGGCCGGGGTTTGTTTCTGGCAGGCCGGCTCGCATCCGTGGTTGTTGTTGCTTGGGCCGCTGCTTTGCTACGTGCGGCTTTGGTGCAACATGCTGGATGGCATGGTGGCGCTGGCCTCGGGCAAGGCCAGTTGGCGGGGTGAAATTCTGAACGATCTGCCGGATCGGATCTCGGATGTTCTGATTTTTACCGGTGTAGCGCACAGCGGGTTGAATGCCGTGGTCAGCGGTTATTGGGCCGCCATCTTTGCGTTGCTCACGGCGTACGTGGGTTTGTTTGGACAAGCCATCGGGGCGCGACGTGAGTTCAGCGGTTTCATGTCCAAGCCGTGGCGCATGGTGGTGTTGCATCTCGGTGCCTGGCTTACATGGGGGCTGATCGGGCGCGGCGAAGGCGCGATTTCCTGGGGCGGACTGAGCATCCTGGACTGGACGTGCCTGTTCATCGTCCTTGGCTGCATCCAGACGATTTGGGTTCGACTTCGCCGGATGATGTCGGCGTTACGGGCCAGGCAAACGCCGGAAGCGAAATCCTGATCATGTCGCCGCACAACGCGCTGCATAGTGATATCTTCCGAGCCTACCTCCTGATCCTGGTCGGTGTGCTCGTTGTAGCGGGCCTGGTGCTGTCGGTGTTGCGCTGGGGGCTTAAAAGGGATGTGACACCCATCTGGGCGACCTATCAAAGCTGGCTGGTCATGGTGCCCGTTTGTTTGGGTGTCATTTTTGCCGGACGCATTCCGGTAATCATTTTCTTCTGCACAGTCGCGGGATTGGGTTTCAAGGAATTTGCCAGAGCGACGGGTCTCTATCGTGATTGGTGGATGACCACGGTTGTATATTTGGGCATCGCGGCTGTGGGAATAACTTCCCTGATGCGACCACCCCAAGGTGGGGAGACTGGCGACGGTTGGTATGGTCTGTTCATCGTCCTGCCACTGTACGCGGTCGCGGCAATGTTCCTCGTTCCCATCATGCGCAACGTTGTGACGGGGCAGGTGCAGCGCGTGTCACTGGGAATTGTCGGGTTCGTTTACATCGGCTGGATGTTTGGCCATCTGGCTTTTTTGGCCAACGCCACGAACGCCTATGGCTATTTGCTTTATGTCCTGTTCGCAACCCAGATCAATGACGTGGCGGCCTTCACATTTGGAAAATTGTTCGGCAAACATCCGCTGCGAAACAACATCAGTCCGAAGAAAACCTGGGAGGGCGCCATCGGCGCATTGGCTGTCTCGCTCCTGCTGCCCTGGCTGCTTCATTTCTCCTTTCCGCACTTCGGCCCCGCGCAACTGATTTTGACCGGCCTGATTGTCGGTGTGGGCGGACAGCTCGGCGATCTGGCCATCAGCGTGATCAAGCGTGACATCGGCATCAAGGACATGGGCGCGGGCATTCCCGGGCACGGTGGAGTGTTGGACCGGATTGACAGCCTGATCTACGTCGCGCCGTTGTTCTTTCACATGGCGGGATATTTCCATGAACTTAGATGAGGGAGACGAATGGAGCATTGATTGTATCAATCCTGTGAAAAATCTTTCGATTAACGGGCCAGTCCCAAGCGATGGCAAAGTGCCGACGTGCAGACACCTTTAACCTGCGATGTTCCATGGCGATACGAGCCCGCGGCTGACTGGGAGCAGTCGCTGGCGGGGCGCTTGCGCCGTTTTCCGCGGGAGCCCGATCTCACCGTTTACACCCTGCGGTCATTGATTGCGCTGCTTTTGCGGGGCTGGCTGCGACTATTTCATCGGTTGGAAATCATCGGTCGCGAGCATCTCCCTGCCCGGGGATCATTCGTGCTGGTCGCCAACCACGCCAGCCATCTCGATACGCTTTGCCTCCTCGCCGCCATGCCGCTTCGCCGGCTGCATCGTGCGTTTCCGGCGGCCGCCCGGGATTACTTTTTTGTGAACAAGCCGCGTTCGGCTCTGGCCGCCGTGGTGGTGAATGCGTTTCCCTTTCGCCGCCGCGGCAACGTCCGCCAAAGTCTCGAGACCTGCCGCCAACTGCTCGCCAGTCCCGGCAACGTGCTGATCCTTTTTCCCGAGGGCACTCGCACGCGGACGGGAGAGCTGGGGGAGTTCAAAGCGGGCATCGGTTGGTTGGTTGCCGGCAAGGCGCTGCCGGTGGTGCCGTGCCATTTGGCGGGAGGATTCGCGGCGTGGCCTCCGGGCCGGTGGTGTCCGCGTCCGCGCAAACTGTCGCTCCGGATCGGCGCGCCGAGGTCTTACCCGACTTTTTCACCAGACAAAGAATCCGCTAACATCATCTGTGCCGAGTTGCAGAACGCGGTGGCGGAATTGGGTGAAGCACGGCAAAGCGCGGGAGGTGATAAATGAATTCTACCGAACACACATTTGTCAGTTGGGATGAGGCCCGGTTGTTCTATCGCGCGTGGATTCCCAAAGGCCGAACGGAAAAGGCGCTCTTGTTGTTCCATCGCGGACACGAACATTCCGGACGCTGGCAGGAAACCGTCGAAGCGCTCGGACTGGCGGACATCGCCGTATTTGCCTGGGACGCGCGTGGTCATGGCCGCTCGCCGGGCGAGCGCGGTTCGGCGGAGAATCTGGGGGTGGTCATTCGCGATACGGAGGCGTTCGTTCAACACATCGCCACGGAATACCAGATCCCGCTGGAGAACATGGTGGTTTTGGGACACAGCGTCGGAGCGGTGACACTGGCGGCCTGGGTTCACGACTTCGCGCCGCCGGTCCGCGGGCTGATCCTCGCCGTCCCGGCGTTCCGGGTGAAGCTTTATGTCCCGCTGGCCGTACCCTTGTTGCGGCTCAAGCAAAAGCTGTTCGGTCCTGGTCACGTGAAAAGCTACGTGAAGGCCAGCATGCTGACCCATGACGCGCAGCAGGCTGCCGCGTATAAGGCCGACCCGCTTATTTTTCGCCAGATCGCCGTCAACATTCTGCTGGACCTCCACGACACATCCACCCGTCTTCTCAACGATGCCGCCGCTATTACTGCGCCGACGTTGATGCTCAGCGCCGGGGCCGATTGGGTGGTCAAGCCGTCGGCGCAAAAGCTTTTTTTCGACCGCCTATCTTCTCCCGTGAAGAGGATGGCGATGTTTTCTGATTCCTATCACGCCATTTTTCACGAGCGCGATCGAAGTGCGGTCGTGGCGAAAACGCGGGAATTCATCGTCGAATGTTTCGACCGGCCGCAACCGTGCGCGTCGTTGTTGGAAGCCGACCAACGCGGGTTTACCCGAGACGAATACGACCGCTTGTCGAGGCCGGGCAATCCCATGTTTGCCGTAATTCGGTGCGCGATGAAAACGATGGGGCGATTAAGTCAGGGCATCCGCTTGGGCTGGGAGGCGGGTTTCGATTCCGGGCGGACGCTGGATTACGTGTATGAGAACCGACCCCGGGGCGTGACGGTGCTTGGTCGGTTGATGGACCGTGCTTACCTGGAAAGCATCGGATGGCGGGGAATCCGGTTGCGCAAAGTGAATCTGCAAAAGCTGCTCCGCGCCGCCATCGAAGAGGTCCACGCGAGCGGCAAGCCCGTGCGGCTTCTGGACATCGCGTCCGGACCGGGTCGTTATGACTTGGAGGTAATCCGCGAATTGAAGCACATACCCGTCACGGCTCTGCTGCGTGATTACAAACCGGAAAACACGATCCCCGCCCAACAGCTTGCTCATGAGTTTGGCCTGCGAGAAGTCACCGCCGCACTGGGCGACGCCTTTGATCGCAATTCGCTGGCGGCGATAATGCCCAAGCCAACGGTGGCGGTGGTGTCTGGCCTTTATGAATTGTTCCCTGCCAACGAGCCGGTGTTGAATTCGCTGCGGGGACTGGCTGATGCCGTTGAGCCGGGTGGTTATCTGGTTTATACGAACCAGCCGTGGCATCCGCAGGTTGAATTCATCGCTCGCGTGCTGACCAATCGCGAGGGCCAGCCTTGGATCATGCGGCGTCGTGCCCAGGCGGAAATGGATGAGTTGGTGCGGACCGCCGGCTTCGAAAAGGTGCGACAGGAAATGGACCAGTGGGGAATCTTCTCCGTGTCGCTCGCCCGGCGGAAATAAATTGTGAACCGGCCTTCCAAACGAGTTGCGCTGGCGACGTCAGCCGGGTTGTCCCTGCTGTTCATCGTTGTTTACGGCGGCTGCAACTGGATCACGGCGCAGCGTTCAGACGTCGGCACGTGGTATTACCAATGGGAGCGGTTCATTCCGTTTGTTCCGGTGATGATTGTTCCCTACATGTCCATTGACCTCTTCTTTGTCGCCTCACCCTTTTTGTGCGGCCGCCGATCCGAACTCCGCACGCTGGCGCGGCGTATTGCGTTCGCCATTCTGGTTGCCGGGGTGGGCTTTCTCCTGATGCCGCTGACGATGGCGGTCCCTCGCCCGCAACCCGGGGGGTGGACAGGGGCAATCTTTCAATTTCTGCACGGCTTTGATCAGCCGAATAATCTGTTCCCTTCGCTTCATATCACCCTCTGTCTGATTCTGGCGGACATCTATTTCCGACACACAAAAGGAATTGTTCGAGCTGCGTTTTGCGTGTGGTTTGTCTTGATCGGCATTTCCACGTTGGTGACGTGGCAGCACCATTTCGTGGACATCGTCGGAGGATTTGTTCTGGCTGTGATTTGCTTCTATCTCTTCCGTGAGGGGGATACCCGATCCGCCGGGTCGCCGAACCATCGCGTGGGTTTGTATTATGCGGTTGGGACTTTGGTGGCGGTGGGTGTGGCGTGGCTTGGCTGGCCGTGGACCGGCATCTGTCACTGGCCGGCGCTGGGTCTGGCTTTAATCGCAGCGGGTTACTGGGGACTGGGACCAGGCATTTATCGGAAAGAGAAGGGGCGACTGCCGTTGAGCGCGCGACTCGTATTCGCTCCATGCTTGTTGGGGCAACAGCTCTCGCTGTTCCACTATCGCCGTCAGTGCGCGGCCTGGAATGTTGTCACGCCAAATCTGTGGATCAGCGCGAAACTGAACCGCCGTGAGGCGCAAAAAGCTCGGGAGTTGGGGTTGACAGCAGTGCTCGATTTGACCGCCGAGTTCTGCGAAGTCGCCGCGCTTCGCTCGCTTGATTATAAAAATATCGCGCTGCTCGACCTCACGGCGCCGACTCCAGAACAATTGCGGGATGCGGTGGCGTTCATTTCCCAGCGCACCGATGCCGGTGTTGTGTGCGTTCACTGCAAAGTCGGCTATTCGCGAAGTGCAGCGGTGGTGGGTGCGTACCTTCTTGCCACCGATCGGGCTGACAGCGTCGGACAAGCGGTTGACCTGCTGCGGAGCGCGAGACCGACAATAGTGGTTCGGCCGGAGGCGCTGGGTGCCCTGGAAACATATCACCGTGCAATGCCGAAGAGCAAAATGCCGGGTCTGGCGGTTATCTGAACCTAAGCCGAAATGCCCATTCAACCGGGCAATAGGGACTTCTCCTGCTGCAAATCCGTTGTCGCCTTGCGCCAGGACGATTGGTAAATTCTGTATCCATGAAATTTGAAACCATCTGCCTTCACGGCGGCACGCAGCCCGATCCGGTCACCCTTTCACGGGCGGTGCCGATTTACCGGACGAGTTCCTACGTCTTCCGCAGCACCGAACACGCGGCGAATCTTTTTGCGCTGCGCGAGTTGGGCAATGTCTATACGCGGCTGATGAATCCCACCACCGACGTGCTGGAGAAGCGGGTCGCGTTGCTGGAGGGCGCGCCGGAAATGGGCGGGCTCGGGGTGGCCTCGGGCACGGCGGGAATTTTTTATTCCGTCATCAACGTCGCGCAAGCCGGCGACAACATCGTCAGCGCCCGCAATCTTTATGGCGGCACGTACACGCAGTTCAACGACATCCTGCCCAAGCTCGGCATCACGGTGAAATGGGTGGACTCGAACGACCCGCAGAATTTCGCCAAAGCCATTGATGCCAAAACCCGCGCGCTGTTTTGCGAAACCGTTTCCAACCCGGCGCTCGAAATCACCGACCTGGAAGCCGTCGCGAAGATCGCCAAGGCGAACGGCATCCCGCTCATCGTGGATGCAACTTTCTCGACGCCCTATCTCACCCAACCGCTGGCGCACGGCGCGGATGTCGTCGTTCATTCGCTGACCAAATGGTTTGGCGGACATGGCATCGGCATTGGCGGTGTGGTGGTTGACAGCGGACGATTCAACTGGGCCGCCGGCAAGCATCCGCTTTACACCGAGCCGGACAATTCCTATCACGGTTTGCGTTGGGGCGTGGATTTGCCCGAACCACTCAAGCCGCTCGCATTCATTCTCCGCATGCGGACCGTGCCGTTGCGCAATCTCGGCGCGTGCATTGCGCCGGACAACTCGTGGTTTTTCCTGCAAGGCATCGAGACGCTGCCGTTGCGCGTCGAGCGACACTGCGAAAACGCGCTCGCCGTCGCCAAACATCTCCAGTCGCACAAGCGCATCGAGTGGGTGCGTTTTCCCAGCCTGCCCGGCGACCCGATGTTCAAGCTCAATCAGAAATATCTTCGCGGCAAAGGCGGTTCGATGGTCATTTTCGGCATCAAAGGCGGTGCGAAGGCGGGCAGCAAGTTCATTGATTCGTTGAAGTTGTTCTCGCACCTCGCCAACGTCGGCGACGCCAAGAGCCTGGCGATTCATCCGGCGACGACGACTCATTCTCAGCTCAACGAGGAACAGCAGCGCACCGGCGGCATCACGCCTGAAATGGTGCGCCTGAGTGTCGGGTTGGAGAATATTGACGACATCCTGGCCGATCTGGACCAGGCGTTGGAGCGGTCCTGAAAGTAATCGCAGTCAGTACGGCGGCACGAGTTATGAACGCAAACTGGATCGCCAATACGGCTTTACTCGCCGCGATTAACTTTGCCGTTGCAGCCGACTCCACACTTCCGGCGACTAATGCGGGAGCGACTGATGAACGATGGCTGCCTGTTCAGTCCGAATCATCCGAGTATAAGGACGCAGCCGGACAGGAGATGGTGTTGATCGGGCGCATAGGTGCCGGTGGAGCCTATCCTGTGGGCGAACCGGAGAAAATGCAGTGGTCCTACACGGTTCAGGTAGATAGACCGTGGATGGCAATCGCAGACTTACGGGAGTATCAGAAACCTTTTGGTGATCTGCGCGGGGACAAATCACCAGGGGAGTTCAATCAGACGAAAATCCTGATGAAGTCCAAGATTGTTCCTAACCGTTTCGCGTACGGTCGTCCGATGCTGATGGTGGGGTGGATAAGGTTGCTCAGACCTGAAGATCACGACTGGCAATCCCCTTGGCCAATGAACCTCGCGTTGCTGCCAGACGCGAGGGAAGCGCCGATTGGGTGCATTGTTGCATGTCAGGCGGTCGGATCAGCGGACACACAACTTGGTTTTAGCGGCGTTTATCATGGTCGGCAAAAAGTGAAGGTGCTGGAGGTTTTTTATGGTGATGCGCAGCCTGGACAGGAACTGAACTTGGGCTACAGCTACGTTAAAGGCGTTGGCGGCGATATTCCCGAAGGACAAAAAGTCATTTGGGTCATCGTCACACGCGATGACAGAGGCAAGTTCGGCTGCGGCGCCCTTCCCGACACGCCGAATAATCGCATAGCTGCCCAAGAACTGGCGAAACGACTCAACAAACAGGCTGTGCAGCCACGTTCAAACCAGTCGCCCGATAAACCAGAGCTTCCAAGCCGGAAATAGCCTTGTACACACGATGCGAAGCATTGGAAAAATCAAAACGCGGTTCTTCGAGTTCGACAACCCGAAGAAGCCGCTGCAACTCCGCGTGGGTGGCAAGCTGCCGCGCTTCACGCTCGCCTACGAGATGTATGGCCGGATGAACGCCGACCGCTCGAACGTCATCCTGGTTTTTCACGCGATGACCGGTAGCCAGCACGCGGCAGGCCTCAACCACCGCGTGCCCGGACTCCACCGCCATTGGACGGAGGAAATGCACGTGGGTTGGTGGGACGACTTCATCGGACCGGGCAAGGCGCTGGACACGCGGAAATTCTGCGTCATTTGCGCGAATTACCTCGGCGGTTGCTACGGCTCGACTGGGCCCGGCTCGATCAATCCGAAAACCGGCAAACCTTGGGGGCCTTCCTTCCCCGTCCTGCGCATCGTGGACATCGTCGAGTCGCAATTGAAGCTGCTCGATTCGCTCGGCGTGAAAAAACTTCACGCGGTGACCGGCGCGTCCATCGGCGGTTATTTGTCGTTACTGCTGGCAACACGTTGTCCCGATCGGGTGAATATTGTCGCGCCCATCGGGACGGGTGTGGAGACCACCATCAATCACCGGATACTGAACTTCGAGCAGATTACGGCCATCGAAAGCGACCCGCATTTCAAGGGTGGCGATTATTACGACGGCCCGCGGCCCGACACCGGCCTCGCATTGGCACGGCGCATCGCACACAAGACCTTTGTTTCACCTGACACGTTGCGTGAACGTGCCCGTAACGAAGTGGTAAGTCAGAAACCACCGCACGGTTGGTATGAGATGAATCATCCGGTTGAGTCCTACATGCTTCACGCGGGCGCAAAATTCGTTCAGCGCTTTGATGCCAACAGCTACCTGCGCATCGTGGACGCCTGGCAATGGTTCGATCTTGCCGCCGAAGCCGGGGCGAAGGATCTGCACGATGCGTTCTCACGCTGCCGCCATCAGGAATTTCTGGTGTTCAGCATGGACTCGGACGTTTCCTTCCCGCCGCACGACCAGTCCAAGCTCGTTCATCTCCTCAAGCACGCCCACGTCCCCATGATGTGGATCACCGTCCACACTGAAAAGGGCCACGACGCCTTCCTGCTCGAACCGCGTCTCTTCACGCCGCATCTGGTGCAGGTGTTGAATCGCTAATCTGCGTTCCAACAGTTCGGACTCGGCCCGCGCGCGGGCGCGGCAAGCTAGTTGCTTAAGGGTGCTGGAACTGCGTGATCACGTAATCATCCCGCGCGAACCGAGCAGTTTCGGCCACCGCGGGATATGCGCAGTTGACGGGCTCTGATGTAAAATGACCTCGCTGGCCAAATCGCAACCGCCGTCTTCGCTGATGGCCGGATATCGCACGAACGGATTTTTCGACGAAATGTTTGGGCGCGACGGCGGCGTGTTGCCGCATTACGAGAAACTGCGGGAGGCGTTAGCGCGGCTTCCGGCCGAGGAATTCGCCGCCAAACGCCAGGCGGTTGACCTCGCCTTTTTGCGGCAGGGCGTGACGTTCAATGTGTATGGCGATTCGCGTGGTGCGGAACGGATTTTTCCCTTCGACCTCGTGCCCCGCATCATACCCGCGAGGGAATGGGGTTTTCTGGAACGCGGACTGGTTCAGCGAATCACGGCGCTCAACTTGTTCCTGCACGACATCTATCATCAACAGCGCATCCTCAAGGATGGTGTGATCCCGGCGCACTACGTTTTGTCCGGCAAACATTTTCGGCGTGAATTCGTAAACTTTGAAGTGCCCCGCAACATCTACATTCACATTTGCGGCACGGACCTGATTCGCAATGAGCGGGGGGAATATATGGTGCTAGAGGACAACGGGCGGTGTCCGAGCGGCGTGAGTTACGTCTTGGAGAATCGTCGCGCGATGAAGCACGCGTTTCACGGAATGTACGAAAGCGTTGGGGTCCAGCCGGTGGATCATTACCCGCAGGAGTTGTTGAAGATGCTCCAATACATCGCCCCCGCGGGCATTACCAGTCCGCGCGTGGCGCTATTGACGCCCGGCGCGTACAACAGCACGTATTTTGAACACACCTACCTGGCCCGCCAGATGGGAATCGAAATTGTCGAAGGCCGCGATCTGTTGGTTCGCGATGAACATGTCTTCATGCGTACCACGAAAGGTCTCCAACCGGTCCACGTGATTTACCGGAGGCTCGACGATGATTTCCTTGATCCGACCGTATTCCGACGCGACTCAATGCTGGGCGTGCCTGGACTCGTCAGGGCCTATCGCGCCGGCAATGTGTCACTGGCAAATTCCATCGGAACCGGCATCGCCGATGACAAGGTGATGTATTATTTCGTGCCACGGATAATCGAATATTACCTGGATCAAAAGCCGATCATTCCCAACGTGCCCACTTACCTCGCCAGCGAATCAAACGACTTGAAATACATCCTCGCCAATCTCGAAAACCTGGTGGTCAAGGCCGCCAACGAATCCGGCGGTTACGGCATGTTAATGGGCCCAAAAGCGTCCAAAGCGGAAATCGAAGAATTCCGCAAGCGCATCAAAGCCGACCCGCGCAATTATATCGCGCAACCAATGATTTCCCTGTCGTGCCATCCAACCTACGTGGAGGGAGGCTTCGAGGGGCGGCACGTTGATTTGCGACCTTACATCATTTCGGGTGAGAAAGTCGTGATTGTGCCGGGCGGCCTGACCCGCGTGGCGTTGCGCAAAGGTTCGCTCGTCGTGAATTCATCCCAAGGCGGCGGGAGCAAAGATACATGGGTGCTGTACGGGGACGAATAAATGCTGTCCCGCGTTGCTAACTCGCTTTACTGGATGTCGCGTTACATCGAGCGCGCGGAGAACATCGCCCGTATCCTCGACGTCAACCTGCAACTGCTGCTGGACTATCGCACCATGAATGCGACACAGGTGCGCGAGCACTGGTTGCCCATCGTCCAAACCACCGGGGATCAGGCAGTGTTTGTGGAACGCAATCAGAGTGCGACTGCCGGTGCCGTGGCCGAGTTCATGGTGTTCGCGGAAGACAACCCCAACTCGCTCGTTTCGTCCGTTTGCCAGGCGCGTGAAAATGCGCGCATGGTTCGCGACCAGATTGCCGTCGAGTCGTGGGTCGAGCTGAACCGCCTCTACCTCTTCGTCCGATCCCCGCAAGCACGCCGCATGTGGCAGGACAGCCCGATGGATTTTTTCAACGAGATCAAAGCCAGCTCGCTGCAGTTGATCGGGCTGAGTTCCGCCACGCACATTCACAACGAAGGCTGGTGGTTCAGCCAGGCCGGCCGGTTCATCGAACGCGCGGACAAAACTTCGCGCATTCTGGACATCCGCTATCACAGCCTCCCGGCGCGCGGGTTGCCGCAAACGGTCAGCCCGACGGAGGCGTTGGGGTGGACGGCCATCGTTCGCTCGTGCAGCGCCTGGGACGCTTACAAATCCATTTACGGGGGCGAGGTGCACCCTCGATCGGTTGCAGAATTTCTCGTGTTGAATGAGGATTTCCCGCGCTCCATCCGATTCTGCGTGGACGAATTGAACAGCGCCCTCCGTCACATTTCCGGCGTGGCGGAAGGGCGTTTTTCCAACGAGGCGGAAAAGCTGGCCGGCCGGCTCGTGGCCGAACTGCAATTCAGCACGGTCGAAGAGCTTTATGAGAACGGGCTGCATGACTATCTGGACAAGACACAAATCAAACTCAACGACATCGGCGACGCGCTGTTCAACGCCTACATCTTCCAGGCCTTTGTTCCGGGCGAAGGCTGTATGTTTGTGCAACAGGAGGAACAGCAGCAACAGGTTGCGTTGCGGATTGCCCGGAGCGAGTGAGCCTTTCGACTCGCACACGCCGGGGTGTTTTGATACCCACCGCCGCGATGAAATATGACATTCTCCATCGCACGCTCTATGCGTACGCCTCACCGGTGTGGGAGAGTTTCAACGAGGTCCGGTTGCAGCCGCCATCCGACAACCGGCAAACGGTGGAATCGTTCCTTCTCAAAGTCATCCCAACGTGCCGATTGCGGCACTACCATGATTTCTACGCGAACTGCGTGCATCATTTCGAAATTCCCGAACCGCACTCGACGTTGGAGATCGAAAGCCGGCTTGAAGTCACGACCCGCCCGCGCCACAGCCTCCCCTTTGACGCGCAACCAGCGACGATGGCGCGTCTGCCGGAAGCGCTGCACCACGGTCGCTGTTTTGATTTCATTCAGGCAAGCCGCTTTGTGGAAATGACCCCGGAAGTCTGGCGACTGGCCGTGGATGCGACACAAGGCGTGGATGACGTTTGGCAGAGCGCATTGCATTTGATGAAACACGTCCACACAATGCTGGCATATCAACCGAATTCCACGCACGTCCACACGCACATGCGCGACGTATTGACCCAGCGACGTGGCGTGTGCCAGGACTTTGCGCACGTGATGCTCGGTTTGTGTCGCGCGGTGAAGATCCCGGCGCTGTACGTGAGCGGCTATCTTGCGACGCAGGCCGCGAGCGCCACGCACGCCTGGACGGAGGTGTTTGTTCCGGGAATCGGTTGGCAGGGCCTGGACCCTACGCACAATTGCCAGCCGGACGAAACTTATGTGAAAGTCGCCGTCGGCCGCGACTACGCCGACGTTGCGCCCGTCAGCGGCAACTACAAAGGGACGACCGAGCGTACCTTGTCCGTGGAGGTAAAAATCGAAAGGCGAAGTTAGTTGTGGGAGTCCTTGTCCACAATCGGCCCCAAAATTCACCAGCGATGAGCTATTGCATCACACGGTAAAAGCATTGCGTTTGCCTTAACTGGTCGGTGAACAATACGGAATTACTGGAAGCGGTGATATTGGTCAGGTGATTCCACACCGGATCCGTCAAATTGCTCTTCCATTGAACACGATAGACTCCGCCGGTGACGGCGTTCCAGGTAAACTGGATGTTTGCATTGGAGAGGACGGTTGAAGTCAGAATGATCGGTGGCGCAGGATAGATCGTGTTCAGCAAATCAGCCAGACGGTGGCCCCCTTTGGCCATCAACTCATCGGTGGCGGCGACGGCCGTGGTCAGATAACTGGCTGTGGGCGTGGTGGCGTTGGTAACCCCGAGGTAACTGAGGGTTTGCGCGAGCGCCCAGCCCTCTTGGGCCCATGTGAGTGGATCGGGAATGGTACCCAGGTTTGTGGCGTAGTTGTAAGGATGGTTCGCTTCGACCGCCGCGACCAAGGCGTTTAACGTGTTCTGGTCGGTCGTGTTTAAAGGTCGCAACAGTGAATCCTGCAAGTAACCGGCGCCGTTGTCCCAGAGGAAATGTAGATTGATCCATCCGCCCGTGAGGGCAAAACCGTTGCCTCCGCTGTCGCCGTTGGGTAGTGGTGCGGAAACCGCGGTGGAGCAATGCAGGGGTTGTTGGATGTCGCCGACGAAATGGAGCAGAAATCGCAGGTGAACGGCCTGGTTGCTCAGAGTGGCAGAGGTGTTCTGCAACACAGAAATGTTCGTGCGAATGGCGCGGACGACATCAAACGCGGCTGCGCCCACGCCGTTGGTGGGCGTGCCGTCCAGGCTGAAGGGGATGGCCAGGAAATGCCAACTGTTGAAAGCGGACGTGGAACTTTTGATGTCGTCGGCCCAACACGCCGCCGTCACAAATGTGTTGTTGTAACTGCTCGAGTACAAAATGGGCGTGGCGATGAGGGTATCGCATTTGGCGCGGGCGACGGGGTTAAGGTGGTTGTAGGCGATTTGGGCGACGACCATGTGGCCTTCGGCGTTCCAACCGCACGCGGGTCGTGGGAACAAGCAGAGGCCGGCGGAGAAAATGAGGATGAATTTGGTCACGGCGTTTATGTATAATCCAGTTGTGATGGCATTTCGCAATCGGGTAACTTTCTGAATAGTGACACAAAACATTGAATCGCACACCACATTTATTGTTGTTACGAAGAAGTGATTTTCTTACGAGGAATCGAAAGTGGCATGAGTTCCTCGTTTAAAGATCACTTTTCAGGGTTGGCAAACCGCTATGCCGATTGTCGGCCCCGATACCCGGCAGCGCTATTTGACTTTCTCGCCACATTGGTACCGCGAAATGCGGTGGTTTGGGATTGCGCCTGCGGAAGCGGTCAGGCGACGCTTGACCTCGCCGAACGATTCGAAAGGGTCATTGGGACGGACGCCAGCGGGGAGCAAATTGCGTCCGCGAAGCCGCACCCAGCAGTGGAATATCGCGTCGCGATGGCAGAAAACAGCGGGGCAGGGGAAGACTCCATTTCGCTGGTGACGGTGGCGCAGGCGGTGCATTGGTTCGACCTCGACCGGTTCTACGCCGAAGTGAGCCGTGTGCTCGTGCCGGACGGGGTCATTGCCATCTGGTGCTACGGTATCAATACCGTGGAAGGCGGCGAGGTCAACGAAATCGTTCAGGGATTTTACGCAGACACGGTCGGTGCCTACTGGCCACCGGAGCGCGCGCTGGTGGAGGCAGGGTATCGCACGATTCCGTTTCCGTTTTTGGAACTTGATCCGCCCGTTTTTCGAATGGAGGCACAATGGACGCCCGCTCAACTGCTCGGTTACTATGCCACATGGTCCGCAACGAACCGATACATCAACGCGACGGGCACGGATCCGTTGAAGCCGCTGGCAAAGCAATTGGAGAAGACCTGGGGACACTCAAGTGTGGCCCGCCGGGTCATCTGGCCATTGAGTGTGCGAGTGGGCCGCCTTTGCAAATAGTGGCGCGGATGGTTTGATTCAAGCGGATTGATACCACGAATGGCGGGCCCGTTTGAATCGTTTCGCCCGGCGCCGCGCATCTCGTCGTTCAGCCGCCCGGTCGGAAGCTGCGCCGGCGGCCGGGTCGTCCTTGAGGTCCTCCGGCGTCAACCAGCGCGCTCCCGTCCTGAGTTTCCGCAGGCGTCCTCGCAGACCGAAGGTAAGCGCCTTGACGGTGATTTCGGCGGTCAGAAACGGTTTGCCGATGAGATCATTGCCTCCGCTGAGATTGGCTTGGGTGCGCGATTTGAAATCGTTCTGGCCGGTGACAAACACGACCGGTGTTGTGCGATTGCGGCCGATCTCGCGGATTTTCGCGCTGGCCGTGAAACCGTCCATGCGCGGCATGTTCACGTCGAGAAAGATCACGTCGTAGGTGTTTGCCCTGGCCGCAGCGACCGCGGCCTCACCGCAATCCACGGCTTCGGGCTTCTCGAACGCTGTTTGGAGCGCGAGGGTCATGGCGCGCCGGGAGACGGGATCGTCATCGGCCACCAGCATGTGGAAAGGCGGGTTCGATGCGAGATCGGGCCGGACTCCGGGCGCGCACAGTTCATGCAAAACGTCCACGGCGGTGGCAAGCGTAAACAAGGTGGACGAAGTGCCGTGTTTGGGGTCTTCCAACAGTTTTTTGATCAACGCCTCGATCGCCGCGCTCATGCGGACGGCCGGATGCGTCTTGATGGAATCCCTTTCCGGTATCAGTGCGTTGAGTCGCAGATAGAGATCCCCCAGCATTTCCTGACGCGTGTTTTCGCCCGGCACTTGAAAGATGGCCTGGACGTGATCACGCAGCGGGCCAAGCTGGGTAACGGTTCGGTCCAGAAACGCTCGGTACATCGGGTCCTCAGTTGACGCGTCGGGTGATAACCCGGCGACCTCCGAGCGTGGCGTTGTCGAAGCCGCCGCATCGCCGCTTTTGTCATTCACCGAAGCGTTCTCTGGCGGAATTGATTGCGACGGGGTGCCCCACAGGGCGTTTGCCGCCGGATCGTCCAAAAGCGGGCGGGACCGCGGTGCACGAACGCCATTGGGGCCGGGTGATGCGCTGACTGCGTCCGCCGTGGAACGCAACCGGGCTTGCAGGATGAGCGTGAGGGCCTTGACCGTGATCTCGAAGGTGAGAAACGGCTTGCCTATAAGATCGCACCCGCCGCTGAGGACGGATTGTGCGCGGGCCTCAAAGTCGCTCATGCAAGTGACGAAAACGACCGGCGTATGGGCGTTCGGTACCGTCTTGTGGATGTTCTGGCAGACTTCGAATCCATCCATACCCGGCATTTGCACATCGAGGAAGACCGCGTCGTAAGCCTGCATGGTGGCGAGCGCCAGCGCCTTTTCGCCGTCCTCCGCGAGATCCGGTTGGTGGAAGGCCTTTTTCAAAGCGAGCGACACGGCCTTGCGACTGATAAGGTCGTCGTCCACGACCAGCAGGCGGAGCGGGGGATGCGCCAGAAGATCGGGCCGAACACCCGGCCGGCAAAGGTTTTCCAGCAATTCGACAGCGGCGCCGACGGTGCGCCTCGTGGACGGGGAAACATTGGCGGCGCGATCGGTGAGCTGTTTGAGCAGGCCCTCAAGTGCCGAAGCGATTTGCCACGCGGGCAACAATTCCGGAACGCAGGTTTCGCCCTTGACCGTGCGTAGTTCCCGGCAGAGGTCCGAGAGAATGCCGCTGGTTGCGCGACTGTCACCCGACGTGAACTCGCGCAAGAGTGTCCGCAACGGTGCAAACAAGGATTCCCTGCGGGCGTGGAAGTCATCAAGCGGGTCGTGGACCGCAACCTGGAACGGCGACTCGCCGGCAGTGAGCGCGGGGCCGTTGTGGAGGGCGGCGATGAAGCCATCAAAGGCGGCGTCCTCGGCCCGAACATGTTCGGAGAAGTTTTCCATCGTGACCGGCACGGGCACCCACGGATTGAAGGCCAGGTTGAGATACCGGACGAAGTCGGGCATCAATCTTCGGACTAACAACACGCCGATCAGCAAAAGGAGAGACGCGATGAACAGGTTCTGGCGACGGTCGTGGGCTCTGGCCGCCAGCCACGCGGCGCGCGCCCGAATGGCGGCGGGGCTTTCCCGGGTCGGCAGCAGCGGCTTGACGGCTTCGGGAATGGGCACGCGCAACCGATATAGTTCCTGTTGTTCGGCGGCGAGCCGTTTTGATCGTTGGAAGAAATCCGGCCGGGGTGAAAGTTCGTCTTCGAAGGTGTAGGTCTCATCCTGCGCCCCCAGCGGAGCGGCGAGGAGGCTGACGGCGAGCGCGAGCAGCCTCAAGCGGCAGAGCGATTTGAACGACGACCGTCCAACCGCCGCCGATAAAGTTCGGGGGCAGGGGAGTTTGCTATCGTTCGGCTGCTCATGCATGCGGGAGGCGCGACAGTGGTTCGGATCCGGTTCACGGAGCGGATTTCTTGTTCTCGGCCACAGTGGTCCACCGGGCGCGAAACACCTTTTGCAGGCCCGGTGTCAGCGGTGGGAGCTTTGCGTTATCTTCAAAATTGACGTCGTACGCCCAGTTGCGCTTGGGTGGTGAATAGACGTTGCTCTTGCCCCAGGCATTGGTGGCGTAACGGCTGGCGAACATTTTCACCATCGAACCATTATATGTGAAGACATTGGCGGATCCCCAGTTTTCCAGGAAACGCGGAAAATTCTCCATGCCTCCGCTGTACTTGCCGGCAGTGGTTTCCACCACCCCGGTGAGCAGTGCAGCATTGACGGTGGTGGACGCGGCATTGGGCGGGCTCTTGCCGGATGCGGTGTTCCCGTCCCCCCACGCGGTTGACAGGATTGTGATGGCATCTGCCACCAACGACGCCGGACGGGTCGTAATCGTGTTCGTCGTTCCCAGATTGGCTGAATTCGTCTGATTGAAGTTTCCGGAAACGTACAGCGGATCGGCGGTGGCGATCGTCAGACCGAAGGAAGGCAATTGGCTGCCGTTGACCACGCGGACTGCTGGCAGGTTCGTCCCGGCCAGCTTGCGACGGTCCCAGATATACACGGAGGACACATCCCGCTTGAGGACGTTGCGCAAAGTGGAGTTGGTTTGGCTCCAGGCTTTGAAGGTGCCGACATTGAAATCAATCGGTCGCACGGTTTTTCCCTCCCGACCGTCCCAGAACCTGGCGGATGTGGTCACAAACTGCGTCAGTTGGTTGGTGGGGATGGTGGTGGCGGAATTATCAAGGTTTCGCCCGCTGGTCGCCGTGACGACGAATGAGGTCGCGCTGTTAAGAACATTGGTGACGACGATGATCATGTCAGTTTGATTGTAATACCGGAGGCGGCCGAGTGGGGAGGTAACGGACTCACCGGTCGGTGGCGGTTCAATGATTTCGCGCACCGCTTGCGTGGTGTTGTTGGTCCCGATGGGCAGGGACATGGCTGGGACGTGAGCCGTTTTCAGTTCGGGCCGGACGTAAACCACCCCGCCCGCGGGTTTTCCGCGCGTGTCCAACGGATGCCGTTGAAACAGGATGTCCTGGACCGCGGTGACGGAGGATTGAAACGTCATCACGCTGTCCGGTTCGACGTAAAGCTGGCCGTTGGAATGAACTCGCCCGGTGATGTTGAACGGTTGGCCGCAACTGATTTCCATGTCGCCGGACGAATACATGGCAAATTGAAAAATCGGGATGCGGGCCAATTGGACCTCCTGGAGCACCGCGCCCACGACCTTTTGCGGTGCCGGGGTTTGCCGCGCGTGGGAAACGATGTTAAAGGTCGAAACGAATCCTCGCAGCCCGGCATAACTTGAATTCAGAACGACGTATCGGTTGGCGAATCCAGGCTGGACATACGTTTGAGCGAGGTTCCCATTGCCGTCGCTGAATTCCCAACCGGCCCAGGTAGCGGAATCCGCCCCAGTGGGTGTCGTCCGTCGGTAATTGGAGAGGTTATAGGAAACGAGGTTTTCCCCGCCCCATCGAAAGTCCTGGGACATCTGGCTGATCACCTTCTCGGTGGCGGCCTCGGCAGCGGCCACCGAACGCGTGTATTGGATGGAGCGGTGAGTCAGCCGCGCGCTGTTCATTGACCAGGTCATTGCGCCCGTGAGAATGGCCAGGGCCACGCCTGACATGATCATGGTCAAGGCCAGGGCGCTGGCGGTCTGTTGCTCATGCGGTTGGCGAAGCGGTTTCATAATTACTCGCGGATGCGGCGAGTCATGGCGGTTTCGAGTTTATAGTAATCGGCGACCTTCAACGGGCGCATGCGCTGGTAGAATTCCAAGTTCAGGTGGATCACATGGTTGTTTTGGTTGTTGGTCAATACCCGCCCGAGGTGATCCTGGGCCCTGAAAACGATCGAGTTGGTGACGTATTCGGCCAGGACGGTGGGGGCTTTAACCGTGCTGGCGGTTCGACGGAACGACTGATCCGATGGGTTGAGAAAATAGATCACGTAGTTGCTGGTGTTGGTGGTGGGATAAATCAACAGCGCGCTGCCTTGCTGCGTCTCCCCATCCAGCAGGGCTTCAAAGGTGCCGTTCTTGACGTTTCCGACCCAGCTTGAATTACACGTGCGGATTTCATCGGTCAGCGTCCCGATGACCCGTCGCGCATCCGCCGTGGCGTTCAGCTTGGTTTCGGTGATCCGAAACATGCTCAACCCGTAAAGATTCGAGAAAATGACTCCGCCGACTAGAACGATGAATATCGCCACGGCAATCAGTAGTTCGGTCAACGTGAAGGCGCCGTCCCGGTTGGGCAGGAAGGCCCGGCGCGTAACCAAGCGATGCGGCTGGAGTTTCATTGGTCGGGCGCGCGACAGGTTTCAATGGAATTGGTCATCAACTGGGAGTTGTTGAACTTCCAGATACAATCAACGCGGATTCGTTTTAACGGCGGATTGTTCGAGATCTGGCTGATGGTGGTCTGAACCGTGGCTTTGGTGAGCATCTTTGTGTCGCCGGACAAGTCCAAGGTGACTACCTTGGTTGGAAAGTTCGTCTGAACCACTTCATCCACCTGCGGCCAGCTCACGGTGTCCCATTTGGCGCTGCGCGTTTCTTCGATGATTTCCATCGCCCTTGCATTTGCCGCCAGCGCAAGCGCCGTCTTCTCCGTCGAGTGTCCGCAATACGAATATCCAGTGACGATTCCTCCGACCACCAGCCCGATGATGGCCATGGCGACGACCACTTCCGTGAGTGTCATGGCTCTTTGACCTCGTTGCCGAGGTTGGCGGACCTGTTGACCTGTTGCTGTCACAATCATCTGGCTAAGCGGACCTGCGCCGCTGGCTGAAACAACGTTTCTGCGGGCAGATTCCAGTTCTTAAAGCAAGTTTTCCGCCCTTCGCCGACTTGAAGCTGTGTTTGCTTCGCCTGGCTAGATAGGAGGTTGGGGAAAGGGGTCAAACCGGGGGAAACAGGCCTAAGTGTTGGCACGACAGCAGCCTCTGAGCGAGGGGTCGAGACTCCAGAACAGGTCACCTCATCCGAAGCTTTAGCCAGAATCGAGACGCAGTGTCCGATTTGGCGTCATTCGATGGGTTGGCTCGTTGACGCGCTTGCATGTCCAGAACCGAAGCGCGGAACAGCATTGCCGGTCAACCCTGCGACGATCAATCAGGCACGGATGACTGGCGTACACACGTCCACATCCCTGATATTCTATCAAGGGACTTCCAGCCGATAGAACGCTGGCCGATGTGAGCGGGAACTATTTCTGCTTGGCCTTCTTCGCAGACGATTCTTCGAGCGCAGCCTGTGCGGCGGCCAGCCGGGCCACCGGAACGCGGAAGGGCGAGCAACTCACATAGGTCAGCCCGACGCGATGGCAGAACTTCACGGATTCGGGGTCACCACCATGCTCGCCGCAGATGCCCAGCTTGATGCCCGGCCGGGTTTTGTTGCCCTTCTCGGCAGCGATCTTGATGAGCTGGCCCACGCCGGTCTGGTCAATCGTGGCGAAGGGATTCTTCTTGATGATTTCCAGTTCCTGATACGGTCCGAGGAATGAGCCGGAATCGTCGCGGCTCATGCCCAGGCAGGTCTGCGTGAGGTCGTTCGTGCCAAAGCTGAAGAACTCGGCGGTCTGCGCGATCTCATCCGCCGTGAGCGCGCCGCGCGGCACTTCGATCAT